>JBQCGX010000056.1:0-34137 GCA_051955255.1 Agriterribacter sp. | reverse complement strand
TTTAAAATTTCATCTATGAGTGCTAACTCGCAACTGATGGCTTTCTTACATTTACTCTCAAAGAAGTATTATGACTCAGAAAGACATTTCCATCAACTTTCTCGACATGGTCTCAGCCGGCAGTGTTGACGAGGCCTATAAAAAATATGTGCATGCGGATTTTATCCACCACAATGCATACTATAAAGGCGACCGTGCGTCACTGAGGCTGGCGATGAAGGAAAAGGCTATAGAATTTCCGGAAAAAAAATACCAGATACTCCGCGCGATCGAGGACGGCGCGTTTGTCGCTGTTCATGCAAAGGTTACAGGCGTTTTTGAAACCGATTGGGCGGTCATCCATATTTTCCGTTTTGCGGATGATAAAATCATAGAAGAGTGGGATGCGACACAGGACAGTCCGAAGGATTCCCCGAATGAATTTGGGATTTTCTGAGTGGACAGTAGGGGAGAACAATCTCATTGTGCGCATGCTCCCAGGCCTGGCTATTTCGCATTGGATCCGCGCATATCTCTTGTCTTGTTAAAAGCCGCAAGACAACTATCCAGCGGTTTGCCTTCTTTATAAATGCAATCACAGAATTCGCAGGCCCCCGGGTTTTTCTCACACTCATTTATACACTCGGCTTCCGAGTTGCCGGGTCCGATCTCCCATAAATAAGAAGTACCCACTATTACAACAGCCAGGAGTGCCACACAGGCTCCAAAGAATATGATGCGAAGCCGAACGCCAATGGCTTTTCTTAGTACACGGGGTTCCCTTTCAGGGTGCCGGTAGGGTAGCAGGTATTTCAACCGGTCATAGTTCCAGATTAATAAATATAAACATGCCAGTAGCAACATCGTGTTGGCCCGGGTGCCTGCAAAGCGGGTGGCATAGGTGAGCACACATATATTAACGATCATGGGAAAATACATCAGCACCCCCAAAAAGGAAGTTCGTGGGATCAAAATTAATATGGCAATGATGACCTGAGTGATTCCAATAAATGTATAATAATACCCCGTTAGATACAATGCGTTAAAGTAATGTCCTAACGGGTTATTCGATGGCAATCCTTCAGCAAAGCGCTCACCCATGATTTTGACCATGCCGGTTGGGAGAAAGCTCGCGGCCAACACTATGCGGCAAAAAAGAGCAAACCCCTGAAACCATTTGTCAGCCTTTGCTTCATCATATATTTCTTTCATGCTATTCATACAGCAGTATTCAACCAGCTTTTTTCCTCGTGATTCTCCTGAAGAGATACATGAGATAATAAATAACCAATGCCATTGCCGTCCAGTACCCTAAAAAGAAAAATAAAATAACCGGTGGTGCGGAATCGGGCTCCTGGGCCAGAAAGGTTAAGGGTCCCACCAGTACGAATTTTACCGGGTAAATGACGGCGCTCGTTGCCCTTTTCCAGGCGATGGGTGAGTGCTCCCCGGGATACCAATTTCCATCGACCGGATAAAATTTAACCGCTGGTCCTAACAGGGAGTTGGTGATAAATTGAAAGGCAAATGCCAACATGAGGAAGGTAATGACAAACTTTTTTGCTGACGGTTTCATACTGACCAATTTTGACCATCTAATAGAAAGTGCTTTGAAATACAAAGTAAAAACATTTATTTTGTATTTCAAAGCGTTTGGATACCCTGTTTTTATGACTTACTCCGTTTTTTCCTGATTTTCCGGAAGAGATAGATCGCGATTCCCAAAGGGGGCAATGCGGTTGCGATTCTGACCATGTAATACTCGTCCCGTTTGCGGTTCCTATTTCTCTTATCTGGTTACTTTGGCCCCCACTCAATTGCTTTTGGCATCTGGTCAATCACGATGCTGAAATCCTTTTGCGCTCCTGGTATTTCAGAGCAACGTATTTTCTGACATCATTAACGCATCTATAATTTCCTCGGTGCGTTTGAACAACATCGCCGAACATTTTGATCACCTCTGCCACATCTTTAACTGAAATATTAAAAGAAGCAGATTTGTTGATTTTCATAGTTAGGATATTTTAATTTTTCTTCTTCAGGATAAGGTCCGTAATGTCCACTTTTTTTTGCGGCAAAGAGCGGAACAACGCCTGGTAAGAGGCGAATTTCACGAGGTCATTCAGGTAAGAATACTTATTGAGTAACCATTCATAGTTGCTGTTAAAAGCCCTTGATAGATTGCTCATTTCCCGGTACCTACTAGTAGCATTATCACCATCCTTTGCAACAACACTAAAAGTCAGTTGAGTGTTGATATCGAAATGACCGCTTGCTGTAGTTGTTATAAAGTAAGCATCATCAAAAATGCGTGACAATGAAACGTCGTCGCGTTCCGCATGGAAAGCAGCCATGGAAGCAGCGAACCTGGACTGCAGATCGGCGTCGGCTATGGAGTCATCTAGCACATTAAATATAAAGTTGTCCGATTTAAAAAGTGTTTGGAGCAATCCAGGATCGTAAGTGAAATTCTTGTTATAGGCAAAGATTTCATTTCCCTTGTTGTCGAAAAAGCCATCTATCAGCACCGGGTATGTATCGGGCGCGTAAACATAATTATAAGCTGCCAGTAACAGGTTCGGGGAAACAACTGCTTCACTTTCATATCTTCCTGCAACTGTTGCAATATCCAGTTTACCTGCATTCAATCCCAGCTTAAGAATGTTGCCGGTAAGCAATGCGTTTGGACAATCCCGCAATGCAGGGTAAAACCGTCCGCCACAGGGATTGGTGTAACCATTTAAAGTAATGGGACATCCGAGGAAGATTCCACCCGCACTAAACCAGTTCTTGATAAAGTTATAATCCTTTAGCTTTTCTTTTTGCAGCAAGGCTGCGTCTATTTCGCTGATTCTGTCATCCAGCTTTTGCACCCGCTCGTCGCGCCATTCATTGACATAGGCTTCCAGTTCTTCATCAGTCCTGTCCGGGTATTTTCTTTTCAGATCCTCTACATTTTTTTGAACGTCAAATTTTGTATGCCAGTCTTCTTTCAATAGTTCAAGGTAAGTCCTTTTTCTGGTGATGCCTTCTTCGTAAGTGATAACGGATTGACCAACGGATTTCTGCACCTCTTTAAAATAGTCTATTGTGGCAGCTTTGCTGAGTTCGGCATAATAATCACCCAACACTGTGAGTTTATTTTTTACGGATTTCACCGCCGCTTTGTAGTCATCCGTCAGTACGTCGTCAATATACCGGTTGAGTTCGCTCATATCATCTTTGGTGACCTTGCTTTTTGTGAAAAGTGCATAGATACCATTCATGAGTTTGTTGTTCAGCAGGTCGATGGCTTTATCCTTTATGACCTTATGCAGGGGGATGGACTCTGCAAGTTTATCAATGGGAATAAATTCACCCCAACAATCACCCATCAGCTTTTGAATGATCTCAGCATCTTCACTTAACTTTTCTTTTTTGATACTGGTTCTTTCATCCGCGATCACCGAAAGAAAATTAGCAAAGAAAGAAGATTCCTTTTTGGATGCTGTTTCGTAAAAATTAGAGATCTTTACTTTTGGCTCTCCGTAGGTCCATACGGTTTCATGGTATTGCGTAAAGGTCTTATCATTGTCGCCGATCAGGTATACCGGATCGCGTTTGATATTGTTAATCACGTCTTCTTTGATCTGCGGAAATTGTTTAACCAGTGCCTTCAGTTTAAACGCGTCCGGCCGAAGTACTATGGTTGTGCTGTCCTTCTCGGTCTTGTCCGTTGGGTGATAATTGTTATTCAGCCGTTCCATCACATATTCCAAGTAAGCATTTAATACCGCTTCAATTTCCCGCTGGGGCGCATTGTCTGACGGAGCGCCTGCATTAAAAGTGGTAAACTGCGCCACAACTGGGTTTGCATTGAAGCGGTATTCCAGCAGGTTGCTGCTGATGCCTTTGTCCTGCACCAAGAAAAAAGAGAGTGTCGCGGCAATCTTGAAAGGTGTACCAATGTATTTGGATGCTTTCTGAAATGATTTGAATTTTTTAACCGATAAATATCTGGTGAGCGTTAGTATTCCCAACACAGTTACCAGCAAAGTCAGCGGGTATTTGATGTAGTGTTTGTTGAAATCAATAACAGGATTAACCAGATTGGCAACGGGCTTGTAGGATGCTTGTGGCATGTATTTTAGTACGAGCAGAAAGCAACCTGCAGAAAGGAGCGCAAGTGCCACAGGCATCACGATATGGAAACTGCTTTCAACGATAAGTGTATCCCTGAAACTCCGCCCCTTGTCCGGCTGGTAATAGAAGTCCTGGTATTTGCGGATGACCCTGCCTGCATAATATTTTGAAACAAGGTAACTGAGTGAGCAAACCACCAGCATCGTTTCTGCAAATGCCCTGGCAGTCCAGAATGCACCCTGGATGATGCTGCCCAAAATGCCCAGCAACAGACAGGTAAAAACAAAATAATGCGTTTTTGAAAGTTTAGTTGCCATGGTTAACGTTTTACTGTTTCTAAATGTGGAACGTATTTCAACAGGTAGTGAAGTGAATTAAACCATTGTAGGATGAAGAACCATGCTTTTGTATTATTCCAAAATCAAAGTTGAACAGAATTCATCTATAAACTTACCGTGTTTTTCCCGTTTTTTTTGAAGATTTTTCTAAGGACCGCATGTTCCTTTAGTGTGGCAGATATTGATCAGGAATGCATACGATTGGTCCAATTGGGTGTTGAGTTCACCCTCGTGCCAACCCAAATGGGGATTTCCAAACTGGCTGTATTTAACTGGTTCAGGTACTATGATAGAATTTATTTTATGTTTTCACTTCACTTGCCATAACACTGTTGAACTGCCCAATGATTCTCTTAGTAACGTGGATGCGCCGGCGACATTGACTACGCCAAACCGGAGAGGGTTGGCCACCACGATTAGTTTCTAATTGTCGCGAACATATAATATTTCAATAGATCGTCATTACTAGGTTATTCCGCACAGGTTGTTCTGGCGAAAGCGATGATTGGGGTCAAATGATCTGCCGATTGCGTTTAATAGGTGATGGGATTAACTCGTTCATTTATATCTGTTTTGTCTCGTTGAGCGCTTCGCCATTGCAGTGGTTATTCCAGTGAGCGATATACGATAGGCGTTGTGCCGGAGTAGTAACGGAAAGCCCAGCCCGAGCTTCACCGCCCAGCGCGCGGTCAGGCGAGGGAGACCCCAATCCACGCATGATAATTCTTTCATCTTTCGCTCCTTCAGGCCTAGCCTCCTTAATCCAGGAGTCCCGCATACCGGATATCCCGGAGCTTGTACCGCGTATCGCCTTGTTTGTGTAATACAATTGTCAAATGCATTGAAAGATTGTTTAGCGGTCTATGACAACAAGCATTACCGCGGGAATCATCAGCCTGCTACACGGCGGCTGGATTTAGAGTTGTAGGGGAAGTTTAATTACAGGCGGATAAATACTGTGGGCGCGGCTATGCCGATTTCGGAAACAGAGATATTTTGGCCGGGAAAGACTCACATCCGTGATTATTTTGGAAGGCGGAGTGTTTCCCGAATCCGGATTGGTACAAATATTTTTTCCTAGCCTTGTTTTCTGTTCGCGAAATGCGAACAAAGAACTATATTTGGAAATGAGATCACACAATGGAATGCGTCCGCAGGACGTCGTTATCTTACTTAAATTATTGACTGTCAAAGAGAAGGATTGGCAGTACAGAGATCTTTCTATTCAATTGTCCATGAGTTTAAGTGAAATATCTGACTCACTTAAGAGAAGCCAGATGGCGCAGTTGATTGATCACAGTAGACGAAAGGTTCATCGGCAAAACCTGATAGAGTTTATCACAGTTGGACTTCGATATGTCTTTCCGGTTCAACCAGGAACAATGGTTACTGGTCTTCAAACTGCTCATTCGCATCCATGGTTTCAAAGACATTTTGTAAGCGAAACACCTTATGTATGGCCTTACGAGAATGGCAAAACAAGGGGGCTTGCTATTGCGCCGCTTTATGATACTGTGCCGAAGGCGTGCCTCATAGACGAAGATCTGTACCTGTTACTAGCTGCAATTGATGTGCTTAGAGTGGGAAAGGTTCGCGAGATTAAAGAGGCTTTAAAAATTTTAAAGGAAAAAATATTGCTATGAGCCATCAGCAAAATATAGCCCGTATTCGTGCAGTTTATCACGCTTTGGGCAACCTGGGATCCGAGGTCGTGTTTGTAGGGGGAGCTACCGTTTCTTTATATGCTGACAGGCCAACGGGGGAAGTCCGACCCACGGACGATGTAGACATTGTAGTTGAGCTAGCCAATTATGGAGACTACGCTGCACTAGAAGAAAGGCTTCGGAAAAAGGGTTTTGCTAATGATACAGCCTCCGGGGTGATTTGCCGATTCCGCCTTGACGGGCTAATTGTTGATGTCATGCCAACTAAGGGCGAGGTGTTGGGATTTTCGAACCGATGGTATCCTGCAGGTTTCCAATCGGCGATCGTGTATGAAGGGAATGAAAGTCTAGCGATTCGAATTTTTACGCCGGTTTATTTTCTAGCCAGCAAACTGGAAGCATTTAACCATCGGGGAGCAGAAGATGGTCGCACAAGCACCGATTTTGAAGACATCATTTTCCTATTGAACAATTGCAGCCGTTTATGGGAAGAAATTGAAACTGCTCCTGAAGAGCTAAGACAATACCTGGTTGACGAATGGAACAACCTATTTCAAAATGATTACCTGGAAGAATGGATCAGCGCACATTTAGATCCACAAGAGCAATCGAGAATATCTTATATCATGGGAGGCTTGCGTGTATTTCTGCAAAACAAAAAGTAGTATGATGAGACTTAAAAGGCGATATCGTCTACGCAGTTTGTGACTTCGGTAGTTTGTACCACAACATCAGCAGTCACCAACAGTCGGGAAAATGTTCAGGGAGTGAAACTGGGTATAGAGGTTTTTATACTCGAAGCACCTGGCGTCGAAAAAATCCGACCCTCACAGGAAGCATTATGGCATCATAGCAGTTTAGCCGATAACCGATTGGCAGAACTATTGGATCAGTTGACCGGTAAATTAGGCATTGAAGGTTGGTAAACGGTATAGCACTGTCCAGTGCCCGGTCTACTTTATACACCCATAGCGGATAGATAATGGAATTAATCTCTAACAGCCACATGCTCCCGCGGAGAAGCGTATGGCTATCAGAGCAAATAAAAAACAACTTAGTCAACCGGTGCGAGATACTGCCCGTAAGAATAACCTTCCTCGCCGGCATCTGTACGTATCAGGAACCACTGGTCATTGGCTTTGCTTATCAATAATACGATTTCACCATGCGCAGCCTTACCCACTATGGGTTGATCGGTGCCGGGACCTTTGCGTATATTGAGATTGGAAGATTCAGTGACTACCTTCATCTTAGCGCCCGGTACTGCTGTGGATACGTTGATGTTCATTACGAGGTCGCTGGTAAGAAAATTGGGATCTATTTTGTTGTAGATGTTCCAAAGCTGGTCTTTAACTGTGCCGCTGGGCGCTTCTCCTTCAACATGAAGTACGCCATCAAGCTCATTTACCTGAAGGTTTGAGACACCCAAAGACTTCGCGGTGTCTATCAGTTCTTTATATTTATCCTGTAAAGCCATAATGATTAATTTTTTTTGGAGAATGTTATTTTACTTTAAGCGAGGTAGCATCTACTTTTTTCGGATGCAGTGCGTCGAGCGCCATTTTCAGTATCTTCCATTTTGCAGCAGAAGTCTCGCCCGTAACGGTCACTATACCGTCTTTTACGCTTGCCTCGATTCCGGGATAATCTTTCATAACAGTTGTTACACCTGCAATAAGCGCATCGTCTGCAGCAACGGTAACAGGTGAGGCTGGCTGCGAGATGGTTGGAGGTGGTGCTACCGTGATATTATTTGTCACGCTTTTCACGCCCTCGACAGTGCTGGCTAAGGTGGCGGCGGATGCTTTAGCAGCATCATCTGCTACCTGTCCGGAGAGTGTTACAACCCCCTCCTTTACATCAGCAGTTACACCAGGAGAGGTTTTCAATGCTTCAACCAATTTGGTCTGAATATCGGCGTCTTTGGGCTTGCTTTTGCAGGCAATCATTAATGCAAGACCCATCACGAGGATGCTAATGGAAACTTTTTTCATTTTGTCTATAGTTTTGAGTGAAAAATCTTTTACATTCCAAACATTTTGGTGACGTCTTTCATATCCACGTCGCCATCGCCGTCCTTATCCAGCCCCAACTTGCCGCCTATCGCACTGATCGCGTTCTTGCTGTTCTGACCACCGGTAAATGACTGCAATAGCGAAGAGAGGTTGAAGCCATCCATTCCGCCTGAGTTGCCACTATTGTTGCCCGTTATTGCGGCCAGCACACCCGGAATAAGCGAAGCTGCAATATTGCTGGCCGCATTGCCGTCCAGACCGAATTTCTCTATGATGCTGCTGGAAAAATTGCTTTGCAGTTGCTGTGCAGCAGGATGATTCGAATCCTGCGCCATCTGTGCAACCTGGTCGCCCTGACCGTTTTTGGCCATACCCTGAAGGGTGGATGTGATGATATTGCGGGCTTCCTCCATAATCCCATTGTTGTGTTCGTTTGGCACGGCAGTATTGTTCACCACCGATTCTCGTCCATGTCGCTCAATGAGTTGCATGAATTGTTCTAACATAAATTTTTTGTTTTGAAATTGAGCAAATAAAATACCTGGATGTTTTTACTTTTTAAGGCTGGCAATCGGGTAAGATAGGCGGCGGTTCTGGGCCGTTCCTTGAAGACGTCACTAAATATAAAGCCTGGAATTCATATAAATGCTATTGTCCGGTCTAAATTTTCTATGATGAGATTAGCTATATCATCTTTAGATACATAGCATCTGTTTTTTACAAAGCTATTTTGTTTTTCGTAGGAATACCTCGTTGTTGAAAGCTACAATATGAATTAATTATTATCGTTGCAGGAATTCAGGTCCGTGTCATTCATTTCCGGGCATAAATTATGCTCTATACAATCGCGTCAAAAGCAGTTCCGATTACTGCTGCAACGGCAAGGTCGACGGCACTGCTTTTCATAATGAATGCTTTGAGTTCTTTTCGCATACTCATGCTTGTAAGTTTCAGGTGTAAAATGAAAGAACATTTTTAAGAATAAATTTTTAGTTGCAATTCACAGCCAAAAGGTTGCGTCCATAAAATTATTTTTATGCATACTGGACATGCCAACGACATTGCCCCCGCAAAACCGATCGGATTGACCACCGGGATTAATTCCTAATTCTTGGCAAACATGTTATATTTCAATGAGTCATTATGGTCAGACTGATCCGGCAAAGATTGGCGTGGAAAAATCGGCGTTGTGGTCAAAATAAATCCAGCACTTGCACTTTAGCTTCGTAAATTTTACTTGTCATTCAAGATTGAGCTATCGCGTCGTTTACGAAATCGTTTGCGTTATTTAGTATTATTCTTATCATAAAAAACTAACGAAAAGATAAACTATCTTGGTACTGCAAGTTGTGCAAAAAAAGCTACTTTGCTGCGTCATGCAAAACGAATTGCAAATACAATATTGGATAGAACGGATAGCATTATTCAATGATGAGGATGCTTATGAAAAGATGTTTTTTCATTATAACGATGCCTTGTTCAATCTTGCAGTTTGTTTTGTAAAGGAAGAAGCTGTTGCCGAGGAAATTGTGTCAGACACATTTATAAATATATGGCGTAACCGAAGTCGTCTCCCGGAAATTGAAAATCTGAAAATATACCTCTATGTTTCTGTAAAGAATTTTTGCATAAAGCATCTTACAAGAAATAAACAGGTGAACGATTTTAGTATGGATGACCTTCTGCTGGAGAATGTTGCAGCTACCTCCCGCAGCCCTGAAGACCTGATGGTTTCAAAAGAGGTATTAAAATATCTGCACCAGGCTGTAGAGAACCTGCCGCCTAAATGCCGGCTTATTTTTAAACTGGTGCGGGAAGATGGTTTGAAGTATAAAGAAATAGCCCAGCTGCTGAACATTTCCATAAAAACCATTGACGCTCAGATGGCAATAGCGGCAAAAAAAATCACCCAATCCCTTTCCTTTCTGCTGGAAAAATAGTTTTTATTTTTTCTTACTTCTTTTAGGGGATTTTTTTTATTTCCGGATCCTTTAGGCACGCATATCTATCGGATCGTATGATGAATAACCATATCTGGCATTTAATTTCAAGAAAACTCTCAGGTGAAGCAACACTTGATGAGTTGCGTGAATTGCAGCAATTGCTGAACGATGATCCGGAAATGGCTTATAAGGCAGAACTGTATACCAACTTTTTTGAACACCCGGTAAAGCCCAAGCGAAGTACTGAACAAAAAAAAGCCCAATGGAACAAGCTTCAGTCAAAACTTGGAGAACAGTTTCCCGAAGATTTTATGAACCATACAGCCCCTGAGGAACCTCTGCCACCTGCCCCTATTTTTTCTATGCAAAAAAAATGGATAGCGGTAGCAGCAAGCCTGATACTGATTACTTTAACCGCTGTATATTTCTTGCACAATGCCGATCCCGGTCAAAAACAGATAGCCGTAAAGGATGCCAGTACCAATGAAATGAATACGATGCCCGGCACCCGGTCAAAAACAATTTTGCCCGATGGAACCATCGTTTGGTTAAACAGCGACAGCCGCATTGAGTACAATGCCAACTTCGGTCACAAAAAAAGAGAAGTAACCCTCATCGGGGAAGCTTTTTTCGATGTGGCACATAATGCAGATGTGCCGATGGTAGTGCATGCTAAAGGCGTAAATATATGGGTAAAAGGCACCGCTTTTAATGTAAGAAGTTATCCCGAAAACAACCGGGTGGAAACATCGCTTATACGAGGGGCAGTGGAACTGACAACGGATACAGACCCTGAAAGAAAAATACTGCTGAAGCCCAACGAAAAGATCGTGCTTCTTGTAACAGACAGGGATACGTCTAATACGGTGGTTGCGAAACTGCCGGCGTGGGAAAAGGTTTCAACAAAGCATGACCTTTATCACATACAACAATTAGACGGCAGCCGCTATAACATTATTCCGGAAATTTCGTGGGTGCAGAACGAACTGGTTTTCGACAATGAAGTTTTTACCGAGGTGATCAGCAAAATGGAAAAGTGGTATAACATAGAAATAGTGCTGGAAAACAAAGAACTGGCAAACAAGAATTTTTCAGGGGCATTTAAAAAAGAAGATCTAACCACAGCATTGCAGGGGTTGCAGTTTATCAATAGTTTTCAATTCGAAATAAAAGGCAGCACCGTTTATATTAAATAACCAAAACAATAATTGCGCATGGCTTGAAACAAATTCAGTCCTTAACAAAAAGAGAGATGCTGTTACATCTCTCCTTTGAATGCTTAATGTAAAAATGGTATAGCAATCCTTGGCCGGTAGCATATACCTATTCTTAAAACTAAGATTAGTAAAATTATGAAAAAACTGATTGTATTCCCATCAGGAGGGGATACTTGCCAAAAATTTCTCAAACTGCTTATTATCATGAAATTAACTGCAATCTTTTTAATTGTAGTATGTCTCCACGCCTCTGCAACAGGCTATTCGCAGAACGATATAAGCATTTCCGTAAAGAATGTTGAACTGAAAAAACTATTCAACATAATACAACGACAAACAGAGTACAGGTTTTTGTATGAAGATGCCCAGCTTCCCAAAGACACAAAAATTAATCTCGACGTAAAAAAAGTTTCCATACAGGCATTGCTTAATACTGTTCTGAGCAATACCGCATTGAAGTATCGCATTTTGAATGATAATCTTGTTGTGTTAAGCACAGTTTCTAAAGAGGTGAACAGCCTGGCAATAAAAGGCAGGATAGTAGATGAAAGCGGGGGACCCTTGCAGGGAGTAAGCGTTCGCCTGAAGGGCAGTAATGCCGGTGTATCTACTGCTGCAGATGGAACCTTTTCCATTGAAGTTCCTGAAAACAGCATACTTGAGATTTCATTTATCGGGTATATTACCCAGGAAATTACCGTGAAAAAAGAAACCACTATTAATTTACAATTGGTACCTGGCGATAAGAACCTGGATGAAGTAGTGGTAGTAGGGTTTGGTATGCAAAAAAAAGTGAACCTTACCGGTGCTGTTGATATGGTTACTGCAAAACAACTGGAGAGCAGACCTATTGCAAACCTGGGTTCAGGTTTACAGGGGTTGATACCTAACTTGAATATTACCGTCTCCAACGGGCGGGCCACTACCAACCCCGCATTCAATATCCGCGGGTTTACAAGTATTAACGGCGGCGATCCGCTGATCCTTGTGGATAACATTCCTTACAGTATGGATGAGATAGCCCGCATTAACCCCAATGATGTGGAAGCTGTTTCTGTGTTAAAAGATGCCGCTGCTGCTGCTATTTATGGTGCACGTGGCGCATTTGGTGTGGTGCTCATCACTACTAAAAAAGCAAAAGGCAACAAATTGAACATTGCCGTGAACGGAATGGTAGGCTACCGCACCATTGGTAAAATGCCCGCACTGGTTACCGATCCGTATACAGTGATGGACATGAAAACAGAAGCCGGGAAACCGCTCTACAACTTATACCCTGAATCGGTGAGGGAATATGCAAAACAACGTTCACAGGATCCTTCTTTACCGGCTGTGACGCTTGCCGACAATGGCAACGACTGGGTATATACAGGTGCTACAGACTGGCTGAAGGAGGCTTATAATAATACTGCGCCTACCTATAACACCAATATCAGTATTTCTAAACGTTCGGATAAACTGAGTTACTATTTTTCAGGTGATTATTACCGGCAGGATGGTTTGCTGAAATACGGCAACGACATTTATAATCGCTACAACGTAAGGGGCAAGGTAGACTTTGATGCAACAAGCTGGCTGAAATTTTCTAACAATACCCAACTTACCAGCACCGATTATGAAGCGCCCGTATTTTTAGATGGTGATTTCTTCTGGAATGTCAATCGCACCAATTCTTTAAGCGTTCCTAAAAATCCGGACGGTAGCTGGACCAGAGACGGTGCGCCGATACTGGGTGCTTTGCAGGAGGGCGGAAGGCGCAGGGATAAGCTCAACGAATACATTACTACGTTCTCAGCAAAAGCCGCTTTAATAAAAAATGTTTGGGATTTTAATGCAGAGGCCACTTTCAGAAGAGGATCGAATTTAATACGCTCTTACGACATACCGGTAGCGTATAAAACCGGTCCCGACCTTGCACCGCAATATACCTTCTCCAACACCTGGGCACAAAACCAGAACACTACAACAAGATACAACGTGTATAATATATACACCGATTTCCACAAGAACTTTGGCGAGCATTTTTTACAGGCGCTTGTTGGCTTTAATAGCGAGTACTATAACAATAGTTATTTTTCTGCAAGGAAAAATGGGCTTATCTCTCCCTCGTTGCCTTCTATAGATCTAAGCACCGGCACCATGACAACGAGCGAGCAGATAAAAGACTGGGCAGTGCAGGGGCTGTTCTATCGCCTGGGGTATAATTACCAGCAAAAATATCTTCTTGAATTTAACGGGCGGTATGACGGCTCCTCTCGTTTTCCGGATGGAAAGAGGTGGGGATTCTTTCCTTCTGCTTCAGCAGGATGGGTTATATCGGACGAGCATTTTTTCAAGGGCGTAAGGAATGCCCTTTCGCTTGATCTGTTTAAGGTAAGAGCATCATACGGAAGCCTGGGTAACCAAACATTTACCTACAACAGTTCTTTTCCTTATTACGATGCATACCCTTACCTGCCCATTTTACCTACCGGGCAAGGCAACATCATATTGGGATCTACCAGGCCTACCGTGGTGGGCAGTCCCAAACCCGTATCGGATAATTTTAGCTGGGAAAGCATTACCAGTGTGAACTTTGGTGTGGATCTTTCCTTGTTCAACAGCAGGTTTAACCTGAACTTTGATAAATATACACGCTATACAAGGGATATGCTGATTCCGGGCCAGGAGCTTCCCGCTGTTTTTGGTGCCGAGGCTCCTACGGAGAACAACGGCGATTTGAAAACCAAAGGCTGGGAGTTGCGCCTGAACTGGAAAGATAATACAACCCTGGCAGGATCGCCATTGTGGTACAATTTAACCTTTACACTAGCCGACAACCGGTCGTGGGTTACGAAATATGACAATCCTACAAAATACCTGGGCAATACTTATAACAACTATTACGAGGGAAGAGAGATTGGTGAAATATGGGGCGCTGAAATAGCCGGCTACTTTAAAGACGAACAGGAAATAGCCAGCTCTCCTAACCAACGCGATTTTGGAGAAGACGACCAGGGGTATAATTTCTACCCGGGCGATCTTAAGTTTGTTGACCTTAACAAAGATGGCGTAATTAACTACGGCGACAGAACAATAGAGAACCCCGGCGATATGCACATTGTTGGTAACAAGAGCCCCCGTTATCCTTACGGTATTGATCTTTCTGCCGGTTGGAAGGGAATTGATTTGCGTGTGTTTATGCAGGGTATTGGCAAGCGAGACTGGTATCCCGGCAATTCAAATATTTATTTCTGGGGTGTGTATGCGCAGCCATGGACGAATATAACCACATTGAACCTGGATCACTGGACACCTGAAAACCCCAATGCATATTTTCCTGCGGTGCGTGCCTATACAGCCGAAGATGCCTTGTCGCCTTTGGCAAAGCCCAATTCAAAATACATGCAAAATGGTGCATACATGCGCGTAAAGAACGTAACGATCGGTTATGCTTTGCCGCAATCTTTATTACAAAGGTTGAAGCTTACAAAAGTGCGTTTCTATTTCAGCGCAGAAAACATTTTTGAAATATCGCGTCTGAAAGTAAAGCTGGATCCGGAGTCGTTGGGCGACGGCAACAGGTCGCAGGCTGCCTATCCTTTCCAGCGCACCTACTCATTTGGTTTGAATCTGAATCTTTAATGAACTAATCTCTTTAAAATGAAACGGAGCAAAATACATATTTCTGATGCAGGGAAAGACTTCTGCGAAGTTACCTGTTTGCGAGACAGGCGGGCATCAGACCAAATTAAAAAAATAAAAAAGCAACTGGTGAAACGAATTTCATATATACTGCTGGTGGTTTCCATTGCAGGGGTTTCGTGCAACAAAGATTTTTTGGAGCGCACACCTGCAACCGCTGTCACCGGCAACGATTTTTTTAATACAACGGCCGACCTGGAAACTTATACCAACGGGTTGTATACCCAGCAGCTTCGTGCCATATGGGCAGATGTTGAGGCGGCAGATAAATTTTCCGATAATATTTCTATTTATACTGGCAGCAGTGAGATAGACAACCTCATTCGCGGAGGCGTAACGCCAGGTAACACCAAAGGCTGGGACAGGGGCACCTGGAGCGTTTTGCGCAACATCAATTTTATGCTCGACAATGTGGGTAAAGCAACCGGCGACCAGGCGGTTATCAACCACTATGTTGGTGTGGCAAAATTTTTCAGGGCCAACTTTTACTACGGTATGGTAAAGCGTTATGGCGATGTGCCCTGGTATGGGCATGTGCTGGGCAATAACGAGGAGGATATGTTGCAGAAAGCGAAAGATCCACGCGCTGCGGTAGTAGATTCAATAATGGCCGACCTGGAATATGCTGTAGCGAATGTATTGCCTGCCCGCACCAACAATACATATGTAACCAAATGGAGTGCGTTGACATTGCTGGCAAGAATTGCATTGCACGAAGGAACCTACCGTAAATATCACAACGAACTGGGGCTGGAATCTTCAGCGCAGGCTTTCCTTCAGCGTGCAGTTTCTGCCTCGCAGGAAATAATGGATAACGGTGGCTTTGAAATTACCGGAACCGGGGCTGCAGGGTATCGTGCCTTGTTTGCAAGCAATGATCTTTCGGCAAACAAAGAGGTGATTTTTCTTCAGAAAAATAACAAGGAACAGGGCGTTGCCAATAATACCCACGTTGTGCTGGACTGGCAATGGGCTTTAAGCTCCAGTTTGGCAAATGAATTTTTAATGGACGACGGCACACCGTTCACTTCTCAAAGCGGTTACGATACCAAAACCTTTGTAAACATGTTTACCGGTCGTGACCCTCGGTTGGCCGAAACGATCATGACGCCGGGGTTTGCAACTACCCCGGGCGGCAATCCTTATCTCACTCGTCCCAATTTTGGCGGTTATCTCCAGGTAAAGTTTTATCCGCGCGACCCCGCTTTGCGAGGTGGCTGGGTTTTAAATTACACGGATCTGGCCATTTTCAGGTATGCGGAAGTATTACTCACCAATGTGGAGGCAAAGGCAGAATTGGGAACGCTTAGCCAGGGAGATATAGATGCAACCATCAACAGGCTGAGAACAAGAGTAGGGATGCCCGCATTGAACCTGGCTGCTGCAAATGCTGCGCCCGACACTTACCTTGCTGGCAAATACCCGCTGGTTACCGGTGCAAATAAAGGCGTTATACTTGAAATACGCCGCGAGCGCAGGGTTGAACTGGCTTGCGAAGGTTTTCGCCTCGATGATCTGTATCGCTGGAAGGCCGGATCGCTGTTGGCACAAAACCCCGGTGGCATGTATGTACCTTCGCTGGGAGGGCTGGATGTAACCGGCGACGGAGAAGCCGACATTGCTATTCTTCAATCTAAAGATGATGAGAGCCCGATAGCAGGTTTACCCCCTGATGTAAAAGAGAGAATTGTAAAATACTATATTGCCGACGGAGGTTTTATCTTGTCTAACGGAACATCGGGTAACGTAATGTTTGCCAAAGATGTGGCACAGCCCCGCAGTTTTGTTGAACCTAAATATTACTATTTCCCTATCCCTGCTTCGCAGGTGATACTTAGCAATAAAAAATTAACCCAGCCGGCAGGTTGGGAATAAAAAAGTGCGTTGCATCAATACCGGTGAGGCTACTGTTGCCTCGCCGGTTTATTATTAGCTGAAAAAATAAGTATGAAAAGGAGAATTTTTTTACGAAATGCGTCACTTACAGCAGCAGGAATAGCAGGCGTATCCAACATCCATTCAACGCCGGTTGCAGCGCATAACGATGCATTTAAAAAACCAGTTCTTACAATCGCGCATATTACGGATGTGCACATTAGGCCAGATGAAAATGTACCAGCCCGGTTCAAAAAATGCCTTGAAGCCGTGAAGCAGCATAAGGTAGATTTCTTTCTGAATGGCGGCGATTCTATTCATGATGCTTCCTATGATAATGTAGCGCGCACAAGAGTAACAGAGCAATGGGCGATGTGGGACGAATGCATGCAATTGCTGAAAGCGTATGAAGTATACAGTTGCATAGGCAACCACGATCCCTGGTGGGCAGCGCCATCAAAAGAAGATGAAATGTATGGTATACCCTATACGGTAAAGCGGCTGGGAATACCGCATAACTATTATAGTTTTACGAAAAAGAACTGGCACTTTATCATTCTTGATGGTAATTATAAAGGCATTACGTTAGGAGAGGAGCAAACGGAATGGTTGATGAAGGAACTGGACAAGGTTCCCGAAGGGCATTTTGTACTGTTAATGTCGCATTATCCTATACTCACTGTTACAGGTTCCTGGGAAGGAGGACAGCATAAAGATCATAAAGAACTGAAGCAACTCTTCTATAAACATAAGAATAAAGTGAAAGTTTGTTTAAGCGGTCACCAGCATTTGCTGGACAGGGCATGGTATAACGGGGTAGACTATTTTTGTAATGGCGCTATGAGCGGATTCTGGTGGGGTAAGGGAAATGAAAAATCAGCGCAACCCTATTACTACCAGGAAACAGCTCCGGGATATGCAATCATAAAATTGTATGAAAACGGTACTGTAGAAAATGAATATATTGTTCATCAATATTAATAACGGGATATCCTTATCCGTTAGTAACCATGCTAAACGAAGTGTTGGCGAAGGGTGATGTGCAGCCTTCTGTTTTTTTAGTTGTTGCATGATCACCTTTGTTATTTCTTTTGAGCTGAACGGGTTTTGCCCTGTTATCAGGTTTCCGTCAACAAACACTTAAAATCTAGAAATCTTTTTGTAATAAACATATTATTTGGCAAGGATGAAATAAGCGGAAAGCCGGACTTTACTATTTAGCGCCTCCGGAAGCTGCATTAAACAGAGAGGTTGCACCATGTTTCATTTGGTGCAACCTCTTTCAACTATTATATAACGTGTCTTCTATTTTACCAATAACAGCTTCCTGATTTCTACCCCATCTTCTTTACGTAATTGCAGGAATAGTGTTCCGGAAGGACGGCCATTGAGTTGAATGGTCTCTCTGTGCTGACCATTTCCGGCAATCGTGCGTGACTGTATCACCCTGCCCAAAACATCTGTTATAACAAGTGCGGCTTTTTTACCTCTTGCCAGGTAAAACCTGACCTCAAAGCTTCCATTACTTGGATTGGGATACAGTGTTATTGGTGTGGCCGCCGGGCCTTCCTGAATGTCAATACCGGAGCTTGCCTGTGGTTTAACAACGGGTGCAGCCAAACGTGAGCTGGAACTATTGCTCACACATATCCTGTCCTGGCGGCAACTGCCTCCGCTGATGCCGCTGATACGAATGGTATTGGCACCGGCAGCCAGGTTTACAGCTATCGTTTGTTCTGTGGAAACAATGTTCCATGATCCTGAATTCGGCAGGTTCCAGGTTTGCGTCGATCCACTGTTCACTTTTACGCCTACTGTTGGCGCGCTGGAAGAATAATACCGAAGCTTCAGGTAATACGTACCTGCAGAAGGAACGCCGGTGAGGCTGTATTCTACATAGTGATTGTTGTTGTTTTCCAGACCTCTTGTTTCGCCATTAGAGGCATTCGGATCTCCGGTAACAGTACCATCGCCGGTAGACAATTCCGATTCTTTACACTGGTTATAATTACCACTTCGGATGTTTACCGTTACAGTTATGCTCGCATTGGCGCTGGTGCAACCATTCAGGGAACAGGTAGCGTAATAGGTGGTGGTGGAGGTGGGACTTACCGATTTAGAAGTACCTGTACCCAGCCCGTCTGACCAGGTAATGACACCCCCGTTACAACCTGTAGCTGTAAGAGTAGAACTGCCACCGGTTGTGGTGATGGTATCCGGACTTGCATCTAATGAAGGTGCTGCGGGAGGAGTGCAGCCACCGCCGCTTCCGGTTACGCAAAGCTTGTCCTGACGACAACTACCACCACCGGTACCGCTTATGCGAATGGTATTGGTACCTGCCTGCAGGTTCACTGAGAAAGTATGTTCTGTCGAAACAATGTTCCAGGATCCTGAATTGGTCAAATTGATCGTTTGAGGGGTGCCACCATTTACCACTACGCTCACTGTTGGAGCAGCGGAAGAATAATAACGCAGTTTGGCTGTATAGGTTCCGGCAGAAGGCACACTCGCGAAACTGTATTCCACATAGTGATTGTAATTGCCTTGTTCTCCCCTCGTTTCTCCGTTAGAAGCGTTGGGATCGCTGGTAACAGCGCCATTGCCCGTAGATAATTCTGATTCTTTACACTGGTCGTAACTGCCGCCTCCGCTCGGGGTAACGGTCAGTACTGCATTGGATGTTTTATTGGCACAACCGCTCTTACTAGCCGTAACAGTATAGGTATAGGTACCTGCAGTACCCGGAGCTGTAATCGGAAGCGGAGAACTGCTGCCGCTCACCCCGTTGCCACTCCAGGCATAGGTAACCCCACTACAATTGGCACCCGTGCAGGCTGAATAGCTCAGGTTTGCAGCCCCGCCAGTAACTACACTCGTTGGACTCACGGATGCTGTTACACTAAAATCGCAACCTGTTGGCGGAACGGTAATAGATACGTTGGCTGTTTTGTTGCTGCAACCACTTTTACTAACGGTAACAGTATAAGTATAGGTGCCTGCAGTAGTTGGCGCGGGGAAGGTAACGGAGCTTCCGGTACCGCTGATACCGTTACCGCTCCACGCATAGCTTAGACCGGTGCAGGCACTGCCGGAACAGGAGCTATTGAGCGTTACATTTGAACCTCCTGCGGGATTAGGCGTTTGCGTAGAAGCCGTCATATTGAAGTTACACGGATCGGGAGCTGAACAACTCCAGATATTTTCCCAGTAGCCTGCATCGGTCGTAGCAACCGATTTAGGGCTCAGGTCGGTTGTTGGCCAATCGCTTCCGCTCTGGGAATTCCAGGTCGGTTGAAAAATGGCATTACCAGTAAATACATTCGGAACAATATTTTCGGAAACAGCATTCTGCCGTGCCGGAGAAGTGTAGGATCCATTCACAAAATTGGCCCTTATGGTTGCCAGTGGCTCCGCCAACTGGTTGATTTCACCATCTTCGAAGTGCATTGCCAGGTGTACGTAATCTGCCCCATGTTTATAGGACCGGGACATCCACTCGGTAGCTATATTGGGAAATATAACGGCTACTTTCGGAGGACCTGGATCTTCGCCGAGATCTGTTGGATCAAATTCATTTGCCGCAATCTTATTCGGGGCTGTTCCTTTTATCACATCAAGTGGGAGAATTTTCCGCCAGAGATCACCGGTATTTGACCCATCGCTGGTGTAAATGCCATCAAATTCCTGCAACGCCATTGGTATGGTGCTATTGTGCAGGGTTGCCAAATTACCGGGATGGGAGCCGAAATGAGAAATAAAATACAATACTTTCAGAGAAGCGCTTTTGCCTTTCACAATGTCGCGAAAACCTTTATATAAATTCATCAACCCCCAGCCTGCAAAGCGGTGATACTCTTTGCCAATATCGCTGGTCCAATCACCGTACTGCCCCGGGAAATACGTAGGTGCACTCGAAATCTTGTATTTGGTTCCACCCCAGGTAACCGAGTCCTGACCGGGATACCGGCAGGGCAGGTATTGTGTTCTCCACGCCGCCTTGGCAGCGTCTTCATAAAAAGCAGGCTGTTCGAAACCATTTCTTTTAGTGGTGGGAATATGGAATTCTTCGGCAGCAGCATTACCCATTGCCACATACAGAATATTAGAGTAATAGGGAGCTAAATGGTTCAATGCATCATTCACAAAATTGTAAAATTTCGTTTTGGCAGATGAGGAATATACAGAAGGCAGGGTATGGGTAATCTGCTCCTCGGCCTCTGCTCCATCATCAAACCTGGCAATTTCATCGTCCGCCAGAAAACCTTCGCTGGTCTGATCCGGTTGCGGTCCCGGTCTAAAGTAGGGAAAATGAAGGGCTACCTTCATCCCCGGCTTCAGGGCCAGTATAGCCGCTACGGCTTGCGCCAGCTTTGCACCGTAGTAATTGCCTACCGTTGGCTCATATTGGTTCCATTCGATATGGAGCCTGATGGCTGTAACACTTGCATCCTGACCGTTATAGGTCAGATTGGTAAATTTCTGAAAATAGGACCATTTTTCAGAATTAACACCATTAGACGCGGTACGATCAAATCCATTGCCCGTTGAGCAAAGGACCAATTCTTTTTGGGCATATGTTTGAATACACGCCATAAAGAGCAAACATGCAGAGAGGAAAATTTGTTTCATTGCAGCATCGTTTTGATTAGCAATAAACCTACTTTAAAACAGAACGCGATGGTATTCCATGATTAACCTGAATTGTAGTTTTGTTAACATACTCCTGAATGTATTAATGTAAACAGACTTTCCGGGTTTACCGGAAACGCATAGGCGTACTTTATATCACATCAGCAGATGCACTTAAAAATTCACACAGACTAATCAGGCTTCACTTATAGCATAAGACGTTTACCTGTTGAACCATAAGTAGAAAAATGTAGATGGTCTGCAAGCGGACAAATCTATCTTAAAGTTTAGCAAAAGCTGAAGTCTGCCACATACATCGATTCGTTTAGTTTTATGTTGCATTGCCAAGATTAGATATTGTGTGAGTGGTCTAATGAAAGCGAGTCTTCTTCTATATCTCTGCTCAGCGGAGGTATAATATTGTTTCCGCAACGAGGGGCTTTTATCGATCTCCTTTTTGTAACGAAGTCGATCATTTTCTGTAAGCGATATGCATCAGCTCCCGGCATGTAAAGTATCATTATCGCGCGGGTATCAGGCACAATTTTAAGCATAGCATCTTTCACAAACACCTTCCCGGACAAAATAGTTTTAATCCATTGAATCTTTTGTGCTCCGGTCTTCATTATTTCTTTTGTGAAATTTCTTTGCTGTTGCGTCTCATTGCGAAACAATAAACAATGACCAGGGGCTCGCCATTATTTAAGAAGATATTCTCTTGTTCGGCTGCGTCTCTCACAATGACCGCATTGCTACTTATGCTTGGCAACAGTGGTACGCTCGCCTGGTTTCCGCCAATACTTGTGTTCTCTTTAGTTGGGGGATGCTTGACCTGTGGCCTGGTTTATCCTTTTGTGTGGCATTACCTGGAGAGAAAGCAGCATATTAATTCTTATAGAATCTACGGGTTTCTAAATTCCCTGGTTAGGTATACCATTGCTTTTAATTTAGCGGCATTTGGTTGGAAGAAAATCTTTGGTCTTCAGTTTGTGGTGCCTGCTACCATCGCAGAAAAACCGATGAATCAACAAAGCGGCGAATGGCTTACATGGTTTTATTTCGGTTTTTCAAACACGTATGGAATGCTGCTTGCCGGTGTCCAGTTAGTCGGGGCGTATTTTCTCCTGTTTCGCAAAACAGTGCTATTAGCTGCAATTATCTTATTTTTCTTTATGATTAATCTTACTATGATTAATTTTTTCTATCAAATGAATGCCGGAGCAATGGTACAATCGCTCCTATTGTCCATCGGCTTGCTTTACTTAATTTTACTGGACTATGTAAGGCTCAAATCTTTCTTTCTGCAATCATTACCCAATATTCCAGGCTTCAGTATTACAAATACAGTTACCAGGAATTTAATCAGGCTGTCAGCCATTGTGTTGTCACTTCTTTTCACCCTCTATTTACAAGGCCTTGTGCATTGAACGGGTCGTATAAAGATATGGAGAACCGGATAAGGTAGTTGCGTGGACAAAACTGATGTTAGCGGTTCGTTACTTGTATTTTATTTCCTCCCGGTTTAATTTGTACAAAGTCTTCATATTTGGTAAAATACTCCAGTCCTAAAACTAGTAGCATCGAGCTTATAATATATACTTTCTGCATTATGACTGATAAACCTACATAACCTAAACCAAAAAGGGAAAAGAAACAGTAATAAGTCAATAAGCAAATAATACAACAAAATTTAAGTACATGAAGTTTCGACTTTAGGATAAACACTGTAATAATAAATAAGCCAATCAATGTTAAAATGATCGATATTGTTCCCAGGTCATGCAAGGGTGTTGCGATTAAGAAAATAAATATTATGTTGGTAGCGCCAATAAATTTTAAAATATTAGCCCATAGTCTTGAAGAGGTCTTTTTTGACATATTGATAAAAAAAATTCCATAACCAACCGAGTGGAATGCCATTCCAATAACCGCCCAAATCCTGCCAGGGTTTTCTGAACCATTTATCGCTTTTGGTGCAAACAAATTGCTTAGAAAATTTTTTGACCAGTCAAACCCTATAGAATTTTTGTCAAGCAATGAGCCGCCTGGATAGCCTAACGTTGCTATTACTAATAATATCGCTGAAGTAACCAGGCATATCAAAACCGAATACTTCTTAATCATCTGTTTACTATTTTGGTCAAAAACTGGTTATGTACCGTTGTAGCAAAGCCGTTTGTAATGACCGCTAACGCTTGCATTCAGGCTATTATACTTACTAATGTATAATATTAATAGCAATTCGGCGGGATGACATCCTCTATTAGGATGGGCTCTCTTCAACTGGACATTTGTACGGTTTGAATTTCTGGTCATTCAAAAACAGGTAGTGCTTTTGAACACGAAACCTTTCTAAATAGTTATATAGCCTGTCCAAATTCACCCCTTATAAAGTCTGTTTTAGGCACCTTTAAGACCGTTATCTGTCAATATCTTTGCCATAACAAGCCGATTAACGACGGCTCGTTTGCTCAAATAACATCAATTTTTTAAAATGAACTGTTATGAAAATAAGAATTGCTCAGGCTTTGGATGAAGCTGGCGCTATAGGCGCACTGACACTTGCATTCAGCGTTGATCCAATGGTACGCTGGTCGCTGCCGGATCCTGTAAAATACCTGGCAATTTTTCCTTCGATCGCCAGGGCTTTTGGCGGTAGCACATTTGAGA
The DNA here is from genome assembly GCA_051955255.1 of Agriterribacter sp. Taxonomy (GTDB): domain Bacteria; phylum Bacteroidota; class Bacteroidia; order Chitinophagales; family Chitinophagaceae; genus Agriterribacter. The sequence goes on along the minus strand of JBQCGX010000056.1, from coordinate 9,998 downwards.
AAAAGACGGCGTATGTTACCGAGGGTTTCACCGGTGCGGCCCTTTGGTTACCACCATCTGCCGGATCAGATGAGGCGTCTCTGAAGAGACTGTTTGACGAAAATGTTGGAAAGGAAGTAAAACGAGATTTGCCGGGAATTTTTGAGCAGATGGAAAAATTTCGTCCACGAGAACCGCACTGGTACCTGCCGATGATTGGTGTAGATCCCGCATCTCAGGGCACAGGGGTTGGCTCAGCACTGATGGCGGAGGCTCTAAAAGCAGTAGATCGTGATGGGCTGATCGCTTACCTGGAGTCTTCGAACCCTAAGAATATTTCCTTGTACGAACGTCACGGTTTTGAGGTTATCGGCGAGATACAATCCGGTAACTCTCCTGTTTTAAGACCAATGCTGCGAAAGGCGTGATAAATATGTGATTGATGCTATGAAAATCGTACAAGAGAAACTGCTATGAATGATCCAATGACCTTGACCAAAAAGCTATATAATCATGCCTGAGAAAATGCAACAAGGTGAATTTATTGCGCTGTCCGCTTCAGCAATGATACTGACCGCTTTAGGAATTGACATCATGCTACCGGCATTTAGCGAACTGCGGCAAGATCTTGGACTTGATCCAAAGTCGACAGAAACAGCAAAGATCATTTCCTGCTTTTTTTTGGGCCAGGTAACACAGGTTATATTTGGAACCCTTTCTGACCGTTTTGGACGATTGCCCATTCTCCGTATTGGCTTTCCTCTTTATATTATCGGTGGAATAGCTTCCGCTTTCGCTCCTGATCTTTCGCTGATGTTAATCGCCAGGTTTGTGGCAGGAGTTGGAGCTTCAGCAGTTTTCATGACCACTGTTGCAGGTGTTCGGGACCGTTTCGTTGGCAATGAAATGGCACGTATTATGTCCCTTATTTTTACCATTTTTCTTTTCACGCCGGTCATTGCCCCCTTTTTAGGATCAGCTATTCTGCACATTTCCTCATGGCAGGTTGTATTCTTAACACCACCAGTTTTTGGATTGATCATTTTTTTGTGGTCATTTCGGTTTGAGGAATCGTTGCCCAAGAACAAAAGAATACTGCTCAATTTATCCAGCATTGGCAATGCTGTGAGTAACGTTATTAGCAACCGGATTTTTCTCCGGTACACAGCTATCGTTACCATTCTTTTTGCGGCACTCAGTGCCTATGTGGCCAGCTCAGAACATATTATTGGAGGAATTTATGGAGCACCTTCATTGTTTAAATGGATTTTTGGAGGCATGGGACTGTTCATGGCTTTATCAACCTTCACCAATTCCCATTTATCTGCAAAATATGGAGCAAGGCGAACTGTAAAATTTCTGCTCCTCCTGTATACCCTTATTTCGGTTTGCTTAATGGTAATTACAGTATGCTTCGGAGAGCCACCGAACATGATCTTATTTTTTATTGCGGTTACACTATTGATGGCTCTTAACCTGGCTGTGGAACCCAATAGCAGTGCCCTTGCCCTGGAGCCTTTGGGTAATGTGGCCGGGATAGCCTCCTCCATCTACGGCACAATTTTTTTCTCCGTCGGTTCGGCAGCGGGATCTGTAATCAGTGCCCTGATGACAGACGGTGTTCTTCCTTTGGTGACTGCTTATGTTATTATCGGAATTGCAGGACTTATTCTTGTCTGGAGTGATTAGATATATAGCCGCTGTATCCCTAAGCATTCAGGGTGAAGTGAAAATTTTGCCTGCATTGCTGGATGCACCACCGACATTTACCAAGTAAAGCTGGAGCGGATTGACCACCAAGATTATTTCTTGGTTCTCATCGAACATAATTATCTTTCAATGAATCATCATGGTCAGATAATCCGGCAAAGATTGGTTGCCTGTGCCTGTTTTATCCATGCTTCACCAGGCTATCTTTTCGACGAAGCGATTGTTATGAATTTATATACTTATTGTGTAAGAGTTGATAATGGATTAGCTCCTAACCGGAGTTGCATAGGAATTAGCTGATGGATAATGTAAAAAATATTGATATGGTAGTTGAAACACTAAAAGCATTGTTTGTGAGAGATCTGAACAAGCTCTTTGATGAGATTCAGTTATATAATAATGAAAACAGTATCTGGAAAACTGAAAAACAGATCCCGAACTCGGCAGGGAATCTCTGCCTGCACCTAATCGGAAATCTAAATACCTATATAGGAAGAGAAATCGGACACTCCGGATATATCAGGAACCGGGAAGCGGAATTTTCATTAAAGAATGTTCCAAGAGCCCGGTTGCTTACCCACGTTAAAGAAACCATTGTGACTGTAGAAAACTCGTTGGATACACTTAGCGATGATATGCTGGAAATGGAATTTCCAGTACTGGTATTTAAAGAGAAAACATCCACCGGTTTTTTGTTAATGCATCTTGCTACACACCTCAGCTATCATTTAGGGCAAATCAATTACCACAGGCGTCTTCTTGATGTTGCCGATACAGATAGCAGCGTTTAGGGGCAAAAGGAAGTCGTATTTTTTTACCTGACTATGCATCGGGGGATTCTGCCTGATTATACTATTGGGTGCTGCCGGTCAGTTCTGATTTTGAATCTGTTGTTGTTGAATGCTACTGAAATATGATCTCCCGCGCAGGTAGCTCTTTGTTTATTTAGGACTTCAAACTCGCTCGCTACCTGAACTTGTCCCTATACTCCTTCGGGCTTTCGTTTACATATTTTTTAAAAGCAGTAGAAAAATAAGAAGCGGTAGAAAATCCCGTACGGGTTGCGATTTCTGCAATAGACAATTCCTCATTTTGCAAATAATGCCTGGCGCGCTGAATGCGCATCAGTAAGATGTGCTCATTCACACTGCTATCAAGAAGTGTTTTTACTTTCCGGTAAAGCTGGATGCGTGATATGTGCAATTCGCGACAGATATCATCAACAGAAAAGGCCTCATTGGGAATATTTTGTTCAATAATAGCGTTCAAATGCGCCACAAAAGATCTGTCAGATTTTTTTGGCGCAGCGCCGGAAATACCGGCAGGTATTTCAGCAGTATAATGTTCTTTTAGCTTGCTCCTGTTTTCAAGTAGGCTACTGATGGTGCCTTCCAGGATATCGATGTTAAAAGGCTTGGTGATATAGGCATCGGCGTGGGCATGAATACCCTGTAACTTGTTCTCCTCAGTTGTTTTTGCGGTGAGTAAAATCACAGGTATATGCCGGGTCCTGATATCATCCTTGATTGATTTTGTCATGGCGATACCATCAGTCTTCGGCATCATGACATCACTCACGATCACATCAGGGAGTTCATCAAATATCTTCTGAATACCTTCAGCACCATTGCTTGCTGTGATAACATTGTAATCTGCAGAAAGTCGTTGTGACAAAAACTCCCGGAGATCATGATGATCTTCAACTATAAGAACTGTTTCTTTTTCCTGGTGACTTTGCACGGGCTTTTCCTCTTCGGGAACCGGGAGCAGTTGTTGCGTATCAGGCGTATAATAATTTTCTATCCAGGCACTCACCTGGCTGCTATAACCTTCTTTTCCGGCATGAAGCTCTTCTTCACTAAAATGAGCATTGCCTGTGGGCAGGTAAATGGTAAAGGTGGAGCCTTTATCTTTTTCGCTTTCCACTGTGATCCGTCCTTTGTGGAGTTCAATCAGTTCCTTCGAAAGCGCCAGTCCCAGCCCGGTTCCTTTGTTGCTGTCGTAACTGGCCTGGTAAAACATTTCAAACAAATGCCCCTGCTCTTCTTTCCCCATTCCAATCCCTGAATCCTGCACCCTGACGATAGCTTCACCACTCGATTCGTCTTTTTTAATAATGACATGTATCGTGCCATTGTCGCCCGTAAACTTAAATGCGTTGGAAAGAATATTAAAAAATACCTTCTCTATTTTTTCACAATCAATCCAAACCGGCAACGTTGCTTCATTGGTGAGGATGCGGCAATCAATATTGTTTTGTTTGGCAAATACCGAAAAAGCATGAACAATTTCCTGCAGGAACTGTACAAGATCTGTTTCCTGCAGCTCCAGTTTCATTTTATTCAGCTCCAGCTTCCGGAAATCCATCAGTTGATTGACGAGCAGCAATAAGCGCGTGGCATTTTTTTTAACCAGCGAAAACTGGTTGCGAACGGTTACAGAGAGTTTACCCCGCAACGCTTCTTCTGTGGGGGCTAATATTAAGGTAAGCGGCGTTTTTAATTCGTGAGAAATATTGGTGAAAAAATTCAGCTTTTCTTCATTGGCTTCACGCGCCTTATCAGCCATTAATACAATCTTCCGGCTTTGTTCCGAAATCTCCTCGTTTTGTTCGTGCAATCTTTTATTGGCTTTAATATTCTTACTGCGTGAGTAAACAACTAACCCTGCAAGCATCAGGGACAATACAAGCGAACCCACCAGGATAAAGATCAGGTTGCGTTGTGTTTTAAAGGTCTTGGTTTGATGCTCAAGCAATTGTTGCTGCCTCACAATATTTTTTTGCTGCTCTGTAATTTTATTAGCCTGCTGAAGCAACATAATAGCATTCGTGCTATCCACAACAATGGTCTCTAATATATTCCTTCTGGGCACGTTTTCATTGCGCAATAATTTATCGGCAATACGTATGGCTTCGCTGCCACCTGTAGGGTACAGCACCGAAGCCAGCAGGGTATGACTTTCTACAAGGCTCAATCCTGTACTTGGTAAACCGTCCACGCCAATGATTTTTATGTTTCTGAGCCCGGCCTTTTTACAGATAGCCGCCGCCGTTCTTGCCATTACATCGTTGTGTGCAAAGATCAGTTGTGTATGCTGGAGATCATTGATAAGGGGCGGCAACTGTTTTTCTACGCTGCCCTCCAGCCAGTCGCCACTGATCACTTTTTGAATATGGATGCCCGGGTAGTTTTTGATAGCTTCCGCAAATCCCTTCTCTCTTTCCCTTGCGGGTGTAGAAGTTTGCAAGCCTGTTATCTCCACCACGTTACCAGTATTGTTTAGATGTTTAGCGGCATATACTCCGGCAAAATATCCGACCTGGAAATTGTCTGCTCCTATATAACTATGGTACAGTTCTGAATTGATATTTCTGTCTACGATTACAATTTTGATCCCCTTATGAAAAGCTTCCTCAACAATGGGCGTTAGTGGTGCGGCCTCATAAGGGCATACGATCAAAAGGTCGATATCCTTTTTAATCAACTCCTTTATCTGTTCAATTTGTTTTTTGCTGTCGTAACCGGCCTGGCGGTAAATGGCTTCAATATGGGGGTAAAACACAAGCTCCCGGTACAGCTCTTCCTTCATATCCTTTCGCCATTCATCTCCTTCACCCAACTGCGATATGCCTATCTTATATATGCGAGGATCATCTGTGTTACAGGAGATCTGGCAGATGAGGGCAAGGGTCATCAATACAGATATGGCAGCAGTGGTTAGTTTTTGCATATAGGAAAGTGCGGCAGACATCCGCCACCTCTTTAAGCTGTAAAGATGGTATTATTTTAAAACAAACTGCTACAAATTTAAAAGTCTATCGAGCCAGCGATGTGGACATCACAACTTAAACCGTTGAGAACCATTAAAATAATTGAAGTTAGAAAAAGAGTCAAATTCGAAATGAATTGATACAAAACTGAACGGTTATGGCCTCTTCCGCATGATACATTTGGTTCATCATTCACGATTGACCAACGATTCTTGTTATGAAGAAACCATTACTATTCTGGAGCATTGTAGTCGCGTTGGGCGGCTTTCTATTCGGCTTTGATACAGCGGTCATTTCCGGTGCCGAAAAATCCATTCAATCTTACTGGCAGCTTTCTTCTTTCCAGCATGGACTTACCATGTCCATCGCACTTTTGGGTACAGTGACCGGTGCGGCGATGGGCAGCTTACCTTCAGACAAGCTTGGGAGAAAGAGAACCCTTGTGATCATCGCGTTCCTTTTTCTGCTCTCGTCCCTTGCCACTGCATTAGCGACCAACTGGATCATGTTCCTGATTTTCCGTTTTATTGGCGGACTGGGAGTAGGCGCCTCTTCTGTAACAGCGCCGATCTACATATCGGAAATATCTTCTGCCAAAAACCGTGGACGCCTGGTAGCGCTTTTTCAATTCAACGTTGTAACGGGAATTCTGATCTCTTACCTTTCCAACTATATCATTGGCGTGGCTGGTGCCGATCATTCCTGGCGGCTCATGCTCGGCATCATGGTCATTCCATCGCTTCTCTTCCTGGTACTGTTACGCTTTGTTCCGGAAAGTCCCCGCTGGCTGATACTTCACCATAAAAAAATGGTCGAGGCTAAAAATACCTTGCGCATTATCGATCCTGACAAATATGAAGAAGAGATAAGCACCATCCAAAAAACTGCTGAGGAAAACAAGCACAAACAAAAAGAGAGGCTGCTCTCATCAAAATACCGGTTACCCGTTTTTCTGGCAGTGGTATTTGCCATTTTCAACCAGGTATCGGGCATCAACGCCATTATTTATTATGCGCCCCGCATTTTTGAAGCTTCGGGCCTGGCAACAGAGTCCTCATTGCTCTCCAGCGTTGCCATAGGGTCTGTCAATCTGTTATTCACATTGCTGGCCCTGAGTTTAATTGATCAGTTCGGCAGGCGCAAATTGATGCTCACCGGAACCATAGGGCTGATTATTACTCTGGGAATGGTTGCCTATTTATTCATGCACCCTTCCTCCAATCCTTATGTAATTGTTTTTTTACTGCTGGCCTATATCGCATTCTTCGCCATGTCGCAGGGGGCTTGTATCTGGGTGTTTATTGCTGAGATTTTTCCTAATGCCGTCAGGGCAAAAGGGCAAACCCTCGGTAGTCTTACCCATTGGGTAATGGCTGCCCTTATCACGTTTGTTTTTCCTGTAATCAGCGAAAATCTCGGAGAAGGCATCATCTTCTTTTTCTTCTGCTGTATGATGATCCTGCAGTTGGGCTTTGTTGTAAAGTATATGCCTGAAACCAAGGGAAAATCCCTGGAGGAACTGGAAACCAATCTTGTTTTACACTAAAACCGGCTATATGCATTTTACCTGTGTTTGTTTTGGCGAAGTATTATTTGATGTACTGCCAGCTAAAAAAAAAGCTGGCGGTGCCCCTATGAACGTTGCCTTCCATCTTACAACACTTGGGCAGCCTACCACGCTTATCTCAAAACTGGGCGACGACAATGAGGGCAAAGAATTGACAGACATTCTCGGGGAGAAAAAATTGAACCTGGAGTATTTGCAGGTTGATAAAATGCATTCCACCGGTATGGTGATCGCGGAGCCCGATGCGTATGGCGATATGAAGTATGATATAAAACGAGATGCTGCCTGGGACTTCATAGAAACCAAAGTAGTGCACGAACGCCTGGTCGGAAATGCTTCTTATTTTATTTTCGGAAGCCTCGCCACCAGGAACCATGTTTCGCGCAGCACCCTGTTCAACCTGATGGATATACCTGTTACACGTGTATTTGATGTGAACCTCCGCGCTCCCTTTATCCATCAGCCAACGCTCGAATACCAATTCAGCAAAGCAGACATTTTAAAAATGAATGAAGAAGAACTCGACCTCATTACAGGGTGGTACGTAACGTTCAAAACCATCGAAGATAAGATCAGGTTCCTGCAAAACAGGTTTCAGATCCCTGAGATCATTATTACGCGGGGATCGAAGGGCGCCATCATCAACAAGAACGACGCATTCTATATGCATGACGGTTACAGCGTTCGCGTTGCCGATACCATTGGGAGTGGCGACAGTTTCGTAGCCGGTTATCTGTCAAGCACGCTCCGGCAGCAATCAACTGCAGACGCCTTGCGTTTTGCCTGCGCACTGGGAGCATATGTGGCTACTAAAACAGGTGGATGCCCGGCATATACCCAAAATGAGATCAATGCTTTTATGCAAAAACTTAAAGCAACTACTAACCAGATATAAACCAAACATTGTATCCCATCAATCAAAACTAAAACGATAGAAGTATGAAAAAAATCATGACTGTTGCTTTCCTTTTCATCACAACTTTTTGTTTTGCCCAGCAAAAAGAGGTGAAAGGCACAGTAACCAGTAAAGCAGATGGTGCACCGCTGCCGGGAGTGACCGTTGCAGCCGAAAAAAGCGCCACATCTACCGATGTATCGGGCAGGTTTTCCATTAAGGCTGCTGTTGGAGAAACGCTTACTTTTTCTTTTGTCGGCATGAACACCGTATCGGTAAAAGTTACAGATGCATCAGAGCTGAGCGTACAAATGGAAGCCAGCGTAAAGGAAGGAGAACAGATTGTAGTAGTAGGATATTCTACGCAACGCAAACAGGATTTGACGGGCTCAGTTGCCGTGGTTGATCTTAACCCGGTGAAAAATACCACATCCGGCAACACGATGCAGGCACTGCAGGGCCGGGTGGCAGGACTCTACATTGAAAAGGATGGATCGCCTAACGGATCAAACAGCAGGATCCTGATTCGCGGAGCGAATACTTTAGGAAACAATGACCCCCTGTACATCATCGACGGAGTGCCTACCACAAGGCCGGAAGTATTCCAGAACATCAACCCGGCAAGCATTGCATCGGTACAAATTCTAAAAGATGCATCAGCGGAGTCTATCTATGGCTCGCGTGCCTCAAACGGTGTTATTATTGTTACTACCAAAAATGGCGGCAACACCGACGGCAAAGTCAACTTCCAGTTCAACACCAGCATCTCCGCCCAATCTGAAAAGTCGATGCGGTTTAAAATGCTGAATACAGTTGACCGGGGCAAAGCACTCTGGCAGGCATCGGTAAACGACAGGCAAAATCCGGCAGATGCCTATGGTGAAATATATGATTTTAGCTGGAACAATGATTTTGACAATCCTGTACTCACAAGTGTAACGCCTAAGCAATTTGTAGGTGGAGATCCCAATACGCCTGTGGGCAATACAGACTGGCAATCTGTGATGTATAAAACAGGCATTGTAACCAACAATTCTTTGATTGCTACAGTAGGCAATAAAAATGCCTCGATCGAAATTTCTCTTGGACACATAAAAAACACCGGCATGCTTCGGTACACCGGGTATCAGCGCATCAACGCGGGCATCAATGCCATTACAAGGGCATTCAACAACCGCCTCACGTTTGGATTAAATCTTAATGTAGCGAACTCAGATGAAACCCTAACGGCGAGAGACATTGGCGGGGCTGCCACCACTTTTCTGGCAGTAACCTTGTCGCCCACTATACCTGTGTTCCAAAAAGACGGGGTAACCTACGCGGGACCGTTAGGCGCAGGATATTCCGACAGGAACAACCCTTTGCATATGCAATACCTGGCACGTTGGAACAATGCCAACAGGCTAAGCTCATTCGGAAGCATTTTCGCAGAAATTCAACCGGTAAAAAACCTTTTTTTCAAAACCACCATCGGCATGGACGATGCAAGGTTTAAGAGTAAAGTGATCGCGCCTACATTTACAGAAGGTGCTTTAAGCCGCACCACCAATAGTTTATCTTATGATGAGAACCACTTTCGCAGTATAACCTTTTCCAATACTCTCAGGTATAATCTTAACCTGCAAGATCATAAGTTTAAATTTCTCTTGGGTACAGAATACATCACAACCGATCTTGAAACCCGCTTCTCTAAAAAAGAAGGTTTTGCTATCCAGACAGAAGACTATTTCACCCTCAGTTCCGGTACAGGCAACACAACGGTTTTTGGTGACTTTACCGGCAACCGGTTATTCTCTCAGTTTGGTCGTGTCGACTATAGTTATGCAGACAAATACCTGCTGGCAGTAACCGTTCGGCGGGATGGTTCATCCAGGTTTGGAGCCGATAACCAGTATGGTATTTTCCCTGCAGCCTCTGTCGGCTGGCGTGTAGACCGGGAAAACTTTATGGCTAACAATGGCTTTTTTTCCGAGCTGAAAGTAAGGTTAGGCGCCGGTCGGGTGGGTAACCAGCAAATCGGCGACCTGGCCAGATATGCGTTGTATTATGCAAGATATGGCACCACGCAAAATCAG
>JBQCGX010000055.1:0-24383 GCA_051955255.1 Agriterribacter sp. | reverse complement strand
CTGCAAACCTGGTTGCCCTATTTTACAAAAGGGCAAACCATTTTGCTGGTGCATAATACTTATATAAAGGAAGAAGACATTTTATACGCTAACGACTATGCGAAGGCATCGGGATTAACATTATACTACTGTCTTTGTCCGAACGCCAATCTCTACATAGAAAAAAAGCTTCCCCCTGTTGAATTGCTGATTAAACATGGCTGCAATATTGTATTGGGCACCGATAGTTATGGCAGCAACTGGCAACTGAATATAGCCAAGGAAATAGAAGCAATTTTGAAACACTTTCCATCGGTATCGCCAGCCCAGGTTCTGCAATGGGCTACTGCCAACGGGGCGCAGGCACTCAAAATGCAGCACGAAAAAGGATATTTTGAAAAAGGAAGGCAGCCGGGTATTGTGCTTGTGAAAGAAGACTTTAGCGGCTCCAGCCGTTTGCTATAAACTATTGCAAAGTATTTAATGCTTCCCGGGCAGCCGTAAAATTTTTGTCGAGTCCCAACGCCTTTTGATAATAAGCTTTGGCACTCTCTTTATTACCCAGCGCCGCTTCGCACCTGCCCGCCTGGTAGTAGGCGTCGGCAAACGTATTGCTTATTTGTATCGCCCTTTCAAACACAGCCAGGGCTTCGGCAAACTTCTTTTTATCGTATAGCAGCAATCCCTTTTCTATATAAGCATCCAAAAAGGTATAGTCATTTTTTATGCATTCGTCAAATTGCGCCAGTGCCTTATCGGTTTCATTTACATTGGAATAGTATAACCCTTTGATGAACCTTGCCTGCGATGCTACTCTTGCCTCAGACGACATGCTGATGATTTTATCGGCCAGCGCTACCGCCTCAGCGTTGGAGCGGTTGGCATATATAGCAGCCAATTGCAATTGCGGTTCTGCAAAAGCCGGCGCTATTACCACCGACTGCTGCAAGGCAGCGATGCCATTGGCCGAATCGCCACGTTGCAGCAAAATATCGCCCTTCCTGTACCATAAAGCTGCGTTGGCGGTATCCTCGCTCATCAACGTATCATTTTGCAGGAGCGCTTCTTTGTATTTGCCGGCATGCGCCAGGGCATTCATCAACTGGTACCTGGTTCCGAGCGAATCGGGATTAAGCTGTACTTTTTTCTGCAATTGCTCAATCAGCAACGCATTTTCATCCGCTGCCTCAATCAATTTTTCCGATCCCTGATCTGATCCACAGGAGCAGGCTAAAACAGCCAGCAAAAACGAAACACTAAATATGCTGTTCCTCATAAGCCATATACCTTTCAATTGCCGTATCGTATCTTTCTTTCCATGCAGTAATACCACCCCAGGCTTCATCGTCTATCTGCACGTCGCCGGAAGTAACTTCCCCGATCTTTGAAAAGGGAACACCGGTTTGCTTTAAAGTATTTTCAAGCGTTACTGCATCTACCTGCCTAACGGACACCACTACCCTGCTTTGTCCTTCACCAAACAAATAGGCATCTTTGCGGATGGCTGCGTCGGTGGTGATATCGAACCCTAACCCGCTGTTGAAGCCACTTTCACAAAGGGTAACAAACAAACCACCCTCACTAATATCATGTGCAGATTGTATCACTTTATTTTTGATCAGTTCGCTCACGGCTTCCTGTAATGCAAATTCTTCATCGAGATTGAAATAAGGTGCGGGCGAATATTCAACGCCGTTGAGCTTGTGCAGGTATTCAGATGAATTGATGTCGTTGGTGATCTTTCCAACAACATAAATAGCATCTCCCTCTGCTTTAAAATCAAGCGTCATCTTATCTTCAATATTATCCAGCAAACCTACCATGCCAATGGTGGGTGTAGGATATACTGCACCGTCGGGATTCTGGTTGTAAAAACTTACGTTTCCTCCTGTAACCGGTGTATCAAATTTGAGGCAGGCTTCGCCCATGCCTTTTATGGCGTGTACAAACTGGTAATACACTTCGGGATCGTAGGGATTGCCAAAGTTTAAACAGTTGGTAACGCCCAGCGGTGTGCCGCCACTACAGGTAATGTTGCGCGCCGCTTCACTTACTGCAATCATACAGCCAGTAAAGGGATCGGCAAACACATAACGGCTGTTGCAATCTACCGTAACAGCCAGTCCTTTTTTAGTGCCTTTTACTTTTACGATCTGTGCATCGCTCGGTGCATTGGTGCTGGTATTGCCGGTGCCAACCATGCTATCGTATTGCGTATATATCCAACGTTTGGATGCAATGTTGGGAATGGCAATCAGTTTTTCTGCTACGGCCTGTAGGTTTTTGGGTACAGCTACAGCACCCGGGTCAAAGGCTTTTATTTTTTCAAAATACTTTGGCTCGCGGTATTCTCTTTCATATACGGGGGCTCCACCGCCCAACACCAGGCTTTCTGCAGGCATTTCGGCTTCCAATTCTCCATTCATATAAAACTGCAGCATGCCGCCATCGGTTACTTCGCCGATCTGCGAACAAGGCAGGTCCCATTTTTCAAATATTTCCAGTACCTCTTTTTCTCTTCCTTTTTTTACGATCATCAGCATACGCTCCTGGCTTTCGCTCAACAACAGTTCCCATGCTTTCATATTCTGCTGGCGCATTGGCACTTTTTCCAGCTCAATGCGCATACCCACGCCACCTTTGGCACTGGTTTCGGCGGTTGAGCAAATAATACCCGCTGCTCCCATGTCCTGCATGCCTACCAGTGCACCTGTTGGAATCAATTCCAGACAGGCTTCCAGCAGTTTCTTTTCCTGGAAAGGATCGCCTACCTGCACGGCTGGCAAATCTTCTACGCTGCTTGCGGTAATGTCTGCCGATGCAAAAGCCGCACCGCCCATACCATCTTTACCGGTAGCAGAACCTACAATAAAAACAGGATTGCCGGCACCTTCGGCGGTAGCGCTCACCGTTTGTCCGGCTTTTACCACCCCCACGCTCATGGCGTTTACCAATGGGTTGGTATGATAACAGTCTTCAAAATATATTTCGCCGCCCACGGTAGGTACGCCAAAGCAATTGCCGTAATGGCCAATGCCATGCACCACACCATTGAGCAGGTGCTGTGTTTTTTCTTCTTTAATATTGCCAAACCTCAGCGAATTCAACGCCGCAATGGGACGCGCGCCCATCGTAAAAATATCGCGGTGTATACCACCTACGCCGGTAGCCGCCCCCTGGAAAGGTTCAATAGCCGAAGGGTGGTTGTGGCTTTCAATTTTAAATACCACGCCCCAGCCATCGCCAATATCTGCCAAGCCTGCGTTTTCCTCACCGGCTTTTACCAGCAGCTTCGCACCTTCGCGGGGCAGGGTTTTCAACCACTTAATAGAATTCTTATAGCTGCAATGCTCGCTCCACATAACGGAATAAGCGCTTAATTCGGTAAAATTGGGGGTGCGTCCGAGTATCTTTTTAATCATTTCAAACTCTTCGGGACGTAAACCCAGCTTCTGGGCTATTTCAACTGTTGTTTCCATGAATGTATATATCAAAGTATAGGAAGCGGCAAAACTACGAACTTGGACTGGGATTATGAGATTTTTGGGATAAGATGGGAAGAAGAAGAGCAGGACGTTCGTTGAACTTCGCTATATTAGGGCGTTGTTTACTTTAACTGCAACATTTTACATGAAAAACACATTACCTCAACCCTTTTTAATGCTTGTCATTATTAGTTTTTCTATTTTTCCTGAATTGGTTTCAGCACAATCATTTAACCTTCCCAACCTGCCCCCGCCCCCTGTCCATCAATACTATTTTCCCAATACAGCGGGCAAACGTAAAAAGGATAAGGATGAGAACATTGTGAGCAGGAGACATAATTTTACTATTGTGTTAAACAACGACAGCGTTCTTGAAAGGAAAGCAATGATTGATGTATACAAGGAAGTACATCAATTAAAAGAAAACTACGAATCCGAAGAATTTATCGTCAAACCATCGGATACAAAAGAAATATACAGGACGACTATTGACGGACGGAAAATTGTTGGAAAACCTTTTGATAACTGCTGGATTTTTATGGTTGATTCAACAAACATCAGAACTTATAGCTATACTTCCGAAGGAGATAATGCTCCGATTGCCTATATCCAAAAAGATGAACATTCTGAAATACTTCCATTAAATGTGGGCAACCTGGAAGAAATGATACAAGATGATAAAAAAGCACTTGCGTTATTACACAAAGGAAAATTAATGAAGGCATTGAGAGCGTATATAAACAAATAGAGCATAATCTCTCTTTAAAATTCAACACAGCCAATACTCTCGTTAGTTGTTCGTACTGCTATGCCCAACAGATTTCTCGGGCATGAATAAATCCCAAAAATCTTAATAACAGTCATGCCCTCGAAATGACGGTTGAAGCTTCAATCATTATATCAGCACTTGATGCCATTCCTACTCTACAAACTCCACCCTACTCCACTTATCCGGCAAATGTGTATCGTAAATGCCGTGGCTGTTCAATGCCCAGGCGGGATGGGGAACGACTTCTTTACCACCTGCCATTAATTTCTGGAATCGTCCGAGGAACATATTCCAAATATCGCCGTTTGAAGGAGGGATGCTTCTGCCATTGGCTAACAGTCGAAGACTGCTCCATGGAATAGCAATTTCAAGGCTCCAGCCTTTGTCTATATCGCTGTTATCATTCAGCGTTCCATCTATAGTTGTAGCAACCTGCAAACCGGGCATATCAAAATGAGTAAATGCCCAGCGCACGCCGCGGGGATGTGTGCCTTTCCAAAATGTTGGGCCGTTGCGGTCGTAGTCGCCGCCAAATGTGTAGGACTGCAGATGGTGCACATCGAACAGCGGAATATCAAAGCGACCACCTTTTGCAAATGCATCGCGCCAGATAAAAAATACCTCATACACTGTTCCAATGGCATTTACTTCCAACTCATAATAGCAATCGCCGCCATCAATAAACAGCTCCAGGTCGTTCTCTAAAAAAATTATGCTGTCTCGTTCTGTCAGCAGCGCTTCTACAAAAGGTTCTTCGGCTGTAAACGCGATATATAAATGCTCATCATTCCATAGCAGTGCTGTTTGCGTATTGTACATGCCGGGATCACCGGTTACCATATCCACAAAACGCTTGCTCCACTTTGCATTCAGCCAGGGTTCTTTGTTGATATTACCATCTATGATGATTGACGAGGCAATTTTTCGGGCTTGATAATCGGGCTTGTTCATACCGCTATTTAATACAAAAGCCGTAAATTGTTGCTACTTTTCAGAAAAAAAAGGCTCGTGAGACACGAGCCTCGGCGTATGCCCTGGCGCAAAATTATTAATACTTAAAAATTAAACGCAGCGTTCAGTCCAAGCATGGTAGGCTTAGCATTTTTCAGCCCTTTCATAAAAGAAAAACGTACTTCAATATTTCTTTGGCTGTTTCTTAATGCAAACCTGAGACCGGCATTCGCCGCCGGGCCAAATCCTTTTGAGTAGGTTTTGTCTTCGAATTGGTTGCCAAACTGATCTGCCACGTAGCCTATACCCGTGGAATGATACCCAAAACCGCCACCTATAAAATATCCAAACCGTTGCTCAGATTCTTTGGTTGAGCCGGCGCCACCATTAAAGTTTACCATAAGCGGTACTTGTATTACCCCCATCAGCGTATTTTCCTCGAACGAACCACCATTTGAAAAGCTGGCATTGTACCCGCCCGAAAGTCCCACGGTTAAAGGAATGCCGGTAGAAACAGAAAAAGTTTCTGTTTCCATAAAAGTAACTTGCGGGTAATAATGTAAAGTAAAAAAGATCCGTGTGTCATACAAGCTATTGGCGCCAGGGTCTGAAGCCATTATTCCAACGCCTGCGCCATGAAGGAAAGTTTGCGAGGAAGCCTGTTGTACAATAACAATAAAGATCAGCGAAACGAGTGTCTTTCTCATATCAAGGGTTTTATTTTAGAGGGTAATGTTTAGGTTTTTATTAAGCAATTAACCATATCAAAATTATTTTCGCAAACGCCCATAGCAGCTGTATTTTATTCTTCAATCGGCAAATCAAACACACCTTCCGTTACCGTTTTGAATTTGCTTTTGTCGTCATTACCGAGCTTACCGTTAAAAGTGCCTTTTACTCTTGTGGCTGTAATGCTTGTTACTTTAATGGTGAATGCCGGGTTACCGGTAATAAGCGGAGGTATGTTACTGATCGTAGTCCATCTGGTTGAAAGATCAGTGGCTCTATCAGAATAATTAGCGGTTATTTGATGCCCTAAGTTGGTTACACTCGACGGGACGGCACTTTTTTCATCATAGGTGCCGGCTTTCACCTTAGAATTGTCGTTGTTCTTAATATACATACTGAATGAATCGCCCGCATCCCCTTCTTCGCGGCCAGATAGCGTAAGAGCGGGTGTGTTAGCTAATGGATCTATTACAGATGCTTTAGCTTTGTCGGTAAATTTAATAAGCGTTCCATCTATTTTACATTGAAAAACAGCGCTGCCTGCCGGCGGAGCGTCGGCCACCGTTATGGTAAAACTGCAGCCGGTATTCATATCCACAGCGAGCGTTGTAGCTCCTTTTGCCAGCGGCTTGCCTGTTCCCGTAAGTACCACCGGTATATCATTGCCGGTTGCAGAAAATACACCGGAACCCGAAAAGCTCATGCCGTTTACAGTATTGGTACTAATGCTGTAACTGCCAGCTTTGGTTACATTTACTTTCAGGGTTACGGTATTGGCAGTTGAAAGCGCTGAGCCTGCGGCATAGCTGCCTTTAATGGTGGGCGTTGTGCATTCGTTGGGCGCACCTACCAGCGAAAATGTTGCCGGCGGTGGCTTGGGTAAAAAACGAACTGCAAAGTTGCATTTGTTTGTGGCACCGCTTATCGAAAATTTTTTGTCGCCTTCGTCTTCTGGTATACCTCTGGCAGTAAGAACAACTGCCTGGTTGCCTGTTTTTTCAAAATCGCCGGTGGCAAAAAAGCTAATTCCATTTACCGTATCGGTGGTTAGCACATAAAAACCTTTTGAAGTTACGTTTACCTGAATCTCTGCCGTGTTGCCGGCATTCATCTCTATGTCGTTCATATAGGTACCCTTCAGTTCCACGCCGGTGCAGTTGTTGCCCTCGCTGCCTAATGCATATACAGCCGCTATAGAATCATCCGCAATAAGAGGGGGTATTTCAAAACTGAGCTCCTTTTGGCAGGAAACAATAAAAAACAAAGAAGTGAATAACAGGCAGCCGGTAAAAAATAAGGTTCGTGTTTTCATGTAGCAACAGGTGTTTGCCGGCAAATCTACGGCAATGCGTTCATAGTTGTAACGACGTAGCTGTTTTATTATTCACTATATTATGAGTAAAAGGCAGACTCCTTACCTCCCCAATGGCTTCAACCAGGCGGGCTTTGGTCGGAGTAGAATAAAGGTTAAGCAACGGTGCTAATGTTCAGCTTTATACTACCCTGGCGTCCGAATTGGTACGCTCCAAGTCGGTAACGATTTGGCAGGAGCATTTCAAGATTCTGTTGTTGAGTTCACCGTAGTACTAAAGCTTAATCAGGGCGTTCCCGAAATCGGCAGTAATCGATTTCGGGCGGCTTTTTTTGTTACTTTTTTCCGCAAAAAAGTAACAAAAAAGCAGAGGGTTTATAGCTGAAAGCAAAACCGCGTTTGTGCAAACAAAAAATTTAAACATCATACTGAAAACATGTCATTGGCAAGAATGAGACATCTGGCATCGCTGATGCCCATAAGCTGACGGTTATGGTGAGACACCGACCGGAAAATAATACCGCACCGAAAACCTGAACTTCCTCACCCAGGTAAATACGCCGGTTTGCAATTATTCAAACAGCCTATTTTATCTTTTTACTATCTTACCCTACTTAAATTAATTCTTCATGTCACAACAAAGAAAAATCACCTTACAGGAATCTGAAATCCCCACGCACTGGTATAACATTATGGCCGACATGCCCAACAAGCCATTGCCTCCGCTACATCCCGGCACCCTTCAGCCTATTGGACCAGATGATCTGGCGCCGCTGTTCCCTATGGAACTGATAAAGCAGGAAGTAAGCGCAGAGAAATGGATTGAGATACCTGAACAAGTAAGAGACATTTATACGCTCTGGCGTCCAACGCCCATGTATCGCGCTTATGGACTTGAAAAAGCGCTCGGCACCAAATCAAAGATCTATTATAAATACGAAGGGGTGAGTCCTGCGGGTTCACATAAGCCCAATACTGCTGTTCCACAGGCTTACTATAACATGAAGGAAGGCGTGAAAAAAATTTCTACCGAAACCGGTGCGGGGCAGTGGGGAAGCGCGTTAAGTTTTGCGTGCAAGTTATTCAATATAGAATGTGAAGTATTTATGGTGAAGGTGAGCTACGAAGGAAAACCTTACCGGAAGATTATGATGAACACCTGGGGTGGCACCGTTCATGCATCGCCCAGTACCCTTACCAATGCGGGTAAAACGGTATTGGCAAAAGATCCCAATTCGCCCGGTAGTTTAGGGATTGCTATTTCGGAGGCAGTGGAAGTAGCCGCCACGAATGCCGATACAAAATATTCTTTGGGCAGTGTGCTCAATCACGTTTTAATGCACCAAACCATTATAGGTTTGGAAGCATTGAAGCAAATGGAAAAAGCGGGCGACTACCCCGACATAGTGGTGGCACCTTTTGGCGGCGGTTCAAACTTTGCCGGAATAACATTTCCTTTTTTGCAGCACAATCTTACCGGCGGTAAAAAAGTAAGAGCCATTGCAGTAGAGCCTACCTCTTGTCCTAAACTTACCCGTGGCGAGTTTCGCTACGATTTTGGTGACACCGTAGGCATGACGCCACTGATACCAATGTATACGCTGGGACACAACTTCATTCCTTCGCCTATACATGCTGGTGGGCTCCGCTACCATGGCGCAGGTGCCATTGTGAGCCAGTTATTAAAAGATGGCATTATTGAGGCGGATGCCATTAACCAAACAGAATGTTTTGAATCGGGATTGTTATTTTCAGGAGCAGAAGGTATTATTCCTGCTCCGGAAGCAACGCATGCCATTGCCGAAGTAATACGCCAGGCTAAGCAGGCAGATGAGGAAGGAGTGTCTAAAACGATCTTATTCAATTTATGCGGACATGGGCATTTTGATTTAAGCGCCTACGAAAATTACCTGGCGGGCAAGATTGTAGATTATGAAGTGGCGAAAGAAACAATCAATGCATCGCTGGCGGAATTGAATACGCCCGCTATCTAAACAATGGATGGTGACTAATACTAAAAATGCGAAGCAATCAATATGCTTCGCATTTTTTTATGCACGACGAAAGACAGCTTTATACGTTTACCACCAGTACCGGAATTTTCAATTCGTGCCGAACGGAATTCACTGTTTGCCCATGAATAAAATCTTCCAATCCCTTGTGTCCATGCGCACCTATCACCAGCAGGTCCGCACCTTCTTCTTTTACAATCCGCACTATTTCGCCTGCACGTTTATAAAAACCAAGGCCGGTGACAGTATTATAGCCTTGCTCCTGCAAAAAGTTTTTGTACATCTGCAAACGTTTTTCATCTTCCTTTCTTTCCAGATCATCGCTTTCGCTTCCCAGCATGCGGGCAGATACACTTTCCACCACATGTATCAGCAAATAGGTGGCTTCTGCATTCCCCTGTGCAATGGCATAAGAAATCAGTTTTTTATCGTTTTCGCTAAACTCAAGCGCTATGGCTACTTTCTGAAACTTAGGCACCTGCAGGTCAAGCGGCCCCACCGGCTCGGGGTGTATGGCCAGCGAAGGCGTTTTGCGCAGCTTGAACAATACCGGATGCAGGCTGATATATAACAACAGCAAAAAGAAAAACAGCCCGGCAGCTATTATCAGGATCTTTGCAAACCAATACCCTTCCATTAAAAATACACCTGTAATTTGCTCCCATACCATCCTGATGTTGAGATATACCAATACGGTGGCAATGGCCCAAGCTAATATTTTTACAATGGGTTTAATGGCAAAGGCACCCATCGTTTTTTTATCGCTTACAAAATGAATGAGTGGTATAACGGCAAAGCCTAGTTGTAAACTCAGGATCACCTGGCTTAATATCAGCAGTGCGTCCAGTTCCTGATCGCCATAAATACCTATTACAATTAAGGCCGGAACAATGGCGATCATGCGCGTGAGCAGCCGCCTTAATATGGGGTTGATGCGGATGCGCAGGTAACCTTCCATTACAATTTGGCCGGCAAGTGTGCCTGTAATGGTGGAGCTTTGCCCGGCGGCAATAAGCGCAACAGCAAATAAGGTTGATGCAAGATTACTGCCCAACAACGGCGTAAGCAGTTGGTGCGCTTCTTCTAATTGTGCTACCTCGGTGCGCCCGGTTTTAAAAAACGTAGCGGCAGCCAATACCAGTATCGCAGCATTTACCAAAAAGGCAAGGTTAAGGGCAACGGTACTGTCAATCACACTCATCTTTAAAGCAAACCGAATGCTCTTTTCATCTCTTTTTATTTTGCGGGTTTGCACAAGCGATGAATGCAGGTATAAATTGTGCGGCATTACCGTAGCGCCTATAATACCAATGGCTATATAAAGCGCCTCGTTGTTTGGGAGGCTTGGAATAAGACCGGAAGCCACTTCAGGCAAACTTGGCCTTGCTAATATAATTTCTATAAGAAAGGAAAAACTGATAACCGCTATCAATGTAATAATAAATGCCTCCATTACCCGCATGCCCATGCGCTGCAAAAAAAGCAGCAAAAAAGTATCGAGTGCAGTAATAGCCACTCCCCACATGAGTGGCAATCCTGTAAGCAAATGAAGCCCTATTGCCATACCCAGCACTTCGGCAAGGTCGGTTGCGGCAATGGCAACTTCCGCCAGGAGGTATAAAATAAAGTTGATGTATTTAGGGTAGGTTTCCCTGTTAGCCTGTGCCAGATCGCGCCCTCTTACAATACCCAGCCGGGCAGAAAGGCTTTGCAACAGCAGTGCCATGATATTGCTCATGAGCAATACCCATATAAGGGTGTACCCGAATTTACTTCCGCCCGCAAGGTCGGTTGCCCAGTTACCCGGGTCCATATACCCAACGCCTACCAGGTAGGCAGGTCCCAGGAAAGCGGCAATGCGTTTCCATTTTGGTTTGCGATGCCCCTCTGTGGTGTCTATACTTGAATGCACTTCGCTCAGCGAAGCGTCTGAATTCGTTCTAAGATTCATGCTGTACAAAAATGTTTTGGGCCAATTTTTCGGTTATAATGAAAGCTGGTGCATTTTTTATTTTGATCTCTATGGAATTGTCAAAATCAAACTTTTTTCTCACCTCTACCTGTGTTCCGATAGCGATATTGCGCTGCTGCAGCAGGCTGAGCATTTCGGGCGACTGGTTGCTAACGCTGTTCACCATAGCCGGTGTATTCATTTCTAAATCGGTAAGCGGCAATTGGTGAGCCACCTGCATCCTGCCCAGGTGATCGGGAATCGGGTCGCCGTGCGGGTCGAACTTGGGAAACTCCAGGAATTCGTCGAGCTTTTCTATGAGCTTTTTGCTGCTGATGTGTTCCAGTTCTTCTGCTATTTCGTGTACTTCGTTCCAGTTGAATTTTAATTTCTCCGCCAAAAAATACTCCCAAAGCCGGTGACGGCGCACTATGCTCAATGCTATTTTCCGTCCTTCGGTATTCAGCATTACGCCTTTGTATGGCTCGTAATGCAGGAGCTTTTTTGTTTTAAGTTTTTTGAGCATATCGGTAACCGAAGCCGGCTTGGTTTGCAATTCCGCAGCCAGGTCGTTTGTGCTAACCGTTTCTTTGTCGCCCTTTAAGTGATAGATGGCTTTAATATAATTTTCTTCGCTTGCAGAAAAATTCACGCTATCTAATTTATATTTTAGACAAACCTAAAAAATAATTTTCACAAATAGAAACTTTGCTGGCATTTACTTTGCCTTAAGGTAACAATGGCATCAACTTTTATAAAAATGCATATTTTACACCCCGAAATGCTTAGTATGCGAAAGTTTATCACTGTTTGTGTTATGCTGGCTTTGCTGGCTGCCTGCAAGAGCAAGAAAAAAGACCTTTCGGGAGAACAGCCTGTTGATATTAATGACTTTATTGGCTTTTTCCAAGATATACCACTGCCTTATAATATTGCAGATACGCAGATCAGCAGAAAACTGCCGGATTCGCTGCTGGTAAGCAACAAGGTTTTCGCGCAATTTGTGCCCGATACGGTTTTAACAAAGGACTATGGTAAAAATGGAAAACCCAAATTGTATGCACTTGGTAAAATAGAAGAAAAGGATAAAGAAACCTACCTGCTGGTGAAAGCTGCCACCCTTGAAAAACAGATAGCTTATATTTTATGCTTTGACAAGGACAAGGCGTTTAAGGCAGCTATGCCTGTTGTACGGAACAATCCGGACAGGAGCAAATCGATTACCGGCAATATTGATAAACGATTCACCATTACTACCTCCGAAACCCGCAATGCAGCAAACGGGCAGCGTTACTATAAGCTCAACTCTTATGTATATAATAATGTAGGCGTGTTTACCCTCATTAAAATAGAATCGAACGAACTGGTAGTGCCCAAAGAAGTATACAATCCTATTGATACGCTACCGCGCAAACACAAATTGTCGGGCGACTATGTGCAGAATAAGAAAAACTTTGTGTCTGTGCGGGATGGAAAAGACGATAAGCACCTTTTATTTTTTGTGCATTTTGAACGCGGCAAGGATGAATGTTCGGGCGAGCTGAAGGGAGAAGCGACACTGGTAAAACCCAACCTTGCATACTACAGGCAGGTAGGCGATGCCTGTGTGCTGGAACTGAACTTCGGCAGCAACAAGGTTACACTGCGCGAAGAGCAGGGCTGTGGAAATTACCGCGGTATCAAATGTGTATTCGCGGGTACGTATGCACGCAAGAAAAAGGCAAGTAAGTAAAGAGCTGTGAGCGATCAGCAGTCAGCGATCAGCAGTCAGCGATCAGCTTTCAGCTATCAGCTTTCAGCAGGTAACGGTCATTTCGACGTAGGAGAAATCTCCTTGCCTACTGTATCCCGGTTCTTGGTTCTTGTTTTTTGCTTTTTGGTTCTTGCTTTTCTCTCATAGCTGAAAGCTGATCGCTGATCGCTGACCGCTAAAAGCTATCTGAATTTAATCATTGAGCTCAGCGGGTAGCGCAGGTTACGGTATCCCATCATATCTACCTTAATGTTACCAACAACAATGGGACTTTCAATACGGAGGGGGAGCTTATTGCCATCGTCGCTTACCCACACTGTCATTTTCTCGCCTCCTTCAAATATAGTACCCTTGATCAGCAGTGGCTTGAATTTGATGGCCCTGAATTTGCCATACCGTGTTTTAATTGTTTCCTTACCTATGTAGCGAATGTACATGTCGTGTACTTCATCGTCGAGAAAAAGGCTCAGGTTGATTTTATCGTTTGGCTTGTATTTATCGAAGTTGATATTGCGTGCATAGTATACAGCACTGATCACATCCTGTATGCAGGGCTTTGTTTTGTATACGCCTTTGGTTGTTACGGCTGTTTGTGCTTCGTGGTTAAAAACGGCATTTTCGTATTTTTTATACCCGCCTTCATCGACGTTGCGTATAAAACGGTAAGGCTTAAGTGTAGTAGTATCTATATAGCTCTCGTAGCGGTCGCGTACTTTAAAAATCCAGTCGTAAGAAGAGTTAGACCAGCCTTCGCCTACGGCATGGTATACGGGCTTGCCGTTGTAATTGTCGAGGGTGGCAGTAAATGTTGCGGTTCCCGCATCTACATAAATTCCAACAACGTTGTAAAACACTTTTAGCGTAATTCTTTCACCCGACGCAAAACTGGTATTTCGGATACCACAAAACTCATCAACTGCCGAAAGATGAGTACTAAGAATTACCAATAAAAGCGTACTGAAAATTTTCCGCTTCATTTCTTTGTATTAAAAATTTTAAGCCCTGCCGCCAGTATACTTCCTGCCAGCGCCGGAACAATTAAATTGACCAGCCATATACCTGTAGATGCTGCGTAAATTCCTACAGTATTTGCACTGAACGTTTCAAATAGCATGATCCCTGCTTTACCTCTTACACCTAACTCCAGTAAAGCTACTGTTGGAATCAATGCTAATATAAGATATAATACAGTTATTAACCAGAATGCATGCCATATTGAAGTATCAACCTGCATCAATTGCAACATCAATATGTATTGAGAGACGAACACAAGGTATCTGCCGACGGAAAGCGTAAGTACTCTTAACAAAATTGTAACATTCAAATGTTCCAATACGCGAATATGTCTGAGCCATCTTTCGGGCATTTTCAGTTTTTCGCAACACTTCAATAACCATCCCAATCTGAAATAAAAAACAATGCACGCAATTGTAATAACAATAATTGTTCCCAGCAATACATTCATCCATATATGGCCAATGGCTCCGTGAGCTGCTTCATTGGTAAGCGGATTTTTTAGTAGTAATAATCCTATAGTCCCCATGAGCAGCGTAACAATCAATTGACTGATACTTCCTACAATGGTGAGCGAAACGGAAGATATCCTGTTTTCTTTTTTAAGATAGAGCATGCGTCCTCCATACTCACCTACACGGTTGGGTGTGTTTAATGCAAAGGCAATGCCTGTAAGCGTTGCTTTGAAAGAACGCCATAAAGAAATTTGCTGCAAGGGCAACATGAGCACCTGCCATTTACGGGCTTCAATCAGCCAGTTCACCAGCATGAGGGCACACACAGCATACAACTTCCATGATTGCCTGCCGTACAATGCTTCGCTAATGGAATGAAGGGATTGACTGAGGTTGGGTTGCTGAATGATTTGCTGGTAAATAGACCAGGTGAACCATATAAATACAGCAGGACCAAGAATGCGGTTGAGGAATATTTTGATACTTTTGTTGAAGACGGTTACACGGTCAAAAATAAACTCGGTTTGCATACAAATTCTCAGATCATTTTAGGAATAGACCCCGGCACCCTGGTAATGGGTTATGGCGTTATTGCGGTTAACGAACGCAATATAAAATTATTGGAGATGGATGCCATAAAATTATCCGGGGAAAAAGACCATTACGAAAGATTACATATTATCCATCAAAAAGTATTGTCGCTTATTCAACTGTTCAAGCCTCATCATTTTGCTATTGAAGCGCCTTTTTTTGGCAAGAATGTGCAGAGTATGCTAAAGCTGGGCCGGGCGCAGGGTGTTGCCATTGCGGTGGCTATGCAGGCGGGCATACCAGTTACCGAATACTCGCCCAGGAAAATAAAACAGTCTATTACCGGCAATGGCAATGCCGATAAAGAGCAGGTTTGGAAAATGCTGCAGCATATTGCCAATCTTTCGCACACCCTGCAATCATTCGATGCGTCGGATGCATTGGCTGTTGCAATATGTCACCAGTTCCAGTTGAGCTCCGCTGTAAAGGACCAAAAAATAAAGCCGGTTAAACGAAGCAAAAGTTCGTGGCAGGAGTTTATTGCAAATAATCCGCAAAGGGTGAGGTGAGAGGAAGAAGGTGTAAGGTAGAAGGTGGAGGGAAGAGGGACAATATAGGGATTTCTCCCGTCCGAATGGCTTCAGAACGATGGCTCAAAGCTGATCGCTGATGGCTTACCGCTCATTCCAAATGCCTTACCAGTTTTTTCGCAGCCGATTGTATCTGCACCCAATCCTTATCAATTTCCTGCTGCGGCAACAGATCGAAACAGGTAAAGGTGGTTCTTTCTATCCGGTTTAAACCCCTAAAAGGTTGTCCCGCCTTCCAGGTGGCATTGGCAAAGCGCTCCAGTAAAATTTTATCATTGGCATTCACACTATCTGCTACAATTGCCTGCAACATGGCAGAAGGCAGTTCGTGCTGCGCTGTGGCAAAATAGCTGAGCGCACATTCCAGCGCATAAAAGCCGGCTATATTGGTAGCTATTTTTTCGTCCTTTAAACGCACTGGTTTCAAAACATTTTCTTCTCCTGCCTTAAAAAAATCAGGCACAGGCTGCTGTTGGGCAATATGATAGGCTGCCGCAATATGCTGCGCCATTTCCTGCGCAAACAATTTGTCTTTTAACAACACACTTAAGCGCTGCAACTGCGTTTGAACGGATGAATCTTTCACTCCTTCCATTGCCGGTAATAATTTAATGGCGGCTGCATGCAATTGCTCAAAGTCTTTTTGAATTTCCTGCTGCGATAAAAAGTTGGATGATACAAATACATCGCGGGTAACACGCTCCAATCCCCGGAAAGGCTGCCCCGCTTTCCAGGTAGCGTTGGCAAACCGGTTCAGCAAAAGCATTTGCCCCGAATCGAGTTTTTTATCCAGCACCCTGCCAAGCCATTCCACAGGGGTGCCGCCCTGCTGTTCCATCAATGCCTGTATGCCACACTCCAGTGCGTAAAAGGGAGCAATGCTGGTGGCTATCTTTTCTTCGCTGAGCGATTTTTGAATGGTGGCTGTGTCAGAAGACTGCTGTAAAAATGCAGGAGCAACTTCACCATTGGAACTGTAATAGGCAGCTTCCTGGTTACCGGCCATTTCAAGCGCAAAGCTGGTATCGCGCAGCAAGGCTGTAATTTTTAGAAGTTCATCCTGTATTTGTTTTTCTTTCGACATAGTGTGCTGATCCGCATTTTGTGTTGTGCACGAATATGAAAATACGTACAACAATACCATGCCGGCAGATATTTTCACTTTTACCTGGTTTAATGTTGTGTTAAGTTACTCAAACAAAACAGAAAACTATACTGCACCTATATTGGAAACGATTTTTTGCTGGATTTCTTTTAACTGTTCGGGCGAAAGCTTCAATTTGCCGCGGGTAAAATTGAGATCGTCTGCTGAATTAATGGGGATCAAATGAATATGTGCATGGGGTACTTCAAGCCCCACTACGCTAATGCCGCAACGGTTGCAGTCAAACGATTTTTCAATGGCTTTGGCTATGGGTTGTGCAAAACGCATGAGGTCTGCCAGATAATCGGCCGGGAGATCAAACAAATTGTCAACTTCTATTTTAGGCACCACCAGGGTATGCCCTTTCACGAGCGGGAATATGTCTAAAAAGGCAAAGCACTTTTCATTTTCCGCGATCTTATAGGAAGGGATTTCGCCTTTTATGATTTTTGAGAATATTGTCATAACCAAAAGTTGTTCGTTTATGTAAGCAGCAGATGCGCGAATAAAGATCACTCTGCAATCTGCGGCTAAAATTATATTATTTGATAAAGGTTGCCAACCTTCCAAAGGTTGGTAACCTTTTCCCTAAGCCATTACTTTTTCCCGGCTACTCCGTTCAAAAAACCTTCTACTTTTTTTCTTATCATCCATGCGGGCTGCATGTGATTATTAACCAGCACCGAAAAAATGAACGGCTTACCAGCGGCATTGTACAAATACCCGCTTAAACACACTACGCCAGACATGGTGCCTGTTTTTGCATATACATACGCCGTATCTGCTTTATAATACTGAAGCAGGGTTCCTTTTCCACCCGACGGAAATATCTTTTTCAGTCTTTCCAATCCGAACTCGTTCTGCATCTTATTCAATATCCATACAAAATCGTGCGGTGTACACAAATTGTAACGACTCAGCCCGCTCCCGTCTGCCCAACGGGGCATCTGCGGAAAGCCTTTCAGTTCGTTCATTAATGCATATTGTATCAGCTTCTTTTCGTCCAGCAGTCCCAGCCGTTGTGCCGCAGCCATCAACAATACCTGCTCGGCAAAAAAATTATCGCTGCGGTACATCATGATTTTATACAGCGAATCTGCCGGTTGCGAGTAAAGTATACGCCCCGCTTGTACACTTGTAGTGGTAGGTATAAGTTCCTTTCCTAACGAATCTTTTAAAAGCTCCAGCCCCGACGACAATTGATTGGTAATAAAAGGCAGTTCTTTTACAGCATGCACTTCCTTGCCCTGGGTTACAAAAAATGCATTTTCGGTGAGCGCTCTTTTAACCGAAAATCTTTGTGCAGCAGTGTCTTCGCTAAAGTTCACTTTCCAATTAATATCCGGCTCTGAATAAATAAACGCTTCCTGCCTGGCCAAAGCTTCAATGCTGCCGGAATCGCGTATCTGTATCCACCTGATCACATTTCCATACACGGGCATGGGACTGCGTTCTATCATGTAACCGTCGTTGTAATCATCCCACATCCAGCCTTCGCCCAACGCTTCGGTTTGCCAGTTGCCGTTATTGATGGCGATTGGCTTTGCCTGTTTTCTTAAAAAATCAAATACTGGTTGGTTCGGAAAGTCGGGATGCAAAAAGCTCGGGTCGCCCATTGGCTGAACATAAACCGAGTCGGTTGTTTCGTTGTACTTCAATGCTGGCAGGCTATCGCCCAGGTACTTCAGCCCTGCATATAAGCTAATGATCTTTGTGTTGCTGGCCGGTGTAAAATATTTATCTGCCTGGTAACTGTAAATAAGTTTTTGCTTAACCGGGTCGTAAATAGCAATACCGGTATGTGCATCCTGCAACACGGAATCGTTGAACAATTCCCGTTTAGCAATTTTTTGAATAGACCGCGATGAGGAACAGGCTGAAAGAAAAACGATGCCGAGTAATAAGGCGGAGGGTATAAGGTGAAAGGTGGAAGGTGGAAGGTGGAAGGAATAAGGTGGGAGGCGTGAGGATTTCATTTTCAAATTTTCAAATTAATTCATTTTCAAATTTCCATATTTCCCACTCCTCACATTTCCAAATCAGCTCCGCTCCTGCGCTCTTAACCACCGTTCAGGAATTTCGTTGCTGCTGGCTTGTATATAATCCTGGTACGAGCAGGCGATGTACGATTTATCGGGCAACTGCATCCACCAGCGACCGGTTTTTTTGCTTTGAAGAAACACGGTGTCTATCTCGCCAAACACGGTATTGAACTCGTAAAACGAGTCTCTTTCCGCAAGCATAGCTTCGTGTTTTCCCTGCCAGCGCCCATCTACAAAGTACCAGAGCATTTGCGCTATTTGCTTGGCAGTGAGCTGTTGAATATCATTTTCAACGCTGTAACCATACACTCCGAATGTACTGATGTTGGGGCTCATACCGGCAAAACGGGTAAGCATACACGCCTGTTCGCCATCCAGCCCGTTGGGAGAAAGATAATTGGATGGCGCGGCTGCATGCTGCAATGCGGCAATATCAAAGCTCAGCAAATGGGTATTGCGCATTACCGGTTCCATTTCATCCATATGTTCCTTCACCACTCCCAGCCGGTAGCAATCAAACCGCAGCTTATCCATGGTTTCGAGCATGTGCGGATTAACCAGGTAACTTTGAAACGCAATGTGATTATAGTGCCTTATGAAATTGGGCTCGCCGGTCAAAATTTCCATTAAAAAGTTCCGGCTTTTTACCGGGCTGCTCATTTGTATATCTATCAGCCCGTCAATTACCGTGGCTTCAACAATACGGTTCAGCGATTTGTAGGCGTCGTATTGCGCGAGGGTAAGATCGTGGCTGCCACCGAGTATTAAAACAGTTTTTCCAATGCTGATCAGTTCGCTTACCACGGTACGCAAAGCAGCGTAGGTGTCGGACAGGCTGGCACCGCATTTTATATTGCCCACATCGGCTATCTGCACTTCTTTATGCCAGTAGTACAAAGCATAAAACTGGCTTCGCACCACATCTGCGGCCAACGAATACCTGTTGGCGGCATCTCCCCTTTCCTCACCGCAACCTACCAGCACAATGTCGGCATTGTCAAGGTCGGGCAATTCTTCTTCATATACCTGGACGTTCATTCCTATTTGCCCATCCTGGTATCCTTCGTCGTGCGACAAATGATAGCGATTTACCGGATCCAGAAAATCAGTGATGCTCAGCACGTCACTCATAAACATGAATTTTTACAAACCTAGTGGTTCCAAAGCAAAAATAGCCGCAGAAACTACTAACAGGATGTGAAAAAGCTGTATTGTGTAGAGACAAGGCATGCATTGTCTCTACACAATACACCCAAACCCCTCCACCTTCCACCTTTTACCCTACACCTTGCTCCATTTAACTACTTTACATTATCTTGCGATCTCAACTAACGAATTTATGTCTGAAATTAAACCTACAGGAAACCTGTTCAATAAGCAGAATTACTTATGGATGGCAATTGGCGGCGTGGTAATGGTAGTTGCATTATTGTTAATGGCGGGGGGACAAAGCCACGATCCTAAGGTTTTTGACTACAACGAAGTATATAGTAAGCGCAGGATAACCGTAGCGCCTATCCTCCTGATGCTTGGTTTGTTGATAGAAGTATATGCCATTATGCGCAAGCCAAAATCAACCGACAAATAAACTAAAGCAATTGCCTGCCAGTGATAAAATAAGTTAGATGCGATGGTGTTTCTCCATCGCATTTTTTTCAAAGAACCGCTTATCAATTTAATGTTTACAGCGCATGAGTTTAGTACAAGCTATTATTATTGCTATCGTTGAAGGGCTAACGGAATTTCTGCCGGTTTCCTCTACCGGGCATATGATCATTGCCAGCTCCCTGATGGGCATTGCGGATACTGATTTTACAAAAATTTTTGAGATCGCCATACAACTGGGCGCCATCCTTTCGGTGGTGGTGCTATACTGGAAAAAGTTCTTCGATTTTACCAGGTGGACGTTTTACGTAAAACTGTTTATTGCCACCATACCGGCCCTGGCGCTGGGTTTCTTTTTTTCGGACGACATTGATGCACTGCTGGAAAGCCCTACAACAGTTGCCATTACATTGTTACTGGGAGGCATTGTTCTTTTATTCATCGACAATATATTCAAGCGGCATATTATAGCAGAAGAAAAACACATCAGCTATAAAAATGCTTTTATCATTGGCATATGGCAATGTATAGCAATGATACCCGGCGTTAGCCGCAGTGCTTCCAGTATTATTGGTGGCATGCAGCAAAAATTAACCCGCACACTGGCTGCCGAGTTTTCGTTTTACCTGGCGGTGCCTACCATGTTCGCTGCCACCGCCTATAAGCTTTTCTTGAAAAAATATCCCACGGGCGATGCGGAACTGAGGGGTTATGAAATAGTGTTCAGCTCGGCGCAAAACACCCAGGCATTTATTGTGGGCAACGTAGTGGCATTTATCGTGGCCATTCTTGCTATTAAGTTCTTTATAGGCTTCCTGCAAAAGCACGGATTCAAATTGTTCGGTATTTACCGTATTATTGCAGGTGTGATATTGCTGATACTGATATATACGGGGTATTTGAAATAAACCACAGCAAACCCTTACTTCCTTCCATGCAAACGGCGCCTAAAAAAATAGTGAACGGTTGGGCCATGTACGACTGGGCCAACAGCGTATACAATCTTGTTATTACAACCACCATTTTTCCCGCTTACTATGTAGACATTACCCAGGCCGGCAATGGCAATGGAAAGCACATGGTAAGTTTTTTTGGCAAAGACTTTATCAATACTACGCTGCTGGACTATGTGCTGGCAGTTGTTTTTTTATTGGTAGCCTTTACGTCTCCCATCCTTTCTTCTATTGCCGATTACAGGCGTAATAAAAAAGTGTACCTGCGGTGGTTTTGCATTGTGGGGGCTGCCGCCTGCTGCGGGCTTTTCTTTTTTACGCCTCAACGCATTGAATTGGGCGTGTTGCTTTTTGCCCTGGCCGCTTTGGGATACTGGGGCAGCCTGGTGTTTTACAACTCCTATCTGCCCGATATTGCCGCACCCGAAGACCAGGACCGCATCAGCGCAAAGGGATACTCTTTGGGATACATCGGGAGCGTACTGCTGCAAATTATTTGCTTCGTTATTATTATCAAACCACAAATGTTTGGTTTTAATCAACAGCAGATCGACGAAATGTACCCTGTTCGCCTATCGTTTTTACTGGCAGGATTGTGGTGGTTTGGATTTGCACAGTTTACACTGAGAGTGCTGCCTTTGCCAAGCAAAAAAGAAAGGCAGGCTAAGAAAAATGTATTGACGCATGGCTTCCAGGAACTGTCGCTTGTGTTTAAACAATTGAAACATATTCCGGTGCTGAAAAGGTTCCTGTTATCCTTTTTCCTGTATAGCATGGGTGTTCAAACGGTAATGCTGGTAGCTGCAGGATTCAGCAAAAAAGAGATCTTTCCTGAATCGAAAGACGAACCCAAATTGTTGTTTACGCTTATCCTCATTCAATTGGTTGCCATTGCCGGCGCTATTGCTATGAGCCGGTTGTCGAAACGGATAGGTAATTTGAATGTGCTGATGGCATCGGTTGTTGTATGGATTGCTATTTGTATATGGGCTTATTTTGTGCAAACACAGTTCCAGTTTTACCTCCTGGCCTCATCGGTAGGTTTGGTAATGGGTGGCATACAATCTATGAGCCGCAGCACCTATTCTAAATTTTTACCAGAAACAAAAGACACTACTTCCTTTTTTAGTTTTTACGACGTTACGGAGAAAATAGCCCTGGTAATAGGCCTCTTTTCATTCGGCTTTCTCGAATACCTTACCGGCAGCATTCGCAACTCCATTATTGCATTGATTGTATTTTTTGTGTTGGGATTGTTCGCGCTGATGTATACCAAAAAAGCAGTTAAACATACCATTTAATATCAATGCCGTTTTAGTTAAGGTATCGCAACTCAAGCTTTTGAGATTTGGCAAATCATCGAATCCCTATCAATAAATAATGTTCCGGGGTCATCGGGCCGACCGGCTTTCCCATCGGCACGCCCGAAGGACGGTCTGATGGACGGCAGCGTTCCCGACAAGTACTCACTAAACAACATCGATATTAAATGATATACTGAAATGAATGAGGCATTTTATATTTGCCATTCATTCACCATTAATCAGCAACAATGAACATTCCTATATACCAGGCGGACGCATTTACCAGTAAAGTTTTTGGTGGCAACCCGGCTGCGGTTTGCCCCTTAACAGATTGGCTGCCCGATGAGCTAATGCAAAAAATTGCCATGGAAAACAACCTGGCAGAAACCGCTTTTATTGTGCAGGAGCCGGAAGGCTACCGCATCCGCTGGTTTACACCGGCAGTAGAAGTAGACCTGTGCGGGCATGCCACGCTCGCCGCCGCTCACATTTATTTTAACCATTTAGGATATGCGCAAAACGAAATTGCCTTCAACTCAAAAAGTGGAAGGCTAACCGTAGCAAGGAAAAATAATGGACAATTAACGCTCGATTTTCCCGCCGATCGTTTTGAACCTGTAACCGATATTCCGGCGGCTATTACCGAAGGGTTGGGTATAGAGGTTAAGGAAGTGTACAAAGGAAAGTTTGATTACATGGCAGTGGTTGAATCGCAGTCCATCATTGAGCAGTTGAATCCCGATTTCAGAACGATAGCCACACTCAAAAGCCGCGGCATATTGATTACAGCCAAAGGCAATGAAAGTGATTTTGTTTCGCGTTGCTTTTTTCCGCAAAGCGGTATTGATGAAGACCCGGTAACAGGTTCTGCGCATACATTGCTCGTACCTTACTGGGCTTCGGTATTAGGCAAAAATAATTTAACCGCCATCCAGCTTTCTCCAAGAAAGGGGCATCTCGATTGTGAACTGAAAGGAGACAGGGTGCTGATGAGCGGGTATACTGTAACGTTTATGAGAGGGGAAATCCTTGGATTTGAAATTTGATATTTAAAATTTGAAATTGTCGCGATACTAAATCTAAAACCTTTCAACCTTGTCCGAACAGTTCATTCCTACTGAAATGGCGGACTTTAATATCAAATCTCAAATTCCAAATTTCAAATCTTACATGTCAAATCTTATTATCTATACCGATGGTGCAGCGCGTGGCAATCCCGGCCCGGGCGGCTATGGTGCTATTTTAAAATGGGGTGCTGTTGAAAAAGAATTGTCCGGCGGTTACAGGCTCACCACAAACAACCGCATGGAACTGCTGGCAGTAATTTCGGCGTTGGAAGCACTTACAAAAAACAATCTTAATGTTACCATTTATTCCGATAGCCAGTATGTGGTAAAAGCAGTGAATGAAGGCTGGCTGAACAACTGGATACGCACCGATTTTAAAGGCGGCAAAAAAAATAAAGATCTCTGGAAACGATATTTTGCGCTGTCTAAAAATCACAGCATACAATTTGTATGGGTGAAAGGGCATGCAGATAATCCCTATAACAACCGTTGCGATATACTGGCTACCCGGGCGGCTGATGGAAAGAATTTACTGGTAGATGAGGGGTATGAAAGAGGAGATGCGTGACATCATTGGATTAAAATCCAATGTTACAATATGCTATCGAGCCGATGCATCTCGCTGTTGGTGATGATCCAGAGCCATCGGCCCGGTAATATATTGTATGGATGGATTTCAATCCATCCCATTTTTAACCACTTATCTTAGCAATAAATTATTCATCCATATAACTATT
>JBQCGX010000054.1:0-8029 GCA_051955255.1 Agriterribacter sp. | reverse complement strand
CATACAGCAATGTTTTGAGCGAGCTGCTCAAATACCCCGAAATATATTCCGATATGGTGTTGAAAGCAAAAGTGGCGGCATCGGCATTGTATTGCCCGATAGGCGCAAAACTCCTGAAAACGATGAGGTAAGCGACCTGCTTGTTTTTTTCGTTATCGTCGTTGTTGATGCGCGCCAGGTCGCCCAGCAGCCGCTGACTGTTTTTTACATCGCTGTTGGCGGCCAGCGAAATGTCGAAACGTATATCTGGTTTACCCAGCGAGCCGGTAAGCGTACATAATACATCTATATCGGTTCTTTCTCCCCGCAGCCTGCTCACTTCCGGGTCCGATGTTTGCCCTTGTGCAGAGGAGTATAATGAGCTCAACTTTACATCGTTGGCTACATATTTCGCCCTCAGGTTAATTTCTGCCTTGTACGGATCGCCATCCCAACGGATATAGCTACCCTCATTGGGCAACAATACGAATGGCTTTTTAAATATTTCCTGGAAGCTGAACCGGTAATATCCCTGGTCGATGGTGTATTTGCCGTTGATGGTAAAGGGAGCATTGGTGCCTGTATGCATTTTAAGCGTACCACTCCCGGTAGCTTCAATAATATCGCCTGTAATTTCGTCCAGCACCATATACATGCGGGTGTAATTATTGGCTGTAAGGCTAAGGTCTATTGTCAGCTCCGACGAAGCAAGGCCAAGCGAATCTAAATTCATTTCCTTTCCATACTGCTTCCATATAATGTAATCGGCTTCGCCGCTTTCCTTGGACGAAGAAGATGTAATGTAAATGCTGGAGCTGTCAACTGTTTCGCCTGTTATGGACATGCGCATGTCGTCGTCGGGACCTCTTAACCGGAAGCTCCCTTTGCCAATGGCCTTCCCGTAAAAAGTACCATTATCCGCCCGCGTGGTGTTCAGCATTAAAAGCCTGTTGGTATTGATGGAAATATTGTAAACAAAGTCATTAAAGTTGGTGTGCTGCAAGTCGCCGGTAAGGGTGGCAATATTGGGAGCGCCTTTGTTCACTTTGTACAGGGTGTCCTTTAGCGTTACTGTTCCAAAATCGATATTGCCAGGTGTAAAAACAATTCTGGCATTATCAAACTCATAAAAACATTGGGTGTATTTTACCTTTAAACCGGCATTGCTTATATCGATGGCGCCGGTATACTCAGGCGCGTTGATGTTGCCCTTCATACGCAGGTTGCCGGTAGCAAAGCCTTTGATATTACTGAAAATTGAACCGAGATATTGTTCAAGAAAATGAATATTGGTGCGGTCGAAATTTGCGTTGGCATTGATTTCCTGCGTAAGCGAATCCACTACATTGTACGACCCTGCAATGCTGAATTTATAATCGGGGTTGTTGGAAATGGCTTCGTAAGTTGCTCTTTTGTTCCGGTCGTCCCAGGCGCCCGTAATGTTTACCGATCCAATAGAGTCGTTCGCCAGCCGGAACTGGTCGGCTTTCAGATCGGCAGATATATACATATTCCTGAAAGCGTCTTCAAAAGTCACCGTTCCCGTCACTATCCCTTCCATTCTGGGATCTTTCAGCACAAAAGGCATAAAATCGCCGATGTTCACTTTCTTCATTTCAAGAATAATATCGTCCCAGGTGCCTATATCCGAATGCCTGCTTACCACCGAAATTTCCTGCTCACCGTTAGTGAACTTAATATTCTTTGCATCTACATAAGCCTTGCTGATCGTCATTTCACCACCGTCATTTATTCTCCATGTTTTTTCATTCAGTACAATGCTGCTCGGGTCGAAGTGTATTTTAACGCCATCTTCGAGGTTGGTGATCTGCGCCGACAGCCGGGCGTCGTTAATAGCCTGCGTAGCCGAAGTGCTGATGTTGAGCTGCGATACGTTGTTGCTGGAAGCAATGGTTATTTTACTGCCGGGAAACTGCAGGCTGTCGTTTATAATGGTATTGCCAACAATGCCGGTTAGTTTAAGACTGTCCATATTGCCCAGCCCGGTAAGCCTGAAGTCCTGCACGCCAATATTTTTATACGAGGCATAGGGCACCATTGCGCTGATGGCCATGAGGTTGGTTTCTGAATTGAGCGATCCCACGATCGTGCTGTTGTTAAATCCTTTGAGGGCAGGATGAATGAGTGCAAGATACTGATCGATGTTTTTTACATCGAGCTGAAAAAGAAAGTTCTGATTTTTGATAGGCTTGTCTGGTGGCGGAATATAGGCCGGGTAATATTTGTTCAGGAATTGCTTTACCGCATCGGGCAGCTCGCGAATGGTAAAGTTGCCAATTAAAAATGCCGATGCTTCGGTATTGCGTAGCTGCAATATTTTTTGCTGATCAACCGTTTGCGAACTCAGGGTAAGCGTATCAAATACATACGTTTCATTGTCGCGCGTTACGGCAACATCGTACAGCGAAACGGTACCCAGGAAGTTGTCAATATTATCGCCATTAAAGTTCATGTCGAACTTGCCTATCACCTTTACATCTTCGCGGGCAAAGCCCAGTGTTTTTAAGTTGCTGCGCTGTATATCGGCAAAAAAATTGAACTCCGGTTTTTCTCCGTTAAAATCTATATCTCCGTCCAGCACGGCAATTACGTTCGGATCGTCGATGCTCACATTGCCTTTAAACAGGCGTTTGTTCATGCGCCCCTTTACGGTAATGTTGGTATAATTGTAATTGTTGTATTGCAGTTGCGCAAACTTTCCATCAAGCGCTGCATCCATGGTTTGTTCCGTAAATCCTTTGCCTTTGATATTTCCGTTGAAGGAAACCGTGCCAAGCTGTTTTACGCCGGCAAATTTGCCCAAGTCAAAATTGCTGGTATTTACTTTGCCGGAATAAACGCTCACTCCCTTTGGCGGAAATTTCATGTTTACATCGGTTACCAATGTGCCGAGGTTGGTTTGTATGGTGCCATAGGTTACAAAATCGCGTATAAACCCGGTGAAGGTTCCTTTAAAATCAAGGTATTTCAGCTCTTTCAGAGCAGGTTGTTCAATATCTTTCAATTCGGGTGCTATCGTAAGCACATCTTCGTAGGTGGTATGAAAATCATTGGCTCTGAAATCGATGTAGGTAGAGTCAATATCCGGCAGCCCCACCATTTTAATATTGCCATTGAGGCGCGAACTTTTACCCGCTTCCAGCACAAAATTTTTGGCCGACAGGTTGTCAACGGTGCCCTTTACCAGCCCGTCCAGGTGTATCAGCTTGTTCCAGTCTTTTAATGCCGGTGCAAAGTAGGCGATGTCCTTCGTGTGTACGGTGCTGTTACGAA
The DNA here is from genome assembly GCA_051955255.1 of Agriterribacter sp. Taxonomy (GTDB): domain Bacteria; phylum Bacteroidota; class Bacteroidia; order Chitinophagales; family Chitinophagaceae; genus Agriterribacter. Next base: position 4,756 of record JBQCGX010000054.1, on the reverse strand, counting down.
ATCTTCCTTCCAGCTTTACATGGCTGATGAAGTCGCCCATGTCGTCGTTAAAATCGCGATAGCGCATTACATAGTAGTCAGAAAGATGACTGAGCGGCGTTCTAATATCAAGCTTATTGAATATCATGGCGCCGGGTTCCATCCTGAACTGGGCAGTGAGGGAATTAACAGTAAACCCCGACCTTTCTTTGGTACTCAGCCGAACATCGGCCGTGAGCGTATCCTGGTTAAGCAGCACATTTTTAAATTTGCCATTGATGGCAAAAAAGTGAATATGGCTGTCGTCGAAGTAAGAATAGTAGGCCCTTTTGATCTTCCGGTCGCTCTTAACCGCTCCATTGTTCATGGTCAGTTCTTTTATCTGCACCTGCCAGTCATCAGCGTTAAAAGGAGTAGCCACCGAATCGGGCAGCAGGTTTGCCGGAGTTTTAGGACGCCTGGGTCTCAGTCCCGGGTAATCGTAAATGCTGAAAACCGGCTCATCCATTACCAGTGAGCGAACGTTGACCAGCTTTTTTGAAAAATCTATTTCCTCCGCTTCCAGCTCAAGGCGCTTCAGGTCAATCCGCTGGTCCTGTCCCCGCCATTCGTCCAATTGTTGAACGTGGATATTGGCAAGCGAGAGTTTGGTAAGCGATAAAACAATAGGCTTTGTTTCCTTTTTTTTCGAAGGGGGGGTAGAAAAATAGTCTGCAATAAATCGGTAGTTCCATACCGAGTCGGTGCGGTGCAAACGCACGGTGGCGTTTTCCAGTTCCACATTTTTAAGCTCAATATGATCTTTAAAGAAAAACCAATCGGTAATATTTACGGTTACCCTGCCGGCGTTCAATAAAGTGTCCTTTTGGCGATCTTCTATATATACGCCTTCGAGGTTCATTTTATTAAAGAGGGAAAAATTTACATGGCGTATCGATACCCGGGTTTGCAGGTCGCCCGACAGTTTGTTGGTAACTGCGGAAACAAGCCAGTTTTGAACGGGAGTAGTGTTGATGAGTATTGCAACCATTACAATGAAGCACAGTAAAGAAAGCAATACAACTCTTAATATTTTAAACGTAGTTTTCAGCCTGGGGAATTATATGTAAAAATAAGTAAACCATGCCTATGTGCAAATTCGATACCAGTATGCACTGCAATTTTTGCATTTTGCAAACAGTTTTGCTTACCATTGGATAACCGGCTACGTTACTGGTTTTGAGTATCACAATTCTTCCAGCTCCCTGCGGAGGTTAAGGCGGGCCTGGCGCTCGTATCTGCCGGCAAAAAAGGCTGTTTTATAGATGTTGTTGAGCTCCAGGAAATACAGCAGTACTTTTCTGCGGCCCGGCTTGTATACTATATCCGGGTAAATGCCATATTCCTTCCTGATCTGCCGGCTGTACAGTTCGTAGGTATTCCAGTCGCTGCCCAAAACCGAAAGGTCGGCATCGGTAAACAAATTGATGTCGTTTTGCTGGTGCAGCCTGTGCGATTCTGTGGCAAGAATAAGCCCTACGGTGCATTGTATAACGGGTTCGGGTACCTGCAGTTGGGTCAGCCTCTTCCTGGCAAGCTCTGCGCTTTTCTCTTCATTGTTTTTTTTGAGCACGTTGTAAACGATATCATGATAGCAGGTAGCAAACACAATCGATGTCCAGTTGTCTACCTGGTCGCGCACAGGTTGGAGTTGCGTCAGCAGGTTTTCGAGATGAGTGAGCGTATGATAAAATCTTTTTGACTGCGTGTGCTGTTTTTCAATTTCATTCCATAAAGAATGAACAACCTCATTTTGAGCGGCGTAGTTGCCGGCGAGTTCTATAAAAATATTTTTCAGCAAAATTGCGGAAGGTTGGATGGGGGCAAATATAGGAAATAAGGTGGAGGGTGTAAGGTGGAGGGTATAAGGTGAAGGGTGGAAGGTAGAGGGTATAAGGCAGAAGGAAGTTAATTGATTTTTTGATTTCTGATCTGCTGATTTTTGATTGGTTAGGGCAGAAGACGATTTGGTCTTTTGCGTAGTGTAATATAGAGACAAGGCATGCCTTGTATCTACATTACACCGATGTCCCTAACCTACACCCTCCACCTTACGCCTTATACCCTCTACCTTATGCCCTCTGCCTTACGCCCTATACCCTCCACCTTTCCCCTAAAACACTTCCGCTATCATACATCTTGCGCTTCCTCCGCCGTTGCTTTCGATGGTATCGAGCGGTGAATCAATGATGTCATTATACATGGCCAGTTGCGCTTTCTGAAGGGTTGTAAGAGATTGAAGGGCCTGGGTAGACATGACGAGGAATTTTTTTCCTCTTTTATTTTTTACCTGCAGCATGTTGCCTGCAAAATGATTCATTTGATCATAAGAGATAGAAATGAGCTCTTTGTTGGAAAGAGCAATGGCGTCTTTTACATTTTTCTTTTCGGAACGACTTTTTATGCTATCCAGGCAAACAACGGCGTACCGGTCGGCTACGCTCATCATTACATTGGTATGATAAATGGGATCGCCGTTTTGATCGGTTGCGTTAAAAGCAACGGGCAGGTATTGCATCTTCCTGCAAAATGCATCCAGCACTTCGATATGGGTACGGTCTGACAGGCATGCATAAGCGATCCTGTTGTCCCGGTCCAGCACTAGGCTCCCCGTCCCCTCCAGGAACATGGATTGCTCTTCGTAATGCGTAAAGTTGATGGTTTGCTGGATATTGAAATGCTCTTTTAATTGCTTTAGTACCGCGGGCTTTCGTTCCATCCTGCGGTTGTTGGCAAACATGGGATACAGGCAAATGGTATGACCAGGATGGAAGGATATCCAGTTGTTGGGAAATATAGAATCGGGCGTAAAAGGGAACGGCGTATCCTCCAGCACCAGCACCTCTATTTTTTTCGACCTTAGTTTGGTTACCAGCGCATCAAATTCCTGCGCCGCTTTTTGTTGCGTTTGTGTATCGTTACCGGCTACCTGAAAAGCATTGTTTACTGCCGTTTCGGTATTGAAACCAAAATTTACCGGCCTTATCATTAAAAGTTGTGACGTTGTTTGCATAGAAAATTGGGGTTTTGGGTTTGGCGTTTATCGTTTTTCCGAACTGCAAACTCTAAACCCCAAACAATAAACTCTAAACCTCCTCTCTCATCAGCGGCATGCTCATACAATGAAACCCGCCACGGGCGCGGGATAGTTCGGCAGAAGGCATCAATATCAAAGTATCTTCAACAGCCTCGGGCGTAATTCTGTTTTGCTCCAGGTTGTTGATCAGGTCGCGGGCATGTATAACCGAAAAACCGTGCTGACGAAAAGCTTCAGTGGTTTTGTCGTTCCTGTCGTAGCCCAATACCACGCCCTCTTTTAACGCAAGCAGGTTGCAGGAGTCTGTCCATTGCTCCCTGGCATCGTATGGAAAGCGGTTGTTGCCGGAATATACAAAATGCACATGATCGTTGCAGTGCAGATCGTTGATGCTGATGTCGGTCAGCAGATCTTCAAGGTTGTCCATATATACCGGTTTGCCGATGTTGCTTTTATGAAACTGTATAATATGGAGCATTTCATCTTTTTTGGGTGCATCCAGTATGCGCTGCACAGGGTCCGATGCTTCCTGGTGTACCGCCTTTTTAGAAAAAGCCCCCAGCATTACCCACACGTTTTTCTTTACCTGGGTAAAAACAGTGTCAATATGCATATAATCGCGCTTGCGGGGAATTTTCACTACACTCACCTTCTTCATCAGTCCCTTTTCAAACATGATGTTAATTACCTGCTGGGCAGCTTCCATGCTGGTACGTTCGCTTACCCCTACCAGTAAGTGGTCTTTGCTTACCACCATTACATCGCCACCTTCCAGTGTTACTTTCTTTTCTTCGCCATCTTTCGGCATTAAAAAATGACGGTGTGTATCGGCCAGCTCAATAACATTGTTTTGATAAGCTTTGAACAAAGGATGATTAAAAAAAATGTACTTGGTAAGCAGCGCTTCGCGTATTCTTGCCTTTTTTGCCGGTTTGTTTAAAAGGATATGATCTTTCACAACAATGCCTATATCGCGCGTAAAAATAAAATTGGGAATAGGGGGGAAGAGCATGGTTTTATCGGGAAGGCTGCCCGTAATAAAAACCTTGGCCAATATAGCAGGCTCAAGGTTGGCCAGTTCTTTTTGCGTGTGGTACGAACAATTTTCGATGGCACATACAGAGGCTGAAAGTTTTTCCCTGATGTTTGAGTCGGTTAAAATTTCAGCCAGCAAATACTGTAATTCAACAACATTTTCCGATCTGAAAAAATCAGGATGCTCCGGCTTGTAAAAATTCCGGTTCTTACCTGCGTCGTCTATCGCTGCAAGCTTTCCTTTTATTTTTGCCGGGTCAAGAAAATACAGCAGCAGCTTGGTGTAATAGTCGTATTCGTCCTTCCTTATAGTGTCCAGGTGCACGATGTCTTCAAACAACCAGTCCTGGGCTTTGGATGGAACAACTTTTCCCAGTCCGCTGTCGGGCGTGTGTACAAGCACGCGCCGCAACGTGCCGATCTCCGATTCAACGTTTAGCAGGGGTGTATTTTCTTTGCTCATATAGTGGCTGTAAAAATAGGTTTTTTGAACCGAACCTGTTTTGCAGGGCGTGGGTTGGAAGTTTTTGGTTTGAAGTGATTAGTGTCCGACTAACTAAGTAAGCGGTTGAAGCTCAGCGTATCGCCTCACCCCAGCCCTCTCCTCGCGGAGAGGGAGCAAAACTCGCTACAGCAAAGGGCTTCAGCGATTTTTTAAAATTTTAA
>JBQCGX010000053.1:0-50722 GCA_051955255.1 Agriterribacter sp. | reverse complement strand
TTAAAATTTTAAAAAATCGCTGAAGCCCTTTGCTGTAGCGAGTTTTGCTCCCTCTCCGCGAGGAGAGGGCTGGGGTGAGGCGATACGCTGAGCTTCAACCGCTTACTTAGTTAGTCGGACACTAATCGCTTTCATTCCTGCTTGTTTTAGTTTCAGCATTAGCAGTTACAGGCTCACCGTATTATTTACATAAATGTAATAAGTAGGATGGTATGCGTTTGTGCATATCCGTTAACTTAAAGGAAAGATAAAACAGGAATTTAGTATAGCCATTACCTTTCGTTAATGATTGCCAACGGCATCGCATTAAAATCCAATGTTACAATATTTGACCGAGCCAAAGGCTCTGCCTAATCACAAACAGCCAGAACCGTAGGTTCGGTCGCATATTGTAAGGATGGATTTCAATCCATCCCGTGTTCCAAATCCTAATTCACCCTAACCGTTACTCTTAAAAAGGTAGCCGGTATGGATGTAGAATTGCTGTCGGTGCTTTTGTTCTGACTGCTGAACAATGTCTCCAGTTCCTCCTGGAGTTGCGATGCCTTGCCGTTTTTTTCCGCAGCTTCAAAGGCGTTCATGGTAGGTCCGTAATATTTCCTGAACACATTCACAAATTCCGAAGGCGAATAAGATGCATTAAACGTAAAAGAATCTTTAACACACGATATGTTTTCCTTTGGCACGCCTGCATTCACAAAACGCGCTACCACATCCTCTTCCTTTCCCCACAACATCGGGCTTATAAAACCTTCCGGCGGAGGCGGTGTATAAGCAGAGCTGATCTTCAATATCTGTGCCACCAGTGTAGGGTCGCCGGGAATCCAGTTGCCCATAACAATCCGCCCTCCAGGTTTGGCAACCCTCACCATTTCCTTGGCTACTTCAAACGGCTTCGGCGCAAACATGGCTCCGAATACCGACACCACCAGGTCGAAACTATCATCCTTCAGGTCAACAAGATCAATCGCATCTCCTTCCTGGAACCTGATATTGGTCAACCCCTCTTCCTTAACACGCCGGTTGCCTGCTTCAACAAGATTGCTGGCTATGTCTACGCCCAGTACCCGGGCGCCCAGCTTTGCCTCCGGTATAGCAGTAGTGCCGTCGCCGCAGCCCAGGTCAAGAACGTCCATGTCTTTTGTAATACCTAATTTGGCTACTAATGCCGTTCCGCTTTCACGCATTGTTTTAGCGAGTTGGGTAAAGTCTCCTTTTTCCCAAAGTGCTTTGTTTGGATTCATATTTTTCGGTTTATAATTTTAGGCAAAGCTAATTGCCCATTCGTGCGCTGATTTTGCTGTAAAGTCCAAAAAATTGTCTCACAAGCCCAAAGCGATAAAAGCAGCCCATCCCGGCCTTCCCGGGGAAGAAACTCAGCGCACAAAGGCCAGCTCTGGTGAGAAGTTTATTGATGGCTGGAAGCTGACGGCTCACCGTTGCGCCTTTGCTTTCGTGCGCGCTCTGCGTGAAATCTTAACCACAAAGTACACAAAGAACCGCACAAAGAAGAACACAGGCCAACTTGGTGAAAGTTTATTGATAGCTGGTGCCCCATCCTGCATGAAATTAACCGTAGATATTTCCAGATAAATTTTATCTTTGCAGCTAAGATATTTACAAAATAAGATAAAATGGAAAATGATTTGCTCACCCATATAAGAAGACTTAGCCAGGCATACGCCTATACCTCAATCCAGATGCACGAAACCATTGGACGGAAGGCCGGGCTTTCGGGTACCGACCATAAATACCTGGGCTTCCTGATACAAAAAGGTCAAATGACAGCGGGCGAACTCTCAACTTTAACCGGCTTAACAACCGGAGCCGTTACCGGGTTAATTGACCGCTTTGAAAAGAAAAAGCTGGTGAAAAGAAAATTTGCTGAAAGCGACAGGCGAAAAGTGATCATTGAGCCCATTACCAAAAACATCATGGCGCTTTTAGAGCCGTTGTATAAAGAATTCCGCAGCAAATCAGAAAAACTGCTCGCATCCTTTTCTAATGAAGAGATCAAAACAATAGAAACTTATTTTTTAAAAGCGGTTGAAATAATGAATGAAACAACCAATAAGCTCAACAATAAATAATCGCAGAAAATAAAAATCATGTCCAATATCATCAATACACATTCATTTGTATTCAGTTTTCAGGAAATCGACAACACCAATTTGATGCTTGTTGGAGGCAAAGCAGCAAACCTCGCCGCGCTTTCCACGATTGAAGGAATACAGGTTCCCGCTGGCTTTTGCATTGCTACCGAAGCCTTCAAAAAAATAATGGAAGCATCCCCGTTGATCGAAGAATTAATAACCAGGTTATCACACCTACGCGTAAACGATCGGAACGAGATCGCTGAATGCAGCAGCGAAATCCGCAAGGCAATTGAAAGTTGCATCATTCCCCGCGAAATTCGCGAGCAGGTCTACCATCACCTCTCCCACTTGGGTGAAAAAAATGCCTATGCCATACGATCCAGCGCCACCGCCGAAGATCTGCCAACCGCTTCTTTTGCCGGCCAGCAGGATTCGTACCTGAACATAATAGGAGAACAAGCCATCTTACAACACATCAGCCAATGCTGGGCATCGTTGTTTACCGAAAGAGCGGTCATCTACCGCATACAAAATAACTTTGACCATCGCAAAGTGTATCTGTCGGTAATTGTACAGAAGATGGTTTTTCCGCAGGCAGCGGGCATTTTGTTTACCGCTGATCCGGTTAGCGGCAACAGGAAAACGCTGTCCATCGATGCAGGATTTGGGTTGGGCGAGGCAATGGTTTCGGGGCTGGTGAACGCCGATAACTATAAAGTGATGAGCAACCAGATCATCGACCAAAAAATACCTACAAAAAAACTGGCCGTTTACCCATTAAAAAATGGTGGTACCCAACAACAGGAAATTGCGCCTGACCAGCAGCACAAACAGGTACTGACAGATAACCAGGTTTTACAGCTTGAGCGCATTGGCAGAAAAGTTGAAAATCATTTCGGCAGCCCGCAGGACATTGAATGGTGCCTGGCCAATGATGAATTTTATATTGTTCAGAGCAGACCGATTACAACCTTATACCCTATTCCTTCCCGCTCAAATGCCGGAGCAGATGATTTCGAAAACCATGTATATGTATCTGTCGGGCACCAGCAAATGATGACCGATGCCATGAAGCCTCTTGGTTTGTCTTTGTGGCAATTAACCGCAGGCCGGCCTATGTACCAGGCGGGTGGAAGATTGTTTGTAGATATAACAGCCGAATTGGCGGCTCCCGCAAAAAGAGCAATCATTATAAATGTTTTGGGAAAATCTGACCCGCTTATAAGAGATGCATTAACGACTATTATAGAGCGAAAGGATTTTATCAGAACGCTGCCGGATGATGAAAAAAACAGCAAAACCGCACCCATGCCCAATTTCCAGGCACTACAGGATTACGATCCTGCCATTGTTACCGACCTCATCCAACGCAGTCAAATGCAGATTGCTGAACTAAAACAAACCATTCAAACCAAATCGGGTACAGCGCTGCTTGATTTTATTATTGAAAACATGCAGCAAAGACAGCAGTCAGCTAACCCGCAAAGTTTTGAAGTGATTATGACAGGCATGAATGCCGCGGCGTGGATCAATGAAAAAATGTTTGAATGGCTGGGCGAAAAAAATGCAGCAGATACCCTTTCTCAATCTGTATCCAACAACGTTACATCGGAAATGGGTTTGATGCTCCTGGATGTTGCCGATGTTATTCGGCCTTACCCCGAGGTAATAACATATTTACAACAAACGAAAAGTGACAACTTTCTGGACGAACTGCTTTCATTGAAGGGAGGAAAAGAAACCCGTGATGCAATGGTGGCCTTTTTAGACAAATACGGAATGCGCTGTGCCGGCGAAATTGATGTTACCAAACCACGCTGGAGCGAGAAGCCGGCTATACTTATTCCTATATTGCTCAATAATATTAAAAATGTAGCGCCGGGCGAAAGCAAAAGAAAATTTGAACAAGGGCGGCAGGAAGCGATCAAAAAAGAAAAAGAGCTGTTAGAACGATTGGCTCAACTGCCCGATGGCGAGCAAAAAGTACAGGAAACCAAACGAATGATAGCAATGATCCGGAATTTCAGTGGTTACCGCGAGTACCCTAAATACGATATTGTCAGTCGCTACTTTGTATACAAGCAGGCATTGTTAAAAGAAGCCGCGCAGCTTGTACAAGCCAATACCATCCGCGAAGAAGAAGATATTTATTATCTCAACTTTCAGGAACTTGGCGAAGCGATGCGTACTCATCAACTGAATTACCAGCTTATCAACCAGCGAAAAGAAGCATTCAGATTGTATGAAAAGCTAAGGCCGCCCCGCATCATTACTTCCGATGGCGAAATCATTACGGGAAAATACAAACGGGAAAAGCTTCCTGCCAATGCCATAGCAGCGCTGGCCGTTTCCTCGGGTATAGTGGAAGGGCGGGCCCGCGTTGTTTTAAACCTGCAGGATGCCGATATAGAAGAGGGCGATATATTGGTAACTGCTTTTACGGATCCAAGCTGGACGCCTTTGTTTGTGTCTGTAAAAGGCCTGGTAACCGAAGTGGGCGGACTAATGACGCACGGAGCAGTAATTGCGCGGGAATATGGCTTACCGGCAGTGGTGGGTGTAGAAAATGCCACCAAACTTATTAAAGACGGGCAACGGATACGCGTGAATGGAACAGACGGATATGTTGAACTGCTGTAAATTGAAAAGGTTCAGTCGCTCCTTGCTATGTGAGGCTTTGCTATATGAAGCTTTGCTATGTGAGGCGTCCTCGCCTCACATGCCTTTGTTGTCGCTTCCGGCGACAGAGACCGGTTTTCTTTAAGCCTGGTAATCATATCATTGTGTGCTATACCGCACAAACAACATAAAATATTTTTTTAATAGCGACGACCAATATATTTTTGTCTACAAATTTAGTAGACCTATTATTACATCCTGATCAATAAACCAACACTATGCTATTTTCCTGCAACACCCCACACGCATTTTATTTATTACCAGCATTTGCCGGCGGCGGTTTTGTGAACTGTTGTTGCTGAGCAACAACGCCTCTTCTTTGCTTTCATCATCACCAGTATTTTTGTAACACAGCTTGATTCTAAGAATTACTGCGATCATATCAATAGAACAGCAGCCTTCGATGCACCTGAACACCATAACTCATTTACTTAAGATTTAAACATGCAGATATGAACTACGCTAAAATCGCTCCATCTCTTTTTTTGATTGTGTTGTTTGCGTTTACAGCTTCGGCACAAAACAAACTGGTCGTTTTCCAATCAGACTTTGGTTTGAAAGACGGTGCGGTTTCTGCTATGAAAGGAGTCGCTAACGGAGTATCCACAGATTTGAAACTGTATGACATTACCCACGACATACCAGCTTTTAATATTTGGGAAGCAGCCTACCGCCTGGAACAAACGGTGCGGTATTGGCCGGCAGGTACTGTATTTGTGTCGGTGATTGACCCCGGTGTTGGCACCGACCGCAAATCGGTCGTGTTAAAAACAAAGTCTGGCCATTTTATTGTAACGCCCGACAATGGTACACTCACACTGGTGGCAGCATCTTTAGGCATTGCCGAACTGCGCGAAATTGACGAAGCGGTAAACCGGAGAAAAGATTCTGAAAAATCATACACTTTTCACGGGCGCGATGTATATGCCTACACCGGAGCGCGACTGGCTGCAGGCATCATCAGCTTTGAGCAGGTAGGTGGTGCATTGCCGCCGCAGGTAGTAAAAATTCCATACCAGCCTGCATCTTTCGACGGTAAGGTTTTAAAAGGCACCATCGCCATCCTGGATATACAATTCGGGAATGTATGGACGAATATTCCGGGCGAACTCTTTAACAACCTGAAATTGAAGCCAGGCGATAAAGTGCAGGTAAAAATATTTCACAACAAAAAACTTGCTTACTCCGCAGTATTGCCATATGCAGCCACTTTTGGAGAAGCAGCAAAAGGCAAACCGCTTATATACCTGAACAGTTTGTTGCAGGTGTCGCTGGCGCTTAACCAGGGAGATTTTGCTGCCACTTACAAAATTGCAAGCGGCGCCGATTGGCAGGCGCAAATTACAGCCATGCAATAAATCCATCTCACCACCTATTTTTCATTTTCAGACAATACTTTATGTCCATAAAAAAAATTTCTATTTCGCTTTTGCTTTTATTAACGCATGCATTTCTTTTCGCACAAAGCAAAACCATACAGGGTACGGTAACCGGCACCAACGGTCAGCCCGTGGCGGGTGCCACCATCGTTACACTTCCATCAGGAAAAGGAACCGTATCAAACGAAGAAGGCTATTTTTCATTTACAACCGAATCGTCGGACACCAGGCTGCGCATCACGGCTGTTAACTACCAGCCTTACGAAACCGCTATCGATCAGCAAACGCAGTTCAACATTGCATTAACCGCCTCATCGGGCAATTTAAGCGAGATAGTGCTGGTGGGTACGAGAGCCGCCGGAAGAACTCGTTTGAACACTCCGGCGCCGGTTGATGTTTTCAATGTATCCAGGTTACAACTCGCAGCCCCGCAAAACGATATCAACCAGTTATTGCAGTATGCATCACCGTCATTCAATTCCAACAGGCAATCTTCCTCCGACGGAACCGAGCATATTGACCCTGCGAGTTTGCGTGGCTTAGGTCCCGACCAGTTGCTGGTGTTAATTAATGGCAAAAGACGTCACACTACTTCTTTAATAAACAACCAGGGAACCATTGGCAACGGATCGGTGGGTACAGATCTTAACGCCATTCCGGCTTCCGCCATCGAGCGCATTGAAGTATTGCGCGATGGCGCCGCTGCTCAATACGGGTCGGACGCCATTGCCGGGGTGATCAATGTTATCCTGAAAAAGAATACCAAAACTTTGTATGCTTCGGCAACAGGTGGCGTCACTTCGCGCGGCGACGGCGCTTTGCAACAACTGAATCTGAATTATGGAACCGCGCTCGGCAAAAACGGAGGGTACATTAATATTACAGGAGAAGCCTACAACAGGGGAAGAACAACAAGAGCGCAACACCACAACCTTATTATATTTGATCAGTCGGCGCTTGACAATTACTTCGCTTACGATTTTACAAACGATCCGGCTGCCTCCAGGAAATACGACGACGATAAGCTGAACGAGCTTGGTTTAAACAGGGATGACTTTAATTTCCAGATTGGTGATGCCCGTATCAAAAACATTGCGGGCTTCGTTAACCTGGCATTGCCATTCAAAAACGGGAAAGGGGAGTTCTATGCCTTTGGCGGATACAGCTACCGTCGCGGAGAAGGATACGGGTTCCGTCGCCTACCGAGCGATTACACGGTAAACGTTTACAGTATTTTTCCGAATGGATACCAGCCCAATACTACTTCGAATATCCATGACCGTTCTTTGAACGTAGGCGCAAAGTTCAAAGCCGGCGCATGGAATGGCGATTTGAGCAATACTATTGGCAACAACCGGTTCGACTACCTGGTAAACAATACCGTTAATGCTTCGCTTGAAGACCGGTCGCCTACCAGTTTTAAAGCGGGGGGACACGAATTTTTGCAAAACACCACCAACCTCGATTTCAGCCGCTATTTTGCCGGTGTAGCCTCGGGGCTTAACCTTGCGCTGGGTGCAGAATTCAGGGTTGATCAATACCGCATACGCGCAGGCGAAGAAGCTTCGTGGAAAAACTATGCGCTGGTAACCGAGCCGGACGGAACCGTTTCCAACCCTTCAGGGTTGGCAGGAGGTTCACAATCTTTCCCGGGTTTTTCGCCCGATAACGCCATCAATAAAAGCCGGAACAATATAAGCATCTACACCGATGCGGAACTGGATATTACTAAAAAATGGATGGTGGGTGCAGCCGGCCGCTTTGAGTATTACAGCGATTTTGGCGCCACCATCAACGGCAAACTGGCTACGTTGTACAAAATAGTCAACGGATTGAATGTACGCGGCTCCGTTAGTTCGGGCTTCAGGGCGCCTTCGCTGCACCAGCAATATTTCAGCTACATCAGCACCAATATATTACCCGATAATACTTTAGGCCAGGCAGGTTTTTTTACCAATAGCAGCACCGTTGCCAAAGCACTCAATATTCAAAAAACCAAAGAGGAAACTTCCATCAACTATACCCTGGGCATCACAGCTTCGCCGGTAAAAAACCTCCGTATTTCACTGGATGGTTATCTTATCAATATAAAAGATCGCATAGTATTAACCGGTAGTTTCGGGTACGACCCTTACGGAGAGCCTGTGCAGGAAATACAGGATATTCTAAATCCGCTGGGAGCCAGCTCTGCACGCTTTTTCAGCAATGCGGTTGATACCCGCACTTCGGGTATTGACTTTGTAGCAGATTATACCATAGGGACCAACGAGCATAAATTAAACATCGCTACAGGACTGAACCTAAATAAAACGAAAATAACGGGCACGCACATACCGGAACTGCTGAAGGGACAGGAACAAATATTCTTTTCGCCGGCAGACAGTGTATTGATCATTTCCGGCACACCACGCACCAAGGCAATGGTTACGCTCAGCTATACTTACAAAAAATTCGCAGTTACCCTTAACAATGTATACTTTGGCAAAGTGGTACGGAACGGATTCCCTTATGGCCCTATACAGGAGTTTAAAGGCAAGCTGACAACCGACCTTTCTTTGTCTTACACCTTCGCCCCTGTAACGGTAACCATTGGCGCCAACAACCTGTTTGATGTATTTCCCGATCAGATCGTATACGACAACAGCTATTTCGGTGTATTCAAATACCAGCCGATACAAATGGGCATGAACGGTGCTTTTTATTTTGGAAGACTGACGCTTAATTTGCCTGCCGGTAAAAAATAAACCAGCCGCAAAATGCTTTTGCCGATCTTTCGGGCAGGCATGCCCGAAAGATTATTTTGACTGAGCAGGGTGATGACACTTTTTTTCATCTTACTATTAAGCCGATCAAGGTTGGAAATTTTAAAATAATTATATTTAATGAGCCGCAGATTCGCAGGTGAAGAATCATCTGCGAATCTGCCGCAAAAATGAGTTTCACTAACTAAATGACATTGGTTATAAATTGATTTTTTTGGTCGATCTTCCGTCATTGAAAGCCAAACGAATGACAAAGAAGCCAAAGTTTATTCTACTATTGTTGACATTGACATCAACCTGCTGTCAAAAAAACTTTGCTCAATACGATACGCTATGGGGTGCCAAAACGTTTCCCGCTCCTTTGCTTCAATGGCATCACCCTTACCATCAAACGCTTACCATGAAGCTGTTTTTGTCGCAGGCACAATTTGACGGGAAGTACAAACGAAAAGACAACGGCAACAGCACCGTGCAGCTCACCATTGAAGAGGCGCTGGAAGTAATAAGAAAAATAGATAACCTCACCCTCGGCATTCCAAAGATTATTTACCTGGTGGGCTGGCAATACAATGGGCACGATTCAAAATATCCTGCTTTTTTTGAAGGCAATGAAAAACTGAAAAGGCCGGGAGACAAAAATACGCTTGAGAGCATTCGCTGGTTGATGAAAGAAGCGAAACAATACCACACTACTGTAAGCCTGCACATTAACATGTTTGATGCGTATGAAGATAGTCCGCTGTGGAATGAATATGTCGCCCACGACATCATTGCTAAAAATAAAAACGGTTCGTTGCTGGCGGGCGAATGGGGCTACCCCATCAGCTATGCGCAGGAATGGAAAACGGGCTACGCACAAAAACGCATAGACAGCCTGTGCAGGCTTTTACCTGTTCAGGAAGCAGGCACTATTCATATCGACGCATTTCACACCTGGCCGCCGCTGCCGTCCGTTGACACTAACGGGAAAGCCTATGTGAACCTCGACAAAAAAATAACCAGCCCCTACCTGCCATTTACGGTGCAGGATGAAACAGCAGCACAGCGTAAAATTTTTGAATACTGGGCAGCCAAAGGAATAGATGTAACGAGCGAAGGCGTGGACTTTTTACGGGAAACCGATTTTGCAGGACTTCAGCCAATGGCATGGTGGTTTGTACGAAGCGCCGGAGAATATTTGCGTTATCCTGCCGGCTATTATACCGGTGGTGTTGACAATGGCGAATGGGGCAGGCTGTTTGGCAGCAGCATGCATGGCGAACAGGAAATAAAAGACGACCCTGTGCACCTGCGCAGCTTCCTCGAAAAATTTTGCGTTAAGACAGCCATATGGTATTATTTAAACAGGCTCGATCGCTTATACGTTGTGCAGAGCAGCACCGAAAAAAAGGCAGTTTTTTCAAACAAGGTGGAAGCCGCGGTAAAAAATGGCAACTATACGCTTACGCGGGCAGGTAAGCTGCTGGCAAACAATGAAGATATTTGTATTCCCGCCCTCTGGATGCCGCAACCGGCGTTGATCGCATACAGCAAAAATGGCTACCGCAACAAACAGTGGAGCTTACCCGAAAGCATACACGAATACAAGACACTGGATGTATACCAGATCACCACAGCAGGACGGAAATTCCTGTACAGCGTGCAAAACAAAAAAGGAAGCATCAAATTATCGTTGCCTGCTAATGCAGGATATGTTATTTTGCCACCTCAAAAATAACAGCACCCTACATCTTCCTGGTATGAAACAACTTCTTGCATTGTTATTGGTATTTGTTTTTTCCATTGCAATCACCCGCGCGCAAACCATCATTAATGTAACCGATTATGGCATTCAGCCCGATAGTTTTGAAGATGCGGTGCCCGCCGTTAAAAAAGCCATTGCAGCCTGTGGCGGGGGGGAAGCTGTAATCCTGAACTTTCCTAAAGGCCGGTACGATTTCTGGTGGCAGTCGGCGGAAGAAAGAAATTATTTTATATCCAACACTTCTACCGAAGCCGAATGCCCTTCCAAATTAAAAAAAGCGGGACTGCTATTCGAAAACAAAAGCAATATCACCATCGAAGGCAATGGCTCCCTGTTTGTGTTTCATGGTAAGATGATCACGTTTGTGTTTGACCATTGCGATAACATGCGGCTTCAGAATGTATCGATGGATTTTGAAAGACCCAGCATGTCTGAGTTGTCGCTAACATCTGTCAGTGATACATTGATCGTAGCCGACATTCACCCCGATTCCCGATACGACATCCTCGGCAATAAGCTTATCTTCTATGGAGAAGGATGGCGCATGCAGCACGATCATGCCATTCTTGTAAAGCCACAGCAGGGCATACTGTTATACAGCTCGTGGAAGCCTTTTGCCCAAAGCGTTGCCACCCCGCTTGCCGCGAACAAAGTCGCTTTCAGAGGCGATTTTTCAAAAAATAAATTTACACCGGGCGATGTGCTTACCATTCGCGACCCCATCCGCGATCATGTGGGCGCTTTCATCAATCGCTCTAAAAATATAACACTTAAAAATGTAAACATGCATTACATGCATGGGCTGGGCATCATCAGCCAGTTCTCCGAAAACCTTCATTACGACAGTGTGCTTGTTCAGCCATCGCACAACAGGCAGATAGCAGCGTTTGCAGATGCCATGCATTTTTCTGGCTGCAAGGGAAATATATTGATTGAAAATTGCGCCTATAAAGGGTTGCACGACGACCCGGTAAATGTACATGGCACGCATTTGCAGGTTACGGGTATTGAGCCCGGCAAACTAACGGTTAGGTTCATGCACGGACAAACCTATGGCTTTGAAGCTTTTTCTGCCGGCGATTCGGTTAGCTTTATTCATGCCGCCAGCCTGCAAAGTTTTGGATTGGGCAAAGTAAAATCTGCTGCACTGGTTACAGAGCGGGAAATGGTGCTGGAGCTGGAAACACCTCCGCCGGCTTTGCTGCAAAAAGGCGATGTGCTGGAAAATCTCACCTGGACGCCTACTCTTACCATAAAGAATTGCAGGTTTGAAGGCACCAATACCAGGGGGTTGCTGGTTACCACACCGCGCAGGGTGGTGATTGAAAACAATACTTTTTACCGGACAGGCATGCATGCAATACTGATAGCTGACGATGCATCGAGCTGGTACGAAAGTGGTGCCATGCGCGATGTGGTGATACGTGGCAATACTTTTGAAGAATGTGGATACAACAGCGGCAGTGTGAATGCTGTCATCAACATTGCACCGGAAAATCACGAACTCATCAAAAACTTTTATGTGCACCGGAACATCAGGATTGAGAACAATCTTTTTAAAGTATTCAACCAACCTGTTCTGGCAGCCAAAAGCACACAAGACCTAACGTTTGAGAATAACCGTATACAGAAAACCGATTTTGCATTAGCACGAAACAACAATAGTCCCAAACCCATCTTTGTGCTCGACGCATGCAGCAAGGTAACCCTGCGCAACAATGCATTTACGGGTTTGGATAATATGGTAATTAAGTTATCGAACATGAATAAAAAAGAAATTAACACCAATATAAAAAAGGCTATTTTCCATCCCTGATACAATACGATTTAACAGCCTGTATATGGCTGTATAGTTTTTAAGATTTTGCAATGAAAAAAACAATTACGCTTTTCTGTACGCTGTTTTCTGTATGCATTTTATTAGCGCAGCCGGCAACCAGACACGATCTGCATTTCAACCAGCTCGCTGCCGTTTGGGACGAAGCAATTCCTTTGGGCAATGGAACAGTGGGTGCACTCATCTGGCAAAAAGACAATAAACTTCGTTTTTCTTTAGACAGGGCTGATATATGGGACATCAGACCGCTAAAGGGTTTGCACAGGGAAGAATTTTCTTATCAATGGATTGAAAAGAAAGTATTGGAAAAGGATTATAAGCCTGTGCAGGAATATTTTGATGCACCATACGACCGGGAGCCTGCTCCGTCTAAAATTCCGGCAGGATCGCTGGAGTTTTCGCTGCCGTCTTCGCCTGTTAAATCAGTGAGGCTTTCGGTTAAAGATGCCGTGGCAACTGTGTTGTGGGAAGGGGGAGAAAAACTGCAAACCTTTGTGCATGCCACTCAACCTGTTGGCTGGTTTCGTTTTGAAAACACAAAGCATAACCTTTCGCCACAACTGGTTGCTCCGTCTTATGAAGGTAAACTAACGGGAGGTGAGGTAAATTCGCTGGTGGGCGACGATCTTGCCCGCCTGGGTTATGAGCAGGGAAACATCGTACAAAATGCTAACAGTATTACCTACACGCAAAAGGGATGGGGTGGCTTTACCTATGAAATAAATGTACGCTGGAAAAAAGTGAATGCCACCACTATTGAAGGCGTATGGAGTGTATCGTCTCAGTATCCCGATAAAAAAATAAACCCAACCGCTGCACAAACTTCAGCACAGGCATCGGCACGCGGTTATACTGCCGACCAGCGCACTCACCTGCAATGGTGGAAAACATTCTGGTCGAAATCGGCATTGCAGGTGCCAGACAGTACGATAGAAAAGCAATGGTACCTGGAGCAATACAAGTTTGGATCGGCGGCAAGAAGGGGCGCCCCTCCTATTTCGCTGCAGGCAGTATGGACGGCGGATAATGGAAGAATTCCACCATGGAAAGGAGATTTTCACCACGACCTGAATACGCAGCTCAGCTACTGGCCATCGTACAGCGGCAATCACCTGGAGCAGGCAATCGGCTATATCGATCACCTGGAAGAAAACAAGGCTAACTACAAGCGATACACGAAATTGTTTTTTGGCAAAGAAGGCATTGCCGTGCCGGGTGTAACCACGCTCGATGGAACAGAAATGGGCGGCTGGACGCAATACTCACTTTCGCCTACCGTATCGTCGTGGCTGGCGCAGCATTATTATTTGCAGTGGCGCTATAGCATGGACAAACAATTCCTGAAGGAAAAAGCATATCCTTTCGTGAAAGACGTATGTACTTTCCTGGAGTCGATAGCCGTGAAAGAGGAAAATGGCTTGCGCAGGCTGCCGTTGAGCTCAAGCCCTGAAATAAACGACAACAGGATCAGTGCCTGGTTTTTACAAAATACGAATTACGACCTGGCGCTGATGAAATTTGCATTTACCGCGGCCATTGAAATGGCCGAAGCGCTGCAATTAAAGGAAGAAGTAGCAGAATGGCAACAAACGCTCTCTGAATTTGGCGATTATTCTATTACAGAAAACGATGAGCTGATGTTTGCTCCCGGTTTACCCTATGCGCAATCACATCGTCATTTTTCGCACCTGATGGCCATACACCCGCTTGGTTTGATAAAGTGGGAAGACGGAGCAAAAGCACAATCCATTATTAAAAATACCATTGCCTTGCTAGACAAGGTTGGGCCTGATTACTGGTGCGGATATTCTTACTCGTGGCTGGCCAACCTCAAAGCAAGAGCGAAAGATGGAGAAGGGGCAGCCAAAGCGTTGGATATATTTGCCAGGGCTTTTTGTTTGCCCAATAGTTTTCACGCCAATGGCGACCAAACCAAATCAGGTTTGTCTAAGTTCACCTATCGCCCGTTTACACTGGAAGGGAACTTCGCCTATGCGGCAGGGTTACAGGAAATGCTGCTGCAGAGCTACGCTGGTTTTATTGAAATTATGCCGGCGGTGCCCGATGCGTGGAAAGACATTTCGTTCAACCAGTTGAGAGCCGAAGGAGCGTATTTAGTATCGGCCCAAAAACAAAACGGTGCTATTACGCAGGTAAAAATAGTAGCAGAAAAAGGTGGCAAAACAAAACTGAAACTTCCCTTCAGCAACTGGAAAGTGGCTGTTGCAAAAGGAATTACCCATACTCAGAATGGCGATTTTTTGGATATTGATGCTAAGGTGGGCGGAGAAATAGTGCTTGTGAATAAGCAATAAGCGGTCAGCCATTAGCAAGGAGGCAGTAGTAAGCAGGCAGACTTACCTACTGCCTTTTTTCGGTTTATTTTTCACGCGGCGGGCGCTACGGAGCAACGATAGCCGATTGTTTCCTGGCTTTGCCTTTTGGCTTTTCACCTTCCATCCTCTACCCCACACCTTACTCCTTCTCCCTCACACCTTATTATTATACACTTCCAGCCCCTTTGCCAAACAGTCCATTGCCAGGTTAATATCGTTTACATTGATTACGTAAGCCAGTCGCACTTCGTCTTTACCCAGACCCGGCGTGCTGTAAAAACCAGCTCCCGGCGCCATCATAACGGTTTGATTGTTGTAAGAAAAAGATTCAAGCAGCCACTGGCAAAAATCGTCTGAATCAGCCACCGGCAATTTAGCCATTGCATAAAAAGCGCCCCCGGGATTGGGACAAAACACGCCCGGTATTTTGTTCAGCCGGTTTACCAGCGTATCTCTCCTTAACATGTATTCTTCCTTCGTTGCATCAAAATAATCTGCCGGAAGATCCAGTGCAGCTTCACCGGCAATTTGCCCGAACGATGGCGGACTCAGTCTTGCCTGCCCGAACTTCAACACTGTGTCCATTACCTGCCTGTTACGGCTGAGCAAGGCACCTGTTCGCGCTCCGCAGGAGCTGTATCTTTTTGAGATCGTATCCATTACCACCACGTTGTCATCAATCCCGCTTAATTGCAGGGCGCTGAAATGAGCGCCTGTATAACAAAACTCACGGTAAGCCTCATCCGAAAACAAATACAAGTCGTGACGTTTTACAATATCGCGCAAGGTTTCCAGCTCTTCCCTGCTATACAAATAACCGGTAGGATTATTGGGATTGCAAATGAGAATGGCTTTGGTGCGCGGCGTTATCTTTTCTTCGAGGGCCGATAATGGCGGCAAAGCAAAACCATCTTCAATGCCCGACGTTACGGGCACCACCACCACACCGGCTTCTACTGCAAACCCGTTGTAATTAGCATAAAAAGGTTCGGGAATAATGATTTCGTCGCCCGCATCCAGGCAACCGAGCATCGCAAACAAAATAGCTTCCGATCCTCCCGTGGTAATGATGATCTGGGTATGATCCACAGCAATGCCCACACCGGCATAATACTTTACCAGTTTGCGGCGGTAGCTTTCATTGCCTGCGCTGTGGCTATATTCTAATATGGTGAAATCAGAATGCCTTACGGCATCTAAAACAGGTTTGGGTGTTTCAATATCGGGCTGACCAATGTTGAGATGATGCACTGTAATACCTTTCGCCTTAGCCCCTTCTGCATACGGAACCAGTTTGCGTATAGGCGAAGCGGGCATTTGTTGTCCACGATTACTGATAGATAGCATAGCACAAAGATATAGAACCGGTTGCAGCTTTTTTAAAGGCGTGTTTCTCTTCGATGAAAAAAGTTTATTTTTTTGCGCATGCATGATTTCTCCCGCGGATTTGCGCGGATGTTGATGGCAGATGCGGACAGGAATTAAATGAATCAGTGCTTATCAGTAAAAAATAGCTGCATTTGTCTGCGGGGCATTTATCTGGCGCTTAAGACTCTTTTAAATTCTGCTTTTGCAGTTTTCTTTCCTGCATATACCTTTTGCCCAATTGTTATTTTGATTTTACCATCCGACTAACCATACTAAAATTGTTGAAATTCAGCGTATCGCCTCACCCCGGCCCTCTCCTCGCGGAAAGGGAGCAGACCTCACCGCTGCGAAGCGTTCCAGCGATTTTTTAAAATTTTAATCGGCAATAAAGTTTTGATGAATCAAAACTTTTTTCAGGTTTTTCTTTCCTGCATATACCTTTGCGCCATGCAAATACTGGATGGTAAACTCGTAGCCCAGGCGGTTAAAGACGATCTTAAGCAAAAAGTAGCAGCGCTGAAACAGGCAGGAAAAAAAACGCCTCACCTGGCAGCCGTGCTGGTGGGCAATAATGGCGCCAGCGAAACCTATGTGGCCTCTAAAGTAAAAACCTGCGAAGAGATAGGATATGCTTCAACGTTGATCCGTTTTGAGGAAAGCGTAGACGAAGCCACATTGCTGGCAAAAATTGAGGAGCTGAACAATGACAGTGAAATAGATGGCATACTGGTGCAATTGCCGCTTCCCAAACAGATATCGGAAGAAAAGGTGATCAACACCATTGTTGCGGAAAAAGATGTGGACGGCTTTCACCCTTCCAATATTGGCAAAATGGTGCAGGGCCAACCAGCCTATATTCCCGCCACACCCTACGGCATTCTTTTGCTGCTGGAGCATTATAAAATCAATACCAAAGGCAAACACGCCGTGGTAATAGGGCGCAGCAATATTGTGGGCCGTCCCATGAGTATACTGCTGAGTCAGAACACAAGCACGGGCAACTGCACGGTTACCTTATGTCACTCGCATACAAAAAACCTGAAAGAGTTTTGTTTGCAGGCAGATATTATTGTGGCAGCACTGGGCAGACCTGAATTTCTTACCGCCGACATGGTGAAGGATGGCGCCATTGTAATTGATGTGGGCATTACCCGCGTGGAAGATAAAACCAAGAAGAAGGGATATGCTATTAAGGGTGATGTGGCTTACGAAACGGTTGCTCCCAAATGCAGCTTTATTACGCCGGTACCCGGTGGCGTAGGCGCCATGACAATTGCAGCCCTCATGCAAAATACGTATCAATCGGTGGTGCGTAGATACGGTAAGTAAGAAAGGAGCTACAGGGCAAAGGGTGCAGGAATTCAAGGCAAGGCAGGTTGTTTACCCTCTTTATAGAATCGTCCTTAATCTGAGGTCTTGAGTGACGGCCGACCTTCCCGCTCTGCGGCAATATTGAAGCTCTCGGTCAGACCGCCGCCAGCACACGAGGCCAATCCGTCAGGTCGGGCCGACCGGCTTTTCCATCGGCACGCCCGAAGAGCGGTCTGATGGACGGCGATATAGTTTCAAAATAAATATATGAATGAGCCGCAAATTCGCAGATGAAGGATCACCTGTCAAACCGCGGCAAAAATGAGTTTTCACCAACTAAATGACATTGGACTGAATACTATAGTTTGTGATTACCTTTGCGTTTATCAAACTAATTTTTAAACTTCTTTGCAAACAACATTTAGCATACAACAGGCAACGCTCCCGGTAATGGAGGCCTTTTATACCTTGCAGGGCGAAGGCAGCCACCAGGGCAAAGCCGCTTATTTTATAAGGCTGGGCGGTTGCGATGTGGGCTGTGTATGGTGCGATGTGAAGGAAAGCTGGGATGCTGCTGCTCACCCGCAAAAAAGCATTGAGCATATTTTGCAGGAGGCAAAGAAGGAAATTGCTGCTCCCAACGGAACAAAGGATATTATTGCCGTAGTTACGGGAGGCGAACCATTGATGCACGACCTTACGGCATTAACAGCAGCACTGAAAAAAGATGGCTTTCGCACGCATATCGAAACATCGGGCAGCAATGTTATGAGTGGCAACTGGGACTGGATCTGTATTTCGCCGAAAAAATTCAAAGCGCCTTTTCCTGAAAATATGTTGCTGGCCAATGAGCTGAAGATCATTGTATACAACAAATCGGATTTTGCCTGGGCCGAAAAATATGCACAGCAGGTATCGCGCCATTGCAAACTGTATTTACAACCGGAGTGGAGCAAGGCAAGCATTGTAACGCCGCTCATCATCGACTATATAAAAGCCCATCCCCAGTGGCAGTTGAGCCTGCAGGTGCATAAATATTTGGATATTCCGTGAGTTGAGATATGAACCACGGAGCCATGATGACACAGAGGGACACGGAGATGTATGATTTGTGATTGATGGATTTCTGATTGCCGGTTGCTTTTTGGTTCTTGTATCTTGGTTCTTGTTTTTGGCGCTTGGTTTTTGAACCACCAAGGCACAGAGACACTAAGTTGCACGGAGATGTATGATTTGTGATTGATGGATTTCTGATTTATAATTTATGGATTTCTGATTGGGGGGCTGATGGCTGACAGCTGATGGCTGACAGCTGATGGCTGACAGCTAATGGCTGATTGCTTTTTGAACCACCAGGACACAGAGACACTAAGTTGCACGGAGTTTTATAGTTTGTTCATTTAATTCTAATATTCTTTGCATTTTCATTTTCACATTTCCACATTCTCCTCATTTCCACATTTACCATTCTTCCATTTTCAAATTATCAAATTTTCAAATTATTTAATTGCTTCCTCACAATATCATTCACAATAACCACAGCATGTTCCCTTGAGTTTTCAATAAACCAGGTGTGCGTATCCATGCCGCCACATACCACCCCCGCCAGGTAAATGTTGGGCTGGTTCGATTCCATGGTTGCCGGATCGTAGGTTGGTTTCAGTTTGTCATCGTTTGACAATTGGATGCCAGCCATCCGCAAAAAATCGAATTGCGGCTTGTAGCCTGTTGCTGCAATAACATAGTCGTTGGGAATTGATACAATGCCATCAGGCGTTTGAATGTCGACTGTGCCTTCATGAATGGCAACGAGCGTAGAATGAAAATAGGCTTTGATGCTTCCTTCGGCTATGCGGTTTTCAATATCGGGCTTCACCCAGTATTTTACACGCTTTCCAATTACATCTTCCCTGATGACCATTGTTACTTCTGCTCCTTTCCGGTAGGTTTCCAATGCTGCATCTACGGCAGAATTGTTGGCGCCCACCACCACCACTTTGCGCATGGCATAAAAATGCGGCTCTTTATAGTAGTGTGTTACTTTCGGCAAATCTTCGCCGGGAATATTCATCAGCACCGGCACGTCGTAGAAGCCTGTGGCAATGATGATGTATTTGGTTTGATAAACCGCCTTGCTCGTGGTTACATCATAGCCTCCATTCACGGATGCAATAGCTGTCACTTTTTCCTGCAACTGTACTTTTAAATCGTTTGATAAAGTTGCCCTGCGATAATATTCCAGCGCCTCGTTTCGTGTAGGCTTTACCGATATAGATACAAATGGAATCTCCCCTATCTCCAGTCTTTCCGACGTAGAAAAAAAGGTCATGTTATACGGATAATTGTAAAGCGAGTTTACCAGGCAACCCTTCTCCAGCACACAATATTTCAATCCGGCCTTTTTAGCTTGCAAGGCACACGCCAACCCTATGGGTCCTCCACCTACAATAATAAGATCATACTTCATTGATACGTTTTTATATATTACCGGCAGGCAATACGATTTTCTGCCCACAGTCGTGCCTTATACCCCATCTTACGCCAAGGGTCGTGTCTCACGACCCTTTATTGCATCAGGTTTCGTGAGACACGAAACCGGGCGAGCGCTGTGCGCCGAAGGTCATGTCTCACATCCGACTCACTTGCATCAGACTTCATGAAACACAACACCGGACGAGCGCTGTGCGCCGAGGGCCGTGTCTCACAACCCTCCCACCGCAGAAGTTTCGTAAAACATGAAACCGTGCATAAGGTTGCAATTACGATTTGCAAAGGTAAGATCAAAAAAAACGCTACTTTCACATTCAAACCTTTTGTT
The DNA here is from genome assembly GCA_051955255.1 of Agriterribacter sp. Classification (GTDB taxonomy): domain Bacteria; phylum Bacteroidota; class Bacteroidia; order Chitinophagales; family Chitinophagaceae; genus Agriterribacter. The sequence continues at coordinate 30,392 of JBQCGX010000053.1, read as the reverse complement.
ATGGACTTTCTTTTTCCTTGGGTATGGATCGTACTGATTGCCATCATTATTTTTTCAGGACTTGTTACCGTTAACCAGGGTATGATTTCGGTGGTGACCATGTTCGGTAAATACCGCCGCGTTCTCCGTCCCGGCCTCAACTTTAAAATTCCGCTCATCGAACAAATATTCAAACGCATCTCCATTCAAAACCGCTCGGTAGAAATGGAGTTCCAGGCCGTAACAGCCGACCAGGCGAATGTATATTTTAAAAGCATGCTTTTGTATGCGGTACAAAACTCAGAAGAGGAAACGATTAAAAAAGTAGCGTTCAAATTCATCAGCGACCGCGACCTGATGCAGGCGCTCACCCGTACCATTGAGGGCACCATCCGCTCGTTTGTGGCCACTAAGCGACAGGCAGAAATATTAGGGCTTCGCAAAGAAATTGTTGAGTATGTAAAAGAACAGATCGATCATTTGCTGGAAGACTGGGGCTATCACCTGCTCGACCTGCAGATCAACGATATTACGTTCGACAAAGTGATCCTCGATAGTATGAGTAAAGTGGTGGCCAGCAACAACCTGAAAGCTGCTGCTGAAAATGAAGGTCAGGCATTGCTGATCACCAAAACCAAAGGTGCCGAAGCAGAAGGAAATGCCATTAAGATTGCTGCCGAGGCAGAGCGGCAGGCGGCTCAACTGCGCGGACAGGGTGTGGCGTTGTTCCGCGAAGAAGTAGCCAAAGGCATGAGCCAGGCTGCCGAACAAATGAAACAGGCCAACCTCGACACGAATGTAATTTTGTTCAGCATGTGGACAGAAGCGATTAAGAATTTTGCAGAAGCCGGCAAGGGCAATATCATTTTCCTCGATGGCAGCAGCGATGGCATGCAAAAGACCATGAAACAGATCATGGCATTGATGAAAATGGATGCTACACAAACGTTGGAGTAGCGGGGAGCTGTCAGCGATCAGGCATCAGCCATCAGCTATGAGCAGCGTTCAAACATCCAATTTTGTGAGCAGTGTTGCATTAATTCTATCACCATCCATCAGACCGCCCGTGGGCGGGCCGATGGGAAAACCGGTCGCCCGTTTGAGCAGATATTGGACGCGGCGGCAGTCTGGCGACCAAAGGCGAAATTTTAATAGTATTTAATGAGCCACAGATTCGCAGATGAAGAATAGTCTGCGAATCTGCGGCAAAAAACCACATTGGATTAAAATCCAATGCAACAATATTAAATCAGGTCTACGGCTCTGCCTTCACAAACAGCAAGAGCGCCCGTGCAGCTCGGTCAACTATTGTTAAGGATGGGGTTAATCCATCCGGTTACATCTCCGATCATGAAAATTTTATTTCCACTTTGCATCACCATCAGCCTGTTCGTTTCCTGCGGGGTAAAGGAAAAAAGCCCGGAGGCTGCTCCTGAAAAGCTTCCTGTTTCTACACTTACAGGCAAAGAACTGGCAATGGCGCATTGCAGCCGCTGTCATGCTTTTGTTTCACCCGAATTACTATCAAAGCAGCTATGGAAAGAAGATGTGCTGCCGGCAATGGGGCAACGGATGGGGATTTACAAGGATGGGATAAGACCCGATAGCTTATTTGATATGGGGTTGAGCGGAAACATTGTGCGCAATGCAAATATCTTTCCGGAGAAGCCTGTTTTAGCAATAGAAGACTGGCATAAAATAGAACAATATTTTGTTGAGCATGCACCCGATTCCATACCCGCACCTGTGCGCAAAAAAAATATTACCGTCGGGCTAAAGCATTTCAAATACAAAGAAACATTGTTTTCACGCCGCCCGGCATTGACGACGCTGGTTAAAATACTCCCAGATAAACGCGGCATTGTGTATGCCGACGGAAAAGCAAGGAGCAATATGCTCACCTTCCTCACTCCCGGGTTGAAAGAAAACTTTAGCATACCACTGGAATCAACGCCTGTTCAGTTCGATGAAAAATCAAATGAATTGTACCTGTCTGCAACAGGCAGAAACATCTTCCCATCCGATGCCCCCGATGGTTCATTACAACGGTGGACAAAAAAACAGGCTGGCGTTGGCTACACACCTGCCAATACCCTACTTTCAAATTTAAAACGACCCGTGTGCATAGCCTATGGCGATTTGAATAAGGATGGACTGGAAGATATGGTGGTATGCGAATTTGGAAACCACACCGGGCAACTGGCCTGGTATGAGCACAACGGTAAAGGAGCCTACAACAAAAAAATACTGAGAGAAAAGCCAGGTGCCATTACCGCCATCATTAAAGATGCAAACAACGATGGCTTGCCAGATATATATGCCCTGATGGCACAGGGAGATGAAGGCGTTTTTTTATATGAAAACCAGGGTGGAGGAAATTTTAAAGAGAAACGATTGCTGACCTTTCCGCCGGTATATGGATCGCAGTATATGGAACTGGCAGATTTTAATAAAGATGGGCTGGACGATATTGTATACGTTTGCGGAGACAATGCAGACAAAACGCCGATCTTAAAAAACTATCATGGTATTTATATTTTTCTGAACGATGGCAAGTCTGGCTTTAAGCAATCTTTTTTTTACCAGATGAATGGCGCCTACAAAGCAATGGTGCAGGATTATGATAAAGACGGTGACCCTGACATTGCAGCTATTTCATTTTTCCCCGACTATATTCATTACCCTGAAGAAAGTTTTATCTACCTTGAAAACAAAGGCAATTTAAAATTCGACGATTACTCATTTCCCGAAGCTACAAAAGGAAGATGGATCGTAATGGATGCCGGCGACATGGACGCTGACGGAGATGTTGATATTGTATTGGGTTCCTTTGTATATTTTATTGCTGCCGGCGATACAACGGGGCTGGGAAAAAAATGGATATCGGTGGGACCTTCTGTTATTGTGCTGGAAAACACTACGCGGTAACGTTAGTAACAGGGCTGACTGTTCGCCATTATTAAAGAATTATTTACCAGGCAACTTAGGAGCAACCGCTGGTTTGTCTTTAACTATATAAACCAAAGCAAAACGCCTCCCACCGGACTTGCGATGAGAGACGTTCAGGCATTTATTTTCGGTGCTTACTTTGTTTCAAAGCCATACTTTTTATAAATAGCTTTTGCTTCGTCCGATACCAGGTAATCCATAAACAACGCAGCCGCCTCGGCATGCGGTGCATTCTTTAACTGCCCCGCAACATAGGTTACCCGTATATTTTGTTCGGCGGGTATTTCCACTTCATCTACCGGGTGCCCGATCATTTTTTGGTATACCACTTCCGATGTCCATACGGGGGCCACATCGCTTTGCTGGTAGAGTATGCGCATCGGGCTTTCGCGATGGTGTATCTTCGTCAGGTAAGTAGTTCCGTCTTTTACTTTCTTCTCCATGATGGCTTTCAGCAAGGTTTCGCCTCCTGCATTCACATACGCTTTTTCAATTTGCTTTCCTATGCCTTCCCATGCGGGATTGGGCATGCTTACTTTCAGCGAAGGCGCAGTAAGATCGGTGAGCCCCTTAATTTTCCGGGGATTGCCTTTGACTACCATCAACGTTAATTTATTAAAAGCGTATGCTTCAGTTCTTGTAAACCGTTCCTGCATACCGTCTATCCTTAATTTGCCCGCAGCATATACATCGGGACGATGCGTGATGCGGAGATTACCCAATGTAAGAGAGCCTCCTTCAATTTGCCGGGCTAAAATTCCCGGCGGCAGGGTTTCTACAAAAATGCGTTCAATTTGCGGATGCTTTTTTTTGAAGCCCGCCAGCAATTCATCTATGCACATAAACTGATTGCCGGCAAAAAAAACAACCAGTTGCGGATCAACAATGTCGCCATACAAATCCGGTGCATTGTTAATGCCAGGAACGGTAAACTCCACCGCAGCAGCAGGCGGCGTGTTCCACGGCGGGTCGTAACGGTGATCGTTTTGTGCAAAGACTGCTGTAGATGCTAAAAGAATTGCTGCTAAAGCCAGGATGCTTGTTAATAACTTCATGTGTTTTTTTCTAGGGTTTAATAATGGTCCAGCCTTCTGCGGCTCTTATTACCAGTTCTCCGTTGCCGGTGGGCACATAGCCAATAAAATCGTACAGTTCGCTTTTGCTGATATTTCTTTCCTTGAGTGTATTTAAACATTGCACTACAATCACGCCCTGGTCTATCAGTTCTTTTAATCCTTGTTCAAAACCACTGTTTTTCTTATACGCCTCTGTACCGCCCGAAAAAGCTACCAGCTCTACCTGCACCTTGCCTTGCAGGCGGGGATCTTTAAGCAGGTTGTTGATGTTGCGGATGGTCTTCTTAATGATTTCAGGCGAAGCCTGGTCCATCTGGTAAACTGCCTTGTATGCGGGCTGGGTGGCTTGTGCTCCCGTGTATTGCTTGTTTTTTTCGAGCTTTTCCTGGGCATTACCGGTAGCAAGTAATGCAATCAATGTTGCGGCTAATAATAAAAACTGTTTCGTTTTCATGTTACTGTTTGGTTTATGAATGAATATTTAATTGGCGAAGTTGAACGGTCCCAACCGATGCTGTTGCTGCGGAATATTATCTGCATAAGGCGGATAGGGACAATCCTTAGGTTTCTTTTTTAAATTCGGGTAGTCTTTCTCTTTATTTATCTTAACCGGGCGCGGGTGGCTGTTGATATAGGCTGCCACGTCGTAGGCTTCATCATCCGTAAGTACCGGGTTGCTATGCGTTGCACCAAATGGCATATTGCCTTTAATAAATCTTGCGGCTGTTAAAATGCGCGACATGCCTGCGCCGTCGTTGTAGGAGTCGGCTCCCCACAGGGGTGGGTAAATGTAGCCACCTTCGCGGTTCCCCGCCACGCCTTTCATGCCTTCGCCATTGGCGCCATGGCAGGCTATACAATGCTTTTTGTATACCAGCACGCCCTGGTCAACACTCGCCATCCTGTCGGGAGGCGTAAATTTAATAAAGCCCTGACCTTTTAATCGCACGCCCACAGGCGCCGCTTTGCTTAAATGTTTGATGTAAGTTACTATAGCACGCATTTCTTTGCTGTTCACATCTATACTTACACCGTTCATGCTTCGTTCAAAGCAACCGTTGATTCTTTCTTCGAGCGATTCTATTTTATCCTCGCGACCAATGTAAATGGGAAAGATGCCGCTAAGTCCCACATAGGGAGCAGCAAAAGGTTTGGTGCCGCCGCCCAGGTGGCAACTGCCGCAGGCAAGCCTGTTGCCCGTTACAGGCTTAGCCGTTCCGGGGCCTATCAGCGCGTAGGTTTCATTAATGAGTTTGTAACCATATTCGGCCAGCTTGCCTTCGGAAGTAGTATCAAAAGCAGGAATTTCAAACTTGTCGGGAATGGTTGCTGTTTCTTTTGCAGCTTCCACTTTTGCCACAGGAGCAGCGTCATTTACAGGAGGTTCGCCGGGAGTAGCCCTGGGAAACTGGATAACAAAAAAAATGCAAACTACAAGTAACAAACATAATACAGAGAGGGTTTTAATGTGGCGGGTAAGTCGTATCACCACTTCTTTGGTATCTTTCTCTTCTTTCATGGCAGCAATTGATTTTTTCTTTCAACGCAAACATACTTACAAAAATAATCCGGCCATGCTGCCGCTTATTTATAGCCCATAACAAAATGTTATAGCAAGCACAGGATAAAAAACAGGGCGTTATTGTTATGGCAACCAATACTTCCTGTTTATGTTTGTCGCCGGCGGGTGGTGAGACCTTCCTGTAGAATCTAATGTACGCAGCGATTACCCATTGCCTGGTGCGGAGAATGGCTTCGCCGCAGGCTCGCCATGACGGTAAGAGGTGGATGCCTTTGCAACCTCTTTTCAGACCGATCGCCTCTCGTAAGGCAACCAAAACGTACACCCGTTTGTCGCTACCATTTTGAACTATCTCACCGAAAGGTAAATGCATCCGGGCTGCCTGATGCAATATTTAAAATACATTCGTACTTTAAAATATCAACAAGCTAATCTGTTTATGTTCGACTTCAGACTACAGGTGTTCCATACCGTTGCCAAACGCCTCAACTTCAGCAAAGCTGCCCAGGAATTGTTTATATCCCAGCCGGCGGTAACAAGGCATATCAGGGAAATTGAAAGTTACTTTAAGGTAAAGCTGTTCGACCGCAACGGCAATAAAATTAAACTTACCGTAGCAGGCGTTACACTGCTTCAATATACCGACCAGCTTTTTGAGCTTTACCGCAGCATGGAGTTTGAGTTGAGCAGCTTGGTCAAAACCTATACCGGGGAGTTAAGAATCGGGGCGAGCACTACCGTGGCACAATACGTGTTGCCACCTGTGTTGGCAGCCTTCCACAAAAAGTTTACAAAAGTAAAAGTAGCACTCAAAACAGGGAATACGGAACTGATTGAAAAAGCCTTGCTGGAAAAGAATATTGACCTGGCAATTGTGGAAGGCCGTTCAAAAAATTCGCTTTTCAAATACACGGAATTTATTAAAGATGAGCTGGTGCTCGTAGCAGGCATACACAATCCATTGGCGAAGAAGCAGGTTATAAAGCCAGAGGAATTGCTGAAAATTCCGTTGCTGTTGCGCGAACAGGGATCGGGAACGCTGGAGGTGCTGGCGCATGCATTGAAACCATTGGGAATAAAAATTTCGCAGTTGAAAGTGGAGATGCAATTGGGCAGTTCGGAAAGCATGAAGTACTATTTGCTTAATTCCGATGCGATGGCCTTCCTGTCTGTTTACGCTATTCTGAAAGAATTAAAAAGCAGGGAGTGTTGTGTAATTGACATAAAGGGGTTGAATATTGAACGACATTTTTATTTTATTCAAACGCATGGACAGGCTGCAGCCCTGCCGGAATTGTTTTTAAAATTTGCCCAACACTATCGTTTCAAATAATACCATGCCATATTTTTCCGCAGCTATTAAATGCCTGCTACCCTAAAAATTTGGAACGATAGTTGGGGCGTATAGCAACGACCCATATAAAAAACAATTTTTCTTATGAGCAACAATAACAACGTTTCCTTGCACCGGGTTTTGAAAGCCCCTCCCGAAAAAGTATATCGTGCATTTACGCAGGCCAACGCCATTGCATCGTGGCTGCCTCCTTACGGGTTTATTTGCACCGTACATGAAATGAATGTTCGGGAAGGTGGTACCTACAAAATGTCGTTTCAGAATTTTTCTACCGGCAATAGTCATTCATTCGGTGGAAAATATGTAGAACTTAAACCCAATGCATTCTTAAAATATACAGATCAGTTTGACGACCCCAACCTTCCGGGCGAAATGACCACTTCTGTATGGTTGCAAAAGGTATCGGCAGGCACCGAAATAAAAATTTTTCAGGAAAACATTCCTTCTATGATTCCTGTAGAGATGTGCTACCTGGGCTGGCAGGAATCTTTGGAAAAACTCATGAAGCTGGTGGAACCGGAAATTCCGGATGCATAGTTGAGACATAATAGGAAGAAGCAGCCGCTGATTCGCAGATTATTTTAATGATACACGACAAATGGATCATTTGCGAACCAGCGGCAATTTTATTTCCGACCGGTGAATACGGACCCGATAGCGGGTTACTGCCGGATTTCGCATCTCACGAAAACCCAACAAAATATGGTAAATAGGATGGTTCGTGAGACACGAACCACGGCGAAGAGGGAATTAAATCAACGCAGCTTGTTCCGGGAAGCTAAGACTTCTTCTCGTCCGAATGGCTTCAGCCGGGCGGGCTTTGGCCTGAGCGACAGGCAATGGAATAAAGGTTAAGCGATTGTGCTAATGTTCAGCTTTGTATTATTGCATATCGAGTAAACAATTAGTGAACCTAAAGCTCTTTGAAAATGACAAACTGTATATGCAACCCTGGCTTTCGAATTGGTATGCGTCAAATCGGTAACATTTTGGCAGGAGCGTTTCAAGGTTCTGTTGCTGAGTTCACAGTAGTACTAAAGCTTAATCAGGGCGTTCCCGAAATCGGCCGTAATCGATTTCGGGCGGCTTTTTGCGTTACTTTTTTCCGCAAAAAAGTAACAAAAAGCAGAGGATTTATAGCTGAAAGTAAAACCGCGTTTGTGCAAACAAAAATTAAGTTTATAACCAACTGATAACATCGTACTGAAAAACATATCATTGGCAAGCATGACACATCTGGCTCGCTGATGATCTTAAAATAACGACTATGATAGGACACGAACCACGGCGAAGGTGCACCGTAGGTGCTATCTGTTTGTAACCCTCGTCAACATCTTTTTACTGCACCGTAGGTGCAGCCCTCTATAAGGTAGCACCTACGGCGCAAAGGAGATAAGGGACTGACTTTTTACAAACGGGTTGCCTCTCTGAGGCAACAGAGCCGATGTCCCTCCCTTAAGTTGACGCCTATAGTGAGATGTGGACCACGGCGAAGAGTACATGCAGTCGGTTTTTCTCAACCTGTTATTTTCACAGCAAAACACACTAACTTGGTTGTACAATAACAAGTAATGGCAGCAGCATTTAAAGTTGGCGATAAAGTGAGCTGGAACTCAGAAGCCGGCAGGGTTTCGGGTACTATCATTAAAGTACACACGAAGGATTTTGACTACAAGGGATATACCCATCATGCGTCTAAAGACGATCCGCAGTATGAAATCAAAAGCAGCAAAACAGATCATATAGCGGCTCATAAAGGATCGGCACTTACCAGGATCAAAAGCAACAACCAATGACGGGAAAGCATACGTTGCATTATCCAGATCCGAAGCCGATCTTGCTGATTATACTGATTGTTTTTTCCCTGCTACCCCAAGCGAAACCTCAGCAGCAAGACAGCATTTTTTTGCCTGATGAACTCATAACGGAGGCTTACTATAAAGCCGCGCACCAAAATGTACTGGCAGCGGTTAACAATGCTGTTTTCAACGGCTACTTTTCCGTATGTGCCGATGGCAAGGGCTTTGGTTACGGTAACACCTACCCTTCGCTCGATGGTCATCAAATGAGTGACGCACTGTTGTGGCTGGGACAGATCAATACCGTAAAAGCGAATTGGGATTATGTAAGGTCTTTTCAAAAACCGGATGGAAGGCTTCCCATTGCCATACTTCCCGCCGAGGCAGGGAAAAAGATCGGTCCCAAAAATTACCAGGCAGATGTAGATAGCAATGGCGGTTTGTATAAACACTGGGTGCCTAACGATCCGCTGCGGGCATTGGCAGGTGCTACTTATATTCAGAATGCAGATATTATTTTTCGCTTTACTTCCGACAAACAATGGCTTTCGCAGCAATTGCCCTCCATCAACCTCACCGCAGATTACCTGGCTTCGATGATCACAAAAGAAGGCGCTGTTGGTGGTGCGGGGTATTATGTGGAACGTCCTACACGTGTGGAGTTTGACGGCGTGTCGCAGGGACATGTGGCAGATGCATTCAGACGGCTGGCTTCGTTAAATGATGTTGCAGGTGATCACACATCTGCCCAAAAATACAATGCGCTGGCAGCCCTCGTAACGGCTTATTTCCAGGAAAAATTCTGGCAGGGAAATCAATATGCCGAATATCGGCATCCTGATAAGGGATTCGTTGCAGGACACGGACTTACGGATGTGGACTGGACGGCTTTGGCAACAGGTGTTGCAACCGAAAAACAAAAAGCCATTTTGTGGCCCCGTTTGCAACACGAAACAGGATTTTATTACAAAGGCATGCCTACCGGCATAGCCACCAAACCCGAAACCTATGAAAGCTGGGAAACTACCTATGCAGACAACCAGGACCTTGCTGCTATGGGAAGAGTGTGGTATATAGAAGCATGGGCGAGGGCAAACATGCGCGATCCAGAAGGATTGATCAACAGCATCCGAGCAGTGAGCCGGGCGGGGCGCGACAGCGGCTATTACTGGCGCGAACGATACAATGCAAACGGTGGTTACGGAGCCAAAAAGTACAACGAATACCCGGCAAATCTTATAAGGATCGTTCAACGTTTTTTACTGGGCGTTGAGCATGGTCTTGACGGCACCCTCCTGCTTTCGCCGCTAGCGCCGGAGGCTTTCTGGAATAAAGGCTTCGGACAAAGGATCACGTTGCGAAATGGCAGCCTGGACTATACCATGAAAACGGGAATGGTAAAGGGCAGCTACCGTGGCAATAGTGCACAAAGTATATCGCTAAGATTGCCCTTTGCTACAAAAAAAATGAAGGTTACTGTAAATGGAAAAACGGTTACACCGGTGATAAATGGAAAATGGATAAGTTTTGTTTTACCGGCATCGAAAAAAGACAAGTGGTTAACATTTAGTGTTGAAGTAAAGAAATGATAGTAAAGTGCGAACGGTTTAGCATGCACTGGCAAGCATCGTTTCCCTTAATTAACTAAATAATTAGTTTTAAAACTAATTATTTAGTTAATTTGCCGCATGTTTTTTCGTTCGGTGATTTTTTTATTGGCTGCAATCATATCTCAGTCCAAAGCGCAAACAATCGAGGGGCGGGTAACGGGAACGCGTGAGGAAGCCTTGCCATTTGTATCGGTAATACTCAACAAAGACAGCCAGGTAGTGGCTACAGGCATAAGCGATGACAGCGGGCATTTCAGGCTCACTGCCAGTTTGCGACAGCAACAATTGTATACGCTGCATTTTTCTTTGGCAGGTTACAAAAGCCGGCAGATAGCCGTGCTATACAGCGACACTTTAAAACCTGTAAACATTGTGCTGGCCGAAGACCGGCAGCAATTAGCCGAAGTAACGGTTACGGGTAAGGTAAATTTAATAACACGCAAAAGCGATCGCTATATCATTAATATAGAAAACAGTCCGCTGGCCAATGGATTATCGGGCACCGAAGTGTTGCAGCGTTCTCCGGGTATATGGGTAGACAATATGGGAAATATACGGTTGAAAGGCAACCAGCCTGTAGCTATTATGATCAACGATGTTGTGCAAAGAATGGATGCAGAAGAGCTGGCTGATTTTCTTCGTTCTCTTAAATCTGAAGACATCAGCCGCATAGAAGTTATTCCCAACCCGCCTGCAGAGTTTGAAGCGGGTGGCTCAGGCGGCATTATACATATACGTCTTAAAAAGTCAAAGAGCAATGGCTGGAGCGGGTCGGCAAATGCACAATACTGGCAGCAGGGGCAAAAACCTTACACTACGGTGGGGGCTACACTCAATCACCAGCTTCGCAGGCTTTACCTTTCGGGTAGTTATACCTATGTAAGGGATCTTCGTTCCATCACTGAGCGAACCATTATCACCTATCCCGATCACTCAGCTTTTGACAATGCTACGGATCGGGGCGAAAAGATCGGTCGCCACCAATACCGGTTTTCGTCGGTGTATGATCTTACTGCCAAACAATCTGTTAGTATGCAGTCATTTTTTTCCAAAACCCGGTTTCACCAATTGTTTCAAAGCGGCGAACGGTATTACAATACCGTAGCTGCTTCGGGCAAAGCTACTTCGCTTAAACAAAGAGTATTTGACATGGGGGGCGTAACACTCAATTATTCATTGAAACTGGATACTTCGGGCAGCTTATTGAAAATAGTAGCCGATTATTTACAAACCGACAGGAGTGAAACGAACGCGTTTGCAAAGCTTAACCCCAACCCGGCAAAACAAAGATCCTGGAGAAACAATGCACCAACCGGCACTGCGATCTATACCATTCAATCGGATTTTTCGAAGGCGCTGAAACCGCAAACCCTGTTTCAATCGGGATTGAAATATGCATCGCTTGTAAGAGACAACGAACTGGTAACCGAAGACCTAACAGCGGCCGGATGGACGATCAACAAAGGGCAGAGCAATCATTTTATGTACACAGAAAATATACTGATGCTGTATACCTCGCTGGAACATTCCGTTAAGCACACTACTATTAAAGCAGGGCTGAGAGCTGAAAAAACTTTTTCATCGGGAAATGAAACGATCTCTGCTACAAAATTCTCCCGGAAATATGCGGGGCTGTTTCCCTCGTTGTCTTTCATGCAAGTGCTGGATGCGGAAAGCGGGGCTTCCATCACAGCGGCTTACGCGCGCAGGCTTACGCGACCTGCACTGAATGAACTCAACCCTGCACGACTGGAATTCAGTAATTATACCGCAGTTACGGGCAACCCTAACCTGCTGCCACAATACAGCCATCATTTTTCCCTTTCGTGGCAATTCCTCAAACATCACAACGCCGAAGCATATTATGTTCGTACCAACCAGTTCATTGCGCTCTCTGCCAATGCCGGTGCTAATAATTCTATAGATTATTTATTTGAAAATACAGGAATTACTGCCGAGTACGGTGTAAGCTACAGCAGTACCATTAAACCGTTTGCCGTCTGGAGCATCACCAATAATGCTGCCGTTTATCATGCTGCTTACAGGTTTAACGGTAAGCCATACCGTCGAACATCTTTCTATGCCCAAACACTGCACACCATCAACGTGGCAAACCTGGCGGAGTTCGACTTTGTTGCCGATTACAGATCGCCATACATATACACCAACCTGTATACTTATGGAAATTTCAGCGTGGATGCCGGAATCACCAAAAAGCTGCTGAAGTCGAAAGCGAGGATACGTTTAAGCTTCACCGATATATTGAACACCTCCCGCGAAAAGGAATGGACAAACGAAAGCGAAAACAGCATATCGTTTTATCGCAAACGACCCACCCGCACAGTGCGCCTGTCTTTTACTTACCAATTCAGCGCCGGCAAAAAAATGCAAACCAAAAACATTGAGCAGGGAGGAACCGATGAAAAGAGAAGGATTGGCAGTTAAGCAGGACCAGGCATTGCTATAGCAACAATAATTGCGGTGCAACTGCATTTTCCACATTTGCCGATAACTCGGTGCACCGCAATGCAACCGGTTACTCATAGAGATATTTCCTTTATCTTTAGCTGCATTAAAAACACTATGCCGTGAAATTTTTTTTGGTACTGGCTGCATTTTTATTCCAGCTAACCGGTATTGCCCAGCAGGGTAATATTCCTTCGCCCTGGAACCTCCCACAATTGTTTCAAACCCCTGTTGTGCATCCAACCGATTCGTGCCGGTTGCCTGGATTCAAATCTTTTTTTTATGAAGGCATCGAATACAAAGCAAAACCCATCAGGGTATTTGCCTACTACAAAGCGCCGGAGGGAACACCGCCCGCAGGCGGATGGCCGGCTGTAGTGTGCGTGCATGGAGGCGGAGGCACCGCTTTCCCCGATTGGGTACAAACCTGGGTAAACCGCGGATATGCGGCCATTGCAATGGACCTGGAAGGGCATTTGCCTATAGGCGATTTTCCCAACCGGCAGTGGCATGCCGATGGAGGACCGCCGCGCATTACAACTTTTGGCGATATTGAAATTGCGGATCGGGAGCAATGGTTTTATCACGCGGTAGCGGATGTGATCCGCGCAAATTCCTTGTTGCGTTCTTTCCCCGAAATAAACCCCGGTAAAATAGGCATTCATGGCATTTCGTGGGGAGGCGTCATTACGGCTGCAGTAATGGGACTGGATAACAGGTTCTGCTTTGCCGTGCCGGTGTATGGCTGCGGTTTTTTACACGAATCAACGGCTCCTGCTTTTGAGAAATATATGAAGACAATGACACCGGAACAATTGCATGCCTACAAAACAAAATGGGACCCCTCATTGTACATCCCTTTTGCAAAAATGCCTGCGCTGTGGTATGTGGGCAGCAACGATGGGGCATTTCCGCTGGACATTTGGCAAAAGTCGGTATCTCTTAATAGCTCTGAAAGGTATCTGAGCATTCCAGTTACAAATGAACATGGACATCTTTGGAATCAACCAGAGGTATTTGCTTTTGCAGACCAGGTAGTGAAGCATGCAAAGCCATTGATAAAAACCGGAACACCATCGCTGCGAAAAAATATGGTGGAAGTTGCCGTAGACAAGGAAACAGCTATTTCAAAAGCGATATTGTGTTATACAACCGATACAGGAAATTTGCAACCCAGGAAATGGCTGCAGGCGCCTGCGCGTATAAAAGAAACGATGGTATCTGCCCGGCTTCCTGCGGGTGCTACGGCATTTTATTTCAATATAACGGATGAGCGTACACTAACTACAAGCTCTGTAGTAACAATCTTGCAATAAAAAGAGGAATAACAAGGCAACCTTGCCGCCAATCGTAAAATCACAAATCAGCAATCCAAATTTATTTGTGTTTACCCTCTCCTATTAAAATAAGAGCAAATATGGCGTAGTTGATGATGTCGTAATAATTGGCATCAATGCCTTCGCTGATGAGGGTTTTGCCTTTGTTGGCAAGGATCTGTTTAATGCGCAGGAGTTTGGATAAGATCAGGTCTGTAAAGCTTTCCTGGCTCATATCGCGCCAGGCCTCTCCATAATCATGATTTTTATTTTGCATCAGGTTCCTTGCATTGTCAATCTTGCTGTTGTATAAGTTTTCTACAGCAGCTACTTCCAGTTCCTCCGGAGCATCTGCACCCAGTTCCAGTTGCATCAACCCTACAACGCCATAGTTAAGTATGCCTTTGAATTCAGAACTGATATCGTCGTCTATTTTTTGTGTGCCATTTTCCTGTATCGTCCTGATGCGTTTGGCTTTGATAAAAATCTGGTCTACTACCGATATGGTGCGCAATACTCTCCAGGCGGTACCGTAGTCTTTCGTCTTCTTCAAAAAAATATCCTTGCTTAACTGTACTGCTTCGTTGTACTGCCGGATGGTACTCATTATTATGGGTATGTTTTACTGAGATGATTATTTTTGTTGTTCCTGTTTACGGAAGTTTCAAAAATAGGATAAAACAAATAATGTACACATTAAACTGCAAAGGTCGTTTATTGTCTCTCCATGCACCGGTAGTAATGGGCATCATCAATGTTACTCCCGATTCGTTTTACGTGCACAGCCGTAAAAATGAAACGGATGCTATTGTAGAGCAGGCAGGAAAAATGCTCAGCGAAGGCGCAGCCTTGTTAGATATAGGCGGACAGAGCACCCGCCCGGGCAGCGAAAGGATCAGTGCTGCTGAAGAAACGGAACGCGTAGTGCCCGCTATAAAATCCATCCTGAATCATTTTCCCAATGCCCTTATTTCGATAGACACTTATCAATCGACCGTTGCAAAAGCTGCGGTAGAGGCAGGCGCCTGTATGGTAAACGATATCAGCTCCGGTGAAATGGACACACAAATGCTCGATACGGTGGCTTCGCTTAAAACACCTTATATATGCATGCACATGCTTGGCAAGCCCGATACCATGCAGCAGTCGCCACAATACAGCAACGTTACCCTGGAAGTACTGGATTACCTGGCTAAAAAAATCAGCCAATGCCGCAGCAAAGGCATACGCGATGTGATTGCAGACCCGGGCTTTGGGTTTGGCAAAACAATACAGCACAACTTTACATTGTTGAAATCGCTTGCTGCTTTTACAATGCTGGATGTTCCTATACTGGCAGGACTCTCCCGCAAATCAACCATTTACAAAACATTGGGTACAACAGCGCAGGAGGCGCTGAACGGCACTACAGTGTTGAATACAATTGCCTTGCTGAACGGCGCACAAATATTACGCGTACACGATGTAAGGGAAGCGGTGGAGGCGGTGAAGCTGGTGGAGAGGAGTAAGGCGTAGGGTGGAAGGCGGAAGACATAAGGTAGGAGGTGGAGGGTGGAAGGTAGAAGGTGTAGGGTGTAGGGTTTAAGGTTGGGGGTTTGGGGTGAAAGCAGAAATAAAAAGGGTTTCCAACTTTTAAAAAGCTGGAAACCCTTCTGAATTTTATACCTTACTCCTTACACCTTCCACCTTATGCCTTCCACCTTCTACCTTATTTCTATTTTTTACCTGGTCTAACCGGGCTTATCTGCGGTCTTGCAGGCATGGCTGGTGCGGGAGCTTCGTCTTTTACATCCAATACTTCTACCTGGAAAATCAGGTTGCTGTTGGGTTTCAATTTGCCTTGTCCCTGCGAACCATAACCCAATACAGAAGGAATGAAAATGCGGCCTTTTGCACCTTTGCCGAAATTCCTCAATCCATCGTCGAAGCCCTTAATAGAACCGCCACGACCAATTGTAAATGTATAGGGCTCTGTATGATTGAACGAAGAATCAACATTGCTGTCGAAAACAGTGCCATCGAGCAGTGTGCCGGTATATTTTACCGAAATAGATTGCCCTTCTTTTGCCGGTTCGCCACCAGCCTCCTGAATTTCGTAATAAGTACCGGCTTCGGTTTTTTGTGCCTTGATGTTGTTTTTGGCAAGATACGCCTGGATGGCTTCGTCATCTCTTACCTTTTGCCCGATAGCCCTGATAGAATCCTGCTCGCGGAACGTTTTAATTTCCTGCTCAAAATCAGCCTGTGCTTTGTCTTTAGCTACTATACCTACCACTTTTATCGTAGTAAGCAGGTACTCCCCTTTTTTAAATTCTTTGGGCATCATGCCTATGCCGTTTTTAAAAGCACTGTCTGTGAGTATGCGAATAACGATGCTGTCGCCCGATCTTACCTTGCTGAAGATTTCATAAAACTCTTTGGGTAATTCAGCAGTATCTATTGGCTGGTATTGCGGAGGTTTAGGCCCCGGGTCGCCGCCAAGCACGGAATCTTTGTACATTCTTGCCATGCGAAATTTCATCACATCACCATATTTTGCCACTTGCCCCTTTCCGTCGCTGATGATCTTATACTCGGCGCCATCTTTCATCTTTTTATAGGTACCACTTCCGCCACTGCCGCAGGCAGCCAAACCCAGCGCGAGCACTATAATGGATAGATATCCTGTTGTTTTTTTCATATTCGTGATCATTGTAATTGTGATGCGTTTTCTTTTATTGCTTTTTTAAATAGTTGAACTGTTGCGGCGAGCGATTCTGAACTTCGTCCACCGGAGGCGTTAAAGTGTCCGCCACCATTGAAATATTTGCGTGCAAAGGTATTAACATCAAAGTTCCCTTTGCTTCTGAACGACCACTTTCTTTCCTCATCCCGGTCAATCACCAATCCTGCTACTTTAATCCCTTGTATTGATAAAGGATAGTTTACCAGCCCTTCTGTGTCGCCCGTCCTCACATTAAATTTTAGCAGGTCGCTCTTAGGTATTGCTATTAAAGCTGCATTGTACTCGTAAAAAACCTCCATACGGTGCAACAGCACATGCCCTATAAATCTCAACCTGTCTTCAAGAAAATTATCGTAGAGATGTTCGTGTACAACAGAATGCTGCAGCCCCTTTTTTTTGAGTGTTGCCACCATTTCATGTACTTCGTGCGAAGTGGCGGGAAAGCGAAAAGAACCAGTATCGCCAATAATACCTGCATACAGGCAAGACGCAACATCCTCATTTATAAGCGCTTCATTACCGGAACCTACAATAAAATTATACACCATTTCCGAGGTAGAGCTTTTGGTTACCAAGCTGATGCCATAATCAAAAGCCGCCACTTCCGGTTGCTCGTGGTGATCGATCAGTATCCTAACACAATTCAGCGAAGCCAGCTTGGCCGCCATGTGTTTGGTTCGGTGCAGTGCATTAAAGTCGAGACAAAAAAGCCATTCGGCACTGTCCAAAGCAAGATTTGCTTTTTCAGCGCTTGCCTCATAATCTATTACCGCCCTGCAGCCGGGCATCCATTTCAAAAAATCTGGCCAGTTGGTGGGAGAAATAACAGTTACCTCATGTCCTATCTGCTTCAGCACCGCTGCAAGCGCCAATGACGATCCCATAGCATCCGGATCGGGCTTTTGATGCATGGTGACAACTACTCTGCGGGGCGCTTTAACTAATGGGTAAATCTCCTGGATGGGCTTCATAACGAGGCGCAAAAATGAAGTATAATAGGCATTCGGTCAAATCTTTTTTAACAGATATATGTATAGAGGAAACTCCCGGCAATTTTGAAATTGCTGTGCAATGCCCTTACTTTGCAGCCCTAAAGAAAAAATTATGAGCAACAGAACTTTTACCATGATCAAACCGGACGCCTTTGCTAATGGTCATTCGGGTGCCATCCTGGATAAAATAATTAAAAGCGGTTTTAGAATTGTGTCGTTAAAGCTTACTTCGCTTACACCCGAAAAGGCTGGCGAATTTTATGCAGTTCACAAGGCGCGCCCTTTCTATGGTGAACTGGTGGAATTTATGAGCAGCGGACCGATCATTGCAGCCATTCTTGAAAAGGAAAACGCCGTTGAAAGTTTTCGTAAACTGATTGGTGCAACCGATCCTGCAAAAGCAGACGAAGGCACTATCAGGAAACAATTTGCCGAAAATTTAGGCAGGAATGCTATACATGGAAGCGACAGCGATGAGAACGCTGCCATTGAAGGAAGCTTTTTCTTTAGCAACCTCGAAAGATATTAAGAGTATATACTTAGCAGTAGTAGCTGAGTTTGAATTATTTAAAAGAAATATTACCCTTCCAGTGAGTTTGGCATAATTCTAGTTATAATAAGATTATCTTTCTCAAGGGTTTAGGGTTGAAACTAAAGGGGGCTCATTTCCATGGGCCTCAATTTTTTTTATAGGCATACCTCATCAAGAAAAATCAATTTTCGGTTAGCCGTTAGCTTTAGTATTCTCGCTTCGCGTAATGTCGACGCAGGAGACATCTCCTGCTAACTTATAAGCAAACCCCTGTCCCCCTAATTCACCACCGCTTCATTACCATATAGCTGGCTCTTATATTGCAAAGAGGGCGATGCTATAAAAGATCCAAGATTCAGCCTGTCCCATTTTTTATCAACAGACGCAATGGTAGCATCATCGGCTACAATAATATTCGGCCAGTCGCGCTCAAACCCGTCCAGCTCTTTTGTTTTACGAGTACCGTCCAGTCCCAGGCAGGCAAATATTTTTCCAGGCTGGTGCTTTGATTCCTGTTTGAATAAGAAATGATCTCTTTTAGGATCGAGATTGTTGCAGAATCGCCAAAGGGCTACAGGCAAATTGTTGGGGTCTACCGAATGTTCAACATACAAAATCATTTTTATGCCCTCAATGCCGGGAATAATTTCGCATATCCGTGTATGCAGGTCTTTAATATGATCTTTCCTGTTTTTATTGACTGCTACAATCAGGCAGGGAATATTGTGAGTAACCGAAAGTACGTTTACCGCTTCTACTTCGGGGAAAAAATGACAAAAGTCGGACCCGGCAACGCTGCCACCAGCATTATCACCTGTAATGTATTTGGTTTCCGTTTCCTCCTCCATTTTCCGGGTGCCATCAATGCACATTTTACCTCCAAAACCTAACCGGCTGCAACTATGGTCCAGCACATCCATAGGACCGGTAGTAAACGAAACATCTGTAGCAACGTTCAGGTTTTTAAATACTACCTGTGCCAGCGAACCATAATCCTGTATGTTGCTCAGTTCGTCTGCTATCACCAGTATTTTGTTAAACATCATTTGCCCCGCGCCCCACATGGCATACATTACTTTTTGTCCCTGCCCCGCAAACTCCTTTTTTATTTTTGCAATCACCAGGTTGTGAAATACACCTTCCACCGGCATTTCCATATCTATGATCTCCGGGACCATTGTCATTTTAATAGGCGCCAGGAATATACGCTCGGTTGCCTTGCCCAGCCAGGCATCTTCCTGCGGTGGAATGCCTACTATCGTTGCCGGGTACACGGGATTTTTTTTATGGGTGATGCAGGTAACGTGAAACCTGGGATACCAATCGGGCAAAGAATAATAACCGGTATGATCGCCAAAGGGACCTTCCCATATCATCTCCTCTGTTGGGTCAACATATCCTTCAATAATAAAGTCTGCATCTGCCGGCACTTCCAGTTCGGGCTGGGTAATGCATTTTACCAGTTCTACTTTTTTCTTGCGCAGAAAGCCCGCCAGCATGTATTCGTCTACATTTTCGGGCAAGGGAGCAGTAGCCGAATAGGCATATGCAGGATCGCCACCCAGTGCCACGGCAACGGGCATGCGCTTTCCGGCTTTTTTATACTCGTTGAAATGTTTGGCCGACACTTTATGTTTATGCCAATGCATGCCGGTTAATGTAGGTCCAAACACCTGCATGCGGTACATCCCTACATTGCGGATGCCTGTGTTGGGATCTTTGGTATGAATAACCGGCAGTGTAATAAAAGGTCCGCCATCTTTAGGCCAGCAGGTGATAACCGGCAGTTTTGAAAGATCGGGATTCACCATTTGTATTTCCTGGCATGCTCCGCGCCCGCTTTTTACTTTGGGCATCCACGAGGCAAACTGGTTCAATTTGGGCAGCAGGTTAAGCTTATCGAGAATACTTTCTTTAGGCTTGGTAAGCAGCTTAAACAACGCTTCAATTTCTTTAGAGATATCATCGAGATGCTGAACGCCGAGCGCCATGCACATTCTTTTTTCGCTGCCATAGGCATTCATCAAAACAGGAAAAGCATAGCCGGTATTTTCAAACAACAATGCCTTACCGCCGTTTCCGCTTTTACTGATCCTGTCTGTTATTTCGGCTATCTCCAGTTTAGGATCTACATATTCCTTTATCCTTATCAATTCGCCTGCTTTGTCTAACGCATCAATAAATTCCTGCTGATTTTTATACGCCATGCCAATGGTTATTTTTAAGCTGCAAAGATAAAACAACAGGAGCAGTGAGCGGTCAGCTGTCAGCGATCAGTCGTGAGCGATCAGGAAATACTCTTTTTCGGAAAATGACATCAGGTAGTCAAAGCTGCCAATGCTGACAGCGTAGTACAGCTTGCCAGCCATCAGACCGCCATCAGCCGCACACAACGCCACTCACACAGACGTGCCGATGGTATACCCAATGCTGATTGCTGAAAGCTGATAGCTAACTGCAGCCAGCCCTCTAATACACATTCTTTGGACAATCCATTCGTCCTGCTCCCCTGCTGCCGCTGCTGTAGCTTTCGTTTCTTTTAAACAACCTGTATGAAAGCGTGATACCGGAAAAATAATACCAGTCTTTTGTTTTTGGATTTCCCCTCATGGTACCGCCGGCAGGATAATCGGGACTTCCATGTGTAGTTTCATCACCCCTGTATGCCAGGTCTACGGCACGGGCTCCCCTTCTCGCCAACAGTGTTTGCATATCCACATAGGTGCCGCTTACATCATCAATATAGTCTGTAAATGTTTTGTTGAAACGGAATTCCCAGCCCAAAGAAATATTACGGTTCACCGCGAATTTAATACCACCGCCAAACGGTATGGAAAACTGGTCGAGCTTATACGGCTGCAACGCCGTAGCATAGCCCTTCCGCCACCGGCGGGTGCCATTCCGGTCGTAAGTATAAGGAGAAAAATGAAACACCGACACGCCCGCGAATACATAGGGGGTATACCGCTTTTCGGCAATATCAAAAATTTCATACACTCCTGTAATGCTTGCGTCGTATAACCGCGAATTAAAATCAAGGTTTCTTGCCAGCTTCGCTTCATTTTTGCTATACCTGTCGGCAGCATGTAGTCGCCCAAGCGTAGCCAATCCTCTTATGGATATTTTGTTGGTAATGGCAAGACTTCCCCCCAATGAAAACGCAGGCTTTGACTGGGCAAAAGTGTACATTTTATCCTGAAGCTCACCCTGGTAGTTTGCAAATCCACCAAAAGCTTCAATACTGGATCTTTCGAGCACAGCTCTGAAAAACCCCTGGGCACTAACGGTTGTGCCATAGACTAAGAGTCCAAAGGTAAGTAATTGTTTCACCGACATTGCTTTATAGGTACGAAATGGAATTGCTTAAGTTGGGTAAAAATTAGAATAATCTAAAATTTAAACATACCTAGCCTAAAAATAATGCCATATCAATCGCAGCAAGGCTTGCCGTCTCACAATAAAATGATAATTCCCGTTACAGCAGTACTATTTCCACAGGTTCTGCGGGTACTCTCCCTTAGAAACCAATGTGTTAATACTGTTTTGTACCACAGGTGCATCTTCTTTGTAAGTTACCCCAAACCAATCGGCTTTAGTGGGTATTACTTTCATCACATTGTCTGGCATTGTGATGAATTTTGCCGCGATGTCTACCACGTAAACTTCTGCTTTAGGCTGATTGATGTTTTTTTCAAGGAAGGATTCAAACAGCTCTTTACTAATGGTGAAAGCATATGGAGTAAAGCACCAGAAATTCATAGAAACTTTGGAGTCGAAAGGAACTTCTACTTGTTTTCCGTCATCTTCATACACAATCTTATCGCCTTCGCGATAAATTTTGGTACGTTCATTTATTTCAACAAGGTTGTTAGATGCATCGGTTTTACAAACGCCCCTGCTTACAGAGCCGTTGTCCGACAGGGTTTTCACCAACTCATAACCTACGAGTCCAAATGTATGATCGTTGGCTTCCTGCGTTAAAAAATCGTATGCTTTCTGAAAAGCATCGCGACCATAAAAGTCATCTGCGTTGATCACAATAAACGGCTCGCGCACGGCGGTAGATGCGCATAATATTGCATGCGCCGTTCCCCAGGGTTTTGTACGGTCTGCGGGAATGATATGACCTTCCACAAACGAATTCAGATCCTGGAACACATAATCTATTTCAACTTTACCTTTTAATTTAGGTTCGAATATTTTTTTGAAATCGTCAGCAAATTCTTTCCGTATAATAAATACCACTTTACCAAAACCCACTTGTATAGCGTCGTAAATCGAATAGTCCATTATTGTTTCACCAGAGGGACCGAAGCTTTGCACCTGTTTTAAACTACCATAACGAGAAGCCATGCCTGCGGCCATAATTACTAATGTAGGTTTCATAATTCTTTTGGTTCTGATTTTTTTAATTTTTTCTCTTCGTTAAGCCTTTTATTTCACTATGGCAATGTTCAACAGTTAGCGAAAATAAACAATTAATGTTAATGTTCATTTGACATATGATGATTTCGAAATGTCACACAATATTTTACGCAAATAACATTTGATAAAAAAGCGTACCAGGGCATGTGGGCATATCTTTGCTATACTACAAAAAAGTTTATGCAACAATCGTACACAACTGCTATACTCGAAATTGATGCCAAAGCTTACCTGGGCGAAGGCGCTTTATGGCATCCCTCAGAAAAAAAATTATACTGGATAAACATAGAAGGCCGGCAACTGCACATTTTTGATCCGCAAACCAAACACAATAAAACATTTGATTTACCAGAACGTATTGGCACAGTAGTGCCTGTTAAAAATGGAGGCGTGTTGATTGCTTTACAAAATGGCATTCATTTTATGAATCCACATACCGGTGAAATCACGTTCATTACCAACCCGCTTACCGATAAGGCTATCCGCTTTAATGATGGAAAATGCGACCCTGCAGGAAGGTTTTGGGTGGGAAGCATGCATCTTAAACAAATTACTGGACTGGCTTCGTTATACCGTATGGACACAGATAAATCTGTTCATAAAATGTTGGACAATGTTACCATTTCAAATGGCATTGTTTGGTCGGCAGATAAAACAAAGATGTATTATATAGATTCGCCGCTCAATACCGTAGAGGTGTTTGACTATGACAATGCATCGGGCAGCATCGGCAACCGGAAAGTTGCTGTAAAGATACCTGATGGTATTGGCGGACCAGATGGTATGACGATTGATGCAGAAGGTAAACTTTGGGTGGCTTTATGGGGCGGCCATGCGGTAGGCAGGTTTGACCCGCATACCGGCGAACTGTTGCAAAAGGTGGAAGTGCCTGCACCTAATATTACTTCGTGCGCTTTTGGCGGCGATGGATTTGACACTTTGTTTATTACAACGGCTACGCAGGATATGAGCGAAGCCGACCTTAAAAAATATCCTTTAAGCGGTGGCGTATTTTCTGCAAAACCGGGAGTGAAGGGAGTGCCTGCAGCATTTTATGAAGGCAGTGTGGGGAATGGGTGAGTGGTTGAGTGGTTAAGTAAGTTGCGGTCGCTCACTCGCGGTCGGCCCGCCGTTGAGGCGGTCTGACCGAAAAAAGAAACATTCATTATGATCAGACCGGCTATCGCCGTGCCGATCGTAATAAATGAACTAAATCGCCTGCCGCGCTTTCAGCTCAATATATTTGTTAATGGCATTTACCGTTAACTCTTTGGGAGGGGACAATACAGCGAGTATGCCTTGTTGCTGCAATTCTTTTACGATCAATCTTTTTTCAAAAGCAAATTTATCAGCAATGGTTTTGATATAAATATCTTCCAGCGTGGTTGCCGGCTGCTCGCGCAATACTTTCAATTCTGTATTTTCAAAAAAGATCACCAGCAACAAATGATGTTTGGCAATCTGCTTTAAGTAAGGCAGTTGCCGCTGAAAACCATGTATCGATTCAAAGTTGGTAAACAACACCAGCAGCGATCTGTTTTTAATACGGGCACGCACCTGCGCATACAAGGCTTCAAAGTCGGGCTCGGAAAAATGAGTTTGCTGGCGGTAAAGGCTTTCGAGTATCAGTTCCATTTGCATGCCCTTTTTATCGGCAGGCACAAATGTTTCAGGCTTGCTGGCAAAAGTAATCAGCCCGGCTTTATCATGTTTTAGCAAGGCCACATTGGCAAGCACCAGCGAGGCGTTGATGGCATAATCGAGCAATGTCATTCCTTCAAAGGGCATTTTCATATTACGCCCTTTGTCTATCAGGCAATAAATATGCTGGCTTTTTTCGTCGGTAAAAGTATTTACCATGATGTCGCCGCGCCTTGCCGTGGCTTTCCAGTTTACATTGCGGTGGTCATCGCCATGCACATATTCTTTGATCTGCTCAAACTCCATGCTGTTGCCGAGCTTGCGAAGTCGGCGGCTGCCGGTTTCGTTCAAACGATTCCCAATGGCTAGTAGCTGGTACCGTTTCAGTTGCTGAAAAGAGGGATATACGGGTATTACCTGCTCCTGCTCAATTACAAAACGCCGCTCTACCAGTTGCAGCGGGCTTGTTATAAAAATATTGATATTGCCAAAGGCATATTCGCCTCTTTGCAAAGGCCGCAGTTGGTAATGAATGCGGTAATCCTGTCCTCCCTTTAATGTTGCGCTCCGCTTCCAGTTGAATTGCTGAAACTGGTAAGGCAATTCATCCACAATCACACAACGAACAACAAAGGGATACCCGTTGCTCACCTGCAGTTCTACATTGTTTACATCGCCATTGCTGAACCGCTCTACGGTAACCCGTTGCGCCTGCACAGGTTGTTTACGGGCAAACAAAACAATGGCATCTACCAATACCATGCAACAAAGCGCCACCAGCAGTATCAGTCCTATGTCGTACAGTGCAGGAACGAAAAAGGAAACAACAAACAAAATAACAATGCCGCCCAGCAGAAAATAGGTCCTGGGGGCGAGCATCAATGCATTATATAGCCTGATAATGTTTTTCAATTATCTTGGAATTTCCAATGAGTGAATAATTTCTTTAATTACTGCATCTTCGGTTACGCCTTCCATTTCTTTTTCGGGGGTGAGTATAATGCGGTGACGCAACACCGGCGTTGCCATCTCAATAATATCTTCCGGCGTTACAAAGTCACGTCCCTGCATAGCCGCAATAGATTTTGCCGCCATCATAATGGCCAGCGATGCCCGCGGCGACGCTCCGAGGTAGATAGATTTATTGGAACGGGTGGCGGTTACAATTTTTGCTATGAACTGCAATAGTTTTTCTTCAATAATTACCAGTCGCACCAAACGCCTGAGCTCTGCAATTTGTGTAGCCGATAATACTGCTTCGAGGCTGGCGGTTATTTCTTCGCCGGTTGACTGGTGAAAGCGATTGAGAATGGCCACTTCCTGCTCTTCGGTTGGGTAAGGCACATTTATCTTGAAAAGAAACCTGTCGAGCTGCGCCTCGGGCAACCGGTAGGTTCCTTCCTGCTCAACCGGGTTTTGCGTGGCAAGTACCATAAACGGTTTGTCCATCTGGTGCGAATGCCCGTCTACCGTTACCTGTTTTTCTTCCATCACTTCAAAAAGCGCTGCCTGCGTTTTGGCTGGCGCACGGTTAATTTCATCTACCAGCACAATGTTTCCAAACACGGGTCCCCTTTTAAACTGGAATCCACCTTCTTTGGGATTGAATATAGAAGTGCCCAGCACATCAGAAGGCATCAGGTCGGGGGTAAACTGTATGCGCGAAAAATGCAACGCTATACATTTGGCAACCAATCGTGCGGTTAAGGTTTTGGCAACGCCCGGCACACCTTCTATCAATACATGCCCGTCTGCCAGTAAAGCGGCAGTAATCAGTTTTATCATGTCCTCCTGCCCTACTATTACCTTACTGATCTCTGTTCTCATCTGCATTACTGCATCGTGCAGTTGCGACAGGTCGGTGCGTGGCTGAAAAATATTATCTTCCATATTTAACTGGTTTTATAAAATTGGTTGAGTGCTGCGTAAAACTCGGCTAGCTGCTGATCGTGCAGCGCAGTATTTTGCTGCACAAATCGTATGTACTCTGCAATTGCTTGTATCGTGCGCTCATCGCAACCCGATTTTTGCGAAAGTCTTACCACAAACTCATTGTCCATATCATCGGTAGTCATGTGATAATGACTGTATACATATTCCGTAAAATAAGCGCCCATTTTCTGAGCAAGGTTCCTGTTGTCTTTTTTCTGGAAATACAGCCTGCCAATGGTCTTTACAAAATCGAGCGAATCGTTGGCAGGAGGTTTTACTACGGGTATCATGCGTTGCCTGCGTTTTAAGCCCAGCAGCATAAAAAGTAATATTCCAGCCAGTGTGGTCCACAATGCAGCGCTGAATGATTTTTGAGCAAGCAGTACCCGCAGCGGAGATGAATCTTTAGACTGATCGTAGGCAGGCTTGTGTGCAAAATATTCATCCCATATCACATTGGTTGCCCCGGGGTTCATGGCAGATAGAAACTGGTTGTAGTAGCCAATGTTTTGTTTGTGCAGCAGGAAATAATTACTGAAAGCTAACGGTGCCGTATGTATGAAAAAGCTGCCGCCGCCTGCACGCATCCGCAAACACACAATGGCACTATCTGCCGACCTGCTCATTACATACGACATGGAGGTATCGAAACCGTCGAAATAAGAATAAAACTTCCTGCCGGGGTATGTAAAATTGTGCGGACCGTTGGAATACGGCGCAGAGGGAAGTGAAAGCTGAAGCGTATCGAGCGCGGGAACAGACTCAAATAGCTGGTAGCCTGCGTCGGCATAGCTCAGGCTCATATGAAAAAAATGACGGGCATCGAGACTGAAATCGTAAGCCGAAATAAGCACATCGTTTCCTTTGTTTACAAAATGAAACAGCTCCGTCAATTCCTGGTTGGTGGCATTGAACTCTTTGGTGATGATGAACATGGCCTGCCGGCTGCTGCTGTCGTACTGTACCACATCGTCTTCCCAAAAGCCAGGTTCTTTTTTATTTATTTTTAATGAAGCCTGTGGGAAAATATAGGTCAGGTTATTGTAGGCTACAAAAGTGCCGTAAGGAATTTTGTCTTTCCGGTTAAGGGTAACGCGGTGATCGAACTGATCTTTTTTACCACCCCATATCAATGCCCCTAACAGGAGCAGTAATATTAAACCAGCTATATATGGTAATGCTTTCTTCAATTTGATAACGCTGCTTTGGTGTAAAGAATAGCAAGGTCCTGCTGAATTCTGTCGTACAGCAGTTTATTTACCGGCATTTCGCCATACCAGGTATATTCATAATTGCGGGTGGCGGTAAAAAATTCTTTGTAAAAGGGTTGATTGTACAGTTGCGTCATGTATTCCATATTGGTTGTATCTTCTTTGTATTTGATCCAACCTTCTTCTGAAAACTTCCTGAGCAACAGCAAATAGTTCAACCGAATAGCGAGACGATAGTCTTCTTTTGATGCTGCATTTTCAATAGCAGCCTGCAGGTCTGCAGCAAAAATATTTTCGGGCTCCCCTTCTACCGGTTGCTCAACAGACAATTTGCGCCTGCCTCTTCCAAACAAATTCATTTCATTTTTTGCCAGGAACCAGATAACGGCTGCGGCAAACAATACGAGTATGAAAATAAAAATGGCCTGTCTTACAGCCGGATTACTTAAAATTTCGACAAGAAAATCACCAAATCCGCTACCCTCATTTTTCCTCGAATCTTTCTGGTCTTTCTTTTTTTCCGATCTGTCCTTATTCGCATACCAGAACTCCGCGTCCTTGCTTAATGCCTGCATGGTGGTATCAGGCACTTTTCGCCATTCCAGCACCGATGAATCGTATAATGACAGTGAATCTTCTTTTCCTGAAAAATAGAGCGTTTCTCCTTCTTCATCTTCATATTCTCCCGAAGGATAAGCCGAGTCGGCTATCTGCTCTGTAATGCTATCCAGTGTTCTCTCAACACTGTCTATTGGCTGTATGGTAACAACCGTATCCGCTTCTTCCTGTTGCGCATGGGCATGCGTTGCAAACGCAATGAAAAGCCATGAGGTTAAGAATATCCTGTATACAAATTTAAACACGTGATAAGGTTTCTCTTTTTAACCTGACACGTTTTTGCACCTGTACAGGGTAAATAATATAATACCAGATAATGAACGATGCTGAGGCCAGTAATATAAAACCGCTTAGCCATGGCGGCATGGTATAATACCGCGTAATAAACCCCTCAAAAAAAGCAGCTACTACAAATACGGGTATCAGGCTAACGAGTATGATCACCCCGTCTTTTGCACCACGCATAAAAGCAGTGAGCCGCTTGCCTGTTCCGGGAAACATCCACCCTTTGCCCAATACCACTCCCGCAGCGCCGGCTATTACAATGGCCGAAATTTCGAGGGTGCCATGTATAAAAACCGTAAGTACCGATTGCAACCCCAGCCCCCTGGCGAAAAACATTTGCTCAAAAGCTCCCAGTCGAACTGCTTCGTTCAACAATGCAAACAATACCGGGAAACAAAAAAGCAGTCCCTTGGCAAAATAGGAAAAAGCAACAAAAATATTATTGATCATAATTCCCAGGAACATGAGCAGTTCCCCTCCTTCGGCGTATACGCCAAAGGGTTGGCCTTTTTCTATGTTTTCCTCCGTCATATTCACATAATTGTCTCCCATCATTTCGCGCAAAAAACTTTCGTCGTGCGCCGAGGAGTAAAAACCAACAATAAAAAACGTGATGAAGAGCAACGCGCAGAACAACAAAATGCCGTGATGCTTGCGAACCGTTAAAGGCACTTTGTATTTCCAGAACTCCGCTATCCGGTTCCGTTCTTCCTTCCGGTTCTGGTAAATGCTCATATAGGTTTGAGAGGCCCGGGCGTTTAAGAAACGGGTTACCCGGCTGTGCGGATAAAACGTTTTGGCATAGGACAGGTCATCAACCAGTTGGGTGAATTCCATAGCTGTTTCGTCGGGGTCTTCGGCGGGCATATGCTGGGCTTTTAACCACCGGTCTTTATGCCTCTTGATAAATAATGCTTCGCGCAATAGCCTTTAAATTTGTGTCAATATAAATAATTAGTATAACATCGTTATAGAACCGGTTAAAAAAATTATTATTGTGCTGATATGGGTAAAATTAATATACCTACAAACTTTAATATAGACCTTGAATTTGAAACGGCGCCGTTTCATGTAAGGATGTTTGCATGGATCATCGATTTCATCCTGCTGATATTTTATATGCTCATTGCTTACAAAATTTACAATTCAGTAGTGGGCGGGCGTGATTATTCCGACAGCGGAGCAGCGTACGACGCCTGGTCGATTGACTTGATTTTAATGTTACCACTGGTTACCTACCACCTGTTTTGCGAGTTGCTTTGGAACGGGCAAAGCGTTGGTAAAAAACTGTTGGGCATACGCGTGGTAAACGACAACGGAGGCAAAGCATCGCCCGGTCAATATATTATCAGGTGGCTGCTGCGTTCCGCCGATCTTTCCATTCCTATTGTTGTACTGGCAATGATTTTTGGTATAGTGTGGATACTGAAGGCACTGTGGATTACGTCGCTGATGTTTATTGCTGATGTTATTTTAATGGCGGTGAACAAGGCGTCGAAACGGCTGGGAGACCTTGCAGCGGGAACCATGCTGATAAAAACCAAGGCAAGCGGCAGCCTGGAGGATACTATTTTTATGGAGGTGGCAGACAACTATACGCCGGTATTTCCGCAGGTAATGCGTTTAAGCGACAGAGATGTAAATACGATTAAGGGCATTTTGGATTCGGGCAGAAAAATGGGACATTACCAGATGGTGGAAAGCGCTTCGGAGCGTGTAAAAAATGTGCTGGCGATTGAATCTACCATGCCGGCTTTCGATTTCCTGGATACGCTTTTGAAGGATTATAATTATATATCTACGAAATAGGTGGAGGGGGAAAGGCGCAGGGTATGTGCCGTAGGGTATAGACAAGGCATGCCCTGTCTCTACCCAACCCACCCCACAAACCAAATACGCAACGGTCTTTTTTACCAGGATGCACAAAGTGGCATCACTAACAGAAAAAAAGGAAAAGTGA
>JBQCGX010000052.1:0-4741 GCA_051955255.1 Agriterribacter sp. | reverse complement strand
CTTTTGTTACTTTTTTGCGGAAAAAAGTAACGCAAAAAGCCGCCCGAAATCGATTACGGCCGATTTCGGGAACGCCCTGATTAAGCTTTAGTACTACTGTGAACTCAACAACAGAATCTTGAAATGCTTCTGCCAAATCGTTACCGACTTGGGGCCTACCAATTCGAAGGCCAGGGTAGTATATACCGTTTGTCATTTTCAAAGAGCTTTGGTTCGACTAATTGTTTACTCGGCGTGACAAGAAGAAAAGCGTGACGGAAGAAGAGCATACCATCTGCTATTTATCAGTATTCCTTTTGCTTGTCACGCCGAGGCACGAGACGTCTGCTTACACCATTGAGTTAACGTTATAAACGCTATACGAAGTATTCGACATGAGTGTTCGAAATTTCAGTCCTACATAAATGATGCTTTATATTTACCAGTTAATTCCATCAGACCGCCCACTGCCTGCCCAAATGCCCTCGCGGGTGGGCGTGCCGATGGAGTTTCGGTCGGCACGCCCCGGCTGAGCTGTGAAAGCTGATACCAGGGCCGTCTGATCGACGAAAGCGAAGCTATATGAAGTCTCTGACTTCGTATGCGCTATGTTCTCCGGAGACTGTGTCTCCAACTTATTTCTTTACCGGAGTATACGTAAAGGCAAAACCTTTAAACTCAAATCCTGCATCAAAAGTACCCGGCACTTCCCAGCCTATATTCATGCCCGTTACTCCCAATTCTTCCAGCGACGATCCTGCAAGATAACCTCTCTCTTTAGCAATGTTGACTGCATGCATTATAAAAGGTTTCAGGTCTTTGTTGATGGTCACCCATTTCTTATCGTGAAAACTTCCTTGCATGTAATCATCCGTGCCTATGCAATAAATAAATTTACCGGTGGCATCGTCTTTGCCTACATCCTTTGCAGCATATACTGCTATTTTCTGGTGACGGTAGTCGTAAAAGGGAACACCGAACCATAGATAGTCTCCATATTTTGCAGACTGCTGGTTGCGGTTTTGAACAATGAGATACACCTGGCACTGAGCAGTGTGCAATCCCGGATCAAACGTATTTTCAGGCATTTTCGAAACACAGTCTACCAACCTCGCTTCGAGTTTTAAAAACAGGTTCTCCATGTCTTTCAGCAGAGGCTTCTTTGCAAATTCCTGCTCAATCAGCAGGTGCGGCCAGGGTTCACCGTTTTTACGCGGATGATCATATTCAGCCGATGCCTTTACATCCAAACGGACCAATGTTGTATTACCCTCATGTTTAAACGAAACCAGCTTGCCCTTGTTCTCATATAATTTTGCTCCGTCTTTTTCAACCATATCGCTTTGATGCAGCAGGTACCTGCTTGCCCACTCTGCCAGTTCCCACACAGGCTTTTGCCCTTGCCCGCCAAAAGGATGCAGAGACTCTCCTGCCGAGGGAACGCCACTCACATCTCCTTTTAAATAAAAGCCTTGCTCAAAGCTGTTGTCAACAAAGAGCGAAACTGGAGCTGGTTTGTCGGGCTCTGGCTCGTTTACGGTTGTTGTATTTAATTTATTGCTGCAGGAGGCCGCCACCAGGCAAACCAAAACAAGAAAACTATATTTCATGATTGTGATTTTATTACTGCCAGTAGCCGGAACCGTTATTCCGGCTACTGGCAGTAAAGAATGATTTATTGAAGTTCCAGGGAGAAATTGTCGAAATAAATATTTACAGGATTGGACAAGCCAAAATAATAATAGCCCGGAACACCACCTGTGTACGGATTCGCATCTTCCACGGTGCGCTCAAATGCCAGTCCGTTGGTGCTGATGTTAGTAATTTTAAGGATGATCTGTCCGGCGGTAGAAGAAGAAACTTCTATCTTGTACCTTGTATCAGCAGCAAGCCCTTCAAAGTTGCCGTTGATCATAATAGCCGCCCAGTCATCCAGCCCATTGTTACCGGTTTTTAACAACTGCACCAGGCTGCCATCTATCCGCAACAGGTAAAACCGTTTTCCATCTTCCTGCGCATTAAAAATAATACCGCCAAAAGAGCCTGCCGAACCAGTGAACTCTGTAGAAAACTTGAAGAAGTTACCATTCCCTGTTTTCATGTCTGCTTCCTCACCACGGTACAGCATATACGTTTGTACACCTCCTTCGTGGGTTGCGAGCCGGTTGTCTTCCAATTCAAACTGCCCCATCATCAGTTCCCAATCAGTACCGATAGGATTTGGCACCACTGTCTTGTCAACAGGCCCCACATCTGCGCGGTTGAAATCGTCCGTAAACTTTTTCACTTGCGCCAGGTTCAGGTTTTTTTTATTGGATATTTTGCCATTGCTTCTAACAGTAACGCCTGCTGTTTTGGTTGTTAATTCTGGAACCACAACGGTAATGGCAGTATCACTCACCGATTCCGCGGCAACGATGGTTTGATTGAACCGCACGATATTCTTTTCAGGATCGGTAGAAAAATTCAACCCTTTGATGATAAGCAAATCACCGGGTCCCGCATTTTCAGGAACAAAGGCTATTATGCGTGGAATGGGGGCATTGTTTACCGGGAGTTTGTTGCCGTCTTTTTTACAGCCCTGTATCAAAACTGCCAGCAGTACCAGCAGTGTAATTATTTTATAATTGTTGATCAACATACTTTTCATTTCAGTAATGAACAATTCAATGCAAGCAAAGGTTTGATTACCATCCGGGATTTTGTTCCCATAACGGCATCAGGATCATTTCGCTCAATGGAATAGGAATGATCAGGTGATTGTCGGTCCAGCTTTTTCTTCTGCCCGCTACAATTCTTTTCCCTGTAAACTGGTTGTCACCTGTCTTCGTCCATTCTATACCGGTAGTCAGTTTGTCTGTTTGACTGAGAATTTTCCAGCGCCTTACGTCCCATATCCTGTATTCTTCAAAAGCCAGCTCTACCCTGCGTTCGCGGCGAATGCGCTCGCGCATCTGGTCCTTTGTTAGTCCTTCCGGCAAATGCGGCATGTCTACCCGGTCGCGAACCGTATTTATTGCATTGTATACTTCCGGGGTAGGACCATAGGCTTCGTTGGCGGCTTCAGCGTAATTAAGATAGATTTCGCCCAGGCGATATTTTTTAAAGAGTGCAGTGCCGGTGTTCGGGTCCAATTGTTTTGGATTGCGGAACTTACGCAGGTAGTAGCCATTGCGTGTGCGTTGCATGATGTTGGAAATACCATCGGCACCACCGAGATAAGATTGAATGCGGTAAGGATTACCGTTGATCTCACCATAGTAAGCATTGTTGTACCATACAGTGGCATAAAACCTCGGATCGCGGTTCAGGTAGGGATGGGCTTCATCGTAGCCGGAAGCAGTATTGATAATGGGCTGCAAATGATCTTCATCCTGGTAACCTGTAATGGGAATTTCGCCATTGGCCATATCGTAAGCATCCACCAGTTCCTGTGAGGGGCTGCATCCCGCCTTATCGCCGCCCAGTGTAGGAATGGCATGCATCCTGAACATGAGGTGACTGAATTCGTGTGCGCGATACGGTTTGATCTCGTAAATGGTTTCTTTGTCGCCGGGACTAGGACTCAGATCAGATCTGCCATAAAAATAAGCTTCGTATTCTGGGTATAGCTGATAACCTGCACCCGTAAGCGCTTCCAGCGATTGTTTCGAATCTTCAGCCGCCGTTACCCACCGGCTTTCATCGCTTTCGGGATTCCATAGCGGGCTTGCGCTGAACAACAACGCCTGCGACCGGATGGAATGTGCTACCGCTTTGGTAAATCTTCCCCTTTCAGGCTCGGTAGTAATTCTCCAGGGGAAATTCGCCTCTGCTATTGCTTCATCGCAATTCTGCTTAATAAAATCAACACATTCCTTAAACGACTGGCGCGGCAGCGATTCAAATTTAAAATCTTCCGTAAACGGTTGATCCACCACCGGCATACCGCCAAACATTTTGATCAACTCCAGGTAAAAAAATGCACGCAGGGTTTTGGCTTCTGCTATCAAACGGGCTTTTACCGCAGGATTAGCATAGACTGTTTCGCCAATATTTGCCAGGAAGATATTGGTTTGCCTGATGCCCTTCCAGTTTTTACGGTAGTAGTTGCCGTTAGATTCGGTGCTGATGGTACCGATGCTTTCGGGTATATCCATCGGGTTCCAGTTCGGCCGCAGTTCGCCATTGTACCAGCGCGAAGGAGCGCGTCCCATATCCTGCGGAAAATCGTTGTCGTGCGCTTCATCAGAATAGCCGGCCAGCATCGTCCAGAAATCGTATGCCGTTCCATAGTGATTCATATTACCATACACCGTATTCATGTATTCCGACGCCATCATTTCATCTTTAAACACCTCGTCTAATGTAATCCTGCCGTCGGGCATAATATCAAGAGCATCTTTTTTGCAGCTGCTTGTTATCAAACCAGCTAGCAACAATATATTCAGAATAAAATGTTTCATTTTGCTTGAGTAAGAAGGTTAATCAAAATGTAATGTTCACGCCTGTATTAAACACCTGGTATACCGGGTAGCTTAAAGAATTGTTTACCTCCGGATCAAAATCCTTCGTTCTCATTTTATCCCAGGTAATTAAATTGAAACCGTTGGCGTAAATACGCACTTCGTTGCTGCCAATTTTACGTACCCATTTTAACGGCAGCCTGTACCCTATTTCAGCATTTTTCAAACGTATAAAGCTGCGGTTCTCAATGAAGAATTCATTAAAGTCGCGCTCGCTCGAACTGCCGCCCAGCGTAAGTCTTGGATACAATATTTCT
>JBQCGX010000051.1:0-13595 GCA_051955255.1 Agriterribacter sp. | reverse complement strand
CTAAACCTCCGGGAGCACGTACCAACTTTATGCCTTGGCCTACTTATCCAATGGTGTTAAAAACGTCTTCTTCGCACGACGAAGGTTGCGATAGATTTTGGGCAACAGCTACAAAGGAATTTGTAGGCGATGGAAAGGGCAACCTGAAAGCGCTGAAAATTGTGGATCTGGAGTGGAAGTTTTCAATCGACGAAAGACCATCGCAGTTTGTAGAAGTGCCGGGCAGCGAAAGAGAAATACATTGTGAGCTTGCATTGCTCGCAATGGGTTTTGTGCACCCGCAGCACGAAGGCATGCTGGATGAGCTTGAGATTGAATACGACGAGCGTGGAAATGTGAAAGCAGCAGAACGCAGTTATCAAACCAACATACCTAAAATATTTGCTGCAGGCGATATGCGCCGTGGTCAGTCGCTGGTGGTTTGGGCCATCAGTGAAGGACGCGAATGCGCTCGTAAAGTAGATGAATTCCTTATGGGATCATCGCTGCTCGAAACCAAAGATTCGTCTTTGCTGGCGTTGTCGGTGTAAAAGGTTTAGAGTTTATGGTTTATTGTTTGTTCACAAACAACAAACCATAAATCACAAACCTCAAACAACTAATGAAAAGGTTTCCAACTTTTTAAAAGTTGGAAACCTTTTTGCTGATAGCTGACCGCTGAAGGCTGATAGCTCATCGCTCGCAGCTCCCCCAAATCCGGTAACTTTGCACCCATGCAGCAGGTTTATTTTGAAGACCTCGGTCTTGTTCCTTATAAAAAAGCATGGGATTACCAGGAGCTATTGTTGCAACAAAACGTACAGGCTAAAACAAAAGCCCGTACGGCAGCAGTGGAGCCCTTATCTTCCGTTGCCGGGGTTGATATTTCAAAAAGCGATATTGATCCTGTTCCTTCTACACGGCATCATCTTTTACTGTGCGAGCATCCTGCCGTATACACATTGGGAAAGAGCGGGCACATTGAAAACGTACTCATCAGCGAAGCCGAAAGAACGGCAAAGGGCATTGAGTATTTTCAAACCAACAGGGGAGGGGATATTACTTTTCATGGTCCGGGGCAGATTGTGGGATACCCTATACTTGACCTCGAAAAATATTATACAGACATCGGCAAATACCTCCGCAACCTGGAGGAAGTAATTATACAAACCTTGGCAGCTTATGGCATTAAAGGAGAACGTTCTGCAGGAGAAACCGGTGTTTGGATAGACGCGCATATCAAAGGAAGAGAAAGAAAGATATGTGCTATGGGAGTACGTTGCAGCCGGTGGATCACCATGCATGGTTTTGCGTTGAATGTAAATACCGACCTTAATTATTTCGGGCAGATCATTCCTTGTGGTATTGTTGATAAGCAGGTTACTTCTATAGAGAAAGAATTAGGCTATAACCCGGGCATGGAAGATGTAAAAGAAAAGTTGAAGCAGTGTTTTGAGTATGTTTTTGAAAGCAGGTTGATCAGCGCATCCCCGGATCTCTAGGTATCAGTATTTTGTTCTTTTCCTTTAACACATCTTTTTCATACAGTTCAAACCTGAACCATCCCGAATGCATAAAATTTGATTTGTCGAGAATAACAATCTGCTCTCTTATACTGTTCAACTGAAACAGATCGCTGCCATCTTCATCAAAAAACTTGATCCTGAACTGGTTTTGTTTGCCCGCCGGCAGCACAATGGTTACGTTGCCATCGCTGTTGGTAAAAATAAAGCTGGACGGTTTGTATACTTCAACCTTTGTCATTTGTGTAACCGTATCTGTCTTTAATCCGTCGCTCCTTCGCTTAATATTAGTTTTTATAGATTCCCGCTCGTATGTTTTGGATGATGTTTCATTTGCAGCCACCAGGGCTTCTGCCGGCTGATTTTTTGTAACAGGCGTACTCCGGTTATCGCTCTGCGTTTGTTCTTTGGATTTTGTGGTGTTCTCTGCATTGGCATTGGCTGCATTGTTTGCTGCGGCAGGAGCGGCTTTTACTACGGGCGGAGCTGGTTTTTGTGGTCGTTGCGATTTGCTGAACAAATATTTTCCGCTGTCGAGCAGTATATACAGTTTGTAAAACGATACCGTATCGGGAGCGTTGTTGTCGAGGAAACCGTTGGTAACCGAAGTAGGGTCGGGGAGTGTGAGAATGGTTTTAAAACCTTTTAAACTATCAGCAGAGCGTTGGATGCTCATTTGTTTTATTACAGGAAAATTATTTACCCAACTCAAAATCACTTTACCGTTTCGGTTCACCACGGTAAAAGCAGGCAGCGTGTCCTGGGCATTTGCCGAATAATCCGTCAGCAACAGTGCTACAAAAAAAACAAGTCCTGCAATACCTTTCATAATGTATAATATACTCGCTTAATTACTTTGTTTAAATAGTACAAAGATAATACCCGGCCCGTCTAAAATTGTAAGACGCCTTCCGGCAACGAACGGTTGCCTTGTAAGCCACCGGAATGAACAGCCAGTATTTTCGAGCCGGAAGGAAAATAATCTTTTTTTACCAGGTCGAAAACTGCATACATCATTTTGCCTGTATAAACAAAATCAAGCGGGATCTGATGCCTTTCATAGAAATCGTTTATCCATGCTATCAGCTCGTTGTTATACCTGGCGTAACCGCCAAAATGATAATTATGTAAAAGTCTGAAACGCTCCGGTAAAGAACGGTTTAACAGGGTTTCTATTTCAGAAACCAGTGAAATATTATTTTTCATGGAACTGATGCCGGTTATTTGCTGGCTGTCAGTTGTTTTTTCGATCAACCCGGCAACGGTTGTTCCGGTTCCCACGGCTGAAACAATATGGGTGTAATGATTTATGTCAACCAGTTCCAATATTTCACCTGCACCTTTAACGCCTTCGTCTCCCACGCCACCTTCAGGAATAATATAACAATTACCAAACTCGCCTGTTAATGCGGGGGAACCGGGGCTTCTTTTATAGACGTCGTATGTTGTTCGAGAGAGAAAGTGTAATGTCATGCCATTGCTTCTCGCTTCCTGTAAAGTGTGCGACCATATTGCCGGTTCTTCGCCCCGAATGAGACCGATAGCCTGAAGCCCGGATAATTTTGCCGCAAGTGCAGTAGCAGCAATGTGATTGGAGTAAGCACCGCCAAAAGTGAGGATGGTGTGATGACCATTTGCCTTTGCATTGGCGAGATAATATTTTAGCTTGAACCACTTATTGCCGGAGATAACGGGATGAATTTTGTCGAGACGAAGAATTGACAGGTGAATATTTTTTTCCCGTAATAATGGTTCAGATATACTGTCTGCAGTAATGGCATCTGTTCGTATAACCTCTGTATTGCTCATTCGCAGGAATAGTAAAGCAATTCAATTTCCTGATTGTCTTATTTGGATCTTGTATCTTGAAATTTGGACTTCTCCTTTTGTATCTTGCTTTTGTTTTTTGAGATTTCCCTCCGTTATTTATCAATAACAGCACCTGCGGCAAGGTATTCTTTGTTCAGGCGTGCAATATTGTCCAATGAAATTTCTTTAGGACAAACCGCTTCACATGCACCTGTGTTCGTGCAGGCGCCAAAACCTTCTTTGTCCATTTGAGCGATCATGTTCAGTACCCGCGTTTTCTTTTCGGGTGCGCCTTGTGGTAGTAATGCCAGGTGCGACACTTTAGCCGATACAAAGAGCATAGCAGAACTGTTTTTGCATGCTGCAACACAAGCGCCACATCCTATGCAGGCGGCAGCGGCAAAAGCGTCATCTGCTTTGTCTTTTTCAATAGGTATGGCATTGCCATCTACAGCATTGCCTGTATTTACAGATATAAAGCCACCGGCTTGTATGATACGATCAAAAGAAGCTCTTTCTACTATTAAATCCTTCACCACAGGAAAGGCATTGGCGCGCCAGGGTTCTACTACAATGGTATCGCCGTCTTTAAACGCACGCATATGCAACTGGCAGGTGGTAGTGCCATGCCAGGGACCATGGGGGCGTCCGTTAATATACATAGAACACATACCACAAATGCCCTCGCGACAGTCGTGATCAAATGCGATTGGTTCCTTACCTTCTTCGATCAACTGTTCATTCAACACGTCAAACATTTCCAGGAAAGACATTTCGGAAGAAATGTTTTTTACATGGTATGTTTCAAAACGGCCTCTTTCGCTCTTGTTTTTCTGTTTCCAAACCTTAAGGGTCAGGTTCATTGTATAATGCTCCATAGTTAATGCGTTAATTTGAAGATTTGAAAATTTGAAAATGCAAAAAGAACCGACCACACAAATCCGGGAATTCTCCCTTTTGCTGAAGAAATTATTTTAGATAATATCTTAATAATCTCGTTCAAATTCTCAATCAGTATTTTATCGAACCTATAGTTTTTACTCTTTTCGCATAGTGTTAGCCAATACAACGTTTCGCTTGCTTCTTTTGCGGCTATTTTCATTTTATGGATGAAATCCGCTTTACTCTCTGCGTTCTGCGCTTCAAAAACATTTGCACCTATTGAGGTTGAAGAACGCAACAGTTGCTTTGCTATTACAAATTTTCTATCAGCTTCCAGCTTCTCACAATATTCTATAGCAGCTAATGAAAAATATAGTGTTTTATCAACAATTACATTAGGCTTATCGTTTCTCATTTTGAAAATTTAAAGATTAGCAATTTGATTTCATTTTCAAATTACCACATTTTCAAATTTTCAAATTATTTATAATTCCTCTGCGTCGGTTTAATCATCTCGTAATTCAACTCTTCCTTATTCAACAGCCAATCACTTTCGCCTTTATATTCCCAGGCAGAAACATACATGAACTGATCATCATGGCGCAAAGCTTCGCCTTCTTCTGTCTGGCTTTCTTCGCGGAAATGACCACCACAGCTTTCGGCTCTTTGCAGGGCATCTTTGCACATTAGTTCACCCAGCTCAATAAAGTCTGCCACGCGGTTGGCTTTATCAAGCTCGGGATTCATTTCGTTTATTTCGCCGGGTATTCTTACATCGCTCCAGAACTCTTTTTTCAATGCCTGTATTTCAACGATGGCTTCTTTTAAGCCTTGCTCATTGCGCGCCATGCCGCACTTTTCCCACATGATCTTACCCAGGCGTTTATGGAAACTTTCCACCGATTGTTTTCCTTTAATGCCCATCAACGTGTTGATCCTTTCTTTTACGGCTTTTTCTGCTGCTTCAAACGCTTCGTGCGTGGTAGGTATGGGCTTGGTTGCAATTTCGTCTGCCAGGTAATTACCCAGGGTGTAAGGAACTACAAAATAACCATCTGCCAAACCCTGCATCAATGCCGACGCTCCTAAGCGGTTAGCACCGTGATCGCTG
This sequence comes from Agriterribacter sp., assembly GCA_051955255.1. Lineage (GTDB taxonomy): Bacteria > Bacteroidota > Bacteroidia > Chitinophagales > Chitinophagaceae > Agriterribacter. The sequence continues at coordinate 8,291 of JBQCGX010000051.1, read as the reverse complement.
AAATTGCATTCGCCCAATGCATATAAACCTTTTACCGAAGTCATCAACTCATAATCAACCCATAATCCACCCATGGTGTAGTGTACAGCAGGGTAGATGCGCATCGGAACTTCGTAAGGATTTTCGCCTGTGATCTTTTCATACATATCAAACAGGTTGCCGTATTCTTCTTTCACCACTTCCTTACCCAGCCGGATCAACGTTTCCTGATCTGGATTTTCTATGCCCTGCTTGCCGGCTTCTGTTTTGCCGTATTTATTAATGAGGTTGTATTTAAAGTCGAGGTATACGGCCTGCTTGGTAGTGCCAACGCCATAGCCTGCATCACATCTTTCTTTAGCGGCTCTCGACGCTACGTCGCGCGGCACCAGGTTACCAAATGCGGGGTACCTTCTTTCCAGGTAATAATCTCTTTCGTCTTCCGGTATATCGTTCGCTTTGCGGGTATCGTCTTTCTTTTTAGGCACCCATATTCTGCCGTCGTTACGCAGCGATTCCGACATCAGCGTAAGCTTTGATTGATGATCGCCGGTTACGGGTATGCAGGTTGGGTGAATTTGAGTGAAGCAGGGGTTGGCGAAATAAGCGCCCTTTTTGTGTGCCTTCCATGCAGCGGTTACATTGCTGCCCATAGCGTTGGTAGAAAGATAGAATACATTGCCATATCCACCGGAACATAACAGCACTGTATGACCGAAATGTCTTTCAATTTCGCCGGTTACGAGGTTGCGGCAAATGATGCCTCTCGCTTTGCCGTCAATAATTACCACGTCGAGCATTTCGTGACGGGTATACATGGTTACATTGCCCAATGCCACTTGCCTTTCCAGTGCCTGGTAAGCGCCTATAAGCAATTGCTGCCCGGTTTGGCCGGCAGCATAAAAAGTACGTTTTACCTGAGTGCCGCCAAAAGAACGGTTGTTCAGCAACCCGCCATATTCTCTTGCAAATGGAACGCCTTGTGCAACACATTGGTCAATGATGTTCACGCTCACTTCGGCCAGGCGATGTACATTTGCTTCGCGGGCACGATAGTCGCCACCTTTAACCGTATCGTAAAAAAGACGGTAGACAGAGTCACCGTCGTTCTGATAATTTTTAGCAGCGTTGATGCCACCTTGCGCAGCGATAGAGTGCGCTCTGCGGGGAGAATCCTGGAAACAATATGCTTTTACGCGGTAGCCCAGTTCGCCCAACGAAGCTGCAGCCGATGCGCCAGCCAGTCCCGTTCCCACTATAATAACTTCGAGCTTACGTTTGTTGGCGGGATTCACAAGCTTCACATGCCCTTTATACTCATTCCATTTCTGTTCAAGAGGTCCCGCAGGTATTTTTGAATCCAACATAGTATAACTATATACGTTGTTTAAATGATCTTTTTAATAACTCGCTTCACTTACCACTTACCACCTACCACGCTTACTGTATCCATCCAAAGTGCATGGAAATCGGCATCATGGCAAAAGCTAACGGAACGATGATGGAGAATCCTGCTCCCAGCGCTTTAACAATTCTTACATAACGCTGGTTACTCATTCCCAGTGTACGGAACGCACTTTTAAAACCGTGCATCAGGTGATAGGCAAGCGATATACAACCAAGGATATATAAAAACACAATTACCGGCGATTGGAATACCATCAGCATTTCTGCATACAGGTTGTGATATTCTTTACCGTTGTAAGTGGTTGTTCCCAGTTCGTGAATATTGCCAATGCCGCCCAGCCTGCTTGGCGTCCAGAAATGATAGATGTGCATGATCAGGAACAGGAGGATCAAAGTACCTAGCAAGCCCATGCTGCGACTATACCATTTGCTGCCGCGGTTGCCTAGTGGCACCTGGTAGCCGATGCTTCTTTTGCTCCTGTTGTCGAGCTCCAGTATAATGCCTTGAATGATGTGGAGGATGATGCCGATAAAGAGGCCTACTTCGAGTATGCGGACCACGACAGTAGCGCCCATAAAATGGGCCGCCTTATTAAACATTTCGCCCTGATCGTTGGCCCATATGCAGGCATTCAGTCCAACGTGTACTATTAAAAATGCGATCAGTGAAATACCTGTAAGCGCCATTACAAACTTTTTGCCTACAGACGAAGTGAAGAGTTGTTTCCAGGTCATATCACAAGAAGTGGTTATTTGAACTCTGCAAAAATAACACACAAACGCTCATAAAAATCAGAATATTGCTTTTTTTACACGCCCAGCCTTTTCATAATTGTATCATTAATGATCTGGAAGAGGTGTTGGGGCTGCAGTGTGCGCCAGTTGGGGAAGTCCATCAGCTCCACATAACGGTTGAGTTTTGCCTTCTTAAAATCGTACTGAGATTGTTCGGGCATGTTAAGTATTACTGCCCATCCTTCTTCCTCGTTCAGCTCCTGGAACCAGTCTTCGTAATAGCTGTCATCGCTGCTGTGAAAGTTCAATATATTTTCAGCTATCAGTATGAATTTGGTAATATGTTCGTAAAAAAGAGCATCGGTTATTTCCCGTCGCAGGGTTTGAATATCGTTTTCGATTGCATCGTTCCATTCGCCTATCAGCTCAATAATGGCAAAGCCCTGCTCGTAATCGGCATACAGTATTTTCATATACATAGTGCGCGAGCCAAATTCGTCCCATTGCGGATGTATATAATAATTGTACACGGTTTGCGAATAAACAAACTCACTATATTCCCTGCCAAAAAACGGAGACAGTGGATCTGTTTCGGCGGTATATAAATGTCGCCAGTTGTAAAAAGGTTCTATATCATGCATACCAACTCCTCTTACAGCAAATATCGTGCTTTCTGGTCAGCTTTCAGCCGTCAGCCATCAGCGTTTAGCCGTGGGCGTTTGGGGTTTGAGGTTTGGAGTTTGAGGTTTTTCGTTTGAGGTTTGTTGTTTGCAGTTTGTATTTCGTTTTTGTTTTTTGGATCTTGTCTTTTGGTTCTTGCTTTTGCTCTTTCACCTTTGTCCTTTCACCTTTCACCTTCCCAGGTATTCCTTCAGCAACTCATACTCTGCCTCCATTTCAACACTGTGCTTTGTGAGCGGTAATATTTGCTGAATAGCTTCGGGTACAGGAACTTGTTCTCCGATCACTGGCTCTACTACATCGTAAAATTTTACAGGGTGAGCGGTTTCAAGGAAGATTCCCTTGTCTCCTGCATGATCAGCCAGGTATCGCTGCAGTGCAAGGTATCCTACTGCACCGTGGGGATCGAGCAGATAGCCGGTTTCTTTTTTTACTTTTTGGAGGATGGCTTTTGTTTCTTCGTCTGTAACCGTGTAACCCGAAAGCATTTTTTTCAGGTTGATGAAATTGTTGTCGAATAACTGTAATACCCGCACGAAGTTGCTGGGATTGCCAACATCCATGGCATTGGAAATGGTAGCTACAGCGGGACGGGTTTCATAGGTGCCGCTGAAAAGATAGCGTGCTACCACGTCGTTGGCATTACAGGCTGCAATAAAATGTTGTACCGGTAAACCGGAAATATGTGCCAGCATGCCGGCGCATATATTCCCAAAATTACCGCTGGGCACGGAAATGACGGGCGGCTGCTCTTTTTGCTGCCACTGCTTATAGGCAAAGAAATAGTAGAATTGCTGAGGCAGCCAGCGCGCCACATTAATGGAGTTGGCTGATGTTAAAAATTTTTTCTTTGTTAGTTCTGTATCTGCAAAAGCCTGTTTCACCATTTGCTGGCAATCGTCGAAAGTGCCTTTTACTTCAAGTGCATGAATGTTTTTGCCGAGCGTGGTTAACTGCTTTTCCTGTACGGAGCTTACTTTTCCCGAAGGATATAATATTACCACTTCCACGCCTTCTACTCCGTAAAAACCGTTGGCTACCGCGCCACCAGTGTCGCCGGAAGTTGCTACCAGCACTGTCACTTTTTCGCTTTTTTCTTTTGCAAAATATCCAAGGCACCTGCTCATGAATCTTGCGCCAATATCTTTGAATGCCAGGGTAGGACCATGAAACAATTCGAGCGAAAAAATGCGATCGGTCACCTGTACAACCGGCAGGGGGAAGTCGATGGTTTCTTTAACAATGCGTTTTAACTGATCTGCGGGAATGTCTTCTCCGGCGTAAGGTGCTATTACGTCGTATGCGATCTGCTCATTGGTTTTGTCGGCAATGGTATCCATCCATTGTTTACTGAGCTGCGGAATGGATTGGGGAAAGTACAAGCCCTTATCAGGAGCCTGTCCTTGTATCGTAGCTTCTTTAAAACTCACATTGGGCGATTGCCTGTTGAGACTGTAATATTGCATCTGCTGTTCCTTTCTTTTTTACCTGTAAACTTTTACTGTATGGTTTTTACGCCGGTGGTGTTTACGGTGGTGATGTAGGTGTTATAATCAATACCGGTTTTGGTATACACTTCTTTCATAACCTCTTCTACTTTTTCGGCGGTATGCTTGTCGCGGCTCAGCATAAAAATAGAAGGTCCCGAGCCCGATATACCGCCACCCAATGCCCCGGCTTCCAGGCTTTTTGATTTTACTTCGCCAAAGGCGGGTATCAGTATGCTTCTTACCGGTTCAATCAACACATCTTCCAGCGAGCGGCCAATGAGTTCGTAATCGCTTTTCATCAATCCGGCCACCAGTCCGGCAATATTGCCCCATTGCCGGATGGCATCTTTCAACAGGATTTGTTTTTTCAATATCTGGCGGGCATCTTCTGTACGCACTTCAATTTGTGGATGCACGAGTGTAACATACAACGGGGGGGAAGAGATGCTGATGATGTCCAGTGGATGGATACTTCTGATCAGCGTAACGCCGCCATATATACAAGGCGCAATATTGTCGGCATGCTTTACGCCGGAGGCCAGCTTTTCGCCAAACATGGCCATTTGCACCAGCTCTTCGTCTGAAAAAAGATTGCCTAATAAACGATTGGCCGCTACTACAGCACCGGCAGCACTTGCCGCGCTGGAGCCAATGCCGCTCCCAGGTTTTATTTTTTTCTCAATTGAAATTTCAAAACCGGTTTTTCCCTCCAGCTTATTGATCATTTCCAGCAACGCCACACCCGCTACGTTCCTTTCGGGTTCGGTGGGAAGTCCATAAGAATCTATATTCTTAATAACCACTGTTGGTTCGTCTATCAGCTCAACGGTCATTACATCATACGGATCGTTGAGCGCCAAACCCAATACATCAAATCCGCAAACCATATTGGCTACAGTACCCGGAGCATGTATGGTGAGCGATTTGCCCTTTGCCTGTTCTATTGATTTCATAATGTATGAGAAGCCCTTCTCGGTCTCCCCGAAGGGGAGAAGACCTGCGCACAGCTCAGGCTTTTTTAAGTTGTTTATTAACTTTTGTTTTCTTCAAACGATAAACAATAAACTCCAAACCACTTTCACCTTCTACCTTCCACCTTTTACCCTATACCCTACACCTACCACTTATCACTTACTACTTCAGAACGCTGTCGCCCTTATAATATCTGCAAACACTCCCGATGCGGTTACCTCCGCTCCGGCTCCCGCGCCTTTTACAACCAGCGGCTGTTCGGGATAGCGTTCGGTATAGAACAACACCACATTGTCTTTGCCATACAAATGATACAGGTCGTGCTGCGGCGGAATGTGTTGCAATCCAACCGAAGCCTTTCCGTTTTCGTACCTGGCTACAAATTTAAGCTTACTGTTTTCTGCAACCGCCTGGTTGTAGAGGTTTTTAAAGTGCGCTTCATGCTTTTTCATTTCCTCATAAAAAGCCGGCACATCGCCCTGCATGCAACTATCGGGTAAAAAGCCATTGCAGGTAATGTCTTCCATTTCCAGTTGAGCGCCCGATTCGCGCGCCAGGATCATGATCTTGCGCATTACATCTTTTCCGCTGAGGTCGAGGCGCGGATCTGGTTCGGTGTATCCTTCGTTCTGCGCCTGCTTTACTACTTCGGCAAATGTTTTTTCGCCGTTATAATTATTAAATACAAAATTGAGTGTGCCGCTTAAAACTGCTTCTATGCGATTGATCTTATCGCCGCTGCGCATCAGGTCGTTGAGCGTGCCAATTACGGGGAGCGCTGCACCTACATTGGTTTCAAACAAAAAGAGGCAATTGTAGGAACGTGCCAGCTCTTTCAACTTTTTATAGTAAGCGTATTCCGACGAAGCGGCTACTTTGTTACAGGCAACTACCGAAACACTTTTTTGCAGCAACCGGTCGTAAATGGCTGCCACGGTATCGCTTGCCGTAATATCCACAAAAATGGCGTTGCGCAAATTCTTGCTGAGCAAAATGTTTACGAACTCCTGTATGTTGGCGTCTTCGCCAGCCTGCAGCTTTTCCTGCCAGTGGTTAAAGTCGAGCCCGTTGTCGTCTATAATCATTTTGCGACTGTTGGCAAGCCCAACCACCTTTACGTTCAGCCGGAGGTGCTGGCTGAGCCATGCCTGCTGTTGTTTTAACTGCTGCAATAATTTGCCGCCTACGTTGCCGGTGCCGGCAATAAAGAGGTGAATTTGTTTGTAAGTGGTTTCAAAAAATTCTTCGTGCAGGATGTTGATTGCTTTGCGAACATCTTTCGTAGCCACAACGGCAGATATATTCCTTTCAGAAGATCCCTGGGCAATGGCGCGCACATTTACGCCATTGCGTCCCAACGCACCAAACATTTTACCGCTGATGCCGGGATGGCTTTTCATGTTTTCGCCCACAAGCGCTACTATAGACAGATCGGTTTCCATGGTAAGAGGCTGCACTCTTTCCATGGCTATTTCATCTGCAAAAGTGCTGTCTACCACATCCTTTGCTCTTTGCGCATAAGGTGTTTCAACACCCACGCAAATGGAGTGTTCGGATGAGCCTTGCGTAATAAGAATAACGTTGATCTGTGCCTGTGAAAGTGCTTCGAACAACCGTCTCGAAAATCCCGGAACACCCACCATGCCGCTTCCTTCAAGGCTGAGCAATGCAATATTGCTGATGCTTGAAATGCCCCTTATTGCATTGTCGTTAGCAGACGGTGTTTTACCAATAACAGTTCCGGCATCGTCAGGAGCAAAAGTGTTTTTGATTACCACGGGTATGCTTTTTCCTAATACCGGTTGAATGGTGGGCGGATAGAGCACCTTGGCACCAAAGTGCGACAGTTCCATCGCTTCCTGGTAAGAGATGGAGGGAATGACTTTTGCTCCGCTTACCCAGCGGGGATCAGCCGTCATCATGCCCGAAACATCGGTCCATATTTCCAGGAAACTTGCATCCAGTGCTGCCCCAATAATGGCAGCGGTATAATCTGATCCCCCTCTGCCAAGCGTAGTGGTTTCGTTATTGTCATCTGCCGCAATAAACCCAGGAATGATGGCCAACTGCTCCTTGAAGGTAGCTGCAAAATCGGTGATCAGTTTTCGTGTAGCCGTTACATTTACCTGTGCATTGCCAAAATGAGTGTTGGTTTGTATCAGCCTGCGCGCATCTTTCCATATGGTATTAACGCCTGCGCTGTTAAAAGCGGCTGCAATAATTTGCGAAGAGAGCAGCTCTCCAAAACTTACAATACGGTCTTTGGTGCGGGTTGATAGTTCCCCTAACAAAAAAACGCCATTGCAAACATCTTCAATTTCGTTGCACATTTTTTTTACCAGGCTTAATACACTGCTCTGGTTTTGCACGGGAATCAATTGTTTTACCGTGTCCAGGTGCCGCTGCTCTATGCGCAACAATTCTTCTTTATACAGCTCGTTTGCCTGTGCTGCCAGTTGTCCTGCGTTCAGCAGTGCATCGGTTGTGCCGCCCAGCGCAGAAACCACTACAATCGTCTTGTCCTTCTCCAGTCTGTTTTTTACAATGTCTATTACTTTTTTAATATTATCGGCGCTTCCAACTGAAGTACCACCGAATTTCAACACCTGCATATTTTAATTTTTGAATAGTAAGTAATATAACAATCATTCAACTTTTCTGATGAATGCGGCGAATGCCCCGGGGATGATATGAATAAAAATTACCCTCACACGAGGGTGGTAATAGTGGTAGTCGTAATAATGGTATTCATTGCTGCTGTTGTTGCAGTAATCGAACACAGTGTATGAAGGGAGTGCAGTACCATTTTACTTTGATGGCGCCGAAGGTAAAACAGAAATAAACAATTACAAATAAAATATTGAAAAATCAATTGCAAGGCATGCAGATCCATTCAAATTTTCGCTGCCTGCCAATTTTCCGGTCGGTGTTTGACCAAAGCCCTCCACATAATAGAATACATAGGGGTATTTTGCGGAGAGAGGGAACCAGGTTTTGAAAATACACCCCCAGAAAAAACTTTTGGGC
>JBQCGX010000050.1:0-63432 GCA_051955255.1 Agriterribacter sp. | reverse complement strand
TGTAAAATAGGGCAACCAGGTTTGCAGGCTGCTTTTTCCCGAAACGGTAATGGGTAAGGTTTTACGCCCAATGCCTTCATAAAAGCTTAGAAAAAGTCCTTTGCCAGCGGCAAACAATTCATCTTCGGCGGCGCTTTCCTGGTTATGAATGGTAATTGTTTTTCCTTGTGTGCGTTCGTTGATGAGCCGGAACGTAGCCGGCGACACGCTGTACGATGCGTGAGGCGACAGGGCAGCAGGCATAGGCTTGAGCGAGCTTTCCATTTCTGCAAAATGCCTGATTTTTTCTGCAGCCTTAGAATCGTCGAGATTGGTTATTTCCAAAAAGTTATACCATTCAATAAGGCTGCTGCGTTTAATTTGAAAGGAAGTATTATTATTGGAAATATCGCCTACAGCAATAATGCCATTGTGATACATTTCCGTTTCTGCTTCCCGCATAGCAGCTTCTTTTTGTTGCAGGGCTGTAACAGGGGCTTTCATTACCGAGGCGATAAAGGATGTGAGCCCGCCGCCCGGGGGAATAAAGTCCTTCATGTGGCTCAGTTCCAGGTGGCAATGGCAGTTAAAAAGCCCGGGCGAAAGGATGCCCTCCAGTTTTTGAACATCGCTGCCTGCTTCCGCTTCGGCTACAATATCCTGTATAACACCCTGTTCATCTGCTACGAGCACATGTGTATGATCAAGAAGTGATTTTCCGGTGAACAATTGGCTTGCCTGAAATTTTTTATACGCCATAGCTGAATTAACTTTGCTGCCCTGAAAAGTGGAGCAGGATTACCGGACGCTGAAGAGTGCGACGCAACTGAGGTTGAATCGCGAACCGGAGGCCGGGGTACAAAATAAAAGAAAACATCCGCAAAGTGCGGAAAACAAATAGCGATGTTAGACAAATTAGAGGCGATTAAAGCCAGGTTCGACCAGTTGGGAGTGGCATTGACCAATCCCGAAATAGTAAACGACAATAAAAAGTTTACTGCTACCAGCCGGGAATACCGTAGCCTGGAAAAAATTGTGCAGGCATATCTTGCCTATACAAAAGTGTTGGACGCGATTGAATTTAATACGGAAGTATTAAATGGGGATGATGCGGAAATGCGGGAATTGGCTAAAGAAGAATTGCCTGCTTTGGAAGAACAGCAAAAAACAATGGAAGCCGACATACGGCAGATGCTGATTCCTAAAGATCCACAGGATGAAAAGAACGCTATACTTGAAATACGGGCCGGTACCGGTGGCGATGAAGCATCGCTGTTTGCGGGCGACCTGGTGCGGATGTACCTGCGTTATTGCGAAAGAAGAGGATGGAAAACCGCGTTACTGAGCGAAAGTGAAGGAACCGTTGGAGGGTACAAAGAAGCTCAGATTGAAGTAACCGGAGAAGATGTATATGGAGTATTAAAGTTTGAAAGCGGTGTACACCGTGTACAACGCGTACCTAATACGGAGGCGAGCGGACGGGTGCATACCAGTGCGGCAACAGTGGCAGTAATGCCGGAGGCTGAAGAAGTGGATTTTGAGCTGAGAGAAAGCGACGTAAAAATGGAAACCGCCCGAAGTGGTGGCGCCGGCGGGCAGAACGTAAACAAGGTGGAAACGAAAGTGATGCTCACGCATATTCCAACAGGCACAGTAGTAATATGCCAGACCGAACGTTCGCAGTTGGGCAACCGCGAAAAAGCCATGCAGATGTTACGTACACGCCTATACGAAGAGCAGGTGCGTAAGCAGGAAGAAGAAATAGCCCGCCACCGTAAAAGTCTGGTGAGCACAGGCGACCGCTCTGCTAAAATAAGAACCTATAATTTCCCGCAAGGCAGGGTAACCGACCATCGCATAGGGCTTACCGTATACAACCTCGACGATGTAATCAACGGCAACCTGCAGGAATTTATTGATGCACTGCAATTTGCAGAGAACGCAGAAAAGCTGACGCAGGAGCAGGTATAGGTAATATTTTTTCCGAAGGAGCTTCAGTCTCCTGAGAACATATTGGATACGAAGTCCGGAGACTTCGTACAGCCTTGATTGAAATCTTTTATCTGCGAATCTCGGCTAACAGTATCAGGGTTTCAGCGCAATCACACTGATCTCAACATTTACATTACGAGGCAAACCTTTTACCGCTACTGTTTCGCGGGCTGGAAAATTTCCCTGGAAATATTTGCCATATACCTCGTTTACGGTGGTAAAAAGCGCCATATCGGTTAAAAAAATGGTTGTCTTTACCACGTTTTCAAAGCCCAATCCAGCTTCCGATAGTATTGCCTGTAAATTCTTCATTACCTGTTCTGCTTCCTCGGCAGGGTTGGTAGCTTCAATGGCATTGGTAGCAGGGTTAATAGCCACCTGGCCGGAAACATACAATAGATTGCCTGCAAATACTGCCTGGCTATAAGGACCGATGGGCGCGGGTGCCTGAGATGTGTTGATAATGCTTTTGCTCATATACTTAAATTTACTGCGGGCAAAATTGCTGCGTTTACATGAGTCTTCCAACCTATTTTTGCCAAATTCATCTGGTCTTAATATGGCATTGATATTACATATAGATACGGCGCTGCAAAAGGCATTTGTAGGATTGTCGCAGAACGGAGCATTAATTGCAGCTTTGACGAACGAAAAACAAAATGATCATGCGGACTTTGTTCAGCCCGCCATAAGGCAGGTGCTTGAACAGGCCGGGGCTGGCATGAATGATTTGGAGGCGGTTGGTGTGGTGGCAGGACCGGGATCATACACCGGGCTGCGGGTGGGAATGGCAAGTGCAAAAGGACTTTGTTATGCATTAAACATTCCTTTGCTGATGGCATCAACGCTTGCGTTGATGGCTACTGCGGCTATTGAACATCATAAGGGCTACGATGCTTACTGCCCAATGATAGACGCAAGGAGGAATGAGGTATATACTGCTCTTTATGCTCCCAATGGAGGGGAACTGCTTGTTCCTCATGCACTGATCCTCACCAACGATTCTTTTGAGCAGGAATTGGTTGGTAAAAAAGTATTATTTACCGGGAATGGCGCTCCCAAATGGAAAAATATGCTTGCGCCTTGCGCCAATGCTTTTTTTGAGCAGGTTGATTATGAAAGTGCGCATTTGGCCGCTCATTTCGGTAAGTCGTTTAAAAACAAGGAGTTTGGTGACCTCGCCTACACGCAGCCCATTTATCTGAAGGATTTTCACTTCATTACAAATACAAAATAGTAATAACCATTTATCATTTTTAGCATCATTTAAGAAACTAATGGGGAATTATTTGTGTTTTCGTGTATATCTTTGCATTTGATATTTTAATGATTAAATTTTAAAGTTATTATTCCTATGACAGGCCTTACAAGTCCTTACACGATGGTATTGACAGGAGCGGCTCAAGAGAACGGATCCGAACTCCGCATCGACTTTCTCAATGTAAAGAAAGCTGCGTTAATTTTACGAGCACTTAACCACAAGCTTCGTCAGCAAATGATCCAATTGCTCGACGAAAAACAAAAGATGACAGTTACCGAATTGTACGTTCAGTTGAGATTAGAGCAATCTGTTGCATCGCAACACCTTGCTATTTTGAGGCGTGCCGGCATGGTGGTAACTACCCGCGAAGGGAAATTCATTTATTATTCAGTAAACCATAAAAGGCTGGCTGAAATTTACGGTTTTGTAGAGCAGTTGTTGGCTTAATTATCAGTCTTCTGTCTTACGCTTATTTGTAACCGGTAGTTCAATCCTCATAGGTTTTATACTACTGGTTATTTTTTTAAATAGGTCTGCCGAGGTGGATCAGGAGTGATTGTAAGAATTATATCTTGCGAAAACATAAATGCGGCGTAGCCGCAAACTAAAAAATATACGGATGAAATATTTCACGGTAACACAACTCCAGCATTTTTTGAAAGAAGACGATATTGTTTTACTGGATACCAGGAGCACGGCTGAATTTACGGAAGGGTTTATTCCCAGGTCGGTTTTTATTGGTCACGATGGAAACATGGCCGAATGGGCGGTTACATTGTTGCCCCTGGAGTCGCGCATAATATTGGTTGCCCCGCTGGGTAAGGAAGAATATTGCAAAGACATTTTGGAGCAAAAAGGATTTAACAACATAGCAGGTTGTTTGGATGGTGGCTTTGAAGCATGGAAAGAAGCAGGCGGAGCCATCGATATGATTATTAACGTAGATGCCGGAGAACTGGCGATGGATATTCCGTTTGATGAAAATCTGCTGGTGCTCGATGTTCGCAAACCCTTTGAATATGCCGACGGCCACATCAAGGATGCGATGAGCCTGCCGCTTGCTGAGCTGAAAGATCCTGTGAATATTGCCAATTTAGAAGAAACCCAAAACATTTACATTCATTGCGCCAGGGGATACAGAAGCGTTATTGCGGCATCCCTGTTAAAGCAGCAAGGTTATGACAACATTCGCAACGTTACCGGCGGCTGGGAAGCCATTAAACACGAAAAAGGTTTTACCATCGAAAAGGAGAATAGTGCGTTGAACTGATGGAAGACAAGGGTGAAAAACGAAAGGTCAAAAATTTTCACCCTTCATTTCTCCCCTTTCACTTTTACGCATTACATCGTTCCCAAACCACCTTTACCCTTATATAATTTTACAGGTCCATCCAGCTTAACTTCCAACACCGTCATATATTCATCGGTAGCACCGGCGGGTAATTCATCAATATAAACCAGTCCCGGTACCGGGCTCCAGGATATCTTGCCCACTATTTTATGACCTAAGGCCTGGTTGGTACCCAACACTTTAATACTCGCAATTTTGTTTTGCAATCCTTTTATTACCAGTTTGCCCGTGTTATGAGCCGGCACAAAAAGATACAAAGTGGAGGAGTCTTTGGTGAGCGTGCTGGGTCCGTAAAAATGTCCGGGCGGTAAACCGGCTACGGTTTCAAAAATAGCTGCCTCGTGTTTATTTGTCCATTTGCCCAATTCTTTCAGCAGGTGTACCTGTTCTGTGGGTATCCAGCCATCCTCCCTCGGGCCAATGTCGAAAAGGAGGTTTCCTCCATTGCCGATTACATCTGCGAAAATAGTAATGAGCTCGTATGGTGTTTTATAAGCGCTGTCGTCTGGATGATAACCCCAGTTGTTATTCGATGTCATACACAACTCCCAGGGCCCCATTGTAGGTCGCGTTACCGGGAAGTTTTGTTCAGGCGTTTCGTAATCTCCATATGCCGCAAGCCGCCCGTTCAATATAGCATTAGGATTATGCTGCAAAATCATTTGCCTCAACTTCGCAGCCTGCCATTCTTCGGCACTATGCTCCCAATCTCCATCAAACCAAAACAGGTCGGGGTTGAACTGAGTGCTCAGTTCCCGCACCTGCGACTGGTAAAAATTCAGGTAGCGTTTCCAGCGTGCCGAATCGTTTTTTATCTGGTAGCGGCTGCTATCCTTCAAAAAGCCCGGATAATCCTGGTGACTCCAGTCCAACAAAGAAAAATAAGCCCCTGTTTTCAAACCAGCCTTTTTAAAAGCGGCGAATAACGGGGTAAGAACATCTTTTCTTGCCGGGGTTAGCTTTGCCGTGCTCATATTATTGGCCTTCGTATCCCACAAAGCAATTCCGTCGTGATGTTTGGTTGTAATAACTGCATAACGCGCACCTGTTTCTTTGATCAATTGAGCCCAGGCGTCGGGATTGTAGTTTTTTGCGGTAAAGCCATTGAGTTGCTTCATATAATCTGCGTAGGGCATTTTTTTGTTGTAAAATGCCCAGCTTTCATCCACCCCTTTTACCGAGTAAATGCCCCAATGGATAAAAATGCCCAGTTTGGCATCGTTAAACCACTGCATGCGGGCAGGAGAGTGCATGACAGTTTGAGATTGGACGCCGGATAGCAAAAGTGTTGTAAAGGTTGCTAATAGTAATTTTTTCATAACTGTATAATGTTAATTATTAGATGATTGAATCTGTTAACATTTCGTTTGAATTTCATTGAAAATTATTTAATGTTCGCCCGGAAAACGTTTAAATTAATTATCCCGCAAACTTTAATCATAAAAATTTATTACTTTTTTATTTTTTGTTATAAGTTTCGTTATTTTAACACTTTCTTTAAGGAATGTTAATGCAACATTAACCAAAATGGCTGGCAAAAGTTTACTATATCGCAAAAGAATAATCAATCACCTGTATTTTTCTAAAATGCTTTCCTGCGCTGAAATCAGCGATAAGATTGAGAAAAGCCTTTCTCTTACAACTAAGATATTAAATGAACTGGTGGCAGAAGGATTTGTGCTCGAAACCGGCTATGCACCATCCAGCGGTGGTCGTCGCCCGCTGATGTATTCGCTCAAGTCAGATATAATGTACATCGTATCGGTGGCAATGGATCAGTTTGTTACCCGTATTGTGATGATGGATATGCACAACAATCTGTTGGATAAAGTGGAGGCAGTAGAAATCCATCTTGCCAATAACCCCGACGCTTTGCAGACGGTAACCGACAAAATAAACGAGATCGTTATAAAATCCCATATCGACAGGAGCCGTATTTTAGGCATTGGTATTGGTATGCCTGGTTTTGTAGATGCAAAGGGCGGCAGGAACTATTCTTTTTTCGACAATGGCGCTTCAAGCATCACCTCTTTCGTGGAGGGGAAAACAGGAATACCGGTGTTCATCGATAACGATTCGAGCCTGATTGCTTTGGCGGAACTAAAATTTGGCTCTGCAAGGAATAAGCGGAATGTAATGGTGATTAATGTAAGCTGGGGTATAGGACTTGGAATGGTGCTGGACAAAGCATTGTTCAGAGGTGATGACGGGTTTGCCGGAGAATTAAGTCATATACCATTGTTTCAGAATGGAAAATTGTGTAGCTGCGGTAAAAGCGGCTGTCTGGAAACCGAAGCATCGTTAGGCGCCGTAGTTGAAAAAGCAAAACAAGGATTGGCCAGCGGACGAGCTTCTACTCTAAGCCAGGAAAAGCTGGACGAGTACGGGCCAGAAAAAGCCGGTGCGGCTGTAATACATGCGGCGGGTAAGGGCGACCGTTATGCCGTGGAGTTGCTGTCGGAGGCAGGTTATAATATTGGCAGAGGCATTGCCATCCTTATTCACCTGCTAAATCCCGGGCTGGTAGTACTAAGTGGCAGAGGGGCGCAGGCAGGTAAAATACTGCAGGCACCTATTCAGCAAGCACTCAACGAACATTGCATACCACGGTTGGCGGCCAATACCGAAATCGTTATATCCGATATGGGGCATGATGCGCAATTAATTGGAAGCGCCGCGCTGGTGGTAGAAAAATATGAAAAAGCCTTTAGCACTAAAAAGAAAGTTCAGGAAGCTGCTTAATTAGCAGGGGCTGGATTTATTAATAAAAGTATTTACAAAGCTGCCCTATTGAATTAACACCCCAAACCGTTCTGTCGATCAAGAATTTAAGGCTACCTCCGAAAGACTTACAACCTAAACTTTAACCACTAAAATCTCAAGCATGAGAACAACAACCATGCGACTGCTTTTGATCCTCTGCCTGCTTGTTTCGGGTACGATTGGCTTTGCACAACAAAGGAAAAATGTTTCGGGAACCGTATTGGATGAATCCGGTTCTGCTTTAGCAGGTGTATCTATCTCCGTAAAAGGCGGCAATACACTCGGCGCTACCGACAACGACGGCAAATTCAATGTTTCTCTTTCTGCCTCTCAAAACGTACTGGTGTTTACCTACGTAGGCTTTGAAACAACTGAAATTACCGTAGGCAATCAAACCACTATTACTGTAACCCTCAAATCGAGCATAAAAGAAAGCGAAGCGGTTGTGGTAACAGCCCTTGGCGTTAGCAAGCAAAAAAGATCGCTCGGCTTTTCTATAACGGAAGTTAAAGGCGATGCGCTGGCTAAAACCAACGAGGTGAATCCCATCAACGCTTTACAAGGACGCGTTGCGGGGGTGCAGATCGATATGGGTGGTGCCGGCGGCTTAATGGCGAATTCAAAAATCGTTATCCGCGGTAACTCTTCGTTAGGCAACAACAACCAACCCATTTTTGTGATAGATGGAGTGATCATGGACAATGACCAGTTCAGTGGTACAGGACGCGACTTTGGTAACGACCTGAAAAACCTGAACATGGAAGACTTTGAAAGTGTGTCGGTATTAAAAGGATCTGCAGCTTCTGCATTGTATGGTTTCCGTGCTGCGAACGGTGTAATATTAATCACTACCAAAAAGGGAAAAGCAAGGAAAGGAATTGGCGTAAGTGTTAGCCAGGCAGTAGCAGTAACAGATCCCTACGCCGGACCTGATTTTCAGAATGAATTTGGTGGCGGCACGGTGGGAGCCTTCTTTACCGACAGGCGCGAGCCCAACTATAAAACCGATGAAGCATGGACCACTAAAGTGTTTCCTACAGATCCTGCCACCGGTTTACCTTATATAGATCGCCAGATCAACCGGGAGTTGGAAAACTGGGGACCGCGTATGTTAGGACAGGAAGTGCTTAACTACGACAGGACCATGACCAAATACCTGCCACAACCCAACAACTTTCTCGACGCTTTTCAAACTGGCATGGGATATAATACAAATGTTGCGATAGACGGCGGCGGCGAAAAAACAACTTTCAGGTTATCTTACAATCGCAACAAAGCAGAAGGCATTGTGCGCAACAACAAACTTGAAAAGAATTCATTCGATTTAAGAGTTACTCATAAATTTACCGACTATCTTGATATTGATGTAAGTGCGGCTTACAGTGCTTTTGAAGGGCAAAATCCTCCAAGGCTTGGCGGGTTAGACGCATTTGCTTCCTACAATTTTGGTAAGCTCTTCACCTGGATGTTGCCCAGGAACTACGATACCAAATATTGGATGCAACGCCAGAACTATACCAGCAAATTTGGTGGTGTACCCGATCTGGAAAATCCCAATGGCAACGAAACAAACTTTGCACCCGAGTCAAGATTCTGGTTCTCGTTATACGAAAACAACTATACGCAAACAGAGCAATTATTGCGCAGCCGCATAGCAGTAAATCTTAAGTTGACCAGCTGGGCAAAATTATTGCTTGAAGGAAACATCAATAATATTTACACAAAAGCAGAAAGCAAAGAACTTGGCCAGGGAATTGATTTTGGAGGACCATTGGGCGGCTATGCATTAGGCTTTAACACTAAAGAAGGGCACATGCTGAAATGGATGTTGATGATGGACAAGGAAATTAATTCCGATTTCAGCATCAACGGCTATATAGGTGGTGAAGCACAGCGGAATAAAACAAGTTACGATTCGAGCTATACAAATGGTGGATTGAACTATCCTGGTGTGTATTTTATCGCGAACTCCGTAAGGCAACCCTTTACAAGAGGAGGTTTGCGCTACAACAGGTCCTATAACTCACTGTACGCAAGTGCCGACGTAGCATACAAGAACATGCTGTTTTTACAGGCAACCTGGAGGGCCGACTGGCTTTCTACTCTTACCTATACCAATGGAACAGGAAACAATTTGTTTACCTATCCGGCGGTAAGTCTTTCATGGATTTTTACAGAGAGCTTCAAATCCAGGCTTCCTTCGTGGATCACTTATGGAAAGCTCAGGGGTAACCTTGCCGCATTGGGTGGCGGTACCGAGCCTTTTATAGTGAACCCCGGTTTTGCATTTAATGGTTATACCAACGCCAACGGAGGTAGTGTATCTCAATCTACTTACAGTTCTTCAGGCAAAATACAGCCCAACCTCAAACCTCAGAGAAAAATATCGAAGGAGTTGGGATTGGAAATGCGCTTCCTGGAAAACCGTTTAGGCCTGGACGTGAGTGTGTACCAGGACAACACGCGTGATCAGATTCTGCCTATATCAACCACCGTTGAGTCTGGTGTAAGCACACTGCTTATCAATGCAGGTAATATCCAAAACCGAGGTATTGAAATAGCGGTAGATGCAACGCCTGTACGTTCGAAAAACTTTAGCTGGAATACCGCGCTGAATTATTCAATCAATCGTAATAAAATTGTTGAACTGTATCCCGGCAGAACAGAATTGGATTTGGGCGCAAATATAGCCGAAATCAGTACCTGGGCTGTTGTAGGTAAAGCGTATGGAACATTACGCACAACTATACACTCCATGCCCTTCCAGGCAACAGATGGTAGCGGCAATCCCAAAGATGATCCTCGCAATGGATTGCCTATTCTTACCTGGCGTTCCGATGCCAGAGCGGCGTTTCCTGCAAGAAGCGGCATATGGCAGGATGTTGGAGATATCAATGCAAAATTCAGAGCTGGTTGGGACAATACCTTTAACTATAAAGGATTTAGCTTAAACGTGCTGATCGATGCAAAAATCGGAGGCGATTTTGTAGCTGCTACCTACCGTTGGGGCACTCACTCCGGAGTATTCCCTAACTCCATTTTTGGAAGGGATGCCCAAGCCGGTGGCATTACCTGGACCAGTGCTTATGATGGCAAAACATATGATGACGGAAGAATCGTAGAAGGCGTTTTTGCACCGGGACAAATGATCACCCAGCCCGACAACTCGCAGGTAGATGTTGGCGGCATGACCTTTAAAGAAGCATACGATGCAGGTTATGTAGAGCCTACACACACACCGCAGTTCTTCTACCGTTATGGTTCGTCTTCAACAGGCGTATCTGATTTTTGGGTGTTGGAAAATACATGGATTGCTTTAAGACAAGTAGCGTTGAGCTATTCTCTTCCTTCAAAAATATATTCCAAACTCAAATTAAACGGATTGTCGTTGTCGGTAGTAGGACGTGACCTGGGTTATTTATATCAAACATTGCCTTATAATTTCAACCCTGCATCCAACAACTCCAACAATACTGCCTTTTCTGGAGAAGATGGCTTCTTGCCTAAAATGCGTTCAATCGTATTTACGTTAAGAGCTTCATTTTAATCCAAACTAATAACTATTAAAGTGAGTAAAATCATGATTAAGATATTAAAACAATTGTCTGTAGCCGGCTTGTTGGTGTTCACTGCCACCTCCTGCGAAAAAGATTTTGGGGAGATCAACACCGATCCCGCCGTTGTAATTACACCCGATATAAAATTCCTGCTTTCTTATTCGGAAGATAAAATGGTGACGAGCTACGGCGCCACGGAATGGGTATGGGAGAGCATGGAACAACTTTTTCGTTATACCCAGCATGTAACTACCGATCCTTACGAGATCACGAACAATGTAAACGCCCGCTATAATAACTATTATCAGCAGGTGTTACCCAATTTGTTTGAAATAAGAAGACAGATTGACCTGAAAGAAGATAGGGACGCTTATCAAAAAATGGGCGCCGTTACCTACGTGTTGCAGATTTGTGAAGGATTGAAAGTTACGGACATGAATGGATCGATACCTTATACCGAAGCCATCAAAGGCCGGTACGAAGACAAGTATGATCCCATTTACAACGATCAGCAAAGTTTGTTCAACACATGGTTAGGAGAGCTCGACAATGCGATTGCAACACTGTCTAGTGGCTCATTGCCTACCCAGTTTGAGTATGGCGATGCAGATATTTACTACAAAGGTGATTGGACAAAATGGGTAAAGCTTGCCAATTCAATTAAATTGCGCATTGCTGCAAGGCTGGAAAACCAGGATTTAGCTAAAGCAAAACAAATATTTCAGCAGGTATTGCAGGATGCAACAGGTCCTATCGATTCTGACGCAGGTCAACTTCAGTACGCAAACAACGATTACGATGGTATAGGCGGCAGCGTTAACTACCGGAGCACCCGTTATGCAACTACCTCTTTGATGAATTTTTTGAAAAAATCCAACGATCCCAGGATCGGTATTTATTTTGAAAAGAACCAGCTTACAGGAAGTTATGAGGATACTTTAGATAAGTACAATGCTACACTTCCTGCGTTTATCAATCCTGCCGATCCATTGATCATGTATCAGGGCGGTCCGGCCGACTGGACTACCAACCCGGCAGTAGCCACCTATATTGCCAACCCATTTGTAGTAGGCAATAGCAATGTTGGTAATAAAATCAACAATTACCGCCTGATATCGCCCATCAGCCGCAGGTTCTTCTATCCGAAATACAACGACGGCTCAGGGCCTGGTACCGGTGTATATACAGAGTTACTGGTAAGCTACGCTGAAACCTGTTTGCTGATAGCCGAATTCATCGAAAAGGGATATGCAGATGCCGTTGATACAAAAGGCAGCGCCGAAGATTGGTATAAAAAAGGAGTTGCGTCGTCTATAAGAACAATGAATGCAATCGCTAAAACTGCAGTGTCCGGCACAGCATTCAGCGACGATGGAACCAGTGTTATTAACGATTACCTCGACGATGCCGATGTTAAGTTCAATGGTGTAAACGACCTTGAGCGCATCTATATTCAACAATACGTTAACCTGTTCAGAAACCCAAATGAGGCTTTTGTTTTTGTAAGACGTACCGGCTATCCAAAGAAGACTTCTGCCTATTATGCGCGCGAAACATTCAACGAGCCAATAGCAAGGCGTTGGTGGACAAATGATCCGGGCGAAGTGAACAGGACCAACTGGGAAGCAGCTTTATCCGAGCAGGGATTTACACCCAACCAGCGTGATTTGCCAACACTCGCTTCTCAAAGAATATGGTACGACAAAAATGCACCGGCTTTTGGTGAAGGACAATAAATTTTATTTGAAGAATAATACAAAGATCGTTCTACCCTAATCCCTAACCCATGATTTAAAACGTCGCTGAAAAGTGATAAGTGAACAGCCGGTTGTGCCTATTGACTACAATACACAACCGGCTTTATTAACCGCGCATCCAACCCTGTAAAAGCAACTTCACACCTCATAACAACCAGTTATAAATAACAGCAATTTTTCCGACCCAACTGCAACGGAATGCTATCCCTGTGTCTGCACTTAAACAGGCAAATCGGGTGTCAACACACTTGTCCATACCTGCTTACATGGATCGTTTTATCATCAATCATTTATAACTAAAAATTCAACTGCAATGAAAAGAATCAAAAAGCCAATTTTACTGGTGACGCTGCTCTTGCTGATGGGCAACCTCTGTTTGCTCGCGCAGGAAAAGCGCACTATAAGTGGTGTAGTCCGGGACGATCAGGGAAACGCCGTTCCTGGCGCATCGGTTACCGTAAAAGGCACCCTTCAAACTGCCGTAACCGACGAAAAAGGGCGATATACCTTGTCTGTTACAGGCGCTAACCCCACCTTGCTGGTAAGCTCGGTAGGATTTACTACCAAAGAACTGAAAGCCGGAGACAGCAACACTTTGGACATAGAAATGTCATCGTCTGCGGCAGACATGGAGGAAGTAGTAGTAACGGCACTTGGTGTTAAGCGCGACAAAAAATCAGTGGGTTTTGCTGTTCAGCAGGTAAAAGCAGAGGATGTAACTATTGCGGCGCCAGTGGATGTAGCGCAAGGATTAATGGGAAAAGTGGCTGGTCTGAACATCTCTAACAGCAACGGATTAAATAATTCTTCTTCAAGGATCGTTATCAGGGGTAACAATAGTATCACTGGTAATAACCAGCCGTTAATCGTAATAGACGGAGCCATTTTAGAAAATAAACCCCTGGCTCAATCTAATATAGAAGTTACAGATGGTATGCGAGATTGGGGGAACTATATGAGTTATGTGAACATGGACAATGTGGAAAGCATTTCGGTGCTAAAAGGACCTAACGCTGCAGCACTGTATGGTGCAAGAGGCGCTAACGGCGTTATTCTGATTACCACAAAAAAGGGATCAGTTAAAAAAGGTATTGGATTAGATTACAGTTTCACCAATAACTTCACAAACGTATATCGTTTCCAGGAAATGCAAAATCAATACGGCGGTGGCTTTGCTGCTGCTTTATGGACGTTGAATCCTGAACTTCCTAAAACAGAAAATGGCGAATATTATCTACCAACATTGTATCCTTCCGCATGGAATGGAAATCCTTATGCCGTAAACGGAACCGGTATCAATGCCTCTCATGAAGTAATACCCGGCGGACTGAATACATGGGATGTTTTTAGCTGGTTCGGTGCAAGCGCATCCTGGGGACCCAAGTTAGCCGGACAACAGGTTCGCTGGTGGGATGGAGAAATGAGATCCTATACTCCTCAACCCGATAATCGCAAATTTTATTACAAACAAGGGACCGACAAAACGCATAACGTTTCGTTTTCGGGAGGTGGAGATTTTGGTACAGTACGTTTGTCTGTTTCAAGAACCGATGCTGATGCTGTTGTGCCTAACACACATAATAACAACACCAGTTTTTCATTGGGTTCTAACCTGAAAATTTCAAAGGCCATCACAGCCGAGGTATCTGTTGGCTATAACCAGGCATACAGGTTAAATACTCCTGAGATTGGAACCAATAACTCCTGGACAAAATTCTCCATATACGGGATGTCAAGAGAGTATCAGCCTTTGGAGTACAAATACTATAAAAATGCTGATGGTTCAAAATATAATTTCCCGGGCTCCTATCCTCATGCAGAATACGGTAATAATCTCTGGTGGAATTTTTATGAGAATAACAGCCGCTTGCAAAGAGATGAATTGCTTTCAACTGTCAAACTAAACGCTGAGATCACTCCCTGGCTGAATGCTTTTGTAAGAACTTCTGCGAATTTTATAGGCACCAATTTTACAGCACAAAACAATACCACTTCTGTGGATCATATGCAGGGTGGATCTTTTTCCAGAACTGTAAGCAAGGATAAAACCTATAACACGGACTTCATGATAACTGCGCATAAAAACGACCTTTTTGTCAAAGGGTTGAATGCCAGCTTATCCGGAATGTATAATAACTATTCAACTTCTTCAAGAGGTGTAAGCGCCTCCAACAATAGCGTATTTGCTGTTCCTGATGTATATGCTTTGAGCAATTATACCAACATCAATAACACAAGCTTCAGCGAGTCTCGTTTCGATATCAAATCGAACTCCTTACTCGGCTTATTGAACCTGAGTTATAAGGACTACCTGTTTCTTGATGTTACGGGCAGAAATGATATTACTTCTACTTTGCCTAAGAACAACAACTCCTACTTTTACCCCTCTGCAAGCTTAGCCTTTGTTTTCACTGAGGCATTAAACATGAATCACGGGCCGCTGTCTTATGGAAAATTAAGAGTTGCATATGGAAGGAGTGCCAATGCTACCGATCCTTATCAATTAGATTTTCAGTACAGCGTAGGTACTTTTGGAGGACAAACCACGAACGCACTTCCTACTACCGTGCCTCCGTATGAGCTGAGGTTCCAAACTTCCAGGTCGTATGAGGTGGGTACCAGTCTTGGATTTTTCCAGAATAGGGTAAATCTTGATTTCACCTACTATGATATTTCTTCTACCCAGCAGATCATGACTGCTAATCTTCCGGTTTCTTCCGGCGCTTCTGCAATCAGGTTTAACACTGGAGAACTTTCCAATAAAGGAATCGAGTTTATCATCAATGCAACTGCTGTCAACAAAAGGAACTTCTCCTGGAATATTACAGTAAACGGAGCATCAAACCGCAATAAGGTTGTTGCTTTATACGAAGGTGTTCAGGAGTTAAGGATAGCTGACGTATTTGGAAACCTGGGTGTGTTCATGAAAGTAGCGCCTGGCGATCAGTATGGTACTTTGTACGGAACAGACTTTGTAAGAGATGATAAAGGCAATAAGCTGATTGAAAATATTAAAGATGGTAGTGGCAATGTATTAGGAACCCGTTACCGAGTAACTGTAGATCCTGTAGCCATTGGAAATGCAACGCCTAAGCTCACAGGCGGTATAGGCAATACCTTCCGCTACAAAGCTTTCAGCGTTTATGCGTTGGTAGATGCAAAAATAGGCGGAGACATTTACTCTTTTGATCATTCAACTGCAATGGGTGGCGGATTATCTCCGGCAACACTGGTTGAAAGGAATGGTGGCGGATTGCCATATACATTCCCTGATGGTACCACTGGAAATGTAGGTGTAATTATGGACGGTTATAACGTGGATGATGGAAAAATGAACGATCGCGTAGTGAACTATATGTATAAATATGCAGGTTCCTATACTGGATGGACTCACTTAAACAGACCAAGAAGTTTATCTGTGTTTGAAAATACCTGGGTTAAATTCAGGGAGTTTGCAGTGTCGTATAATGTGCCCAAAAACTTTCTTGGAAGAACAAAGGTTTTTCAGAATCTGTCTGTTTCCCTGATAGGACGTAACCTGTTTTATATCTATTCCAGTTTGCCTGATAAGTTAAATCCTGAGGGAATTAATGGTGTAGGTAACGGACAAGGTCTGCAGTGGTCTGCTTTTCCCAGTATGAGAACCATCGGGTTTAGCATCAAAACTCAATTCTAATGCTAAAAACAAAAATTATGAATTTCGTAAAGATAAAAAATACAGTGTATTCGTTGTTGGCAGTAAGCTCAATAACAGTTGCTGTTTCTTCCTGTAAAAAGGATTTTGGTGATCTTAACAAAGCCTGGGATAAGAAAACATATAACGCAACTATTCCCGCTTTGTATAACTATGTAGCTTCAAGCATGCAGGAAGCCGGCGGCGTGAGTACCATTAATACTTCTTTCCTGTATCAGAAAACCCAGTTGGCGGGTATGTATGCACAGTCTGGATATCGCCTCGATAACCTGGTAGGAGGATCGTGGGAGAATTTTTATTATGCACTGTCTAATTATTACAGGGCATCTGATTTAATCTCCGAATCTCCTGATTCATTAAAAATGACCAACGTTCGTGCAATGTTTAGAACGCTGATCGCATTTAAGGCATTGAAAACAACATGTCTCTTCGGAGATATGCCTTATTCCCAGGCGGGTCAGGTGTTTTATGGCGCTGCTTTTTTTAGACCCGCATACGACGCACAGTCTTCAATTTTTAAAGCTGCGTTAGATGAGCTGAAATGGGCAATAGATAACTTTAGCACAAGCTCAGACCAGGTTTCACTTGGTGCAAGCGAAACCATTTTCAACGGCGACGTTCAGAAATGGATAAAATTTGCGAATTCTGTTCGGTTAAGATATGCGATGATTATGCGGGATAAGGATGCTGCTGCCGGAGATGCTATCATTGCTGAGGCTTTAGGCAAACCTTTATTAGAGGCCGGAGATAACTATGGTTTATATCCTGCCAACCTGTTAAATACAGTTTTCGACAGAAGACCATCTTACACTGGTAACTCTTATATCCGTATGGGGTCTAACATGTGGCACGCTATGTCTTCAACCGATGCTGTAAATGGTTCAGGTATTTATGATTTAAGATGCAAGATATTTTTCGAGCCTAATAAAGCAGGTAATTGGGTGCCCTATCCAATGAATCCGGATGACAATACCATTGTTGAAACAGGTGGCGGCGGTTCTGGAATCGTGAACGATCCATACGATGCATCCAGGGAAACCAATTGGGTAGTTACCGGTTCTTATAATTATGCTCCTTTGAATTTTTATTATGTTGCCGATAAAACTTTTCCTCAATTATTCATTACAAGTGCGGAAATAAGTTTTTTGAAGGCAGAAATTTATAACAGGGGAATTGGTGGCGCAACAGCTAATGCAGCCCTGGCTAAACAGCATTATGAAGAAGGTATTACAGAATCAGTAAAGTTCTGGTATAAATTGGCAAATGGATCTACTATATGGGTTGTGAACAAGCCTGCTGCGGCACCCACACCTACCGAACTCAATACCATGCTGACTCATCCTCAAGTGGCTTACAGCGCTACACCTGCGGATGCGCTAAAGCAGATATACAAGCAAAACTGGATCGCATTGTTCCATCAACCGTTAGACGCATGGAATTTACAAAGAAGAACAGGAGGAGCAACTCCGGCAGAGACTTTGTCGCCATCAAGCCCGGTGCTTAATTTCAATAAACTGATCTACCCAACGTCAGAAACAGAATCTAACTACGATAACTGGAAGGCGATAACAGGTGGAGCAAATGACGAAAAAGTGAAACCCTGGTTTATGCCATAATTCTTTTACTGTAACAATTAACGAAAAGCAGCCATACAGCGGCTGCTTTTCTTTTACACCAACTAATATTGCCGTTGTTAACCTGCTATAAAAATTAATGCACAATCATCTTTATTCTTTCTAAAGAACTAATTTCGGCACTCCTAAACTTATTATATAATGTCTACCCGTAGAAAATTCTTGCAGGCTTCCGTGTTGGGCTCGGTAGCTATTTTAACCGATAAAAAATCACTTGCCTATACAAACGAACCCCAAAATATTACAGACCAGCCACTGGTAGTTTCTACCTGGGATTTTGGCAAAACAGCCAATATCGCCGCGTGGGAAGTGCTGGCAAAAAAAGGCAGGGCAGTAGATGCAGTAGAAGCCGGCGTGCGGGTACCCGAAGCCGACCCTAAAAACCAAACCATTGGCTATGGCGGTTTGCCCGACAGAGATGGTTATGTAACGCTCGATGCCTGCATAATGGACGAATTTTACAACTGTGGTTCCGTAATGGCATTGCAGCACATCATGCATCCCATATCAGTAGCACGTTTGGTAATGGAAAAAACACCTCATATTGTGCTGGTTGGCGACGGGGCTTTGCAGTTTGCGCTGGCAAACGGATTTAAGAAAGAAAATTTGCTGACGCCCGAAAGCGAAAAAGCATGGAAAGAGTGGTTGAAAGAAGCAAAGTATGAACCGGAAATGAATATTGAAAACCGGCTGTACGATAAAACAAAAGATCCGATGCCCGGCGGTCCCGACAATCATGATACGATTGGAATGCTGGCAATGGATGCAAAAGGCAACCTCGGCGGCGCCTGCACCACCAGCGGTATGGCATTTAAAATGCATGGCCGCGTAGGCGATTCGCCCATTATAGGTGCCGGGTTGTATGTAGACAACGAAGTGGGCGCTGCCACCTCATCGGGAGTAGGCGAAGAAGTGATCCGCATTGTAGGATCGCACCTGGTAGTAGAACTGATGAGACAAGGCTACAAGCCCGAAGCTGCCTGCAAAGAAGCCGTATTGAGGATCATTAAACGCAATCCCGAAAAAGCAAAAAAAATACAGGTGGGTTTTGTAGCCCTCAACAAAAAAGGCGAATGCGGCGCCTATGCATTGCAGAAAGGTTTCAGCTATTCTGTAAGAAGCAATAAAACAGACAAAGTATTCCCCTCCAAAAGCATTTATTGATAAGGTAGAAGGTGTAGGGTATAGGGCGTAAGGCCTTATACCCTACACCTTCTACCTTCTACCTTAAACCTTCTACCTTACACCTCATACCTTTCACTTATGCCACAGTCATTTTCGCTCGAAGTATGTTCCTTTAATTTACAGTCCAGTGTTATTGCAGAAAGAGCCGGCGCAGTACGAGTAGAACTGTGCGACAATCCCGTAGAAGGCGGCACCAATCCAAGCTATGGCACTATTAAGAGGGTGCGCGAAAAAATCTCTATCAAACTGTATCCCATTCTTCGTCCCCGCTCCGGCAACTATTATTACGACGACGAGGATTTTGCTATCATTAAAGAAGACATCAGTATTTGCAAAGAATTGGGTTGCGACGGTATTTCCGTAGGCATACAAAAAATAAATGGTGAAATCGATATAGAACGCTTCAAGAAAATTGTTGAATGGGCTTACCCCATGGGCGTAACCTGCAATCGCGCTTTCGATGCTACTCCCGATCCATTCCAGGCATTAGAAGACATTATTGCCGCCGGATGCGAAAGAGTACTCACCTCCGGGCAGGCAAGCGCCGCACCTGACGCCGGTTTGATACTTGGGCAATTAGTGAAGCAAGCCAATGGCAGGATCAGCATTATGCCGGGAGCAGGTGTTCGGTCCTCCAATCTCAAAAAGCTGATCGATGAAAGTGGGGCGCACGAATATCATACTTCTGCACGTAAGATCATTCCGGACCCAATGACATTTCAAAACCTCAATGTTACCGATAAAGGCGATTTGTACCTGGCCAACGAAGAAGAGCTGAAAGCAATCATTGCCGTTTTCAATCAATATACAAACGGTAAACATACCTGCACATAAACGTTCATGTATTTTATTTGATTGCTGCTGATATCAACGTGTCTGATAGCGCAACCTGGAGGCTGTGGGTTTCCGCCGACTGAGTAACTCTTGTCGAAGTTTATCCAAAGGATGCTTCAAAAATTTTCGAAATCTTTATCAAATCCTGATTCTTTTCAGGTATTCACTTTTTCCGGAAGAAAAGTGTTGTTACTTTACCAGAAAGAAGAATTGCTCAACACTGCCTGCCGGCAACTAAGGGTTAGTATCAGTTAAAAGGAGCTCTCCACCCGTCACCCGTCATCTATCGCATCCGCACTCTACTGGTTTCAGGTATTCGGTTTTCGTTCATTGTTTTTAAAAATAAAAGCTAACGTCTATGATGAAATCACCACGTTGCTATTTGCTTATGATCGTGTTGCTGTTGTGCAGCACGCTCACACTTGGCCAAGCTAAAAAAACAGTATCAGGTATGGTAACAGATGCGGAAGGCGTAGGTCTTCCCGGCGTCTCCATCCACGAAAAAGGCAGCAAAACTACAGGCGTATTATCGGATGAGAATGGCTATTATTCAATACTCGTTGCAAACAAAGCAACGCTTGTTTTTTCTTTTGTAGGCTTTGCTACCCAGGAAATAGTGGTAAGCAGCAACAGTACTGTAAACGTAACACTGAGTGCCGAAGACAACCAGCTTTCGGAAGTGGTGGTAACAGGCTTTGGTGTAAAAAAGCAGAAAAGAAAACTTACTTACGCTACCCAGGAAATTAAAGGAACAGAACTGCAAACAGCTCCCTCTCCCAATGTGCTCAACTCTTTGCAAGGCAAACTGTCCGGAGTGAGGATTGACCAGGGTACAGGTGGACCCGGCTCCAGTTCGCGTATCCGCATTCGCGGCAACACCTCCCTTACCGGTAATCAGCAACCCATTATTGTTATCGATGGTATCATCATCAAGCCTGATATTTCCGGGCCCGAAACCTGGGCGGATAATAACAACCGGGACCAGGGAAACATTCTTAAAAACCTGAACCCCGATGATATTGAATCGATGAGCGTGTTAAAAGGTTCTGCGGCGAGTGCCTTGTATGGTTCCGGCGCTCAAAACGGAGCCATCATTGTAACTACAAAAAAAGGAACTCAAAAGGGGCTGGGTGTGAGCCTGAGCGCTACGGAAATGTGGGACAAGGCCTATAAAAGTCCCGATCTGCAAAATGAATACGGCGCGGGGCTTGACCCTGAATTTACCAAGGGTGCCGATGGCGTAAACCAGGTAGACAGGGCAGGATCGAACTGGGCATATAACTATGGGCCCAAGTTCGACGGCAGCCTGGTGCGCGACAGAGACGACAGGATGATCAGGTGGTTGCCTTACGATGTGCTCGATTTCTTCCAAACCGGTCGTCAGTCTAACTACAACCTGGCTGTACAAGGCGGTAGTGACAGAAGTAGTTTGCGCTTTTCCTATTCTAAAAATATTTCAACCGGGGTTGTGCCCAATGGCAATGAATTAGATCGCAACAATTTCTTTTTAAGAGGGACTCAAAAGATCGGTAAAATTTTCAATCTTGATGCGAGTGTAACCTACGTTAACACCAAAACCGACAATCCCTTGCGGCAGGTAAGTAATTACAATCCATTGTTCAGGCTTACATTTTTCAGGCCCAGGAGCCTCGACTGGAATTATTATCTTGGCAATTATACAGATGTTGTGAATGGCGGGAGAATCAGGGGAGCAGATGACCCGTACTCTGTAGGAGATTTTTTATGGACCACTTTTAATAACAATTCCTATAGAAACGAGAGTAACTTAAGAACCAATATTGACCTTACTACTACCATTACTCCCTGGCTTACACTGCTCACCAGGGGAAACATCAATTATTTTACTGTACAAACCGAATACAAATACCTGGGGTCGGAGGTAGGATTTGCCGGCGGCAATTACGAAATTCAAAAAGGCGATTGGAAGAACAGTCGTATACAGGCATTGCTGACTGCCTCGAAAAGCCTGGGAGCAGACTTTGACGGCAGCTTTACCCTTGGCGCTGAAACAAACAGGGAGCTCGGTGGCAGAACCCTCCGGTCGTGGACCGATGGAGGTTTAACGTTGCCCGGTGTATTTGCATTGAACAATGCAAAGAACAGGATAGCCAGCACCGAAACGTATACACCTACCAAAAGAACAGATGCAATATATGCTTACGGAGATATAACCTGGCGAAATACTTTAACGCTGAACTTCAGTGTGCGGAAAGATTACAACTCAACACTTACCTATAAAGACGGCTCCGGAACTTACACTTTCGTGTATCCTTCTGTGGGGCTCTCTTATATTTTTACAGAGTCGCTTAAAAACAGCAGCGCCTTCCATTTCCTTAGTTTCGGCAAACTGCGCGCTTCTTACGGCGAAACCGGACGCGATATTGATGCCTGGCGTTTGAACCAGGTGGGGCAATACAGGCTAGGTGGTACTGTTGACGGTGTGTCCGCAGGTGGAGCAACTATAACGCTCCCCATAGCAGGCTTTACCGGCAATGAAGTAGTTACTCCTAACCTCAAAAACGAACGTACCAAAGAATGGGAAGTTGGTGCAGACCTGCGTTTTCTTAACAACAGGCTCGGGGTAGACATTGCTTACTATAATAAAAACACCTTTAACCAGATTTTGGCGCTGCCTGTTCCTTCCGAAAGTGGTGTGTCGAGCGCCTTGTTTAATGTTGGGCAGATACGGAACCAGGGAGTGGAAATATTATTAACTGCGTCGCCGGTTAAGACAAGGAATTTTAGTTGGGACGTCAATCTGAATTTTACACGAAATAGAAATACAGTAGTAAAGTTAACAGAAGGAGTTCCATCTGTTAACCTCATTACAGCATTTGGCAACGACATGCGTGCCATTGCCATGGAAGGACGGCAATATGGCGATGTTATTTCCCGCTATGCATTCGCCTATTATCAAAAAGTGGATGCGGCCGGCAAACCCGTCGATCACCCAAGCAACGGTAAAAAGGTAATTGGCAGCCCCCCGAATGGTTCCAACGGCTACTCGTTCTTGCGTAGTGGCGACTATGCAAACAGCCTCGTTAGAGAACCGAGCTTAGGAACGATTATGGAGAAGTTTACCGGCGGTATTTACAATTCTTTCAGGTATAAAGAGTTTTCTCTCGGCGTTCAGGTAGATGCCAAAATTGGTGGATTGATGGCCTCCGGTACACACCAGTACGGAGGTTCGAACGGGTCGTTTGCTTATACCTTGCCTGGACGTGACCTTGCCAACGGCGGCATTCAGTATGTTGATAACAACGGAGAAACAAGATACGACGGTATTATTCCCGATGGTGTGTTTGCCGACGGTATAAAAGTAACCACCCCCGCAGGAGAAACAGTTGACCTGGGCGGCATGTCGTGGCGGGAGGCATACGACAAGGGATACATGAAGCCTAAACCCGCATGGGAATATTATGAAGACCTTACTCAATGGTCATCTGGCATTCGCGAATATTCAACGTTCGAAAATTCATGGGTAGCGCTTCGCGAAATCACACTGGGTTATAATCTCCCTAAAAGTGTTTCATCCAGGATAAAACTATCCAACCTGAGGATAAATCTTATCGGCAGGAATCTGACCTATCTGTATAAAACAGCCAGGGATGGAATTAATCCCGAAGGGCTTAGCAGCAACAACGCCGCTGCTTTTGCAGAATATGGAGGACTTCCGTTCATCAGAAGTCTGGGCTTTAGGATCAATGCTGAATTTTAAAAGAAACCAATATGAAAAGCTTCAATAAAATACTGCTGCTTGGACTGGCTTGTCTGGCAGGATGCACGAAAGCCGACTTTGTAAAGGAGAATATAGATCCTAGTGTTATAGAGATGTCTGACGTTGACGCTAAAAACCAAATGCTCAATGGCACAAGAGACAGTCATAACTGGGACTTTGAATGGTTCTACGATCACTATCGCATTATGATGCCCTGGATGCAGATGGCAACCGCCACCAACGGCAATGCATTGAATTTTACCAATGGCGCCGGAAATTTTAATACACGATACGGACGTTTTTTTTCAAACGCTGCACCGCGCCTGTACGATGTTATCAGGATCATCGAATCATTGCCTGAAGAACAACAAAACCTAAGAACCAATCAAAAAGCCATGGCAACCATTGCCCTGGCATATCAATACTTTTATGTATCCGACATTAATGGCAGCCTGCCATATAAAGACGAGATGAGAGGTCGTTACGAAGGAGTGTTTACTCCCAGGTTTACCACTCAGTCCGATCTTTTTGCGATGATCGATGCTGATTATAAAGCATCTATACAAATGCTTAAAGCTTCTACAGCCGCGCAGGTTTCCTTTGGCGATTACGACCAGTATTTTTATGGCAATGCAGAAGGCTGGATAAGAGCAGCCAATGCCGCACGATTGCGCCTGGCAACACGACTGCTCAAACGAGACGAGGCCAGGGCAAAAGCTATTATACAGGAAGTATTGAGTTCGCCCGCCAGCGACCTTATGTCTGAAAACAGCCATAGCTGGACATTCAGAGCGCCTTACACTTTTACCAATGGAGGCAACTGGAATCCCGATGGCATCAGGGCGTCTAAAGCGATGGTAGATTATATGCTTAAAAACAAAGATCCGCGCCTGCGTATTTTCTTTTCTAAAAACTCCTACAGCCAGCAAAACTTTGATACAGCCAAAAAGCAGGGTGCCTTGCCATTAACCGCCATTTATGTAGATCAACGCTATGTAGGCAGCCTGGCAAACCCCGACGCTGCACAGCAACAAATCAACGTCGACCGGTATTATACACCCCGCCGGATCAAAAAGGGGAATGCCAATATAGCATTGGATACACTCAGCAATATTAATGCACGGCTTTTCCGGCCGGGGCAATCCAACGGAACCGGCATTGTATATTTTCCGGTTATAACCTATGCTGATTTTTGCCTGATGCGAGCGGAGCTGGGAGCACGCGGTTTAACCTCTGATGATCCGCAGGAATGGTATGTAAAAGGAGTAACTGCTTCGATTGAATATTACGGCAAAATGGCAACCGATAGCAAGATTTTAGATTATTACCTGGAAAACGATGCGGGAGTGCAGGTAGCCGCACCTACTGCGGGCGAGATTGCAGATTACCTCAATGCCAGCGATGTAAAGTACAACGCTGCCAAAGGACTGGAGCAGATAGTAATCCAGCAATACCTCAATTTTTTCAAACAATCGAACGAAGCATGGTCGCTGTGGAAACGCACCGGCATGCCCAATGAAACAACACTGCTACAATGGGAGCCCCTGCTCTCTAACGGAGCCAACGGGGTTATACCCAGGCGGGCTGCCCGCATTGAACCAGGCATCGGCAGCCGCAATTACGACAATGAAATGGAAGCTATTAACCAAATGCTGCAAGATCCTGAATATGGTGCCGGTCCCGGCGATATATTTGGACGCGTTTGGTGGGACAAGCAATAGCACAAGTGTTTTTTCTTTTTTGTTTTTGAAGTTTTCCGGGTTGATAGCAACCCGGTTTTTTTTGCATATAAGCACGATATAGCATTACTCATTCTTTCTTTCACATCCGTTAAGCAGCATTTTTCTTTTTACGAAGCTCTAGATTATGCGAAAGGTGTGCATAACTTATCATGAATGTGATTAAATTCTGGTTTTTTAGCGAATAAATTTGCCTCTTTTTGTTTTTTTAAAAAAAGTTACGTTATTTTAACAATTGAAAAACGGTTTATTAACTTTGTTTAACGATTGGTTTAGCAGGTAAATGCTGCAAAATCAATAAAAATGGCAGTCCCTGTAAACGCACCATGCTCTAAAGCTTATCTTTAGTTTAAGTCGTTGCAACCTTTTAATTACACTATGGTTTTTTATCACTCCAAAAACTCTAAAAACTAACAGCGATGAAGAAATCAGCGAATCGTTATTTGCTTATGGCAATGCTGTTTCTGTGCAGCACGCTTGCATTTGGGCAGGCGAAAAAAACAGTCTCTGGCACAGTAAGAGACGCTTCAGGCACCGGGCTTCCCGGAGTTTCCATTAATGAGAAAGGCAGTAAAACAAGTGGCGTCATTTCCGGCGACGACGGTGGTTTTTCCATCACTGTTAGCGAAAATGCCACATTGGTTTTTACTTCTGTGGGATTTAATTCAAAGGAAGTAAAAGTAGGCAGCAGTGCAACATTAGATGTAGAGCTGGAAGAAGCACAGGGGCAACTATCAGAAGTAGTTGTAACGGGCTTTGGGGTGAGAAAGCAGGCAAGAAAACTTTCCTATTCCGTTCAGGAAGTAGGGGGAGAAGAACTTGCAAGGGTTCCTAGTACAAATGTGGTGAATGCCTTACAAGGTAAAGTTGCTGGCGTAATGATTAACCAGGGTGCTGGCGGACCTTCTTCAAGTTCGCGTATAAGAATCAGGGGAAACGCCTCTGTAAGTAAAAATAACACTCAGCCGCTTTTTGTAATAGATGGCGTTTTGATTAAACCTGGTGTTTCAGGTGCAGACTCCTGGGGCGATGCGCGTGACTTCGGGAATGAGTTAAAGAATCTAAACCCAGACGATTATGAAAGCTTAACGGTATTAAAAGGATCTGCCGCTACAGCACTGTATGGTTCTGAAGCACAGTTTGGTGTTATTCTTATCACCACCAAAAAGGGGAAAGCTCGCAAAGGATTAGGCGTAACGGTTTCTAATACTTCTACTTTCGAAAAGGCATACCGTACACCTGATTATCAGAATGAATATGGTGGAGGTATCAACACAATCTGGGAAAAAGATACAGATGGTACGAATATGGTAAACAAGGATCTGGGACCTTACTACAGTTTTGGACCTAAGTTCGATGGTAGCCAGGTGCGCGACGTAGATGGTAGAATGATTGAATGGAAAGCAAATGATCTATTGGATCTGTTCAGGACTGGTCAATACTATAATACCAACGTAGCTGTAGAAGGCGGTTCCGATAAAACAACTTTCAGGTTGTCGTACACTAATACCAAAAATAATAGTGTAATGCCCAACAACAGCTTTAAGAGAAATGTGTTTAATGTTAGGGCTACACAAAAAATCAACTCCTGGATTAACCTCGACGCAACTGTAACGTATGCAAATTCCGATTCGCGCAACCCAATATTGCAAGGCGGTAATTCCAACCCCCTCTTCAGGTTTGCCTATTCAAATGCCAGACACTACGACATAGATTACTATAAAAACCTTTATATAGACACCGTTCGCGGAGGTATGATTAATGGCACCGGTAATCCTAACAGCAACCCTTATTTGAGAAGCGGATTAACAAACGTGTTATGGAACTACTATGAAAATAACTATTTACAGGAAGAAGAAAATTTAAGGGCAAATCTTGACATCACAGCGAACATAACACCTTGGTTAAACCTGTTGGTAAGAAGTAATATCAACAGCACCAGCACCACTTACGAGAACAAACAAAGAGGGCAAAGCTCCGGCTTCCTGGGCGGCTACTACGGTCTCAATCAAAGCAAGAACCGTAACATGCGTTTACAGGCATTGTTGTCTGCCAATCGTCAGTTTGGGCAGGATTTTGATGCAAGTGTTTCCTTGGGAGGTGAAACCAATCGTGGTTTAGGCGGTATGTATAATACAGCAAATACGAATGGTGGTTTTAAAGTAGCCGACATTTATTCCCTCTCTAATTCGGTTAATGCAATCAGCGCTAATGGCTATACTACACCCGGTTCGCGACTTGATGCTGCATATATTTACGGTGATGTTACATGGCGGCAGATGCTTACATTAAACTTCAGTGCAAGAAATGACTGGAACTCTACTCTTACGTATCCCGACGGAAGCGGACAGTATTCTTACCTGTATCCATCTGTAGGTTTAGCGTGGGTGTTTAGCGAAATGTTGGCAAACAAAGCGTCGATGAACTTTCTTTCGTTCGGTAAGTTGAGAGCAAGCCTCGGATATACAGGAGCAGGTACAGACATTTTCTATACCAGCACAGGTATTGGTTATGGATTGAATGGAAACTATACCAACTGGAATGGTACACTTATTCCCAGCTATGGTTTCAGAAGCTATGATTTGGGCAATTTTAATCTGAAACCAGAAAGGTCGCGCGAAATAGAATTTGGTGCTGATTTAAGGTTCTTCGATGGCAGGATAGGTTTGGATGTTTCATGGTATAAGAAAAATACATTCAATCAGATCATGAGTCTTGGTGCGCCTGGCGAAAGTGGTATTAGCAGCCGTATTATCAATGCTGGTAATATTCAGAACCAGGGCGTTGAAATTATGTTGAGTGCTACGCCTGTTAAAAACAAAAATCTGAACTGGACTACTTCATTTAACTTTTCGAGGAACAGGAACAAGATAATCGATCTCGATTCCAAAAATGGAATCCTCGCGAGAGATTTAGATTATGCATTTGGTGCAGATGTGAAATCAATTGCAAAAGTTGGCGGTGATTTCGGAACCATTGTAACAGGTTACGGATACGCAACTTATCAAAAGAAGGATGCAAACGGCAATCCGATAGATCATCCGAGCAATGGCAAAAGAATGCTGAAACAAAGCGGTGTATTTTGGCGTTCGCAGGATATAGGACAAGGCCAGAAAGAAATTGGAAGTATGTTGGAAAAATTCCTGTTAAGCAATATCAATGATCTTCGCTACAAAGACTTCAGCTTATTTGTTCAGGTAGATGCAAAAATTGGCGGCATGATGGCTTCGGCAACTCATCAGTACGGATCACAGTACGGAAGTTTTGAAGGCACGCTGCCTGGCAGGGATCTTTCTAAAGGTGGCATAGAATACACTTTAGATAATGTAAAATATACAGATGGAATTATTCCTGATGGGGTATTTTCTGACGGTATTGTTATTAATGGTGTTGACGTTGGCGGTATGAGCTATGCTGACGCGGTTGCCCAGGGATTGACCACTCCAATGGCCGCTATTGATTACTACGATGGATTGGCAAGCTGGGGAACTGGTATAAGAGAATATTCAATTTTTGAGAACAGTTGGATTGCTTTAAGAGAAGTATCTATTGGATACAACATACCTACCAAACTTTTATCCAAGGTTAAGATTAATAATTTTAGAGTGAGCCTTATTGGTAGAAATCTGATGTACCTGTATAATTCGGCTAAAGATGGCATCAACCCAGAAAGCATATTCAGCAGCAGGTCTGGTGCATTTGCAGAATATGGTGGATTGCCTTACATAAGAACAATTGGTATTTCACTTAATGCAGGATTTTAATCTAAACCTTAAATTCTATTATCATGAAGTTTAAATATATATCTGCTGCTCTGCTGGTATTGCTGACAGCAAGTTGTAAAAAAGCTGATTTTGTAGAAAAGAATACAGACCCGAATGTACTGTACGGGGTTAAGCCCGAGGAACAGTTCTTCAACGCTCCGGTTAGAGCGCACAATAGCGACTTCGAAGCCTATTATGATTATTACAGAAGAATAATGCCATGGATGCAAATGAATACCGGCAATACTGGTAATTCAAAAAACTTCCTTACCGAGGTTGGTAATTTCAATCAGCGGTATGGCGTATTCTTTCCTCAATTGGGAGGCATTTTAACCGATGTGCAATACATAATCGATAACATGCCTGAAGAAGAGCAGGCCGCCAGGGTTCACATGCGTGCTATACCCGATGTATTGAAAGTGTATTATGCATTTTATGTTTCAGATATCGTAGGAAGCATTCCATATGCAGATGCATTCCAGGGAAGGTATGGAGGTGAATTAAACCCTGCATATCAAAGCCAGCAGGAATTGTACGATTTGTGGGATGCTAAGCTCAAGGAAGTAATCGGGATTTTGACAACTACTCCCTCCGCTGCACAAACCACCCTGGGTAACTTTGACCTGTATTTCAATGGCGATGCATTAAAATGGGCCAAAGCAGCTAATGCACTTCGGTTACGCATGGCCTTGAGGTTGTTAAAAAGAGACCAGGCCAAAGCTGTGGCAATTATACAAGACGCATTGTCTAATAATGCAGTGCAAATGGTGGGTGAAGAAGACAGTTGGATATTTAAAGGCGCTGCTGCCTTTACCTCCGGTGGCAACTGGAATCCTACAGAATTCAGAGCGCCCAAGCCAACAGTTGATTTCATGTGGGAAAACAGCGATCCAAGAATACGTTTCTTCTACAAAAAGAATAATTACACGCAAGCGAACATGAATGTTGCAATAGATTCAGGTTTGTATGCACCTGGCACCATCGCCAACCCTCGTCAGTACGTTGGTGCTCCTACCAGCCCTGATGTTTCTCAATCTCAGCCCGTTCGCTCCTGGTTCGACGGAAAAGAGGTAAATGGAAGTCTTACTTTAGATACCATTTCTTATTTGCAATGGAGACTATGGCAACCTGCATACGACAATGGAGATGGCGTGGTAACCATTCCGGTAATAAATTATGCAGATTATTGTTTTATGAGGGCGGAAATTTATCAAAGAGACCTGGTGAGTGGTGATGCAGAAGAATGGTATAATAAAGGAGTAGAAGCTTCGTTGCGCTTTTTCGATCAGGCTGCAAAAATAGCTGAACTCGAAGACTACAGTGCGTTAACAGCCCAGGAGGTTACAAATTACCTTAATGCCGACGATGTTAGATATGACGAAGCAAAAGGGCTTGAGCAAATTATTGTGCAGGCGTATATCAACTTCCATAAACAGCCAAACGAAGCCTGGGCGAATTATAAGCGCACCGGTATGCCAAACAAAAACACAGTATTGGCAAATTCAGACATCGTGATCGATGGCACTGTAAAGGAAATTCCAAGAAGAGCTGCTTTATCTGTACCTGCTCCAACCGATCAAAACTATTCCACGAAGAAACCAGCAATCGATGCAATGGACGCTGATCCAGAATTCGGTCAAGGCCCAAGTGATATGTTCGGTAGAATTTGGTGGGATAAACAATAATTTTTTCTTTTTCGTTTTTAAAATTTCCGGGTTGGCTTCAGCCCGGAAATTTCTTTTTAACTTGTACTGAATTAAAAACGAACAGTGCGGAAGTGGCTTCACATATCTTTTGCCATTATCGGTTTCTTTTGGGTTGTGTTTGTGCAAGCCCAAAAAAATGCGCTTCCGCTGCATCCATCAGTCATATCCTCTACACCGCTGTACAATACAGTGCAGCAAGACAGTGCATTTGTTGAATGGAACAAACAATTGCAGTTGTTTGTATTTCTTTCGCCCGATTGTCCTTTGTGCCGCAACTATGCACCCCTCATTAACAAACTGCAAACAGAATACGGCAACCAGGTGCAGGTGCATGGCATTGTGCCCGGGCGCTCGTATCCCGATAGCCAGGTAAATGAATTTATTAAAACCTTTTCGGTTCCATATCCTGTATTAAAAGACAGCAGGCAGCAACTCAAAAACTACTTCAATGCCTCCACCACACCCGAGGTGTTTCTGCTCGATGAGAATGGCGTCGTATTATACAGTGGAGCGATTGATAACTGGGCCGTTGCTTTGGGAAAGCAGCGCATTAAAACAACCGAGCACTATTTGCTGGATGCAATAAAGAGCACTTTGAATAATATTCCGATAGCAATAAAACATGCACCGCCTGTAGGCTGCATTATCAATGATTATTGATTATGAGAAGAATTGGCTTATTGATCATACTATACTGGCTTCAACCCAACAATGGGTTTGCGCAGGAGGTAACCTATCATCAACACATTGCCCCCATTATACAAGCAAAATGCGTAACATGTCATCGCCCCGGCGAATCAGCACCATTTAATTTGCTCACTTACGAAGACGTTTCAAAAAAAGGATCGTTTATAAAAAAGGTGGTTCAAAGCGGGTTTATGCCCCCTTGGAAAGCCGATAACAGCTATGTTCACTTCGCCAACGACAGATCGTTGACGCAGGAACAAATAAGCCTTATTGCAAAATGGGTAGACGACAAAATGCCCGAAGGCAAAGATCCCGGCAAAAAGGCGAAAACAATTTCATCGCCCGCAATAGAAGGCACATCGTTTAACCGCAAGCCTGATTTGGTATTACTGTCCGATAAAGGTTATACCGTTAAGGGCGACAATGTGGAGCGGTTCATCATCTTTAAAATCCCCTTTGAGCTGAAAGATTCCGCCAGTGTAGAAGCCATTGAATTTATCAGCAACAATAAAAAGCTGGTGCATCATGCCAACTATGCCGTACATGCCGTGCCCGACGAATCCATTGATATCAAAAGCACCGATGGGCAAATTAACCTAACAGACGACGATAGACGAAAATTCGATCAGTATCAACCCTATCGGAAAACAATCACCTATTATGGCGGTTGGATCCCCGGCACTACTTACGAATACTATCCAAAAGAATTTGGTTGGGTAATGCCCAAAAGAGGTGTTATATTGCTAACAGTACATTATGCTCCGTCGGCGGTAGAAGCAGAAAGCATTACAGGCGTAAACCTGTTTTTCAAAAAAGAAAAAGTTACCCGTCCTGTAAAGATCGTGAGCTTTGGTTCAGGCGGCATTGGCGAAGACCAGATAAAACCCGCGTTTTATATTGAACCCAACTATGTGAAGAAATTCAGTTTAAAATTGATGAACCCCGGCGAAGATCAGTCCGTATTATATGTATGGCCACACATGCATTTAATAGGCAAACAATACAAAGCATATGCCGTTGCACCGGGAGGTGATACCATCCGGCTGGTAAATATTCCCGACTGGGATTTTCGCTGGCAGGAAATATACCGGTTTAAAAAACCGGTACGCATACCC
The DNA here is from genome assembly GCA_051955255.1 of Agriterribacter sp. Taxonomy (GTDB): domain Bacteria; phylum Bacteroidota; class Bacteroidia; order Chitinophagales; family Chitinophagaceae; genus Agriterribacter. The sequence continues at coordinate 30,675 of JBQCGX010000050.1, read as the reverse complement.
AGGGGATCGGTAATACATGTAGAAGGAACATACGACAACACTGCTAATAATCCTTTTAACCCGTTTAACCCTCCCCAGTTTATTCTTTCGCAAGGCGACATGAAAACTACAGACGAGATGATGACTTTAATGATGGCTTTTTTACCGTACAGGGAGGGTGACGAAAATATCAGCCTTGAATAGATGGCACATACCAAACTCATAGCATTTGTTTTACTGTTGGCTTTTTTTGTGAGCGCACAGGCACAGAAAAACAAATCGAAAACAATGTTTACCCGGCTTGGCGACAAGCAAACCGGCGTGTATTACCTTAATAATATTGAGGAAGACGACTCCCTCAACGTGCTTCGTTACGAATACCTGTACAACGGTGCAGGAGTAGGTGTAGCTGACTTTAATAATGATAGCAGGCCCGACATCTTTTTCTCCGGCAATACAGCTCCCAACAAATTATTCCTCAATAACGGGGCGTTCAGATTTACCGATGTAACCGCAGAAGCTTTTGTGGCAGGCAACGGAACATGGAGTACCGGTGTTAGCATTGCCGATGTAAACGGTGATGGCTGGATGGACATTTACGTTTGCCACTCCGGCAGGTATGCCGATTCAATGAAGCTTTGCAACGAATTGTTTATACACCAGGGTTTAAAAGACAGTATACCGGTATTTAAAGAAATGGCTGCCGTATACGGGCTGTCGGCACCCGGCACACAATCTACCCAAGCCGCTTTTTTTGATTATGACAACGACGGCGACCTGGATATGTTTTTGCTGAATCACTCAAACCACAGCTACAATCCCTTGTTAAATACCAGGAAAGTGCGCGCTACACCTCATCCTTATTTCGGAAACAGGTTGTTCAGAAATGACCGCAGCGCCGACGGAAAAATCAGCTTCATCGATGTTACACAGCAGGCTGGTATTATCAATCACGCGCTCAATTTTGGTTTAAGTGTAACGGTTGCCGATGTAAACAACGATGGTTGGGCAGATATTTACACCACCAGCGATTACACAGAGCGCGATTGTTTATACATCAACAACCGGAACGGTACTTTTAAAGAAAGCCTCGCCGCTTCTATGGCGCATATAGCCAAGTTTGCAATGGGCAGCGATATTGCTGATTACAACAACGATAGCCGGCCGGACATACTCACGCTCGACATGCTGCCCGAAGACAATCACCGGCAGAAATTATTGAAAGGTCCGGACGAATACGATCAATACCATTTGCTGCTCGACAGCGGCTATTATCACCAGCAAATGCGCAACATGCTGCAGTTGAACCAGGGCATTGATGAAAAGGGAAATGTGCGTTTCAGCGAAATAGGACAATTGGCCGGAATATCCAATACCGATTGGAGTTGGGCGCCGCTGCTGGCCGACTTTGACGGCGATGGCTGGAAAGACCTGTTTGTTACAAACGGCTACCTCCGCGATTTTACAGATCTCGACTTTTTAAAGTACACGGTTGCCAATGCAAAAATTGCGGCGGCAAAAGAAGGGCATCAAAACTTTCAAACGGTAGATCTTGTAAAACAAATGCCTTCTAACAAATTGTACAATTACATTTTTAAGAACAATGGCGATTTAACTTTTGCAGATAAAACAAAGGACTGGGGCTTTGAAATGCCGGGAATATCCAACGCTGCTGCCTATGCAGATTTTGATAACGATGGCGATCTTGATATTGTAATATGTCATAATAATGAACCTGCCAGCCTGTATAGGAACAATGCGAGAGAGTTGTTAGAAAACAACTATATAAAGCTCAACTTAACTGGCGAGGGAACGAATACAAAAGCTTATGGCGCGAAAGTGAAGCTGACCACATCAGATGGCGTTGTGCAATACCAGGAACTGTTCCCCGTAAGAGGCTATCAGTCAACCGTATCAACTGAATTGTATTTTGGAGTTCCGCAGTCCCAAAAAATTACGGCACTCCACATTACCTGGCCCGATGGAAAGGAAAGCGACCTTGCAGACATTGCTGCCAATCAAACGCTCACTATTCATCAGAAAGATGCAAAGCGCGTGCCCACCAAAGAAAAACCAACGCAACGAAAATTTTTGCACGATTATACTGCCGCGTCGGGAATTGATTTTCAGCATGCCGAAAATGAGTTTATAGATTTTAAGGACGAAACACTTTTGCCTTACCAATTGTCCAAGCAAGGACCGGCACTTGCCAAAGGCGATGTAAACAACGATGGGCTGGAAGATGTATTCATTGGTGGGGCCATCGGGCAATCTGCCGAAATTTATCTTCAGCAAAAAGATGGAACATTTGTAAGATCGAAAACACAATCTTTTGCAATCGACAGAGACAGTGAAGATGTAAATGCAGTGTTCTTTGACGTTGAAAAAGATGGGGATCTTGATTTGTACGTGGTAAGCGGTGGTAATGAATATAACGATGGATCGCCGGAGTATGCAGATCGTTTATACATTAACGATGGGCAAGGCAATCTTGCAAAACTGCTGTCGGCACTGCCTTCTATGTTAAGCAGCAAAGAAGCCATAGCTGTGGGCGATTATAACAACGACGGATACGACGATATTTATGTAGGCGGCAAGGCTGTACCCGGCGCTTTCCCTTTGCCGGCAACTGGCTATATACTCAGGAACGATTCGAAAACAGGCTTTATAAAGTTTACAGATGTAACCGATAATGTATGCGAAGCATTGCGAAAACCGGGAATGGTAAACAGTGCCGCCTGGGTAGATATAGACAATGATGCCTACCCGGAATTGATAATCGGTGGCGACTGGATGCCCGTGATGCTGTTTAAAAACGATGGAGGCATCCTTACCGATATTTCTGAAAGAGCCGGGTTAAAAAATCTTTCAGGCATGTGGTCGGCGATTGTACCGAAAGATATTGACGGAGATGGTGACATGGATTTTGTAATGGGCAATTGCGGTTACAACAACCAGTTTAAAGCAAGCGCAAAGCAGCCCATGACGCTGGTTGTAAACGATTTTGACAACAACGGCGCGCTCGACCCCCTGCTGTGTTATTACATACAGGGCAAAAGTTATCCTATGGCATCGAGAGACGAATTGCTGGATCAGATCGTAGCGCTTAAAAAACGATTTATTAAATATGCTGACTATGCCGATGTAACGGTGCAGGATATCTTTCCCAAAAAGCAATTGCAGCAATCGTTGGTACTGCATTGCGAGGAACTGGCAAGCGGTATTTTGTATAACGACGGTAACATGAGATTCCACTTTGTTCCTTTACCGTTAGCTGCCCAGTTCTCAAAAGTGTATGGCATAAACAGCGGCGATTACAACAAAGACGGGATAAACGATTTGTTTTTAACCGGCAACTTCTTTCCCTACCGCGTGCAATTGGGCAGAGCCGACGCAGGTTTGGGCATTTTATTGAAAGGAACCGGCAAAGGGCAATTTATGGCTGCCGATGTGCAGGAGAACGGATATTATTTAGGGGGCGATATAAGAAGGTCGATAGAATTGAAAACAAACTCCGGCACATTGCTTATTATAGCCAATAACAACGATAAGGTACAGGTATTAAAAGTTGACTAACCATGAAACGAAGCATGACAATTTTTCTCGCACAACATGTCTTAAACCCCGTTTGGGAGCGGAATGCATATGCGAAGTTCTATCCGGCAAAAATAGCAACCCCCGCCAGAGGTGGGGACGAACTAAAAAAGTTACGGATGAAAATAAAAATCCTGCTGATATGGACATGCATATGTGCAGCAGTGTATAAAGCGCCGGCGCAAAACACCACATGGAAAGAAGATGCGGCTATGCTTCACCGTTCGCAAAAAGCATTGACCGATGTAATCATCCACGATATTTTTTCACCTCCCGTTGCCGCCAGGGTATATGCCTATGCAAACATAGCGGCATACGAGGTGATTGCCGCCACACACACCGGTCAGCGTTCTTTATACCAGCAGGTAAAAGACTTTCCTGCTATTAAGGCACCGAAAAAAAAGATCGAGCCTTCGCTGGCAGCGGTATATGCTTTTTTACTGACCGGCGAAAAGCTGATATTTTCAGAGCCCATCCTGCGCGATTCCATGAACGCCATCATCACCTGGTATCAAAACCAAAAAATACCGTCAAAAATATTCAGCGCTTCGGTGGAGTATGCCAGCTATGTATCTGCACAAATACTGCAATGGGCTGCGCTCGATCAATACAGGCAAACCAGGCGCATGCGTCGCTATAATATTAAAAAAGAAGAAGGCAAGTGGTTGCCAACACCTCCGGGCTATATAGCCGCAGTTGAACCTTACTGGAATAAAATAAGAACGATTACAATGGATTCGGCTACGCAGTTCAGGCCACCGTTAGCGATTGCATTCAGTAGCGATACAGCCAGTGTGTTTTATCGGCAGGCACGCGAGGTATATACAGCCGTGAATTCTTTAAGCCATAGTGATAGCGCCATTGCCAGCTTTTGGGATTGCAATCCTTTTTTTCTCAACACACGAGGGCATATGAACTTTGCAACCAAAAAAATATCGCCCGGTGGTCATTGGATGGCCATTGCAGGGTTGGCTTGCAGGCAATCCGGAGCCAGCATTGCAAAGTCGGCAGCAGCCTATACCTATACTGCTATTGCTTTGTTCGATGGATTTATTTGCTGCTGGGAAGAAAAGTACCGCAGCAACCTGATTCGCCCTGAAACGTATATCAATTCATATATCGATGAAAACTGGCGTCCTTTGCTGCAAACCCCGCCTTTTCCTGAATACACCAGCGGACACAGTGTGGTATCTACAGCAGCGGCAAAAGTGCTGTCGCATGTATTTGGTAAAGAATTTGCTTTTAACGACGATACAGAAGTTGAATTTGGATTGCCGGTAAGGTCTTTTACCTCCTTTAAACAGGCATGCGACGAAGCGGCTATATCGCGCTTATACGGTGGCATTCATTATCGTGCAGCCATTGAGCACGGGCAGGTGCAGGGCGAAAAAGTAGGAGCGTGGGTACTGCAAAAAATAAAGCTTGAAAAATAAACGTAACGCTTTACTTCACTTAATCATTCAACCCACTTAACTACTCAACTATTTCACCATCAGCACTTCCTTCAGCCGTATTTCTCTCGATGAAGATCCTATCATAATCGTAAACTCACCGGGTTCCACAACCTGCTTCATGTCTGCATTCAGCATGCTCAGCATTTGGGGCGTAATAATAAACGAAACTTCTTTTGTTTCGCCCGGTTGCAGCGATATACGTTGAAATCCTTTCAACTCCATCACCGGCCTTGCCACAGTAGCCAGCTTATCGGTAATGTATAACTGCACCACTTCTTCACCTTTTACGTTGCCGGCATTTTTGATAGTGCAGGAAACTTTTGTTGACGCTGTTGCTTCCATCCTGTTTTTCTCAAACCGGAAATTGCTGTACGAAAACGTTGTGTAGCTCAAGCCAAAACCAAACGGAAACAGCGGAAGACCGCTCAGGTTATAATAATCATCGCCCCGCCCCGTTGGTTTATGGTTGTATACAAGCGGCAACTGCGCTTCGTGCAATGGGAAAGTAACAGGCAGCCTTCCCGCAGGATTATAGTCGCCAAACAATACATCAGCCACTGCATGTCCACCCTCTTCTCCGGGGTACCAAACATCCACAACACCTTTTATTTTATGCAGCCAGTTGTTCATGGTAATGGCACTTCCGCCAACCAGCACTACCACAACAGGCTTACCCGTAGCCGCTGCTTTCAAAATCATTTCTTCCTGGTTGCCAGGCAACGACAGCATCGCCCGGTCCTGGAACTCACCTTCATGAATACCTGCCACAATAATAGTGGCATCGGCAGCTTTTACGGCAGCCAGTCCTTCCTGCAGCAGGGCGGTATAATTTTCAGTTGCATCAACATTCCAGATAAGATTGATATGCGCGTTGCCTATAGTTTCATAAAACTCCACCCGTATATCGTATTGCTTATTCTTTTCAAAAGTATAATCAGTAAGTGTGGTATTGTAGCTTTGCTTCGTCCAGCGATCTATCAACAGTTTATCGTTGATGTATAAACGATAGCCATCGTTTCCGTCGAGACCAATTGCATATTTACCGCTTCGCGGAGCCTTCAGCTTTCCCTTCCATTGTACAGAATAAAAATGCCGGGAGATTTTTTCATCCGGTGTAAAAAGCGTCCACGAAAAACCAATAGTCTCATCAATCCTGCTCAAAGCGGGTTCGCCCGTTAAGGAAATATTATTGAAATAATCAGCCGTCAACCCCCGTCTGGTCACGCCTTTTTCCGTATGCGTGAGGTATTGTTTATCTATTATTTTCCAACCTTTCGTATCGCGCACACAACCTTTTTTGTATACAATATTTACCTGTTTGCCAAGCTTAGATTGTATGCCTTTCAGGATAGAAATTTTGCCGTTGCCCGGCCCGCTGTAACCGCCCAGCCTCGCTTCATCGGCATCTGCGCCAATCACCGCAATGGACTTTAGTTTTTTAGAAAGAGGTAGAATATGATTGTCATTTTTGAGCAGCACGATCGACTTCAGCGCCGCTTCTTTGGCTACTTTTTTATGTTCAGGCAATGGTTGTGCCGCCAGCGTTTCATCAACATACGGATGTTCAAATAAGCCCAGCTCAAATTTAGCACGGAGCACCCTCGACACAGCATCGTCTATCCGCTTCTTATCCATCGTGCCATCCAGGAAATGAGGAATAAATAATTTGTAGTGATCGTATGCCGTTTGAAACATAACGTCTAACCCACCCTCAATTGCCTGCCTGCCCGACTCCGGGTAGTCTTTGGCGGTATTGTGCAGCACCACCGTGCCACCGGTAGCGCCGGCATCCGATATTACAAATCCTTTAAAGCCCCATTGTTGTTTCAATGTTTTATTCAGCAACCAGTCGTTCGCGCTTGCTGCCGTACCGTCAATGGAATTGTAGGCTGTCATTACCGATCTTGAGCCTCCGCGCTCTATACAAGCCCGGAATGGAGCCAGGTAAATTTCCTGCATCAAACGGTCGTTAAAATGAATGGGGTAGCTGTCCCGTCCACCATCGCCTACGTTGGCAACAAAATGCTTAGGCGTTGTTACAATTTGTTTTTGCTCAAATGCTTTTACAAACGATACGCCCATTTCGCTGCTCAGCCACGGATCTTCGCCATAGGTTTCTTCTGTTCTTCCCCAGCGCACATCGCTTGCAATATTCACCACCGGTGTTAGTATCTGTCGTATACCCCTTCGGCCGGTTTCGGTGGCGATAGCTGTTGCCACTGTGTTCATCATTGCCGTATCAAACGTGGCAGCCAAAGCAATAGCCTGCGGAAAAGCAGTGGCGCCGTCGCGCACCAGCCCGTGCAACGCTTCATCAAAGGCTATAATAGGTATGCCGAGCCTTGTTTGTTCCACAAAATATTTCTGAATGTTATTGATTTTCTTTGCCAGGGCCAGTGCATTTTCAGAAGCGTTGTATTTTAAAAGCTGTTGCGCCGCGTCGCCATCTTTTGCGCCAGCACTTACCTGGAAACCAAAGATGCCGTTCCTGTACTGACCGGCAACAGCATTATCAAGGTCGCCCGGAATCATGAACAATTGCCAGAATTTTTCCTCAATCGTCATCCTTTGCAGCAAATCTGCCACCCGTTGCTCCACAGGGAGCGTCGGATTTTTATAGGGAAGGTTTTGCTGGGCGTATATTGAAAGCGAAAGGCAGCAAAGCAGGAATGCAAAAACACCGGACTTTTTGTTCATATACTGGTTGAAATATAAATGCTAAGAGTAGGCGAAGGTACTTAATATACAGGAACGGCTGTGGCGGCTGCTGCCTGTATGTTGCCTTTTGCCCCGGATAACCTATAACGGCATAGGATACCTGTATCCTTGTATTACGGTAATCCTTATACGAATAAGGTGCTGTTGAGTTTATTGTGGTGTTTTTTCGGCACAAATATTTTTTTAAAAATGCCGGCACATTAATAAAGAATTATCTTTATGAGTAATCGATCGGGTTATGAGAAGATTCTGGCTAACAATCCTCTTTTTTATAATAGCGCTTGTAATCTTGGTTTTTGCTGTCAGGAAAAAAGCATCTGTCCGCACAGATTTTACCGTACAGCAGGCCTTGCTCGATCTGTCGAAAAAGGATGTGTCGCACGGTACCTTCTCCTTAAAAGGCAAATGGGAATTTTACTGGCAGCAATTGCTCGACCAGAATAATATTTCGTTATACACCCCTTCTTATATCACCTTCCCCACATTGTGGAACGACATTGAACTGAACGGTAAGGCATTGCCGTCTAACGGGTACGCAACCTACCAGTTTAGGGTTATATTGCCTTCCGAACGTCCCGAAATGGCATTGGAAATCCCCGATACCTATTCTACTTATGCCTTGTATATAAATGGCAGACTGCTGTCTCAAAATGGTAAGCCTGCCACGCAAAAAAAAGATGCCGTTCCTTTCTGGAACACTAAAATTGTAACGCTTCCAGAAAATGCCGATACGTTGAATATTGTTATGCAGATAGCCAATTTCTGGCATTCCAAGGGCGGTCCTTACCGGGCACCTATCCTGGGGAACCGGGCCGAACTGCAACGCCTGGCAGATGCCAACTGGGCGTTGGATGTGCTGGTGGGTGGCGCTTTAATTATGAGCGGACTCCTGTTTTTTGGCTTATACCTGTTTGCCCGGCAAGACAAATCCATTCTTTTTTTCTCGGTATTCTGTCTCATTTACAGTTACCGCCTTTTTGGAACCGAACCCTATATTTTGCATGGACTGATGCCAAACCTTAGCTGGTTTTTTACCATCAGGATGGAATACATAACGCTGGCATTGAGTGTTGCTTTTTTTATCCAGTATATCCGTCATTTGTTTCCTGAGGAAACAAAGGGCAATATTATTAAAATATTGTTCTGGATATGTTTGCTGTATGCCATTACCATTGTGGTGGCCCCGGTAAAAGTTTTTACGGCGGTATTGCCGGTTTACCTGCTATCGATGTTCTTTTACATCGGTTATGCATTTTATGTGTTCATGCAGGCCAGCCGTCATGGACGCAGCGGATCGGAATATGCTTTTCTCAGTTCGGGTGTTGCATTGATTCTTTTCCTGGTTATAAATCTTGCCTATTTTGGTATTATTTCGCCCATGAAAGAAGTTGTTTCGGCGGGTTACATACTTTTTCTTTTTTTGCAATCGCTGATACTTTCTTTCCGGTTTTCATTTGTATTAAAAAACGCTGCCGACGAAGCTCGGCAAGGATTAAAAGCCAAGTCGGAATTTCTTTCTACCATCTCCCACGAAATACGCACACCGTTGAATGCTGTGATAGGTATGACGCACCTGATGATACACAACCGGCCGCGTGACGATCAAAAAGAAAGCTTGCAGATGCTGCTGTTTTCTGCCAACAATCTCCTGTCTATTGTAAACGACATCCTGGATTTTAACCAGCTCGAAACAAAGCAAATGGATTTTGAGCAGGTGGATATGAGCCTGAAAGAAATAGCGCATAACATTATCCGGAGCCAGCAGAACGATGCAGATGAAAAGGGACTTGTTTTAAAATATGAAATAGACGAAGACATACCGGATATTGTAAAAGGAGATGTAACACGACTTACGCAAATCATCAACAATCTTATTAATAATGCCATCAAGTTCACCCACCGCGGCTCGGTAACATTGCGCATGGTTAAAGAAGCGATTTACGCCGATAAAGTGACGGTGAAAATAGCAGTAGAGGATACGGGCATCGGTATCTCTCCTGCCAAGCAGAAAATGATCTTTGAGGGCTTTACGCAGGCAGACTCTTCTACTTCGAGAAATTATGGTGGCGCAGGGCTTGGACTTGCCATCTGCAAAAAAATACTGGAGTATCAGAATATTCAACTGCTGGTAGAGAGCGAACCGGGCAAAGGTTCTACCTTTTGGTTTTCGCAAACTTTTACAATTGTAACGGTGAAGGCTACCTCAACACTTGCGCAAATTAATAATAGTATTCTTGACAGCAGACCTTTAGAGCGTTGTACTATTTTGCTGGCAGAAGACAATTCGCTGAACGTGCTGGTTGCCCAGTCGATACTGGAAGAGTTTGGGGCAAGGGTTGATATCGCCTCCAATGGCGCAGAAGCTATTAAAAAGTTCAATGCAGATATACACGACGTTATTTTAATGGATCTGAACATGCCAACGATGGACGGATTTGAAGCCACTTTAAAGCTGAGGGAAAAGAACATTAAAGTGCCGGTAATTGCATTAACCGCCACCACTCCCGAAGAAGTGCAGGAAAAAACTGCTGCAGCAGGGTTTAACGACATTGTGGTAAAACCATTCAATCCCGAATCGCTTTGCCGAACCATACTCAAACATCTGGATGGTGTTGAGCAATAGGTTAAATAAGTTAATTGGGGTTTGCTGCCTAACGACATACCCTGTACGAAGTCTCTGACCACAAGTGTTCGAAGCTTTTGCATTGTGTACCTAATCCCATCAGACCGCCTTCGGCGTGCCGATGGTGTTGGGTTTCGGTCGGCACGCCGAGAGCCGGTCTGACCGACCAAAAACATAGATTTCGAACACTTGTAGTCTCTGCTTCGTGCTTACTATGTTCTTCCGGGACTGTGTCTCGGTTTAATTGCATCATTTTATCAACTCAAGCAACTGCGCATCCTGTATAGTACGAGCACATTTAAAATGCTGAAGCGGGCATTGCCTGTAGCCATGCAATCCGCAGGGACGGCAATCGAGCTTTATTGTTGTTTCTATTGTATAACTCCGGTCCGAAAGTGGTCCGTAACCAAACGAAGGGACGGTAGAACAATATACGGCTGCTACCGGAGCATTCATAGCCGAAGCAAAATGCATGGGCGCTGAATCATTTACATAATTGAGTTGCGCACCTTCCATCAAAGCAGCCGACTGCAAAAAGCTGAGTTTGCCCGCCAATGCAACCACGTTTTTGCGTTCACTTTTTTGCATGATATCCATACACAAGGTTGCTTCGCCCGGCGCTCCCAAAAGATATATATTGAATTCTGCGGGCAACTGCCGGATAAGGTCAACCCATTTTTCGGCAGGATATTGTTTGGTGAACCAAACAGAAGCCGGCGCAATGCATATATACGGATCCCGCTTCCTGTCTGCTACAAACGCATAGTCGGCGAGCGCAGGATACAAGCGTGGTTTATAAAGCTGGTTGTTGGTAAAGTGGCGTATAAGAGAGAGGTTGCGTTCCGTTTCATGCGGCGAAGTATTTTCTTCACCCATCTGGTGCTTCACCTTTTTGTCGAAGGCCCAACTGAAAGGATTTTTATCGAATCCTATCTTTTCCTTTGCTTTTGAAAATGCAGTTAAAAAGCCGGTGGATGCAAAGCGTTGAACGTTGATCACCTTATCGTAGCGGGTGTTGCGTATTATTTTCAGCAACCGCCATAGTGTTTTGTATTTTCCCTCTTTTTTATTCCATACCAGCACCTTGTGTAAGTAAGGGTGCTGCTGCAACAAACCCTCATTTCCCTTACGCAGTAAAAAATCTATTTGTGCATCTGGAAACACTGCATGAAGTTTTTCAATAATGCAGGTAGCCAGCACCACATCGCCGGTAAACGCAGTTTGTATGATCAGGAATTTTTGCATGTATTTTCTAACTACTTACCACTAACTACTTATCACTCTCTTATAACCGTTACCGTTCCGTTGTCGTTCCATTTAATGATAGAAGAAGGCTGTGCTTTTCTTTCATCATCGCGCCTGTATTGTACTACATAATCGCAGGCTTGTTTGATCTCGTCATCGATGGAGCTAAAACTACCGGGAGACGGCTGCCCCGATATGTTGGCAGAGGTTGACACCAGCGGTTTTCTCAGGCGCTTAATAAGGTGCCGGCAAAAATCGTCCTGCACCAGTCGTATGGCTATGCTTCCATCTTCAGCAATAAGATTGTCGGCCATGCCCAGCGCTCCGTTGTAAATTACGGTGGTGGGTTTTGTTGTATTTTCCAGGTAATCAAACACTGCGGTATCGGGCTGCGCCACATACTGGAAAATATCCCTTTCATCTGCCAGCAGCACGATCATTGTTTTCGTTTCCTGCCGCCGTTTGATATTGTATATCTTCTGCACCGCATCTCCGTTGGTAGCATCACATCCCAATCCCCAGATGGTATCGGTGGGATATAATATAACACCGCCCGATTGCAGCACCTTCAAACAGTTTTCTACATCTTCCGTAAAATTCATCCTGCAAAAATAGTGACGCATCGGATACGCAAACTGATTATGTTTGCAGAAAAATTAGCAAGTATTATGGATATGCGACATTTAATTGAAAAAGCCTGGCAAAACAGGGAGCTGTTAAAAGATGAAGAATATGTTGAAGCTGTAAAATCTGTAATTGAAGACGTCGATAAAGGAAGACTCCGTACTGCATCGCCTTCAGAAAACGGATGGGTGGTGAATGAATGGGTAAAGCAGGCCATACTGATGTACTTTGCTATTCAGCCCATGCAAACGTGGAGCATTAATCCATTTGAATTTCACGATAAAATGCTGCTGAAAAGCGGTTACAAGGAGCTGGGCGTTCGTGCGGTGCCCCATGCCGTGGCACGTTACGGCGCTTATATTGCACGCAATGTGGTGCTGATGCCATCGTACGTAAATATTGGTGCTTATGTTGACGAGGGTACCATGGTAGACACCTGGGCTACTGTAGGAAGCTGTGCGCAAATTGGTAAAGGAGTGCATTTAAGCGGAGGCGTGGGCATTGGCGGTGTGCTGGAACCACTGCAGGCAACTCCCGTAATTATTGAAGATGGCTGCTTTATTGGTAGCCGCTGTATTGTGGTAGAAGGAGTGGTGGTTGAAAAAGAGGCGGTATTGGGTGCTAATGTGGTATTAACCCAAAGCACCAAAATTATCGACGTAAGCGGCAGCGAACCTGTAGAATACAAGGGCAGGGTTCCGGCACGCAGTGTGGTCATTCCCGGTACCTACAATAAAAAATTCCCTGCCGGCGAATACGGTGTAAGCTGCGCTATTATTATTGGAAAACGCAAAGCCAGCACCGACCTTAAAACCAGTCTGAACGATGCTTTGCGCGACTTTAATGTAAGCGTTTAGGCCTTAGTGTTATAAAAGCAACTGATTACACCCCGGCTTGTCCGGGGTTTTTTATACAATGAAAAAGGATGCGGATTTTTTAACGCACGAATGTACATGTGTGGAGCGGGCAATTAAAACAAAGGCGAATGAAACAGTCTAAAAGTCACTCCATGTCTGTTGCAGGTTTTTTACTTGCATTTGCAGGTGCTGTGCTGTTTTCTACCAAAGCCATTATTGTAAAGCTGGCATTTGCGCGTATACACATAGATGCACTTTCGCTGCTGGCATTGCGTATGTTTTTTTCGTTGCCGTTTTATGCCGTGGCCGCCTGGCTGGCATCCCGTAAAGAACCGGTACCACTCACCCAAAAACAATGGTGGTATATTATTGTGCTGGGCGTGTTTGGGTATTATCTCAGCAGCTTGTTTGATTTTGTGGGGCTGCAGTACGTAAGTGCTGGGCTTGAAAGACTGATCCTTTTTTTATATCCCACGTTTGTTGTGATACTGAATGCCTGGCTGTTTCGTCTGCCGGTTACCGTCACTCAGCGAACGGCACTGATCCTTACGTACATCGGTATTGCCATTGCCTATTGGGGGGAGTTGCAGGTAGACACAGGAGATGAAAATTTTTTATGGGGCAGCGTGCTCATTTTTCTTTGTGCCGTTACATTTTCGATATATATAGCCGGCAGCGGCAGATTGATACCTCAAACGGGGGCAACCAGGTTTACATCGTATGCAATGCTGGCAGCCACTGCAGGTATCTTTATACATTACAGCTTGGCTGGCGGCATACCCGTTACGGGATTTTCGGGTATACATGCGGGATATGGTGTATTGCTGGCAGTGGTAGCTACTGTATTGCCTACTTTTATGATGTCGAATGCCATGAACCGCATTGGATCCAACAATGTGGCCATTATATCGGCTATAGGGCCGGTTTCTACCATTGTGCAGGCGCATTTTGTGTTGCACGAACACATGGCTTGGGCACAATGGGCAGGCACCGTGCTGGTAATTGCCGGTGTTTTGCTTATTGGCTGGAAAAACAACAGAAATTTGCGGGAGAAGGAATAATCCCCTTATATTTGCACCCCCAAAGGATGCCCAGGTGGCGAAATTGGTAGACGCACTGTCTTCAGGTGGCAGCGCCGCGAGGTGTGCTGGTTCGAATCCAGTCCTGGGCACTCATGATCCTTGTAAACGCTTGTTTACAAGGATTTTTTATTATAGGTAGTTCCTTTTTGTTCCGTTTTTTTCCGCTTTTTTCCGCCTTTTTTGGCGAACAATTGGCGAACAGTTTGGCGAACACAAATTTATTCGTCATGGGAATTACTATCACAACAAAAACCTCCCGCAACGGGCTGAAAAAATGGTATTACTTCGAATGGGGCAAAGCAGCGGATCAGCGTAAAGCCGCCGGCATGTTTACCTGGATAACGCCCAGGAACCAGGTTGAAAAAAACTACAATAAGGAAATACGTTCCCTGCTGGATACCAAACTGGCGGAACTGATCCTGGAAAAACAAGCCGTAGGTTCAGGATTTATTCCTGCCCATAAGTTTAAAACTAACTTCCTGGATTATTATGAAGAGTACGTAAAGAATAATATCCGGAAAGGGAAACGCCATCTTGAACAGAGCTTAAAACAGTTCAGGACCTTTATTGGCAAAGAATTTATCTCTCCTTCTGATATTACCGAAAACCTCTGCGTCCGTTTCAGACAGCATTTACTTGATCATTTTAATGGAGACACTCCCAGCAATTATTTTTCACCCTTTAAGAAAATGATTAAGTCTGCTACAAAAGAGGGCTATTTCAAAAATAATCCAGTGGATGAGGTGGCTGCGAAAGGCAATAAGAACAAGAAATTAAAAGAGCATTTTGAGTCCAACGAATATATTCAACTGTTAAACACTCCGTGTTATCATGAAGAAGTAAGGGATGCATTTATCCTTAGTTGCTATGCCGGATTGAGGTGGTGCGATGTAAAACCGCTGGATTGGTCAGACATTAAAGGAGATCAACTAAAAACTCGCATCGTACAGGCAAAAACAGGTGAACCATTATCTGTTACCTTACACCCCATAGCAAGAACAATACTTGAGAAAAGAAGAGCCAGATTGCCTAAAGACGTTAAAATGGGAAAAGTGTTTGGTCTGCCGTCGGCAGAAGGGGCTAATAAAATTTTACATCAATGGTGCGGTGACGCGAGGATAGACAAACACATCACCTGGCACTGCGCAAGGCTGAGCTTTTCGATCCTTTTACAGGATGCCAATGTAGATAATGCCACCGTTGCATTACTCCTGGGCCATACAAGTACAAAATATGTAGATCAAACTTACAAAAGACATAGACCAAAAGACCAAAGCAGCGCCATTGAGAGATTACCAGATGTCCAGCTTAAACCGGATAGAGTCGAAAGTCTAAGAGTAGTCCATATGAAGATAGGCTGAAACTGTTTTACAATTTGCGGGAACGTAACAAATACAGATTTTACACTAACGGCTGACTTAAAACAAACCGTCAAAAATTCTGTATATTGTAGTCTCATTCTTTGCGTACAAAAACTTGAGATCAGTATGAAATATACCTGCCTAGATGGTCAGAGTATCGATCCGGGTTGTGTTTATTTCAAACTCTAAACCTTATCGTTTAGTTTCCGGCCATATACTCAAGTTATCGTACGCTGCTTAACTCAAACCAATAGTATTTTTAGAACCCTAACCCCGCATTTATGGTAAACGTTGACATTTGTCAAACGAAAGAAGGAATAATTCATTTAATTACGTCTTCTCTTGGATTTGACTTTTCTACCTCACAAATTGATTATAACAATCAAACACTTCTGGCATTAGGAGTTTACCAAGGGGGAGGTGATTTTAATACCGGGTACCTTTTACTTAAAGACGACATGCAACCAGATTACGTTGAACATTTAGGGGAGCAATACCCAACTTTAATAAAAGGTCCTCGTGGCGAAATTTTAATTGCAATTGAAAAAGGAACGGGGAGTACTAGGCAAGCATTTATTAGTAAACTATTTCCAAAATCCGGAGAGCAAAAAGCTGTTATCACCAAACCTTTTGGAGAAGGGTTTCTTGGATTCGTGGATAATGCTGGTTATTATTGCCGGGGCAGGCGACTTCATCGGGTAGACTTTCAAAACGGGATGATAACAGTTCAACGGAACAAGATATTTAAAAACACTACCTGGGCAATTTTATTTAATGACCAGATTCATATTTTGGAAGAGGAGAAGGAAAACAATCTACTTCACACGCAACTTGATCAGAACTATAAAAAGGTAAGCAGTAGACAGCTAGTGGTTCCTGAATTTGAATACCTTGAGATCATAAACCTTGCGATGAATGAGCCTTCCAAAATGGTAACTAGCAGAGAAAATAACAAGGAAATAAGCCTTTGGACTGTTGATCAGAACAACACACTGAACATGGAGGTACTCTTCACAGTGCCAAGTGAAATAACTCATTTACAGAAACTATCTATACTGAACTCCGGCGCTGTTTTGTTTGAATTTATGTCCGAAAATGAAAGAGGTTGGTTTATTATCAAAGAGGATAGATTGTTAGAATACTTTATTGAGAAAGATACCGGATTTCAGTCTCTGTTGAGTGAAGAATTCATTCATTTGGGCGAGGACGAATGGGCAATAATGGGCGCGAACCCAACTACTGGAAATAGCTATTCACTTACCTTTGTCCCTTTACCCGAAGACACAGAACCTATCGACAAAATCATCGTATTAACTAGACAGCACCCGTAAATCACATATTTGCTCGACTAGTACACCTAGGTATAATACCTACTTTGTGAATTATTTTAGTGTGTTTTTGCAGGTCTACATTTGTTACCGGTTCCGGGGGAGTTTGGACCAGAGCGGTGGTTGCGTCGAATAACGGCACATTCACCGGCGTTGATGGTTATCTTCTTATTTCTGTCTCCAATTACCTGCTCGCCGAAATACAGGTATAGCAATACGTGTTCAGTTGTAGCATGAATACATTTTCGCTGTAATCAGAATAGCACGACGGAAAAATCCCTGAATAATTGATCGCTTTTAATTTATCGGCTTTTCCCATATTTGAAGTGCTATTTATAGTAACAATCGCAAAATTACTCAAATCTCCACCCGCTCACTTTACCGTAAAGCTCATTTTGCATTACTTAAAAGCTCACGTTTCGGCAAAGGAGGTGTATGGGAATATCGACAACACGGAGATAGACGCGATAATTAATACCATAAACTCTCGAAAGTCAGAGAGTCTGCACTACAGCTCCGGATTTTCATTCAGTTTAGCGAATTTTCTTGAAGCTTTTTTATTGCATTTATTGCCTGACGTCCAAATTCCGGATGATTAACGAATTTTTTCAGTAAGGGAATATCCATTTGATTTCCTAGCGTCCCCAAGAAAGTTATTGCATGCGTAAAGACAGACTCCCCTTTTTTCCACTGATACAAAGCTTGCAATTCTATCGCATTATCAATAGCATGTCTGCAAATAGCGGCAATCCGATCCGGAAATATATCATGACTCATCAAAGGAGTGACAGTTAGATTAAAGCCTATATCATGATTACGCAAAGCTAAGAAAGATTGGTACAAAATATCTATCGTATGACGGGAAGCTTCTTGCTCCAAAAACGACCAAGCCTGTTCGCAATTTTCTTCTATTTCAATACTGGTCAAATCATTCCTGTTAATCCAGTAATGAATAATTCCGGTTGCTGAAAGAGCATTATCAGAAATGGAGGAATACCTTCCGATATCCGTATTTATAGGACTTCTAAATTGTCCTAAAATACAATGGACGAGCATATATACTGCAAGATCTTCCTGGGGCATATGTGACGTCTCCTTAGGAAGAATCTCGATAAACTTATACAGGTAATTAGCAACTTCGGGATCATTGAACTTCGCGAGGGCCACAATAGCAGAAGTAGTGAATAGCCCTCCTTGAATTCCTTTTACAACCATAATCATAAATTCTTTCCTGTCAGCCTCTGACAATTCATAAATTGCCTTGCTATAAGCACCAGAAAATGGATGGTCAAAATGCGCATAAAAGATGCCAGCCGCATCGCTCCAACTCTCCGGATTATGTCTATCATTAAAAATTCTCTGTAATTGAAAATCAACATTCGTACGTTCATCCTTTTCCTCGGTCTCAAACGCACCAAGGTTACTCAAAACATCAAAAGCTATCGAATTTATCATTGGGTTATTATTATCTAAAACATTCCTGATGGCATCCACTAATTGCAGCCGTTCTTTTTTATACGCCCCAAAATATTCACAACGGTCTAATAATTCTATTTTCAAATGATAAGGCAGATATTTCCATTGTTTTGTAAGGCAATGGTAAATTACCGGAAATAAAGAAATCAATCCCTCATTAAATCTAGCCAAGACCAACGCAGTGTACAATCTTCCGTTCGACCAAGATTCTAGGTTAACAACAGACACAACATTAACAGGAACAGCCCGATTGTGCATCCTCAATGAAATTAGGCCAGCACTCAATGACGATATAATACGGGACAAACCGCAGCCTTGATAAAATATCGGGCAATAAATCGCGGCAAATAAATCGCTGCGGATAGCAATATTTTTTTCTTTTGCTTCTGGACGTAATCTCGCAAACTCCCTCTCTAGCATCGCGTCGGCCATTCCGGCGACCTTAAATACTTGTTCGAAAAAAAAGCCATGCAACAGCAATTCTGGAATTGCGTAAATAAATGCAGCCTCTAAAGAACTCCATTTATTCATGGAACCTTCCACAATTGAAATGTTCCTAAATTCTTCATTTGAAATTGAAAACTGAAGTTCTTGCACCTCTGTGGCCAAATCTTTAAAGATACTAACATACCTTGTGACTGTCCAGGAACGCGCAGCTTCGCCCGCTTCTCCGAGATAAATTTCCACTATCAATTGCGGATCAGTTATTGCCTCTAACACATTCGCTAGAATAGCTTCATCATCAATAGCACCAATTAGAAAAATCCGACTATTGCGGTTTATCGGCATATCCATCGCATTAACCAATTCATTGGCGTTGTTTCCAAGAGTTCTTGTTATATTATCTGCCATGTAAGTATGAAGAAAAAGCTCATGTCCAAAACTTAATTTATCAAAATACCTAGTCAGTAATTTGCTGTTGACTAATGTATCAATTAGCCCCGGCGGCATGTTTTCTTCTGCAATAAGCTCGTCAAGCTCACGACTACTAAATACGAATGACACGCGGTTGGTCAAATAGTTTGCAATCAATGAAAGCAACTTCGTGCCTTCGGATGCATTCGCTCCCAGCCTTTGCCTCACGTAATAATCGAAAAGAGCGAACTTACTCTTACGGGATATTTTATGAACGCCCATTTTCCCAATAATCATCGCTTCAATTCCCGAAGTCGCAGTCCATAAAAGAGCGTTCAGTTTTTCAGTTAAGTCCCGAGCCCCGTATTTCGCTGCAATTCTTTTCTTTGTTTCATGATCCGGATATTGAACATCAATTACTTCAAGGTTTAATCCCGATAGACCGACTTTTCGATCCTGAGAGACAAGAATGACATTTGCAGTATATCGAAAACACAGCGCAACCAAACAGCGATCAATTCTTTTTTGCTTTTCATGGCTGCATTCGTTGTAACCATCTATTACTACAGTAAGAGGTTCCTCCAACTTTTTGCACGCATCAAAAAAAACGGAGGCGGATGGAGCTCCTAACAATTTTATCTCATCATCCAATAATGGTCTAAGTAAGGAATTAAAATATTTTGCCTGGAGATATATTACTGTGCGGTTCTTTGAAGCTAGTTGTACCACCATCCACTTTGCTAATATTGTTTTCGAACACCCTGAAGGACCAGCTATCAATAGATTCTTATTATCTGTGACTTTTTTTGTCATCTCCTCTAATGATATTATCGAATCGTCATATGAGCCAGTAATAGGAACAAAAGCCGCTATGTCATCTTTGTAAGTTTCAATAACCGATTGATTGTAAATTTTCAGTAATTGTTCATTGTGATAAAGCTGTGGATCAAGTGCTGCTCCGGTCGTTGCAACTGGATGAATATGCTGGGCTGCCAGAAATTTCTTCCAATCTTGAATTGTACACCCGTCTGGCTCAGCATTAACGCTGAACGAAAGGGACTCGGGAAAAGATACAATACTCACTTTGAAATCAGAGTTTGGAATTTGAGATGCAGGATTTAGCCCCGGGGCAAACAAAAGCCGAGTGTGAGGATAAGATACTTGTCTTTCGAAAAACTTTGACAAATGATCCTTTACTACATAACCTGCTTTCATTGCCTGTTCATAATAATTACGAACAGGAGCCCAAGTTGTCAAAGACGTTCTCTGTAACCATGTACCATTGACGCCACCCTTGATTTCGCGCTGCGTTCCTTTTACCTCAATTACAAAATATTTTTTTTCAAGTACCACAATCAGGTCAATCTGTGTTTTATCAATATGTACGTTAGCAATAAGTAACGCTTCTCTGTTCATTTTCTGCAAGAGATTGATCACAGTCTGAAATACCCGCTTTTCGGATTCGTATTCAATTGGAGAACCTGTATATATTGTAATTTTTGATGTCATTGCTGAAACCAAGTAAAAATTTTATCACTGTAAAAAACGCTTACATTTTTCGATAGTATGGATATCAATTCGCCTAACGACAGTTGATAAATATTCTATTTTTTCAAGGCTCTATTAATTGCCATCTGATCTTCTTATTGATACACTTAGAAAGGTGATTATAAGGAGACTGCTTAAACATAAATGGTTTATGGCTCAGAATTATTGTCTATTTCTTACAGCATCAGTTAGTAAGCACAGCTAATGTATTAATTAAAATTCGAATATCCTAACAGTATACTCCTCAATGCATTGGTCAGACTAATCTTGGGAGGGGGGGATCACGCACCAGGTGTATCTGAAGCGTTGCAACGAACTATTCCCCGGCTTTCAATAACTGTCTAAGCAATAATTTCATAACGTACAGGCAGTTGGTGAGCATCAGTTGTAAAATATGTTTGAAATAGCAATCTAGAAATGTAGCTTTATGTCCCTAACAACCCTTATTATGCTACCACTAAATCCCATTCTGGAAGATTTTTTAAATGGCAAATCTCCATACAAGCCTATCAGACGTATTATTGACATTATTTTTTCGTTGAGTATAACATCTTATTTGTTCGAACGATATTATTATCGGTACACTCTTATGAGTGTGACCGATTATAAGGAAATAGCTAACTTCTTTATCAGAGGAGATTTTTTCATTCCCTTCATATTGTTTATCGTGGTACACCTCTTCCTATATCACTCCGGATATATTTTTTTTAGACTTACAAGTTTTGTAACGACCTCTCGTTGGACACAATCCATCTTAAAATGGGACCTAAAAATAAAATCGTTTAATAAAACCTTTACAGCACTTAATAAAACGCAAATAATGCCAGAGAAAATATCTAGTGACTGGTTTTATAAGACTTACCATCTCCTAAAAGATAACATAAGCGTCGAGCAATGGCAGCACGCATTTAAGGTTCTTCAGGAACAGCAGTCGAATTTACAGTACAATTTTTTATTGGCATACAAAGCGCTATTTGCTATAACAGTATATTTCCTCAATGTTCCCCATTTTGGCTGGATCTTTTTTTTATTCGTGTTGTTGCTAACTGTTAGTTACATGGTGTCACTTTGGTATTTGCATAATTGGTTAGAAGTTTTACCAGCGGCTATTGCCAAAACTGATGAACAATTAGGCAAAATGGCTCCCTTGGAAAAAAGTTAAACTGACGCCACATAAAATTATTCTATAAGTCGTATGCCTCGTTTTACTTCAATTTCCTGAGTCAATCGGATCTTTGCCGATAGCGTACAATACACAGTGTATCATTCATCTTCTTTCACATTCAACTCCTAATAATTACTCGCCAAGAGTAACGATCTTCGGTCATCGATCCATAAATTAGGTGTGTCAAAGGAGTACATCCACATCTATTGTTTTATGGAGTCTGTCTCCCCAATAGTTTTGCAAATAGTGTAAGTAAGTAGCGGGCCTCGTTGAACCCTCCAGTTGACCCTCTTCAAAAGGAACAGGTAATGTCTTCTCAACCACGACAAATCCCTTGTCATCGTAGAAGAGTCCTCCTTCCGGTAGTCGTTTAATAAAGATGGGACGTATTAAGTTTAACCCATCCTTATTAAATACATTTCTGTGTTCTTCTTTTACATACCCTAACTTTTCGAGGTGTGATACTTCTAAATATAGTGGCCAGATTTCATCTTTGTAAGCGCGAATTTCAGTAACTTCTTTTGCCCAATTTTTTACTCGTAACAAGTACGTCACCTCATCTTTTCCCAAATCAATCGATATCACTTCAGCAGGCCTGTCATAAAAATCACGCAGTCCGCCCATATACCTAACGATGTTTCCCGTCCTGATAGAAAGCTGGTCCATATAATTAAGTTTTTTTCAATTGTTAGAGGTAATTCTATTTTAAAAATTTATCACTAGACTCTTCAATTCATCCCTTTGGGTCGGTAAGAACTTAAACACTTGGTCTACCCGTCTTAAAATCTCAGACTTTATCTCAGGAAAGTCTACACGCCTTCGGATCACCTGAAGTAAATAGATTAATACTCGATCTCTCATTTTTCTTAAATTAATATTCAAGTACAAGTTTTTCGAAAAAATTAAAAAGGTTTTTGCGGCATAGTGACTTCTGAGTATTAACATCCCCTGTGCTCCAGTCTCAAATGGCTTCTTAATAGAAAAACCACTTTCAGAAAAAAGATACCACAAGTCGGAGCCTCTAACTGGAATATATAAAAAATTATTTTGTAAGAGTATTCTAGTTGCTCTGGTAAACTCCTCCTCACTTAAACTCTTAGTTCTTACCAAATACGTGATTAATTGATAACTTGAAAAAGATTTTAGACCATATTCATCATTGGAAAACTGCTTAAGTTTATCATCATCTGACATCAAAACACCCTGTTGTTCAATTGCAATTTGGAGTGTATCATAGTCTGATTGCCCTATTACTTCTATTAAGTTTGAATTTTTAGAATCAAGGGATGCTTTGGTCTTCGGAATATATAAAAAGCAGTGCTCTAAACACCAATTAAGTAGTGAGTCAACTAAGTTTGTTTGAGTTCGAGTATCATCATTAGGTAAGATTATTTTTGTAGAATCTCTACTATCTGGATGAACATCTTTGAATATAGGTTTATTTCCTTGGCTGTCTCGAAACTCAAGTAACTGATCGTAAACTGATTGAGCCAATATACATTTCTGATCCTCTAGTAACGAGAGTCGATGTAAAAGCGTTCCCAAAGTTAACAAAGCACTTAAATCCAAAACGATAGGCTTGCCATCCATCAAAACCTCTTCTAAATCCGGAGTCTCATCTCTCCGATAACTGTATATTCCCACACCACTTTCCTTCAACATCTCTCCCCACATTTCTTCATGTTTTTTTGAAAGCGACTTCGCTAACATTCCAATGGTAACCACTCCTGCATTATAAGCCCTTAGAACTTCGGCCCTTTTTTTATTGTAGTTCTCCGAATTCTCAATTAGAAAATCTCTTATTTCACCTGGATTGGACTGAGAATCTCCTTTAAAAAAAACTATATTGGTCGCCCCTGCGAACTTCGACTCCAGTAGATTTAGACTTTCCTGAAATGCAAATACTTCTTTTACAGTTATTTTTTTTACTATTAAAACATTCCCTGTGCCAATTACATTTTCGATTATAATTTCATCACCAACGGCCTTACCAACAAGAAGTTTCGATAATTCGTCTGAACTTCTTAAAATTTCTTTTCCCCTTTGTCGCGGATCATCTGTAATTAAAAAAATCGATTGCATCCCGCTTTTATCAACTAGGGTTATCGAATTATTTAAGGATACTTGATTGAGAAATATATCATTCTCAGAGTCGTTTTCAATGTTCATCATGAAATAAACAAAATATTCATGAGCCCGAAAATTCTCAAAATTATTCAGCCTGGCTTCATATGCAACATTAATTGCCAATTCCTTTTCGTCGCATTCTACAAGCAATCTAGCGAACACAAATTGTTCCCGAAGTTCATACTGGGAAAAATTCTTAATCGAAAGCAAAATCCCCCTGAGCTTATCACGCTTGTTTGTTCTTTTATAGAATTTGATGCCCAATGACCTAAAATGGTTTAAAGCATTTGTTTGGCCGTTTATAAGAAAGTTTTCCAAAACTATTTCAGCTTCAGATAAACGCGAAGTCGCTTCATAAATTCTAAATAAAATTTCACTTGCTAAAGTGTCCGATCGTTTTACACCTAGCACAGCTACACATAATTTTTCTGCTTTCTCAAAGTCTCCAACTTTGAAATAGAGATTTATCAACTTTCTAGCAACATCATTTGCTATGTCTGGGTTAAAAATCTTTTCAAAACACTCAATGGACTCTTCATATAACTCAAGAAGATAAAACTCAATGCCAATTTGATATAGGATAAGAAAGTTATTTTCCCCAGGCTTAATTAGAGTCTTGGCAGTTCCTAAGTTCATTTTTGCAGCCTCAATATCATCCAGGTTTCTTTTACAAACTGCAAGTGAAACAAATGCCACAGGTTCTTGATGAAATTCCTCGACGAACTGTTGAGCTTTGGGAAGTGCCTCTGCAAACAGCCCAAACTCAAAATATGTTAAACATATTAAGTCAAAAATGTGAATTTTATCCTCATTGAAAGATGTTGCGAGCTCTGTTGATAACAGGGCAATGGCACTTTCAATATCTCGTTTTAGATGAAAGTATCGAGCTCGCAATCCAATAAATTCCATCCTGTTATAATCTGTGAGGGACTCCGGATTAGGGTACGAAATAATGCCAAAGGCTCTATCAAGCTGATCAGTTTCCAGGTATAAGACAAAAAGGTTTTTAAAACATTGAAAACTATCGGATAAATACCATGCTTGTTCTAAATCTCTTTGAGAATCTACTGTTTCTCCAATGAATTTTAATGCAACGCCCCGATTCATTAATACATGCGAATACGATTTGATCAATTCTGTATTTTCTATGAAAGCCCAAGCCTCACTTAAATCCTTTATACAGTTCCCAATTGTTACTTTATCCTGTTCATTTATTGAGTGAAATGCAATTTTCTCCTTCGTAAGTGTGTATGCTAATCTCTTTTCCGCGACAAAGGACAATGGATGCCACCTAACTTTAATATCTTGTCCTATAGCTTGTATTCCTTGTGTTAAATACTTGAATCCTAATTCTGTGTTATTAACTTCCAAATACTTATTTCCAATCTGCATTAACACCTCAGAGTTTTCTAACGCTTTAGATGGAATACACTGAACAATTTTATCAATTTCGTTGTCATTTGCATATAAGTAGACGTAGCCAATCCAAAGATTGGCATTTGTTGAATCTTTCAATAGTCCCTTAGTATGAATGCGATTGAATTTTTCTGCGTCCCCCAAAATCGCATAGGCTAGCGCTAAATATGACAAGCTGTTTTCACTTTCAAAATTGACAGTTTCTAATTTTAAAAGGACCGAAGCTGCCTCTTCTGCATTCTTTAAGCCAAAATGAATTGTAGCAATATTTGCAATCACTTTATATTTTAATTCTTCGTCAATAACCGCCCATTTCTCTTTTTTAAATTCGTACAATGATTCTAGTGCAGTCTTTATCTGACCTTTTTTCCTCAAAGAAAATATAAAATCCAATTTTTCTGAGTAAATATTCACGTCGGCAGACGAAATGGGATTAGATTTAATTAGCAGAGAAAGTTGGGTTTCTATTGCGTTTAATGTAATACTGTTCTTTGAATTTGAATTTTCTAATTCATCCATTTTAGAAATAGATTGCTCAGCTAAAGAAACTAATTTGTCCAACTTGTCATTTATCCTGTCAAAGATTCCGAGCTCCTGAGTCTTAGGTATTTTATAAAGATGTTGTCTAAATTTCTGTTCATGTTGACATTTCATCTCTGCTAAAATCGAGGCAGGATATTTAATTACATTGTTGGTCTTTATATGATGTTGATAGCAAAAAAGTATTAAATTGTTATAACTACGCCTGTCTTCATCCGTTTGTGCAGGATTATAGCGTTCTCCCCCCTTTTCTGCGGCTTCGATATGACACAACTGTCCAAGAAAGTCTCCTTCATTATCCACGAGGATGTGAGTACAGCCGGGAAAAGCACATTGATTTCCTGAACTGGCAAAAAGTTGCCTTAGGACATTAGATTTTATGGAAAGTCTCGCCATTTTTCGAATATACGTATTTGGAAAAATATTTATACTTACAATCTATCAACTTTTGTTGGTATTTTTTATTTAATAATTATTCGATTTTTTAGATTCGGATCGCTCTCCACCATTTCGTCTACATTCCGTCTTATCTGTAAATAGTTCCGTTGTATCATAGAATTGTCCAGTTGCATTAACCGGGAATGGGTTGATAATTACCCATCTCTATTTTGAGTGCAGCATGGTCGTTTAGTATCTCCGCATGAAACGATTTCAGTTCAATCTTTTCTTCCGGATTATCAGCTTCCATACTGGAAATTTCGATTAACATTTGGTAGCATAAACTTAAAGAGCAAGTTCACGTACAACAATACGGTTTTCCCAGTTCATGTCGGCTTCACTTTTGTACTTTTCGGTTGTACGGTGCAAATCAAAACACAAATAAATGCTGAGATTTGCTTTGGTTGCATGGCTTTTTAATGCATCCCTGTCTATTGTAACAGTACTGCCTTTTGAATTTGGCTCAAATCTTCTTCTATCATCTTTAAAAGGCTCCTGCCATTCGATATATGTCGCTGTATGACCAAAACTATCGTATAACTCCGGCAAAACAATGGCTATACATCCATCCTCTCTATCGCGGAACAGGTTATCCGATACTGCCAACAGTGGCTGTATTAGTCCATGTATTTTTAATGCAGAGTCCACATCTGCGAAACACCGCTCCATTTCTGACCGATAAAAATTACGCACGTGGTAGTATGGATATCGATTCGTCAACAGTTCTGTGAGTTGTTGAATGGGCATGCCAGGTGACCCCATAAACAAAGATGCAGTGAAGTACTGAGTAAATTGCGCAGGATATTCACTAACGCGATGGTTCCCATTTTCAAATATGGAAATGCGGTGTTGATCACGACTAACAAAGTTTGTAATAACCTCATCCACATCTGCAAATGCCATGAATTGATCTTCTGTAACCTCGAAGCCTTTCCATTGGATATTGGCAGGCATCGCCTCCATTTTTCTTCCAACTACACCGGGATCATATAACCTCAAATCATATTTTAATTTAAGGATGTCATTGTCTTGATACGCCCCTTGCCGAACCCATTTAAAGAACCGTCTGTTGATCAATTCCTGCAAGTTTGCGAACAACGGCCCATTAATTTCGAGTCTATCAAAATTTGAATTTATGTTGTAATGTCTGTGAACTGCAGCTTCATTACTCCACGCTGTGCGCCGGTTCCATCCTTTATTAATTAATTCTGTATACAGTTCATCATCGAACCTGGTTTCACTTCGTCCTGCTTCCGTTAGTTTTTCCAGCAAACGATTTTGATAATCCGAGTAACAAAAATCACTTCCTTCATGAACCGGGGTTATTAGTGGTTGTATGGAAAAAATGGGCTTCTTATGTATATTCCTCGCAGTAGTATATAAAGAGCCTTCAACTGATTCACCCTTTTGCACAATGTATTCTATAAGGTCTGCAAAACCCTGTTGTATATTAAAGTGGCCTGTTTGTAACATCCAGCCTAATTGATTTACAAGAGTTGAGAGCTGGCCTCCCTGTAACGCAATTGCTTGTAAAAGCGCGATAAAATGCTCCTGTTGGTTGACTGATCTGTTCTTCAGATCATTAATTATGAAATGCTCTACGATAGCTGCATCCATTTGATAAAACAACAATAGTGCGTCTTGTGCAAGCTGTCTGATCTTTACTACCGGATAATCACATAAGTCTGCCAGATAATTAAGGATGATATTAGGAAAGGATTTAGTTTCTATATGTGTTGAAATAATGGCCGGATCAACCCCGGGTTCCGGCAATCCCTCGCCAAGTTTTTTGTTAAAGGCGTAGTTCGCCTGATAATAAATTTCGTAGAACTCCGGCTCATTAAACTTACTTATCCAAGGCAAGAGCTTTTTATAAATTTTGTGAGGAATATCGTACTCACGGTCTATATGCCAATTATAGAAACTATACAACAAGTAGTAATTCGCTTTTTGTGGCGTGCATGTGTATGCCCACACTATCAATTCATCTTCCCAATCCTCTCGCTGGTACCCTACCGTATAAGCCAGAGCAAATGCTTTTTCCAGGTAAATAGCAGATTGCGTCGGATCATAAGCAAATATCCTTTTTGATAACTGTAGATATACCTGCACCAATGTAGGATTATCGTAATAACCTTCTGCCAGCGATGCCCATTGACCCAGTACCGATACCGGCGCTGCCTGCATTAGTTCCAGGAACTGGGAGGCATTTATCGTAACTTGTTTTTCATCATAAGGATAATGTATGCCTGAAAACACCTTTCGAGGAATTTCTATAAGTTGATTGTCTGCTTGTAGAATTGGCAACAATTCATACCCCGGAAAGTCCACATCTATATCCTGTATCAGTTTGATACCAACGGTGGCAAAAGTTCGGGCATCCGCAGCAACTGTTCCACCAAGCTCATCAAGTGCCGCAATAGTTTTTCGCCGGATTTGAACAAATTTCAATTTTACGGTAGCTTTTTGCTCATCAGAAAGCCCCTCAAACCAAGGTGACAAGATAGAGACCAATCTCTTCCAGCAATCATGCCATACTGACCTTGTACGATTATAGTACAGCGCATCTGCACCTTTTTTCACAACTTCTTTAAGTTGATCAACATCCATCCCTTCAAGTGTGGCCTTATCAGGGGGGCTTGTGTTTTTCTGGAATGTAAGCGGCCGCTCTTTTCGTTCAGGTAGAAAACCTGTAGACTGCTGTACCTTATCTACAGGTGTCGGATAGATCAAAAAAGCAGGTACTGGAACACGCTGTTTTAGAATGGTATTTATCACGATGATCTTATGGGACTGTCCGCGTTCAACGGATAACTGATGCCAAACATGTTGATAACTGACCTCTACTAGTTTTTCATTCGCATAGGCTATCATCCGCTCAAAAAACAGTTTGTAAAGATTATTGATATAATCATCATAATCACTATTCAAATGTTCCCATTTTCCCATCGTAATGATAACTAACCACAGGAAGGGTAATTGCTCTGAAGGGCACTCGCGCAACAGGTTGGTAAGCACGATCTGCATGGCTTCGTCCCTGCCTAAATTATGGTCTTCTTGGGTCAATAACATAAATCCAAGCTCCGGATAACGATCTGCAGCAAAGCCGATCAGTTCGGCCATACAAATATGAAACATTCGCGCATTTCCGGCGTCCCTGATTTTGTAAAGAAGTGCATAGTTATCTGCTAACCTTTGCAATGTTGCGCCTGGATTGTTTTTATGGGTTTTTTCAAGTGTAGAGAATATATTGGTGAACTGGTAGTCTTTCCGGTAAGATACACCACAGGCTATTGCCAAAAGTTCATTATAGATTCGGTTATAATCTTGCATTCTCCGCGCCTTTCCATACATAGCACCAATGGCGGACAAACTTTCTACCAATGTTGTTGTCCCGTGATCACCTCGCGCAATATCTTCCGCATGCTGAATAATACTGTACACTTCGTCTCTTAGCTCTTCTCTTGGCAGAATAGCTTTTGCAAACACCAGATCGCTATTATAATCGGGATATCCGCTTTGGTTGTGCCTGACAATCCAATAATCAACTATTCGCTTTACCTCTGAGGAACTGCAACAGTCCGCGAAACAGTCAAATACCTGAGAAAATACCTCATATATCCTGTATTTAATAAAAGCACGTGCGCCGTGGCCGCTGTCTATTTGCTGGGCTGTGCCGGCAGGAATAGTCAGGTCATCAATGATCTGCTTCAGTATATTTATTTTGTCAGTAGGGGCATCACCTTTTTTGATTTTTGCCCATAAATGCGCACAAGCCGCGATACCATAATACAGTTTGCCGGGATACTCAGGTAGTGCAGATATTCGAACCCGATACACGTCGTACTGATCCGGGGCGAAATAGAACAAGACTTTTAAAAAGGACAGCAATTCCCTGAATTTTCGTTTCAACTGGTAATTAACACCGTCATCGATCACCTCATTTTCGAGAAAAGGAACCGTATCCTGCAACACGGATGTATCGAATAATGGATGCAGCGGACTAATATTGATTAGTTGCTCAAAAAAGCGCACCTGTTGCCGCTTTTTTAATTGGCTGATATCAAAATCGTCCAAATATCTGTCAGCGTCAGTACTATTAGCCTGATATAGCCCAAGAAGGAGCCATGCAAGAATAAGTTGTTTCATCCCCGCATCATTCACCGCTTCGTATAAAGCCAGTAGATGACCTGCCTTTTTTTGATGCAACAGAAACGGCAGCAGATCATTTATGTTCTTCTCAGT
>JBQCGX010000049.1:0-129127 GCA_051955255.1 Agriterribacter sp. | reverse complement strand
CTAAAGCTTAATCAGGGCGTTCCCGAAATCGGCCGTAGTCGATTTCGGGCGGCTTTTTGCGTTACTTTTTTCCGCAAAAAAGTAACAAAAAGCAGAGGATTTATAGCTGAAAGTAAACCGCGTTTGTGCAAACAAAAAATAAGTTTATAACCAACTGATAAACATCATACTGAAAAAACCTGTCATTGGCAGGCGCGAGGCATCCGTTCGCATTCAGATGCCTCCTTCGTCGGCATGACAAGCAGAAGTGTATAATTGAGCTGTGGTGCATGTGCGAGCGCTTCGGTGTATGCGTTTCATTGTGTAGCAGAATAGAATACAACCAACGTTTCTACCATATTGTTTATCGAATTGTAAACCTGTACCACTCCCAACCTGTCATTCAGAAGGCGCGAGGCATCCGTTCGCAGATGCCACCTCGTCGGCATGACAAGCAGGAGTGCATAATTGAGCTGTGGTGCATGCACACAAGGACCCTGGCGCAATGAGGATACTATTATTCAGGTGCTTTGGCAGGCGTAACCATTGTAAGAGTGCATATCCACTGACTGTTTTGCTTTATAAAAAAACTGGTAGCCCATTCGTATAGTTCAAAATATTGTTTGTTATACAGTCCTGCGCTTGTGCCCCTGGTAATAATAATAGCAGTATCGCCATATACTTTTACCTGCGTTTCGTCTGCCTCCATACGACTGTGCTGCACCACACCCGAGCCGATGAAATCGAGAAACTCAGCTTTGGTGGTAATGCCGCCTTCCGTGCCAATAATCACCCAGTCGTCCGACATAAACCTTCCTATCTCTTCAACATCATTGTTCATCATCGCGGCATCCCAAGCCTGTTCTACCAGGAGCAATTCTTCGGTGGCAGTCATTGTGTAACGTTTAAGTGTAAGGTATCAAGTTTTATTCCAATGTAAGTTAATTGAGTGGAATGGCTAAAAAGAAAAATGCCCGACTGAACGACTCAGTCGGGCAGTGGTTAACGAAGTTGAATCAACGAATGGCACCGCCACTCAACCTCATCAACTCAATCAACCCAATTAACTCACTCAACTACGCTCTCAATTACCATCCCGGTGTTTGTTTGTATACGCCATTGCTTTTTGCAACTTCGTCAGGATTTATTGGCCACGCCATATGTTTAGCAGGGTCAAAGCTGCGTGCTTTCCAAACTTCCGCTACGGTATATGGCGAAGCAGGGTCGGTTTTGTTGGTATGAATGCGGCCATGTAATGGCTTATTGATTTCATCGTAATCGCCCCATCTTTTCAAATCATGGAAACGATCTGTCCATTCGCATGCCAGTTCACAACGGCGTTCGTGCTTAAGGTCGTCCATTGTGGGCAATGCAATGGCGGCAAGCCCCACTCTTGCCCGTACTTCGTTCAACGGGGCAGCTGCTTCGGCGGGTTTGTTCAGTTGTAACAGCGCTTCTGCTTTGAATAACAAAATCTCGGCGTAGCGCATTAGCGGCAGGTTTA
The DNA here is from genome assembly GCA_051955255.1 of Agriterribacter sp. GTDB lineage: Bacteria > Bacteroidota > Bacteroidia > Chitinophagales > Chitinophagaceae > Agriterribacter. Next base: position 127,644 of record JBQCGX010000049.1, on the reverse strand, counting down.
ACATGGTCGTAGGATAGTTTCCATCCTGGTTGATTTTTGGGTTGGTACCCGATTGTGAATTGCTGCCATAAGTATAAGGCTCCATGTACTTATTGATCTGGAAACCCGACAGGCTGTTCGTTGAATAATACCTGCGTTCTTCTCCAAAAAAAGTAAAAGTGTCGCCAAACTTTAAGATAGTAGCTTCCCGGCGCGGATCATTGGCTTCGTATTCCTGGTACAACTCCTCTGTTGGCTGAAAGTATCCCCAACCGTTATAAATACCCCAGCCTTTGTTTTCGAGTATTACACCCGGAAATTCGGAGCCGCCCAACGGCCCTGAAGTTACCGACCAGATATATTCGGAACTCCAGTTGTTCTCTATTTTAAACACGGCCCTGTAGTTTGCATCGGGGCTGCCTTTATCTTTTAGCAACGCTCTGTTGCACTCGTTTTTTATACGGTCGCAAAGGGCAGGGACGGGTTCCCATTTCGATTTATCAAACTGCGCCCAGTAAGCATAAGTTTTTACAAGGTAACCCAATGCAGCAGCTTTGTGCGCCCGGCCCTGTTCGGCGTCACTGTAGGTTTCAAATAACGGCAGCAGATCTGCTGCTTTTTTAAAGTCTTCGGCAATAGCTGCATAGTTGTCTGTTACAGATGCTAACTGCGGAAGGATGCGTTTCCCAAATTCAGCATTTTCTACAGCATCGTAAGGAACACCAAGGTCTTTATGTCCCCATTTGTAAGCAATCCAGAAATGTGCAAACCCACGCATAAAATAGGCTTCACCCAAAAAACGGTTCTTTAAGTCGTCGCTGATGTTTGTGGCGGTTGGCAAACCGGCAATGGCAAGGTTTGCTTTATTCAGCATCCAATACAAGTCGTTCCATCCGCCCGTGAGGTAGCCTTCTCTTCCTGTGCAAATGAAATTCTTGATATTTTCTCCATCGGTTTTTACCCTTCCTACAATAAGATCATCGCTGGCATTTTGTGTCCAGAATAAATCTCTCCCCCAGGTTGCGTCATTACGCATGGGAACATAGAGTGCTGCAACGGATCTTGTTACCATATCTTCACCATCCCACTGATATGCCGTACTGGGAGTGCCATAAGGCTTTGTATCTACCCAGTCTTTTTTGCAGGATGAAAACATAGCGCCTGCAATTATGATTAAATAAATAAAAAGATGTTTCATAAATAATTTTATTTTTTGATGATCACAATCATTACATCGTCAGTTTCACCCCTGCTGCAAATACTCTTGAGATAGGGAATTGCCCGCCATCAAATCCTATATAGGATACCTCGGGGTCCATACCGCTATACTTAGTGATGGTAATAAGATTATCGGCGCTGAGGTATACGCGCAGTGAACCGCGGTTTAATACTTTCGGGAAATTATAACCAACAACCAGGCTTTTCAGGCGCAGGTAATTCCCGTTTTCCAGGTACCAGTCAGAAGCAGTCTGGAAATTCTTGTTATCGTCGCTGGCAGAAATAATGGGAATATTAGAACCAGTATTGGTTGGAGACCATGCATCCAGTATTTTATCCCAGCGGTTGTACCCCTGCTCAGAAGCATTCAATGTTGATTCCTTAAAGGCATGGAATAATTTTACCCCACCAACGCCCTGCAAAAACAGGCTCAGGTCAAAGCGTTTCCAGGTAAGATTGGCGGTAAAACCATATGTAATTTTAGGGAACGCGTTGCCCATGAACTTACGGTCAAGGTCAGAGATCTTCCCGTCCTCATTGGCGTCCTCAAATTTTAAGTCGCCGGGTTTTGCATTCGGCTGTATCTTGTTGCCGTTCTTATCGGTATAAGCATCTACTTCTGCCTGGCTTTGAAATATGCCCAGGTTACGCACCAGCCAGTAAGAGTAAAATGGCTGCCCTACGGTTGAGCGGTAAGGTACTATTGTGCCGCGCCATGCATCTCCATGAATCCAAACCGACGTAGGGTTACCATCAATATATTCTACGCGGTTTTTTAACGTGGACAGGTTGGCGCTCAGTTCATAACCCACTTTTCCTACCCGGTCTCTCCAGCTTGTTGAAAACTCAAAACCTGTATTCCTGATCTTACCTTGGTTGAGATAAGGCGCCGCATAGCCAAATGTGTTGGGCCAGCTATTGGTTTGTTCCTGGATCAAATTGTAAGTAAGCTTGTTGAAGTAGTCGAAAGTAAAAGAAAGCCTTTCTTTCAGCACGCTCACATCAAAACCGATGTCGGTTTGTTGCGATGTTTCCCAGGTCAATGTCGGGTTAAACTGCTGAGGAATGTACAAAGCCGGATTTTGAACCTGCGGCGTACCGCTTCCTATCTGGTAATTGTAATCGCCTCTCAAAATAGGATATCCATAGCTGTAAGGTATGGAACCCAGGTTGCCTATACGCCCCCAGCTTGCCCTGACCTTTAACAGGTCAACAACAGGTACATTGAAGAATGGCTCAGAACTAATTTTCCACGCTGCGGTAACGCCGGGATAGTTTGCTTTCCTGTATCCTTTAGCCAGCCTGCCGGCAATATCCTGGCGGATACTTGCAGTTACAAAATAACGGTCATCCCAACTGTATGCTATTCTTCCTACTAAAGACTGCAACCTGTCTTTAAGCAGTGCATCTGTCGGGCGCAGGGATGTGAAGTCATTAGCCAATGCAAAGAACTGGGACCAATCTGCTTCGTTGCTGAATGATCTTGCCGAGGCAGAGAAGCTGCGCAGTTGATACTCGGTGGCAGTTGTTGAAACCATGGCTCCGATACTGTGCTTGCCAAACCTGCGGTTATAGTTCAGCGTGTTTTCCCAAATCCAGTTATGCGTTTTGTTGGTATAATATGTCAACGTATTCTGGTCGTTAGGCTTGCCCGGTTCTGTGCGTTTGGGTTCAAAATTTTTGTTCAGCGTTTGGCCCTGGCGGTAAGAGAACCGGCTGATAAAAGAAAGTCCTTTTATGATATTCGAATATTTGAACTCCGACACTGATTGTATATCTGTAACCCTGTTGTAAGGCTTGTAACGCAGCAAGCTGGCCATAGGGTTCACTACGTCACCATGAATACCATTAAACTCATAGCCTGCATCAGGCTTCCTGGGTCCTACTCCGCCATAGCTTCCATCGGCATAATAGGCAGCAGCAGACCGGGGCATGTAGATGGCAGACAGAATGGTTCCAGAGTAACCACTAGACGTTTCTGTTCCCCTGCTATCGTTGTTGTTTAAAAAAACTTCTTGTCTGAACTTGATTTTTGAGGTGAACTCGTAGCCCAGGTTAATACGACCTGAGATGTTTTTTGCATAGGTGTTGATCAACGTGCCCTGGTTTTCTTCGTATCGCCCTTGCAGCAGGGCTGTTAGCCTTTCGCCACCTGCATTCACTGTAATAGTATGCCTTTGAATAAGCCCCGTTCTGAATATTTCATCTATCCAGTCCGTTCTTGTTACAAATGCATACGGGTTTTTTGCCCGATCCCAGCCATCCAATGGTGGCTTGCCTGCATTGGCCAGCGCCAGGTTGGCTACCTCCGCTTCTTTTTCGGCGGTGAGTGATTGTGGTAAACGCCAGGCAGTTTTGGCACCGGCAAATGCAGCGTACTCTATGCTGGGTTTACCCTTGCTTGCCTGTTTGGTGGTAATGAGTATTACACCGGCGGAACCGGAAAAAGCGCCGTAGATCGCTGCCGATGCCGCATCTTTCAGCACCGTCATTGACTCTACATCGGCAGGATTGAAAGGCGCGTTTGGTACGCCATCTACCACATATAAAACGCTTTCATCCTGCCGCGATCCTATGCCTCTTATGATCACCTTAGGCGCCTGGTTGGGATGACCTCCATTACCCACCACTGTGATGCCAGGAACTTTTCCCTGCATCATATTGGCAACGTCTAAAACGGGTCTTTCTTTTACCTGTTTCATATCCGGCACAGTAGCCACAGCCGCCGACAGATCTTTTTTACGCATAGATCCGTAACCTATTACCACCACCTGGTCGAGCACAGCGCTGGCAGACTCCAATACAATGCTGAGCGCAATGCGGCTGTCGGCTTTTAATTCGTAGCCCGAAAGCGTATCGGTTTTGTAACCTACCGAGCTTATAATAAACCGGTAACCTGCACCCAGCGGCAGGTTTTTAAAACTGAAAACGCCTTTCTCGTTGGTGCTGGTAGCCTGAGAAAAACCGGTGCCTGCGTTCTGTACTTCCACGCTTACACCGTGCAACGGTTCGTTGCTTTCATTTTTTACAATTCCTGTTGCGGTGTTTCCGGCAGTGTTTTGCGCGTGCAAATACGTGCTTGCCGTGAGTAGCAACAGCAGGAAAAACAATAATCGTTTCATAAGAGCTGTTTTTGTTATAGATTAAGCAATTAAAATTTGTACGCAATTGTATAACTGCGGCTATTGGTTTTTATCTTATTGTCTGGTTCTGGTTATTGGTTAGGCGAAATCTCAAACGCTCCTGACCGGGTCTTTTTTACCTTCAGATCGTTTAGCATAGCAATGGTGTTTAAAAGTTTTTCCAATGTTTCCGAAGCGGGATTGTGTGCCCCGGTAAAACGCAGATCTTGTACTGCACCGGCAACAAAGCTGATCTTGATGCCATACAGTTTTGCCAGTTCATTAAAAATTTCCTCCAGCGGCTGGTTGTCGAAATACAATACTGCTGTTGGCTGGTTGGGGATTTTTGCCAATACGCGTCTCTTACGCACAGGCTCTTTCTTCTCAATGCTGACCAGCGTATATGAAAAGTCTTTATTATTAAAACTTAGTTCCTCACCAGGGTGCAGAAAAATTGCTTCCAGTTTTTTGGAAGCATGGGCTTCTTTGCGTACCACTACTTTTCCCTCGAACAGTTTTACAGAAGTCATCAGCGAGTCGGCGTCCGACACACTGAACATGGTACCCAGCGCCGTTACGTTAATGTTTTTTGCATGCACGCAAAAAGGTTTGCTGCTGTCCTTCGCAACCGAAAAAGAAGCCTCTCCGGTAAGCACAATATTACGGGCAGATGCAAATCCCCGATCGTACTGTATGGTGCTGCCTGGCGATAGAATGGCAATGCTGCCATCGGGCAACCTGTGTTCATGTGTAGCAGCCGCTGTGCTGCTGATAACAATATGAGGAAGAGGTTGCGTTGAAACCACAGGCTCAACTGCCAATGGCTGCTGCCGGCCGGCAAAATAAAAAATGGAGCAAGACAGCAGTGCTGTTGTGGAAGCAGCAGCCACCCATTTCCACTTCCATTTGTTTGTTGAGGGTTGGGTGCGCCGCACAATGTATTCATACATTTTTGGCGAAGCCTCTACACTCGTAGTGTCGGACACAAATGCCTCCCAGCTTTCCTCCGTCATTAAACGGCTTAGTTGTTCCGGGTTTTCGTTCAGCCAGTTTCTTATCAATGCCTCCGTTTCCGGTTTGCACCGGCCTTCCAAAAATTGCTGGATGAGTTTTCGTGTTATCTGCATAGGTTGTATCTGTATTCGTATCAGAAAGCACGATCCCCTACAAGCGTAAAAAAAAAATTATTCTCGGCCTTTAGTTGAAGTGCAAAACAGGAAGTTTACCGGAAGAAGACCAGAAGCAGTGGAATGGTTTTTTTCAGATGTTTTATAGCACGGGTAATATGCGTTTCTACTGTTTTGGTAGAGATAGAAAGTTTTTCAGCAATCTCCTTGTGCGAGTAATTATCAATGCGGCTGTACGAAAAAACTTTTCGTTGCACAGGTGGCATTCGTCGTATAACGGACAGGGTGCGCGCAAGTTTGTCTTTTGTTTCCGGATCAAAGTTTGTTTCCGGATGAATGATGCTGTATTCTGAAAGACTTACTGTTTTGCGTACTGCCTGCTTGCGCAACAGGTCAATCACAATGCTTTTGGCTATCCTGAAAAGTTGAGTGGAGAGACTGTAGGAGCAGGACAGGTTTTCGCGTGTTTCCCACAGCTTAATAAAGCTCAGTTGCACCGTTTCTTCTGCCATCCATTCCGAGCCGGTGAACTTATAAATATATTGGTACAGGCGTGCGTGCTCAGCAAAATAAAACTCATGAAACGACTTACTGTCGCCGTGTTTAATATGGTGTAGCAGGGTGTTTGTCATCTCTAAGCGTCGCTTAAAAATACGGCAAATATCTTAATCTCATTTATTGCCGCCGATTAAATAATGGCGGCTGCCTGTTAAGCGCAAGTAAGAGAATGTGTTACGCGAGTAAAATATTTTTTCCTCTTTTGCCTGTTTCACCTTTTAACTAAATTAACTTACTCAGGCTAATCGCCTGCTCACCGTTTTGTTTTCAATAATTATTATTTTAGTATTAAATTTAAGTTCTCTTTAACCGGACTTACTGTAATGCCAACGACTGTATTGCTTAATGAGAAGGAGCTGTTGCTGCTTGTTGCCAATGGCGACCAGGTGGCCTACAAAAAGCTGTTCATCCATTACTGGGACCAGGTATTTTCTACCGCATTATTGTTTACCAAATCAAGAGAAGTTGCACAGGATCTTGCCCAGGACATCTTCGCCCATATCTGGATCAAAAAAGAAAAACTTGCCGAAGTAGAACATTTTGAAGGTTTTTTATTTGTTACTTCCCGCAACCTGATCCTCGACCGCCTGCGCAAAAAAGTATTTGTTCCTGAAAATGAAAATTATCTCTACAAATATTTCGAAGAAGAAAACCTGCTGGCACCTCATTATCAAATGGAGCTCAAAGAAATGGAAGAGTTGCTGCACCAGGGCATCAACATTCTTCCCCAACGGCAACGGGTAGCTTTTTATCTCAGCCGTTTTAAAGGATTGCGTCATAAAGAGATCGCTGCTAAAATGGGCATCTCACCGGAGAGTGTAAAAAGCCATATTGTAAGAGCGGTTGTCAGCCTGCGCAGGTATGTTGCCGAACACTCAGGCGCTTTGCCCTTTTTCATTGGCTGGTTTTTGCTGTAAAATTTTTTTTTTCTGCCCACTGCTCCCTGTTTGTTTTTCCTTCCGTCTTTATAGCATAGGGTACAATTATACCACCACTAACAATTGCTATAATGCCTGATTTTAATCAGCTACTCGATCAATATCTGCGCAACGAACTGGATGGCGACGAACTGAAATCCTTCCTGGAAGCTGTGCGCAAGCCCGAAAATGCAGAAACATTGCGCACAGCCGTAATGCAAAAGCTGAAAGACAATGCGCATTCCGGGTTCTCAGATCCGGAAGAGATAGATACAATGTTTGAGCAGATGCTGCAAAAAGCCAATCCACCCCAAAGTATACCCGAAGTAGCTCCCGTTGTATTGATGCGTGCTCACACCCGTTGGCGTGTATTTAAGATAGCAGCAGCCTGTTTATTATTAATAAGCGCAGGTGCTTACCTCTGGTTCAACAATTCGGCAAAACCTCCACACATAGCCCGGCAGCAGCCGGTTCCGCAACAGGATGTAGCGCCGGGCGGCAACAAAGCCATTCTTACCCTTTCAGACGGAACAACGATCGACCTGAACGATGCTGCTAACGGCACGCTGGCACAACAGGGCAATGCTTCGCTGGTAAAAAATGCAGACGGAGAACTGGTGTACGAGGCCAACAAAAAAAAGACTTCAGAACTGTATTACAATACAATGGCAACGCCACGCGGCGGACAGTATAAGCTGGTATTGCCCGATGGCACCCGCGTTTGGCTCAACGCTTCTTCGTCTATCCGGTATCCCGCTGTTTTTAATGATAGTGAACGCAGGGTGACCATGGAAGGCGAAGCCTATTTTGAAGTAGCCCATAAAAACAATCATCCGTTTTTTGTAAATGCCAATGGCACCGAAATACAGGTAACCGGCACTCACTTTAATGTAAATGCTTACAGCGATGAGGCAGTTGTAAGAACCACGCTGCTGGAAGGCGGCGTTACCGTGAAGAACGGTGGGCTGTTGGCTAAGCTGAAACCCGGCGAGCAGGTAGAAGCAGGCAACAAAGGTTTGAGCGCGGTGCAACAGGCAGATACAGAAGATGCGGTAGCCTGGAAAAACGGGTTGTTCTCTTTTAATGGGGACGACCTGACTTCGATTATGCGGCAACTGGCCCGCTGGTACGACCTGGAAGTGCATTATGAAGGACAGGTTCCCCGGCGATTGTTTGCCGGCAAAGTATTTCGCAACATGCAACTCTCTGAAACACTCAGGGTATTGGAACTGAGCAATATTCATTTCCGTATTGAAGGCAGAAAGCTCACCGTAATTCCCTGATGCGTTTGTATTTCACCGTTATCTCCTTTGAAATACACCTCTGACCCAACCAATCATTGTATAAACGGTTTTAATGGGTTAACCGAATAAAAAACCGGAAAGTGTTGAAGCCACTTCCCGGCGAAAAGTTCGGGTTAACCGTTAAATACATCAATCTGGCAAGACTGAATATTCATTAACCTAAACAATCAAAGTTATGCTTTTTAGAGTTCTTTGTAAACCCCCTCTCATCATTACAGGTTATAATAATAACCCGGTAAGAAAAATAATCAGGATCATGAAGATAACCTTCATTTTGCTATTTGCGGCGTGCATGCAGATAAGCGCCAACGGGTTTGCGCAAAAGCTTACGCTGTCGGAAAAAAATGCATCGCTCGAAAATGTGCTGCGCAAAATACATGCGCAGAGCGGCTACCTTTTCTTTTATGAGCTTGATTTGCTTAAAAAAGCGCATCCGGTAAACATAAAGGTAAAAAATGCACCATTAGACGAAGTGTTAACCCTTTGCTTTAAAGATCAACCGCTGCAGTATACCATTACTAACAAAATTATTATTGTAAATGCCAAAAGCGAAAGCAATGCAGTTGAAACCCCCGCAGCACTGCCCCCGCCAATAGAAGTAAATGGCAGCATTAAAGATGAACAAGGCAACCCCCTGGCAGATGCCTCTGTTAAGCTGAAAGGAAGCAGCAGGGGAACAACTGCCGATGGGAAAGGCAATTTTAATTTGCAGGTGCCCGATGCCGGTAGTACGCTTGTTATTTCGTTTATAGGATACGAAACAAGAGAAGTGGTAGTAAGAGATGCCGGATTTTTGAACATAGTGCTGAAGCTGGAAGACATACGTACAGATGCGGCCATTGTGATTGGCTATGGCAGCCAGAAAAAAAGCGATCTCACCGGAGCCTTGTCAAGCGTAACCGCTAAAGATTTTGAACACCAGCCCGTAACCAGGCTCGACCAGGCATTGCAGGGCCGTGCAGCCGGAGTGCAGGTTACTAGTGCCTCCGGCTCGCCGGGCGGCGATGTGCGCATCAGGATACGCGGAGCCAATTCCCTTACGGGCGACAACAGTCCTTTGTATGTAATAGACGGATTTGTAGGCGCCGATTTCAATAACATCAACGCTGAAGATATTGCCAGCATCGTGGTGCTGAAAGATGCTTCGTCTACTGCTATATACGGAAGTCGCGGCGCCAACGGCGTTATTCTCATTACTACCAAAACAGGGCGTAAAGGTGGCATGCAGGTTGATTTTATGACACGCATTTCCTCTTCATCACTCATAGAAAAATTCAAGATAATGAATGCCGCCGATTTTGCTACGGTGGTGAATGAAAGAAAATTAGCGCTTACGCCCGACAGTGTGGTATATACTCCGCGCTTTACCGATGCTGAAATTGCGGAATTCAGAAGAACGGGCGGCACCAACTGGCAGGATGAAATATTCAGATCGGGAATGGGGCAGGAGTACCAGTTGGGCTTTTCGGGCGGAAACGAAAAAACCAGCTATCGCATTAACGGGAACTATCTTACACAGGATGGCATTATCCGCAACTCTGATTATAAACGTTATGCTGTTCGCACCAATATCATATCGCAGGTGTCGGAAAAATTTTCGCTTCGGTTCAACTTTGGCGGAACGCGCAGAGAAAATCACAATACCAGCGGCACCGGGGCCAGGGGTGGCGCATTTGGACAGGCGTTGGCCTGGGCACCTACCACACCCATTTACGATGAGTTGGGAAATTATATAACCAAAGATCCTACCTCTTCTATTTTTCAAAATCCCGTAGCGCTTGTATACGAAACAGACAACAGGGAAGACAGGACCAACATCAACGCTTTGCTAGGCGGCCGCTACCGCATCATCCGCGATCTTACATTGGATGTGCAGGTGGGCATAGACTATACCAATGCGCAGTTCAAAACTTTTGCAGGACCTGCCATCACCAACAATTATGCGGGCGCATCGCGCAGTTCGTCCGAAAATATTTTATTGCAGAATACCAACAATCTTACTTATAAAAAGCTGTTCAACAATGTGCACAGCCTCGAAGTAACGGGTGTGCTGGAAACGCAAAAGTTTACGGGCACCGGTTTTAATGTAAGAGTGAATGGGCTGATTTACCCCGACCAGTCGTACGATAACATTGCACTCTCGGCTTCATCTCAGGTTGGCTCCGGTTACGGCGAGTGGAGTTTGCTGTCGTTGTTAGGGCGGGTCAACTATGCATTTGCCGACAAGTACCTTTTATCTGCTTCTGTGCGGCGTGATGGTTCCTCCAAATTCCAGGGCAAAAACAAATACAGCGTTTTTCCATCGGCGGCAGTAGGCTGGAAATTGTCTGAAGAAAATTTTATGAAGCCACTAACGGTAGTGAACAATGCAAAACTGAGGGCGAGTTGGGGACTCACCGGTAACCAGGGCATTAATCCATACGGAACTTTATCGGCATACGTTACCAACATCGACGATGCGGGCGTAATTTTTAATGGCACAGGTTCCATCGTTTCCGGCATTATGCTGGGCAATCCCGGCAATCCAAATCTTAAATGGGAAACAACCGAACAGATCAATGCAGGCGCAGATATTGAATTGGCAAACGGGCTGATCAGTTTTTCTGCCGATTATTTTATCAAGAAAACAAGAAACCTTTTGCTGAGCCAGCCCGTGCCGGGATACCTGGGTGGTTATTCTATTTTGTCGAACATCGGCAATATGCAGAACAATGGCTGGGAGTTCAACCTCGGCATCAACGCTTTTAACGGCAAAGCATTTACGTGGAACAGCGCTGTAGTAGTTTCGTTCCTCAAAAACAAACTGGTAAGCCTGGGCGAAGGAAGGGCCGATATCCGTTTTAATGAGTTCATTCTTAAACCCGGTGAACCCATTGGTTCCTTTTTCGGCTACAAATATTTAGGTACTTACAAACCCAAGGATGCAGCAGAAGCCGCAGCCTACAACCTGCAACCCGGCGATGCGCGCTATGCTGATACGAACGACGATGGCGTGATCAACGACAAAGACTACCAGATCATTGGCAACGCCATGCCTAAAACAACCATTGGCTGGAACAACACCTTCAGCTACCGCTCCTTTACACTCAACATTTTCTTTTCGGGAATGTTTGGAATGGATAAGCTGAACTATTCCTATGCCTTTGGAATGCTGGGCAGTACCGATGCCAAGGAAATTTTATTTGAAGACATTAAACAGCGGTATATACCGGGAGTAAACGAAACTTCAGATATCCCCGCATTCAGATCGGTACCCAGCAATTCTTTTTCGCAGTCGTCGAGGTTTATAGAAAAGGCCGATTTCATTCGCCTGAAAAACATCAGTCTTTCTTACGATATAAAGCGTTCGGCTTTGCGCAATATTGTGGGCATTTCTGTTTTTGCCGATGCGATGAACCTGCTCACCTTTACTTCGTACAAAGGCATCGATCCCGAATCCAACTCCAACCAAACCGAAGGCTTGAACTGGAGTGGTTTCATTTCCGATACGCAGCAAGGGTTAGACCACGGCGCTTACCCCAATGCAAAAGTATTTACGGTAGGCGTGCGCATGAATTTTTAAACAGCTAACCGTCAACAACCGATCAGGTTATAATTAAAAACCATCTGCCGCAGGCAGATAAACATATAAGGCATATGAAAAAATATATTTTGATTTTGTTTGCAACATCCGCGTTGCTGGGTGGATGTAAAAAGTTCCTGGAAGAAAATCCAAAGGGACAGATCGTAGGCAGTTATGCCATTACCGATCTGTCGAGCCTCGATGCAGCACTCACCGGAGCTTACAAAGGTGTAACCCGCACATGGGGGCGTGGATTTTTGAATGCCAGCACACAAGGCTTTTCAATGGGAGGCGACGATCTTACCACGCTTACCGGCGGTAACAAAGCTGCGTTTCGCGAGTTGGACCAATTTGAAGTAACTGCTTCCAACAACCACATTGCTATGATATGGAATGGTTGTTATAAAATGATACAGGGCGCCAACAATGTAATAGCCAATGCTCCTAAAATTAAAGGCGACCCCGAAACCATCAGCCGCATAAAAGGTGAAGCCCATTTTTTACGCGCACTGGGTTATTACTGGCTGGTAAGAGGTTTTGGTTCCATACCGTTAATAACAGACGTAGTAGACGCCATTACCCCCGAATGGCTGGCGGTGCAGAAGGTGGAACCGGCAAAAATTTACCAGCTTATTGAAGCTGATTTGCTGGCTGCCGAAGCCGTTATTCCCAATGCAAAGCGCGACCCAGGCCGGCCCAACAAGGGTACAGTAAAAGCATTGCTGGCAGATGTGTACCTCACCGAAGCCGGCTGGCCAATAAAAGACGAAAGCAAATATGCACTGGCAGCCGCCAAAGCAAAGGAAGTAATTGACAACAAAGCGCAATACAATTTTGATTTGGTAGATCTCGAAGATCTTTGGGCCGGTAATGAAACTGCCATTGGCACCAAAGAAGAAGTAATGGCTTTTCATACTTCGGAAGATTATGGCGGCTCTACCAATTCAATGGCGGGTGCCCCTACCATACCTGCAGAAGAAGGTGGCTGGGAAGATTACCATGCAGAAATTAATTTCTTCAACAAATTCCCCGCAGGAAAAAGAAAGAACATCACCTTTCATACTGTATTTACCAAAAAGGACGGCACACAGGTAACCTGGCAAAACAGTATTTCCGGGCATCCATATTATGCCAAGTTCCGCATTGAGCACAACGATCGCTGGTATTCATCCATGCCCGTGCACATTATTCGCTATGCGCATGTGCTGCTGATATTTGCCGAAGCGCAGGCAAGGGCAACCGGCGCGCCCGATGCAGATGCATACGCGGCTTTAAATGCTGTGCGCGACAGAGCAGGATTGGGAGCATTGTCTAACCTCTCCGGCCCGGCATTTGCAGATTCAGTAGTGAATGAAAGAGCCTGGGAGTTTGCAGCAGAAGGCACCACACGCTGGTTCGATCTGCAACGCCTTGAAAAAGTGGAAGAAGCAAATAGCGGCAAGCATGCTGCAGATTTAAAACCGATCGGCGATATTACAAAAGATGATTATTGGTTTCCTGTTCCATTAACAGATTCTAATATCAATCCTAACCTGTGATGTGAGGAAATTGTAATAGCTGAGGTTAAGTAACATTGCTGAGATGCAGGTGAACACTTCTTAAAGTGCCGAACCTTTGCTTCTTCATTGCTAACATGGATGTTGATGTATGAACGTATTAAATAATTACCATTATATGCCGGCATGCGGCGCCTTATTCTGTGTTTATAGTATTGATATGTAATACGTATCAATATCGCTTGTGTTGTTATTGACGATTATCAATACTACACCGAAGCAAGCAAGCGTTTGGATGACGAATAGCAGGCAAGCCTGCATTTCAGTCAAGGTGTTAATAAAAAGTCCCCCCATAAAACCGGGGGCTTTTTGTTTTATGGATATTCATTCAATGCCATATAGTTAAGGCTTACTCAACCCGGCTTCCTCATCAGGTCGCTCTTTGGGACTAATGGAGTACCGGGGTGGACTGGCGAATGAAAGTATGATGTTGTTGTTGAGAAGATATCAATGGCTTGATGAACTGCATAAGTTTGACTGATGAGTATCTTGACTAAACGACGTTAATATTTATTTAACAACATGCATACAAGAAAATATTTAAAAATTTTCTTCGCCTATACTTAAATGTTAGTATTTCGTTTACCAGAGGGTAAATCATTTTACAAACTGCAATTAAAGAATTAGCTCCTCGTTATAGATACCGTAATAATTAATTTACGCTTCTCATAGGTTGGTAATGCCCGGGTTTACGGTCCCGGGCATTTTTTTTATTTGCATTATACGTTTGCGCGTAGTTGTATTATTTAATCGTTGCTAAGATGTTTTCTATATGGCGTGTAGTGATTTAGCGATATTTAAACAATAGTGTTGGGTGTAGTAGAGACAAGGCATGCCTTGTCTCTACTACGCCCAACACCCAACACCCCAAAATGTTGCCCGATTGTCATCACGTATCATATTATTATCCAATCCATCCAATATCCATTCCGTTTGCTGGTTGATGTATTGTTTCTGCTAATTTTATTACGTTCGTTATGGGCAGTGTGTGCAACACTGTTATAAGTATAGCGGATAATCGTAACGCATGAAACAAATAACAGTCAACTGCACAGGCATTTTCAGCAACTATTTTAGTAAGAAATATGCAGGGATAATATGCAATCGCTTTTTGTTGCTGCTGGTTTTCTTTCTGCTGTTTGCCGGCACAGGCAAAAGCCAGGATGCGCGCGTAGTGGTTGGAATTTTTAAAGACGATGCCTTCAACGGTCTGGAAGTTCCCAAAAGCTTGCGTCCCGAAATGATAGGAGAGACCTGGAAAAAAATACCCGGTGTGGAAGTGGTGTACCTTGATGCCAACGAGATCCGGTATTTTTCTTCCATATTTAAAAACCAGATGGACATACTGGTGTATCCTTATGGCGGTTATTATCCAATGGAATCGTTCGGATATTATTCAGGACAAAGCTTCAATTATTTTTTACGGAAAGGGGGCGCTGTTATTACCACTGGCGACATTCCTTTTTCCAAACAAACCAATAGCCGCCATTCATTGATTGGTCAGTATGATTCGTTGCATATTGATAAAGCCGTATATGACAAGTGGGTGGCAAAGTTTGGTATTGAATATTACATTTCGACAATTACTCCATCTGTTGCAAAAGTAAATACCGATTTCCTTACAACTGCTGCAGGAGCAACTTATCAGCCCGGCAGGATAGGCATCATCAGCAACAACAGCTCGCACGAGCCTGTTCCAAAACCATCGAACGGGAATGTTTTTCCCGAACGGTTTCCTGCGCGGCAGGTAATACCCTTGTTGCAGGGCACCGACCAGTTTGGAAAGATCATCAACACCAGCGGCTGGCTGGTGCAGGACTTTGAAAACGGCAGCAGGCAAATACTCATTGCCAATAACGCCGAACCTCACCTGCTTTCCCAATCGCCACAATTGCCCGCTGTTTTAAAAGAGCTGTATCAACTGGCAATGAACAAGGTAATGGCTAAAGATGTTGAATGCGCCTATGCGTGTTATAAACAAGGGGAAACGGTAGACATTAAAGGTGAGCTTATTTCTTATGAAAATACTACCGTGCCAGCAGAAGTAAAGCTGGAAGTGATGGATTCAAAAAAGAAGGCAGTATATACCCAAACAGAAAGGCTGGCGGCAGAGAGTAAAAAGCTGGTGGTAAAAAAATGGTCGTGGAAGCCAGCCAGGTTCAACGACGACGAGTATACGGTAAGAATGCGGATTTACAGGAACGGCAAATTGGTTTCCGAAACTGAAAATGGATTTACAGTATGGAACGAGGAGGTGGTGAACAATGGACCTGGTATAAGCATACAGAACGAATATTTTAATATTGGCAACAACCAGGAACGTTTTGTATCGGGCACTAACTATTATGAATCAACGAGGGGAGAAATTATGTGGTTCCGTCCCAATGTTAAAAACATTATTGGCGACATAAAGGAAATGCATTATTCCGGCGTGAACTATATACGCCCGCATTATCATCACTTAAAATGGTTTAAAGATTATTTGCTCTATCATCACAACAAACTATTCGATTTTTACAGCAGTCTCGAAAAACTCGAAGACCCCATGCCCGACGAAAGAGCCTGGCGGATATGGGATATGTTCATTTATCTTACGCAAAAATACCAGATCATATACGGGGGCGATTTGTTTACCCTTGTGCCCGAAGATATGGGAGATCCGCGTGGCTGGTGGGGAACAACCGAAACTATTTTTACAAAAACAGGACGTGCAGTTCAAAAAAAATTCCTGCAGCAATTGGTAAAACGGTATGCTGCCGTAAAAGGAATATCATGGGATCTTTTCAACGAACCATTCGATCTTCCCAACGAGCCTATTGAAGATTGGGCAAAAGACCTGAAACAAACGTTGAAGGATAACAATGCGGAACGGTTGATCTCCATCGGCGGCAGTCATGGCATTTCAAAAAATATTATAGATTACGAAACGCCGCATGGTGTGCCCCCCGCAAACGAATACAACCATGGCGGCATACCCTCATTAATGCAGGAGTTGCATATTGACCGTACCGAAGATTTTGAAGGAGAAAAAGACCAGGCAGAAGCATTCCGGCAGCAGTATGTAATTGTAATCCGCAACGGGTATGCAGGTATCTGCCCTTGGTCGTGGTCGAGGCAGATGCGGCTTTGGCAAGACTCTTACGAACATCATTACAGTTTTACGATGGAAAAATGGGACGACAGGCTGGGTTTGCATGTGCACGATGATGGTACGTATAAAATGGCCGGGCAAATATTCAAAGACATGTCGGTGCTGATGAAAAAAATACCGCTGAAAGATTTTGACAGCAGCACACATAAAGTAACGACTACAGTAGGCGAAGTGATGGCAGATATACAACAGGATGTTTCGAAAGTATATCACGTTAATGAAAACCATTGTTATGCTGCAATGGACAGGGACGCCATTGAATGGAAGGACAGGATGTATGTGAAAGGACCAAAGAATGCATATGTATACACCTACAGCAACGATAATGTTGACTTAGCAAACAGCAAACAACTTTTTATCAAAAGCGAAAAGCCCGGACGGTTGCTGGTTGCAGGACGTACTAAAAAGCCCGTAAAGGTCCAGTTGATTGATATGAGAGGAAAAGAGCAGGAAATTTTAAAAGACATACAGGCTTCGGTTACTCCCGGCGGACTGGAAATAAATGTGGAAGAAGAATTTGTGAATTATTGGGTGAAGGTGCAGTGGTGAATGGTTGAGTAGTTAAGTAACCTCATGGGTTGAATAGGGTAAGTAGTTGCAGCCTTCGTGTGCGGACAACCGTTGGTTATTGCGGAATAGTTTTCCTTCGCTGTGCAAGGTTTCCCTGACGGCAGTCGGGGAGACCTTGCACGAGTTTGTTGTCGCCTGTGGCGACAGAACAACCTTTCTTCCGTCAACTCAGTCCTTATTTCCCTAAAGGCACATAATCTATTTCCAGAAAGTCTTCCACACCCTGAATCCAGAACTCCTGTATAAAAGCAGTGTGCGCAGGATGATTGTTGTATACATCGTATGCTTGCTGGTTGGCAAACTCCATCGATAATCCATAATCGAATTTATTTTTTCTGCTCACCTGTTGTAATTGTTCAAATGCTGTTACTCCCGGTATATCAGCCAGCTTTTCAGTGGCGCGTAAAAAAGCTGTTTCTTCCGCCGATCCCTTTGCATATTTCAACTTGAATATTACCGAATGCCTGATCATATGATTTAATTATGGTGAGGTTGCAAATATAGAAAGCTATCAGCTATCAGCGGTCAGGTATCAGCTATGAGGTTTCCAATTTTTTAAAAGTTGGAAACCTTTGCATCCAAACGCTGATGGCTGATAGCCGACTGCCCATGTCTTATAGTTATCCAAATATGTTCTTCGTTTATCCACCCTGCGCTGTATCCGTTGCCGTTATTAAAAGGATAATTAGATTTGGGTTTTACTGATACAATGAAATATTCCCTTATTATAACTCTCACGCTTGTCCTTTCCGCATGGTGCGTTAAAAGTGTGGCGGGAAACAAAACTGTTCCGGTTACCGGCAACACTATAACACTCAGCTCGCCAGTTGAAAGAATTGTATACCAACGAAACAACCAGAACAAGGCCATGATATCTGTACATGGAAAATGTTCCGGAAACTTTTCTTACGTAGAAGTGAGAATGGTAGCCAGAACAGCCGGGCAGGGCATTGCAACCGGCTGGAAAAAAATCAATATAACATCCGACGGCAGCTTTTCGGGCGAAATAGAAGCAACAGGTGGTTGGTATAGCCTTGAAGTAAGAGGCGGCGGAAAAAAGTTCAGAAAAGAAACCGCCCGCGTGGAACGGGTAGGAGTAGGCGAAGTATTTATTGCTGTAGGGCATTCGGTAGCACAAGGCGGCGAGCACAATGCAGAAGGCTCTGCCGACGACAGGGTTTCAACGGTGCAACTGGACGAAAAGGCTGAGCGGTTCGATAAACAATATTTAACCACCGGCGATCCGCAATACCTGCCAGATCCTGTGTTTGTACAGGCCGCGTCTGACGTCACACCGGCTCCGTTTGGGCATGGCAGTTACTTTTGGTCGAAGTTTGGTGAACTGGTAGCTAAAAAAGAAAATGTGCCGGTATTGATTTACAATGCGGCTTTTGGCGGCACCAATCTCGATCATTGGGCCAAAGCGTCGCAAGGCATACAGTTTGAGCATGGTTTTGTGCGTTCTAAGATCAGGATGCCCTATATCAACCTGTTAAATACTTTTACAAAATACATTTCGCTTACCGGCGTTCGTGCGCTGCTGGCAGATCATGGTCAAAATGATGCTGGTGAAAAAAATGCTCAAAAAATTCTGGACAGTTACAAAACATTTATAGCCCAGGCCCGTGAAGATCTGCATTTTCCGCAGTTAGCCCTGGTGGTAAACAGGCAAATGCCCGAAAATGCCCCGGCGGTACGCGAAGCACAGGAGAAGATGATCCGCGAGCCGAATTGTTTTCCCGGTCCGGATTATAACAAAGATCTTTTAAAAGAAGACAAATATGATGGCATACATTTAAGTTTGTCCGGAGTAAATAAAGCTGCTGCATTATGGGCGAATGCGCTTACCAAAGATTTTTTTCAGCAATCAATGCCTTACCAGCCACAGTGGAAGTAAGGAGAGTATACCCTTTTGTGGCAGCTTTGCAAGCTTTCACTTTTGACCTTTTCCGCCTTTGACCTTTCAACGCTATTTTAAGTTAAGAAAGCGATATTTTTTTGGAAGCTATATTCTAATTTCAATACTGATACTTATAAATCGTGCCGGGGTTGATTGCTGCTTATGATCTTACACTATATTTTAATGAACCGTTAGTTCCCTGGTAATTACAAACTTTGTTTTAAGCATAACAAATAAACAGATGAAAAGAAGAGAACTGGTCGAAAAAATGGCCTTGCTTACAGGTGTGGGTATGTTTACAGGGCACACACAAGCAACGGCAGGAGTAAGTAATAATACATCTCAACTGAATAGTAACAACCTGCCCGGCGTAGAGCAGGTATATCCCATATACGATGTAAAAAAGATGGGCGCTGCTGCCAATGGAAAAAAAGACGACGCACCTGTTATTCAAAAAGCCATCGATCAGTGTTCCGCAAACGGGGGAGGAGTAGTATATCTGGGCAAAGGAACTTTTTTGTGCGGCGGCATTGTTTTAAAAGACCATGTTGAGCTGCATGTAAGTTCGAGCGCCACCTTGCTTGGTTCTCCTGAGATGGAGAAGTTCAATAAAGATTACAAGTTCAACCACGGCGAACCCGTACGTTCGTTTATCCACGCCGATGGTGCGCACAATATATCCATTACAGGCACTGGCAAAATAGATGGCAACGGGCACTTATTCAAATCAGGGGGTTCCTATTCTGTACGTCCGTGGCTCATACAATTGCGGGGCTGCACTGATGTTAAGATTGAAAAGGTATTGCTTACAAACTCTGCCGTATGGGCATGCTGGCTGTTGCAATGCACACGGGTAAGAGTAAACGCTATTCGCATTGAAAACCCCATCAGCCCCAATCGCGACGGTATTGATATTGATGGTTGCCGCGATGTAATCGTGTCTGACTGCAACATCAATACAGAAGACGACAGCATTGCATTCAAGGTGAGCCAGAAAGGGTTCCCCTGCAAGGATATTGTAGTAACCAATTGCATTTTGAGCTCGCGTTGCGCCGCTATCCGGTTTGGTCCCGATGCAATTGACAATATAGAGAACGTCACCATTTCCAATTGCGTTATCAGGAACACAAAGCTCAATGGCATTAAAATACAGGAAGCAATGGGAGGGATCATGCGTAACATTACCTTCTCTAATATTGTTATGAATGATGTAAGAGGTCCTATTTCGATACGGGTAGCAGGTTGGAAACTTAACAGCAACGAACCGGCACCGTTTGAGATCAACGACGAGAACTGGGAAAATGGCAAGCTGCAAAATATTTTGTTCGATAATATACAGGCAACCACGCCCAAAGACAATATCTGTATTTCTATTACCGGCACTACCAAAACCCGGCCCCGGCAAATCACCTTTAGCAACATCGACTTTACTTTTACCGGTGGCGGCACAGCCGAGCAGGGTGCCCGCAGAGATGTGCCTGACCTGGACAGGCATTATCCCGAGATGTACATTTTTGGAGAGTTGCCTGCGTATGCATTTTACCTGCACCACGCCAGCGGTATTGTGATGAACAATGTACAGCTCCGGCTGGAGAGCGATGACCTCCGTCCCGCCATTGTTTGCGACGATGTGGACGATCTTGAATTAAATGCTTGTAAAATTGCTGGCAGTAAAAATGCACAGTCTGCCATTCGCCTGCAAAATTCGAAAAATGTATTCATCAATGCTTCCCGCGTTACCAACTCCACGGGCACCTTTGTTCGTGTGGAAGGTGCTGCAAGCAAAGAGATTCTGTTGGCGGGCAATCAACTCAGCTATGCATCAAAAACGGTTGAGTTGACTTCCGAAGTAAATAAATCTGCGGTGATACTGCAGAACAATTTCGAAAACAGGTAACTAAACTGAATTAACCCAATCAACTTATAAACTCATTATGCTAAGGCTCTTCAAAATCACAATAGGCTCTCTGCTCCTCTTCACCCAAACCCTTTCAGCACAGGATAAAAAAGATCCTGCTTCGTTTACTGAAGTTTGGTCACCCGTTCCCAAAGTGGTTACTGCCGGTCAAACCACCAACCCGCCACCGTCGGATGCTATTGTGCTGTTCGACGGAAAAGATCTTTCAGCATGGCAGGCGCAGGATGGAGGATCGGTAAAATGGAAAGTAGCGGATGGTTGTATGACGGTTGAGCCCGGCAAAGGTGCCATCATATCAAAGCAACCGTTTGGCGATTGTCAGTTGCACATAGAATGGAGAACGCCTTCGGTGGTGAAAGGCAATAGCCAGGGTAGGGGTAACAGTGGCGTTATTTTTATGGGCAACTACGAATTACAGGTGCTCGACTCCTACAATAATCCCACCTATTCTAACGGTCAGGCAGGAAGTATTTATAAACAGTTCATACCGTTAGTAAACGCCAGCAGGAAACCCGGCGAATGGCAATCGTACGATGTTGTATTTACTGCGCCTGAATTTAATAAAGATAGCACTGTTAAAAAGCCCGCTACCATTACCGTTTTTCACAATGGCGTCTTAGTACAGAATCATGCTACGTTATTTGGAAAAACAGAATACATCGGTATCGGAAAATATATTCCACACGCACCCAAAGAATCGCTGGTGCTGCAAGATCATGGTGACCTCGTAAGTTTCCGCAATATCTGGATCAGGGAACTTTAGTTAAATTTTATAACGCCGGGGAGTTATGTCCCTTTGGCTTAGATTGTTGCGACTCAAACTACAGGGATACTACAAATCTCTCACCTTATATCGACCCGGTTCTTGCCCGTATACCACAAGCAACAAGAACCGTAGGTTCGGTTACATTTTGTTACGGATGGATTTCAATCCCTCCGTATTTAATTTAACTCCATATTTATGCGATAGACCCACATGGATTTTTTAGTGGTCCACCAGGTGCCGGATGGGGATATCATGTTTTAGCCTGATGCAAGACGAGGATTGAATAAAATAGAATTACATTGCAAACGTTATATCGGTAACGGATGCACGCAGTTTATTTTTTTAAGGATAAGTTTTTCTTAAAAAACAAGAAGACTGCTTGCGCAGCATTACCTTAAATTTATTTTTTGATGACAAGCAGCACTTTTATAATTATAGTGCTCTAGTTTCTTTGTAGCAAAATTTATAAATGTTAATTAGACATTTTTGCTAAATATTGCTATTTTAGTGGAGTAATCCAAAAGTTGTAATTCCTTAAAACCTGTAACGATTGAAACTGGTTCAAACCCAAATAACGCCGTTCGTGAACAATTTTCTTCACATCGAGATGAGAGATCAACCATATCTCTATTCTCCTCATCACGGACGCCCTTCCTTTCACGCACACCCTGAACTTGAACTTACGTTTATAGTAGAGGGTTATGGCAAACGCATTATTGGCAACAAAGTGGCGCCTTACGAAGCAGGCGATATGGTATTCGTCGGCTCAGGCGTTCCCCATATATGGCTAAGCGATCCTGCTTTTTATCAGCCCGATTCCATTCTTCGTTCAAAGGTCATCGTTACTTATATCAATCCTAAGATATTCGAACAGATGTTTGAAATGGTGAATGAATTGAATGGTATTAAGGAAATGATGCGCCAGGCATCCAAAGGCATTCATATTTACGGTGAAACCCGTAAGCTGATTGCAGACAAACTGATGGCGCTTTCTGTTAAAACCGGTTTCGAAAAAGTAAATGGATTTTTAGACATTCTCCATATGATCTCTGTGTCTGGAGATAAAAATTTTATTGTAGACAAAGAACTTACAGCGCCCATCGGCGGCAATTCAGACAGGTTGATAGATGTGATCAAATTCATCAAAGGAAATTTGCACGAGCCCATTTCGCTGAACCAGGTAGCCGACGTGGCATGCATGACTGTACCATCGTTTTGTCGCTTCTTTAAAAACAGGACCAAGATGCGTTTTTCCCAATACCTGGTAGAAGAGCGCATGGAGCACGCACGTAAGCTGCTGATCGAACTGGATAAGCCTATTTCGGATATAGCAAGCCTTTGCGGCTACAACTCCAACTCACATTTTTGCAAAGTATTTAAAGATCATACAGGACAAAGTCCTTATCAATACAAATCAAGCATTACACGCATAGCGGGATAATGCTGCCTTTATAGCTCAGCGCAATACAAAAAATAAAGCTGTTCAGCACCTTTTTTTGAAGGGGCTGAGCGGCTTTTTTATTGCCTGTAACCACTGCAAATTGTCTAGAAATAAACAAGTTAATTCTATTACATAAGCGGCTAAGCGCAGAACATTTTATGTAAAACATTACATCTAAGTTTATACATTATTTTACTCCACCAAAACCTGCATTATCCATGCTCAATCATTCTTTAACGATTAATCATTTCTGTATGAGAAAAAAGCCTCGCTTTTTTGTTCTACTTTTTTTCATGCTGTGCCACATAGTTGCATCAGCACAAAACAACATAACGGTTACCGGTAAGGTAACGGGAGACAACAGTGAACCTCTTCCCGGTGTAAACGTATCCGTTAGTGGTTCAACTCAAACTTCTACCACAGATTCAGAAGGGCTTTTTTCTATCAACGCTCCTTCCAACGGAAGCCTGGTTTTTTCCTTTGTAGGATATGCCAGCCAAACCGTACGCATCAACGGCCGCCCCTCTATTAACATTACGCTGGAAAGTGATGCGAAAGGGCTGGACGAAGTAATTGTAACAGGTTATAGCTCGCAAAAGAAAAAAGACATCACCGGCTCTGTTGCCATAGTAGATGTAAAGGCGATGAAAACAGTCCCTTCTTCGTCTACTCTGCAGGCGTTACAAGGACAGGCTGCGGGCGTTGACATTATTAACAACGGTGCCCCCGGTGGAGGAAGCAGTATTTTTATAAGGGGTATTACAGGTTTTAATACACAGCCGCTTATCCTTGTTGATGGAGTACAGGGTGCGGACATTAATGATATCCCGGCAGATAATATCGAGTCTATCCAGGTATTGAAAGATGCCGGCGCTGCTTCTATTTATGGTGCACGTGGCGCAAACGGTGTTATCATCGTTACTACAAAAAAGGGCAGATCAGGCCGTTTCAATGTAGACTATGAGGCGTATTTCAATTATGTGGTTCCCCGCAAACAGGCTTACGATGTACTTACAACCGAGCAATACGTTGATTTATATAGCAAGCTCAATCCGGCCTCACCCATTTTTGGCGGTGGAAATATACCAGATTATCTCTGGCGCAATTCTTCTATCAGCGGTGCGTGGGGTAAAGCAAGCTCCGGTGCCCCCGAAGTGAATCCTGCTCTTTATAAGTTCGACTATCGCAACATTACCAACAACTACATCATCACGCAGTTGAACAAAACAGGTCGCACCAATATGTACGACGAAATTTTCAATCCTGCTTTAATGATGCAGCATAATATCACGGCAAGCGGTGGTAACGACAGGGCAAGTTATTTACTGTCGTTTGGATACCTGGATCAACAGGGAACTTTGAAGAATACCTCTTTAACCAGGTACAATGTGCGGGTAAACACAGAGTATAAAGTAACCAAGAATATACGCATTGGCGAAAACATGAACGTGTTTTACAAGAAAAATCTTATGCCTGAATTTGGCAGTGCGAATGCTACGTTTAATTCTATTAACCAATCCATGCAGTGGCTTCCCTTTTTGCCGATATATGATGTAGGCGGCAATTTTGTGAACTCATTCGTAGCAGGAGATGGAGGAGACACTGATTTGGGAGACATTGGAAACGCTATGGCAAACAGAACACTAACGGATAATAACAGGCGCGATTTCTTCAGCGTGATAGGCAATGCTTACATTGAGATTGATTTCCTGAAGAAATTCAGGTTCAAATCAACTTTTGGCGGAGATGTGGGTTCTTATTTTAACCGTACATTTAACTACAACTTCAAGCCAGGCGGAGGAATTTCGAACGAGTCAACCGACGAAACTGGTTTGTTCTATACGGCACAATGGACCAATACCTTAACGTATAACAATCAATTTGGCAAACACGGTCTTACAGCATTAATTGGTAGTGAATCTGTTGCAAGCAAAGGCAAATCTTTGGCTGCTTACGGACAAAACTATTTCATTACCGATTACGATTACCTGGTGTTGAACAATGCCGGCAACGTTACATTCAAACGTCCCACAAATGGTTTTGATGAAAATTCGCTGTTCTCTCTTTTTGCCCAGTTAAATTACAATTATGGTGAAAAGTATTACATCGGCGCAACCATCAGGAGAGACGGTTACTCGCACTTTGGTACAGCCAATCGTTTTGGTGTGTTCCCCGCCGGAAGCATCGGCTGGCGCATCAAGCAGGAAAGCTTTATGCAGGATGTTAACTGGATCAACAATTTAATGCTGAGAGCAAGCTATGGTGAGATGGGTAATAAAGAGGGTATCCCACCCGGTAACTCTTATGCAACCTACGGACAAAGTGTTACACGCTCTTACTACCCCATTGGCGGTGGCAACGGAATCGTGCAAGGCTTCTTCCCGCTGCGCTACGGCAACGAAGAAACTTCGTGGGAAAGGAACAAAGTATTGAATATAGGTGTCGATGCGACTCTCTTCAACAATCATCTTGACCTAGGGATTGAATACTATCAGAAAAAGATGGATGGCTGGCTGCGCCAGTTAAACCCGGTTGGAACATCCGGTGAGGGCAATCCTCCTGTAGTGAACTTGGGTAACATCGAAAACAAAGGCATGGACTTTAATGCCACTTATCGCGGACAGTTCAATAAGAACTTCAGCTTTAGTGCAGGCGTTAACGTTACTGCCTACCGCAACAAGATCATAGCAATGCCCGATCCTGGTTATATTGAGGAAGGACAGATTCGTCACCAGGTCGGACATCCTATCAGCTCATTTTATGGATACAAAGTATTGGGCGTGTTCCGCGACCAGGAAGATGTTGACAAGCATGCAACACAGCAGGATGCTCAACCAGGACGTTATAAGTTTTGGGACGCCAACGGTGATGGTACCATCACTCCTGATGACAGGGTGCATTACGGAAGCCCTAACCCCGACTTTACAGTTGGTTTGAACCTTACTGCCAGGTACAAAGATTTCGATTTCAGCGCGATCTTCTACTCTGTTCAGGGAGTGGATATTTACAACGGTGCGTATGAATATACCGGTAACTGGGTTAGAGGAAAAACCAACAAAAGCACACGTGTGCTGAGAGCATGGACTCCGGAAAATCCCGATACAGACGTACCTAAAAATGAAATCATACCTTCATTCAGCAGCTTCTCCAACAACGTATACCATTCCGCCTTTATGGAAGATGGCTCCTTCATCAGGCTGCGTTCGTTACAGGTCGGCTACACCGTACAATCGGGTACTTTAAAAAGATGGGGATTGAACAAGCTTCGCTTATACGTACAGGGTACTAACCTGTTCCTGATCACGAAGTATACAGGTGCAGATCCCGAAGTTGCAGGTGGCACTGGCTTCAGAGGTGTTGATACTGGTGGCGCCTACCCGCAGGATAAAGGTTTTGTATTTGGATTAAATGTTGGTTTCTAATACTCCATCAAAAAAAATTAAACAAATGAAACGATTCAAAAATAAATATTGGGGAATACCGGTCAGCGTGGTGCTGGTAGTTGCACTATATGCATGTAATAAAAGTTTTCTGGAACGTCCACCCATTGGAGAGATCAACGAAACATCACTCAACAATAAAGATGGTGTGAACGGTTTGCTCATCGGCGCATATGCCTTATTAGATGGTGCAGGCATTAATGGAATAGACAACATGAGAACCAGCGTTTGGAATGCGTGGTTGGGTAGCGTTGCCTCCGACGATGCAAAAAAAGGTGGTAACTATACATCGCAGCCCGACAGAGCTGAGGTTGAGAACTACACCTATACTCCTTTCAATGATATTCTTCGCGACCGCTGGAGATTATACTATGCAGGCGTACAACGTGCTAATGAAACCATCCGCCTGCTCGATAAGCTGGATCCGGGTGTTTTAACCGAAGCCGAAGCCCTGCAAATCAGAGCAGAAGCCAGGTTCCTGCGCGGTGTGTATCACTTTGAAGCCATCAAAACCTGGAGAAATATTCCTTATGTAGACGAAACTATTACTTTCCAGGCAGGAAATTACAAAGTGAAAAACGATGTAAGTGCGTGGCCTAAAGTTGAGGATGATTTCAAATTTGCTGCAGACAATTTAACCGCTGTAAAAGAGCAGATAGGCAGAGCAAACAGTTGGGCCGCAAAAGCGTTCCTTGCCAAATGTTACATGTTCCAGGCAAAATTTGCAGATGCAAAACCTTTGCTGGAAGATATCATTAATAATGGAGTTACTGCCGGCAACGTAAAATACAACCTGGCGCCAAAATTCTCTGAACTGTTCCGCGCCCCAACTGAAAACCAGGCTGAATGCGTGTTTGCAGTACAGATGTCGGTTAACGACGGTGCATCCGGCGAAAATGGAAATACCGGCGAAACCATGAACCAGTTCCCTCCGCTGAAACCTATTCTGGGTATTGATGCATGGGGGCACCAGCCTTCTATGAACCTTGTAAACGCATACAAGACAGAAAACGGGTTGCCGCTTATTGAAGACTTTAACGATGTAAACGTAACCAACGATATGGGATTGGCAGCCAATGCACCATTTACACCTTACGGTGGTACACTAGACCCTCGCCTCGACTGGACAGTTGCAAGAAGAGCTGTTCCGGTGCACGACTGGGGTCTCTTACAGAAATGGGTACCCGACGATCTTTGCGGTCCTTACAGAACCAAAAAAGTACTGCCCTGGTCTGCAGACGGCTCTTCCGGCTATGAAGTAATAGGTGGATGGTTGCTTGCATCGGCAGTTAACTTTAACATGATCCGTTTTGCAGATGTTTTATTGTGGGCTGCTGAAGTAGAAGTAGAAATCGGAAGCCTCGAAAAAGCACAGGAATATGTAAACAGGGTGAGAGCACGTGCAGCAAATCCTGCAGACTTCCTCAGAACTTATGTTGATCCTGCAAATCCTGCATCCGGGTTTACCAATACCCCCGCAGCCAATTACGATATAGAAGAATATCCTGCCGGGCATTTCACTACCATCGGAAAAGACGAATCAAGAAAAGCAGTTCGTTTTGAAAGAAGGCTGGAGCTGGCAACCGAAGGTCATCGATTCTTCGACCTTCAGCGTTATGAGCTGGTAACACCGGGACAAATGGCTACTACATTGAACAATTATATGCAAAGTGAAAATCAGTTCAATATTGCCGCCACAGGTCACCCATACGAATTGTATGTAGGGAAATCATTCAAACCAGGTTTTGAAGTGTATGCCATTCCCCAGGCTGAAATTGATGCAACTGTGCAGAACGGAGTTAAAACACTCACACAAAACCAGGGACATTAGTTTAGTTTCGTTTAGTTAGTTTTGGAGCAGGGCAGCGGAATCTTCCGTTGCCCTTTTTGTTATTGTTCAGGTATCCGTTGCAGTAATAAAACATGGCAAAAGAGCTAATAATGTTATAAACCAGGATAATTGTGTGTTGTTTAATTAAATAAGCTATTTTAACTTTAAATTACCCGTTTTTATCATCCAATAGATCGTTTACCCACGCTAAAAATGACTGACATCGCTTGTTTAAAAGTCAAACCCGGTTAGCCGTTAACTGGATTAGTTTATATGAAGTACAATACCAGGTCCCTTTACAGGATTTTTCTTTTATTGCCGTGCTCCCTTTTTATTATTTCATGCGGTAAAAAAACATTGTTCCAGCAATTGGATTCGGCCCATAGCGGAATTCATTTCAACAATGTTATGACTGAAACAGACTCTATCAATCCACTCACCCATGTGAATATTTACAATGGCGGTGGCGTTGGCGTAGGCGATTTTAACAATGACGGATTGCCGGATATTTATTTTGCCGGTAACATGGTTAGCAATAAGCTGTACCTGAACAAAGGCAATATGAAATTCGACGATGTTACCGAACAGTCATCCGTAACTGGCAATAGCAAGTGGTGCAGGGGAGTAAGTGTGATTGATATTAACAACGACGGACTGCAGGACCTGTATGTGGCTGCATCGATGTTAAACGATGCGGAAAGGAGGAAAAATCTTTTGTATGTAAACCAGGGTAATAAAGGAGAGGTGCCCGTTTTCAAAGAAATGGCACGTGAGTATGGACTGGATGATACAACCCATACAACCATGTCGTATTTTTTTGATTACGATAACGATGGTGACCTGGATGTGTTTCTGCTGGTGAATGAAATACGTCCGAAAGAGAATCAAAGCAAATTCCGCCCCATCAAAACCGATGGCTCGCATCCAAGCACCAGCCGCCTGTACAGGAACGACTGGAGTGATTCATTGAAACATGGCGTGTTTGTAAATGTATCTGCTCACGCTGGTGTTACCATTGAGGGCTATGGCCATGGCGCTGTTATTACAGACATCAATAACGATGGGTGGAAGGATATATATGTTACCAACGATTTTATCTCCAACAACATTCTTTACATCAATAATCACGACGGCACATTTACCGACCAGGCAAAGGCATATTTCAAGCACACTTCTACTTTTGCGATGGGGGTGGAGATGCAGGACATTAACAACGACGGATTGATTGACGTGTTTGAGCTGGACATGAACCCACAAGACAATTACAGGAAAAAAATGATGTTGTCTGCCAACAATTATCAAACCTTCCAGGCTTTTGACCGCTATAACTACCAATACCAGTATAGCCGGAACACCCTGCAGCTCAATCGCGGACTGCGAGTAAACGAAAATGATTCCCTCGGTATTCCTGCTTTCAGCGAAATCGGTTTTTTAAGTGGTATGTCGGAGACAGACTGGAGCTGGACACCTATGATAACGGATTTTGACAACGATGGTTTTCGGGATGTAATTATCACCAACGGCTACCCTAAAGATGTAACCGATCACGATTTTATGGTGTATCGCGCCCGCACCCATACAGTGGCCGATCCCATGGATATATTGGGCCAGGTGCCACAGGTAAAGCTGCGCAATTACGCTTATAAAAACAATGGCGATCTGAGCTTCGTTAACAAAACAATGGAATGGGGATTTGAAATGCCGGCCTTCTCAGGGGCTGCCGCCTATGCCGATTTCGACAACGATGGCGATATGGATATTGTGATCAGTAACATTAACAGCGAAGCATCGCTTTACCGCAATAATATTATTGATAGTGAAGAACCCGGTACCAATTACCTGAACATTAAACTGTCTGGCGATAGTTTGAACAAGGCAGGCTTGGGAGCGCACATTTCAATTTATTACGATAATGGCAAAAAGCAGGTATGCGAGTACAGCCCCTACCGGGGATACCTGTCCACCCTTCAATCTGTTGCGCATTTTGGAACGGGAAAGGTGAATACGATTGATTCTGTAGTAGTAATATGGCCGAATGCAAAAAAGCAGGTAGTATCAAACGTGCATACCAATCAAACATTGCAACTTTCGGTTAATGACACCCGTGAGCAATATGTGTATACCCGGCAGCAAACGGCGGCTAATCCTGTGTTTACAGAAATCACAAGCGCAGCCGGCATTCAATTCTGGCAAAAAGAAGTGGATTTCATTGACTTCAACATCCAGAAGCTCCTTCCTCATAAGTTCACTGAATATTCGCCTGCATTGGCTGTGGGTGATGTGGACGGGAACGGGCTGGATGATATTATTTGCGGAGGTTCATCTACAAGAAGTACGGCCCTGTTGCTGCAACAACCGGATGGAAAATTTTTGCAAAAGGCCCTGCTACCGGAAATAGATGCGCTGCAACCCGACCTGCAACGCAATATTGATGTTAGCGGTAACGGTACCGATTTTTTGGATGGCAGCTTGTTGCTGTTTGATGCCGATGGCGATGGTGATCTTGATCTTTATATTACCAATGCCGGGTATGCACAAAAAGCCAATACCCCTGCTTACCAGGATCGGCTATACGTTAACGATGGTAAAGGAAATCTTGCACTCGACAAAACTGCTCTTCCAGAAAACCTCACCAGCAAATTATGTGTGAGGGCGGCCGATTTTGATAAAGACGGCGATCTCGATCTTTTTGTAGGAGGAAGGGTAGAACCCTGGCGCTATCCCAAACCAGTATCCAGTGTTATTTTCAGGAACGATAGTAAAAATGGCAAAATACAATTTACAGATGTTACCGCTTCAGTGGCTCCTCAACTCACAAATATAGGATTGGTATGCGATGCGGTATTTTCAGATTTCAATGGGGATGGCTGGCAAGACCTGGTAATTGCAGGAGAATGGATGCCCGTTACTTTCCTGAAAAATGAAAAGGGCATTTTTAAAGCTGCTAACGAAAGCTCTGGTATAAGCGACAATGCGGGCTGGTGGAACAGTATAGCCCCCGGCGATTTTGATAAAGACGGAGATATAGATTATGTGGTGGGAAACCTCGGGTTGAATTCCTTTTTTAAAGCCAGCGACAAAGAGCCTGTTTTTATTACGGCAAAAGATTTCGACGGCAATGGCAGCTACGATGCATTTCCATCGCTGTTCCTGCCCGCCACACACGACAATCCCGAAAGGAAAGAATTTCCTGCGCACATACGCGATGACGTTACTAACCAGTTGGTGAGCCTGCGAACGCGGTATCAAACGTATAAAAATTATGCAACTGCGTCCATGGGCGATCTGTTCACACCGGAGCAGTTGAAAGATGCGTTGCGTTTGAAAGCCAACACACTTGCGTCGGCACTGATCAGGAACGAAGGCAATGGAAAATTCTCCATCGTTCCGCTACCCACACTTGCACAGGTATCGGTTATCAATGGTATGTGCGTGAACGATTTTGATGGCGATGGCAACCTTGATGTTTTGATAAACGGCAACGATTTTGGAACCGATGTTTCGGTGGGGAGATACGATGCTTTGAACGGTTTGCTAATGAAAGGTGATGGAAAGGGCGGATTCATACCCCAATCCATAACCGAAAGCGGCATTTTTATTCCGGGCAATGGAAAAGCAATGGTGACCTTAAATGGCACGAAAGGCAATTTGCTTGTTGCTGCCAGCCAGAACAAGGGTTCGCTGAAATTATATGAAAACAGGAAGGCATTAAAATCAATTGCGTTACAGCCTTTGGATGTGCTTGCTGAAATTAAATACAGGGATGGCAAAACCGAGCGGCGGGAATTATATTATGGATATTCGTTGCTATCTCAATCCGGCAGATCGCTGTATGTAAACGATCAGACAGTATCGGTAACCGTTATTGACAGCAAGGGAGTAAGCCGTAAAGTAGCTTTTTGAGTGGTAAATGGTAAGAAGTAATAAGGCGGGAGGGGCCTCCTCCGTACTTAGCCCCGCTGATAGCTGAAAGCTGATGGCTGATAGCTCATACCTGACCGCATCCTTACATAAATGGTTAAACGCACGACATTTTAAGCACCCTGTTTATTTAATTTTATCCGTTATCTGCCGGCATTAGGGCAGTTTTTTGCATCTACAGTTTGTGTGAGTGCAAGTAATGCAGATAAATCATGAGATCAGATATGCGCATATTTCACCGTTCAGTTCCTGGTACAAATTTTTTTTGTTTTTGCTTACTTTTTGGTGTTCTTCTTTCCTGCAACAATGACGGGAAGATTGTATACGAAAATGGCGCCGTTCCACCGGAGCAGGGCGCTGCTACTTTTGAAACAGAACCCGGCTTTAAAATTGAATTGATCGCCGCGGAACCATTGGTAGCCGACCCGGTAGACATGGAAATTGATGAATATGGCCGCATGTACGTGGTAGAAATGCACGGTTACCCGTTAGACAAAAGCGGATCGGGCAAAATAAAAATGCTCACCGATACAGATGGCGATGGCAGAATGGATAAAAGCACGGTGTTTGCTGATAAGCTTGTGCTGCCCAATGGGGTAATGAGATGGAAAAAAGGAATACTCGTAACCGATGCTCCCTATGTGCTGTACTTTGAAGATACTAACGGCGACGGGCAGTCGGATAAACGGGATACCATCCTCAGCGGCTTTTCGCTCTCCAACCCGCACATCAATGTAAACAATCCTTTATATGGATTAGACAACTGGATACACCTGGCGCACAGAGGTGCCATCACCACCCGCAATTACGGAGATATTTTTGGCGATGAAGGAACCGAAGTTTTTTTTCCGGGAAAAGAAGGCGCGCCACGCTTGCCTAAAAATGCCGACAGCCGTTCGGTTCGTTTTCGTCCCGATGTGCCACAAATAGAAATGACTTCAGGCAGGGCCCAGTTCGGGCATAGCTTTGATGCATGGGGACATCACTTCTTTGGCGACAACCAGAATCATGCTTTTGCTGAAGCGATTGCACTACCATATGTTACCCGCAATCCTCAACTGATGGTTCCTGAAGCAACCGAAGCCATTTCAGATCATGGAGCTGCTGCCGAAATTTTCCAGATCACCACCAATCCTGAACGCCAAATGTTCAGTGGTGCAGGTACAATGACTTCTGCCAGCGGCATTGTATCGTATACCGGGGGCGCATTCCCTGCACCCTTCGATAAAAATGTAACCTTCATCTGCGAATCGGTAAGCAACCTTGTGCATGCCGATAAACAAAAAGATACCGGCGCCACCTTTGTGTCGAGCCGCGTAGGCACGCCAGGCAAAGAATTTCTCGCGTCAAAAGATGCATGGTCGCGGCCGGTGAATTTGTATATAGGACCCGACGGTGCTTTGTATGTAATAGATTATTACCGCCGCATTATTGAGCACCCCGAATGGATGAGCGATGAAGCGATTAAAGCCGGCGGCTTGTACGATGGCATAGACATGGGGCGCATCTACAGGGTTTCCGCTACCGATGCAAAACCTGCTGACTGGACAAAAGGATTGCAATTGGGCGATGCAACCAGCGAGCAACTCGTACAAACGTTAAACAATACAAATTACTGGTGGCGCATCAACGCACAACGTTTGCTGGTAGACCGGCAGGACAAAGAAGCAGTACCCGCGCTTGTTACCTTAGCAAAGTCGGCTTCTTTTCCAGAGGGCAGGCTGCATGCACTGTGGACATTGGAAGGTCTGTCATCTCTTGATGAAGCCACCATATTGGTGGCGTTAAAAGACACGGTAGGGGGTATACGCGAAAATGCGATAAAACTGGCCGAAATTCATTTGTCTGCTTACACCAAACTTGCGGAAGCGCTCATTGGTTTGCAAAACGATACAGATGCCAAAGTGCGATACCAGCTATTGTGTACGCTCGGATCGGTCAATACACCCGAAGCAGAAAAAGCGAGACAAAACCTGTTGTTTCGCGATATCAATGACAAATGGGTACAGGTTGCAGCATTGTCTGCAGCAGGTTCTCAATCAGGCAGCCTGCTGTCAACGGTGCTCGAAAAATTTCAACCTTCTGTTCCAGCCTATGGATCGTTGGTGCAGCGTTTAACCACTATGGTGGGTTCCAGCGGCAGCGCATCCGATATCCGCACACTGATTCACAAGGCAACCGCAGCCTCGCAAAAAGCATGGCAGGCGCCGGTTCTGGAAGGATTAGCACAGGGATTAAGAAGCCGGAAACCTGATTCATCCCTGCTGCAAACAGAACAACCGTTACTGGTAAAAACGATATTTGAGCATTCATCCGATGCTGTGAGGAAAGCCGCTTTCCAGGTACTGAAAGTAACAGGCATATCCAACAACGGGCTCGCAAATGAAGCAATAGCAAAAGCCGTACAGCGTGCATCCGATAAAAAACTGCCCGATGAAAAAAGAATAGATGCCGTTAATATTATTTCACTGAAAGACCCTTCGCAGCATGCAGCCTTGCTGAAACAGCTCATCGTACCACAGGAGCACCCTTCTTTGCAAATGGTTGCCATCAAAACGCTGAGCATTATTCCCGACAAAACTGTTACGGATTATTTGTTGCAGGAGTGGCCCGCGCTTACTCCCGGCTTGCGCGAAACAGCTTTGAATACTTTTATGGTAAATGCCGATCGCAAAAAACAATTGCTGGAGGCAGTGGAAGACGGTAAAATACAGGCTTCCAGTATAGGGTGGGGGCGCTCTTCTCAAATGATGCAGGATAACGACGATGCGATGCGCAACAAAGCCAGGGCGTTGTTTGTGAACAAAGACGAAGAAAAGATCAACAAAGAGTTCCAGAAAGCCTTGCAACTGAAAGGAAATTTTGATAGTGGCAAAGTGGTATTTCAAAACAACTGTGCGCTGTGTCACCAGGTACGCGGGGAGTTGGGTGTGGCTTTTGGCCCCGACCTGGGAACAGTGCAAAACTGGCTGCCTAAAGACATACTGGCAAACGTACTCGCGCCCAACCTGTCTATTGCAGTGGGATACGATGTAAGAGAGCTGGAACTGAACAGCGGCGAAACGGTGCAGGGCATCATTGCCAGCGAAACGCCTTCTGCTATTACTTTGAAAAGTGCACCCGGTGCAGAAAAAATTTATAACCGGCAGGATATAAAGTCGCTTAAAATTTTAAATATGTCGTTAATGCCTGCGCTGTCGCAGCAGATCAGTCACCAGCAAATGGCAGACCTGATTGCTTTTTTGAGGCAAATGAAACAATGAGCAATCGAATTAAGATAGCGGCAATAAATAATGATGATGAAAAAAAACTGTATAAAAGAAATGTGTTTTAAAACTGGCTGGAAAAATGCAGCCGTTGCACTTGCATTGATGTATTCATTGATCTTTTGTGAAGCCCCTGTTCAGGCGCAGTCTTCAAAGTCCGGCGCGGTGTCTGTAGGCGTTGCCAGGATGGACATTACACCTTGCGGACCCATCCGGTTGAGTGGCTATTTGCGGTACGATGCAAGAATAAATGAATCAGAAGGCGTGTTGCAGCAGCTATGGGCCAAAGCCATTGCTTTTGGAAGCGATTCGCAAAATCCATCTATACTTATCACGGTAGATCTTGCCGGCATCCAATCGCACATGGTGCGCGCTATTGGCAACAGCATTGCTAAAAAGCGAAAGTTCAACCCCGATAATCTTGTTATTTGTGCTTCGCATACTCACTCCGGTCCTGATATGGGAAACTCGCATAACATGTATTTTGAACCCTTATTGCCTGCCGACCAACTGGCGAGGATAGCGCTGTATCTTGATTCGCTTGCTATTAAATTGGAACAGGTAGCGCTGCAGGCGCTCGATAACCGGCAGTCATCACTATTGTCGTGGGGACAAGGTAAAGTGGGATTTGCGCTTAACCGCCGTGTAATTACAAACGGCAAATGGACGGGACACGGCAAAGTACCAGATGGACCAGTAGACCATACATTACCACTGCTACGCATAACCGATACCAACGGAAAGCTGAAAGCAATTTTTGTAAGTTATGCCTGTCACGGCACTACCTTGTTTGCTGACATCAACAAAACACACGGCGATTGGATAGGAGAGGCGCAACGGATTATGGAAGAGCGGCACCCCGGCATTATTGCAATGGTAGCGCAGGGCTGTGGCGGCGACGCTGATCCTAACCTGCGCGGCAAGCTCGAACACGCCACACAACACGGAACAAGCATTGCCAACGAAGCCGACAGGTTATTGTCTACCGCTTTAAAACCACTAACGGCACCCCCGTCAGTAAAAATAAAAACCGTGCAGTTGCCATTTGATCATGTGCCCGGCACAAAAGAATTTATTGAAATGATCAAAGCCGGCGAAGCGCAAGGGCATAACGCAGAAGTACACCTGGAAAGAATTGTAAGAGGTATTCCTATCGACAGCACCATGAATTACCCGATAGAGTGCTGGACATTCGGCAACCAGATGGCCATGGTATTTCTTGCAGGCGAAGTAGTGGCAGATTATTCACTGCGATTGAGAAAGGAACTGGGTACAGAACGTTTATGGATAAACGCATATACCAACGACGTAAAAGCGTACATACCCAGCAAACGCATTATTCCGCAAGGAGGTTACGAAGTGGAAGGCAATATGTATTATTACGATCACCCATTCCGCTTTTCGGAAAGAATTGAAGACATTATTATTAAAGGTGTGTATGACGTGCTGCCCGCATGGTACAAGCCCAGGGCACGCAAAAAATAAAACAGGCATTGATTGCCCCGAAACAAAGGCATAAAACTTTTCCCTAACGATTATAATATGATTCCAACATCAAAATTCCGAATGTACATTCGAAAGCTGGCAGGATGCAGCCTGCTGTTGTTTGCATGTAACGTGCATACCGCCTATACGCAAACAACTGCTTCGTTTACCAGTATTTCTTTAAACGATCTTAGTGCGTTTCGCGACCCGGGAGCAAACTGGGTGATTGCTTCCGATGCTGCAGTTGATTATACAGTGCGTGGCGATATGAAGCCCGTGCCGGGAACAGGCGCTGTTGTAAACGAAATGTCAGAAAAAAACCGTTCGCATTTATTTACCAAAGAAGAATGGGGAGATGTGGAGCTGGAGCTTGATTTTATGATGGCTAATTATTCTAACTCCGGCGTGTACCTGCAAGGCCGCTACGAAATACAGTTGCTCGATAGCTGGACAAGATTGCCTGTAACCTCTTCTGATTGCGGCGGCATTTATCAACGCTGGAAGCAGGAGCGTGGCAGTTTTGAAGGAACGGCCCCTAATATGAATGTAGCGCGTGCGCCTGGTTTGTGGCAGCATCTGCGCATCAAATTCCGGGCGCCTAAATTCAACAGCAACGGAGAAAAAACCGCGAATGCCATTTTTGAAGAAGTGTACCTGAACAATGTGCTGGTGCAACAACAGGCGCAGGTAACAGGACCAACCACTTCTGCCATGTATGCCAACGAAAAAGACGAGAAAGCAACCGGCCCATTGGTATTGCAGGGAGATCACGGAAAAGTAGCCTTTCGCAATATCCGTTACCGTTATCTGCCGCCACCCGATACTGCGAAAAAGGAAATCGATTATTGGCAAACGCGTAATTCAATCATAGTAACGCCTTCGCTCAAACCTTCTTTTATTAAAACTTTCCTGGAGCATGGCAATAAAAAGCTGACGCACGTGCTGTCTGTGGGGCATCCCAACCAGGTGAATTATTCTTACGATCTTAAAACAGGCGCCCTGTTCCAGGTATGGCGTGGCGATTATTTAGACGTGACAAAGTCGTGGGAAGAGCGTGGCGGTGAACAATTAGCCACACCGTTAGGCAGTGTGATCAGTTTAAGCGATGCTCCTGTTGTAGCAGTATTGAATAGTGAAGCAACTCCCTGGACAGACTCTGTAACATTTGAAGAGGTTGACAACAAGGGCTATGTGTTGAACAAACAACGGTCGCCGGTTTTTGAATACATCATCAAAGGCATTCATGTAAAAGACAGTATTGTTGTTCCTTTTAACGGTGAGGGGTTGGTGCGCACTATAAAAGTGATCAATCCTTCCAATAACCTGTATTGCCTTATAACAAAGGGAAGCGATATTCAAATGATCAGTCCCGGATTATACGTCGCAGACAATAAATCCTATTA
Source organism: Agriterribacter sp. (assembly GCA_051955255.1). Taxonomy (GTDB): domain Bacteria; phylum Bacteroidota; class Bacteroidia; order Chitinophagales; family Chitinophagaceae; genus Agriterribacter. The sequence goes on along the minus strand of JBQCGX010000049.1, from coordinate 89,209 downwards.
TATTAAGATCAACAGCAAATACAATCCCGTTATCAGGCAATCAGGAAAAGGAAAAGAATTGATTGTGAAATACAATGCCGAACCTGTAACCTATTCCCTCATCTGGTAAAAAAAGATAGTTATGACCTTTTCATATATTCATTCTCTTCGCAGTGTAGCCCTAACCGTTTTGGGAATGGCATTTGCCATTGCAGTAAATGCACAGTCGGCACCAGACACTGCAAGAACACAAAAAGAAGAAGATTTTTACGTCATCCACACGGTGCCCATTCCTAAGGCTGTAGAGCTGGAAGTGGGAGGAATGGTTTTTTTGCCTGATGATGAATTGTATGTGTGTACCCGCCGGGGCGAGGTATGGAGAATCAGCAATCCGTATATGAAGAACGGTATGGCGCCTAAATACCGTTTGTTTGCTGAAGGGTTGCATGAAGCGTTGGGACTTAATTACATTAATGGTGAACTGTATGCCGTGCAACGCTCGGAAATTACCCGTTTGAAAGATCTTGACGGCGACGGAGAAGCCGACGAGTATAAAACCGTTTACACCTGGCCGTTATCTGGTAACTACCATGAGTATGCGTACGGACCTCTGCTCGATAAAGACAGCAACCTTGTGGTTACACTCAATCTCGCATGGACGTATAAAGAAGAAAGCCAGTCGAAATGGCACGGATGGATGATAAAGATAGCGCCCGACGGAACAATGAAGCCGTTTGCAGCAGGGTTCAGATCGCCGGCAGCAATTGCGTTAAACAAAGACGGTGATATTTTTTATTCAGAGAACCAGGGCGGATGGGTTGGTTCGGGCGGTATTACGCATGTGGAGGAAGGAGACTTTATGGGAAATCCTGAAGGACTGAAATGGTCTGGTTTGCCAGGTTCGCCTGTAAAATTAAAAGTGTCGGATGTGCCCAGCACCGGTGAGCCTAAGTTTGAAGCTGCCAAAAAAATTCCCGGACTGAAAAATACATCGGTATGGTTTCCGCATTCCATATTGGGCATTTCTACTTCGGGCATATTGAACTATGATAGAAAAGGAAAGATGGGTCCTTTTGAAGACCAATTGTTTGTGGGCGACCAGGGACAAAGCAAGATCATGCGTGTATATCTGGAAAAGGTAAAAGGCGTGTACCAGGGCGCAGTTTTTCCTTTCCGGGAAGGATTCAATTCAGGCGTGCTACGTATGAACTGGGGCTCCGATGGAAGCATGCTGGTAGGCATGACGTCAAGGGGGTGGGGTTCTTCCGGTCGCGAGCAGTTTGGCCTGCAACGGTTGGAGTGGAACAAAAAAATGCCATTCGAAATAAAGAGCATCAAAGCACAGCCCGACGGTTTTGAATTGGAGTTTACCCAGCCGGTTGATGTGAAAAGAGCACGCGATGTGAATTCGTATGAGCTTACCCGTTTCACCTATATGTACAGTCATCATTATGGCAGTCCTGTCATCAACCAGGGAAACTGTCCGTTAAAAGCGATTGAAGTTTCGCCCGACCGTTTAAAGGTTCGCCTGGTGGCAGATAGTTTAAAACAGGGATACATACACGAAATAAAAGCAAAGGGCGTGCGCTCGTCCGACAATTTTGCTTTGCTGCACGACTTTGGTTACTATACGCTTAATAACATTCCCGATGGAGAAAAACTTGCTATTACGGCAGAGAACAAAGTTGGGAAACCTGCAATGTCGCATCACCATATGCATGAGGCAACCGGCGAAACAACTGCGACAGGAAAAAAAGCCGTGGCTGAAAAACCCGCTGCTTCGGCAAAACACATTACCAAACAACCGGCATCGTGGACAAAGGGACCCGATCAATCGGTGGTGCTTACGCCCATGCCTGGATTGAAATACAACATCACTTCCATTACTGCAAAAGCGGGCGCCAAAATAAAGCTCACTTTTAAAAACACCGACGATATGCTGCACAACGTAGTGATCACAACGCCGGGGGCTGTAGATGAAATAGGTGTAATGGCATTGAACCTGGGATTGAATGGCGAGAAGATGAGCTTTGTTCCGGCTACCAGCAAAGTATTATACCACACACTGTTGCTGCAACCGGGCAAATCGGAAACCATTTATTTTACCGCACCCGAAAAACCAGGCGAATATCCTTACGTGTGTACTTACCCGGGGCATTACCTGGTAATGAGAGGGGTATTAAAAGTAGTAGCGCCGTAAAGATTGCTGCGAGACCAAGTTTCGGAAGAACATAGCAAGTACGAGGTCAGAGACTTCGTACAGCACAAGTACAGCATAACTGCCGATGATGTCGGGTTTCGGTCGGCACGCCCGGAGTTGAGTCATGTGGGAAGCATGCGGGCGATCTGACCGATTAGGAAGTGAGAGACTTTGTACAGCATGGTAATAACTTATAAGCCGCAGATTCGCAGATATGTTATTCAACTGCGACTCTGCAGCATCATATATAAACAATATGAAAAAGTTTGCACAAATATTTTTATGGATATTTTTTCTTAGTGTGCGCTATAACGATAGCATGTTTGCACAAACAGTACAAACCGCTGAGGTAAGTGTTCGTGTAACAAAAGGCGATACAAAACAGGTTACGCCTGTAATGGTTTGCATTACCAATGTAAAAGATTCGTCGGTACACTTGCCGCCGTTTGGAAATGTGGCAGGTGCTCCTACAGAAATTGGTTTGTTCTTTAGTGGAGTGGAATACAATCCCGATAAAAACTGGGTAGGCCCGGTGCGTATGACAAATGGCAAAGGCAATAATGAGAACCGCAGCATATTGTATGAATTGAAGCCTTCCCTGCCTTACTGGAAGGAGCCGGTGATGTATCAGACGTCTGGCGATTTCTCCATCCAGTTGCCGCCCGGCAAATGGCGCATCAGCTTACAGCACGGTAACGAGTACCGTCCTGTTTTCGAAGAGTTCATCATAAAACCCGGAGAGAAAAAGATCCGTAAAAATTATGTGCTCCAGCGCTGGATCAATCTTCCTTCAATGGGGTGGTATTCGGGAGATGTGCATGTACATCACCCTACCAATAAACCTGCGTTCAAAGAATATTTGCTGGAATATGCCAAGGCGGAAGATGTGCATGTGGTGAACATGCTGGAAATGGGGCATCACCTCGGTACTGATTTTAAACTGGAAGGTTTTGGAAAAAAGTTCAGAACCTGCAAAGGAAATGTTTGTCTTGTGTCGGGACAGGAAGATCCGCGTAGTCATTTCGGGCATATCATTGGATTGAATATTGAAGAGCAGGTGCGTGATACCTCCGCATACGATTATTACGACCTGGTTTTTAAAAAGCTGCGTTTGCAACCGGGGGCCCTGATTGGATTTTCGCATTTTGCTGTTTGGGGCAATGGTATCGACAAGGGGATTCCGTTTTATATTACTACCGGTGAAATTGATTTTGTGGAACTGATGCAGTTTCTAAAAATAAATACACCTGCCTATTACGATTATCTCAACCTCGGCTTCAGGATCACTGCTGCAGCAGGAAGTGATTTTCCCTGGGCGTCTACTATCGGCGACGTAAGAACAATGGTGTATACCGGAAAAAAATTTTCGGTAGATGCGTGGTTTGCAGGACTGAAAGCTGGTCATTCTTTTGTAACGAACGGACCGGCTTTGTTCCTGGAGGCAGATGGAAAGCTACCGGGATCTGAGATGAATGTAAAACCTGGTAGCTCTTCTGCATTGAAAGTAAAAGCGGTTAGTGATAAAACAATCGGCACAATTGATCGCGTGGCTATTTATAATAATGATGGATTGGTAACGGAAAAGATGAATACACGAAAAGCTGATGTGGTGGAAATAAAGTTGGATCACCTTATCAGTAAAAGCCAATGGCTGGCCGCAGTTACCTATTGCGACAATGGGGCGGTAGCACATACCACGCCTGTTTATTTTGTTGTGGATGGAAAACCTACTTACAGCGTGGAAAAAGCGCCTGGCATCATTCAAAAACAGCTAGAGGAATTAAAACGGATCAGGAAGGAACGCGACATACAGCATATTATGAATGAAGGTATAGAAGAACGCATGAAAAAAGCGGAGGCTTTCTATAACGACTTATTAAACGAAGTTCGGCGAGGTAATTAAGGTGCAGAATTTTTGAAGCAATTTGCAAAAGGTAGGGTGCTGCAAAAATCAGGCAACCTTTCGCCACTTCATCTGCGCATTTGCGGCAGTATATTTTTACTGATGAAGCCAATATTGATACTCTGTTTGGGAATTACGATTTCACTTCACGCCATTGCCCAAAAAACGCGTGTTGATATCCGTGTAACAGAGGCTGCTTCGGGGCAAATCACGCCTGCAATGGTTTGCATTACCAATCTTGATAACGGCAAAGTATATACGCCTCCATATGGAGATACAGCCGGGGCAGCTACCTATCCCGCGCCTTTTTTTAAAGGAATCGCTTTCAGCAGTCATAGCAACTGGTGCGGTCCTGTCAGGAAAATGAAGGGTAAGGGAGCAGTGAATGGCCAACGCACCTATGTATACGGAGAAAAGCCTACATTGCCTTATTGGACCGACCCTGTAATGTACCAGGTAAACGGTGAGTTCAGCATCCCGCTTTTCCCTGGCAAGTGGAGCATCAGCATACAGCATGGCAACGAGTTCATACCTGTAAAAGATAGTTTTGTCGTGAGTGCCGGTCAGGCATCTTTGGCAAAACAATACCAACTAAAACGTTGGATCGATCTCCCGTCGATGGGCTGGTATTCAGGAGATGTGCATGCGCACCATGCCATGGGTGAACCTGAATTTAAGGAATACATGTTACAGATGGCAAAGGCAGAGGATGTTCATTTGCTCAACCTTCTTGAAATGGGCGACCGCAATGCTACAGCTTTCAATGCACCTGGATTTGGAGCAGCCTACAACCTTTGTCGCGAAGATCGTTGTATTGTTTTTGGACAGGAAGAACCTCGCAGCGATTATGGACATATCATAGGGCTGAATATAGAGGCGCTTGCAAGAGATACAGCACATTACAACTATTATGACCTGGTGTTTGAAAAACTGCATAGCAAAAACGAAACGTTGGTAGGCTATGCGCACTTTGCATACAAAGGAGAGGGCGTAACCAAAGGAATGGCAATGTATGCACCGGGCAATGCAATTGATTTTGTTGAGCTGATGCAGAATGCACAAATCAATACGGCAGACTATTACGATTATCTTAACCTGGGATTTAGAATGGCTGCTGCGGCCGGCAGCGATTTTCCCTGGGGTTCTACTATTGGCGATTGCAGAACATTTGCATATACCGGCGAAACGTTTTCAGCGGCAAAATGGTTTGCGGCATTAAAAGCAGGGAATAGTTTTGTATCCAATGGTCCCGCGCTTTTTTTGGAAGTTGACGGAAAAATTCCGGGTATGGAGCTGCATAAAAGAAAAGGTGGACGCGCTTCAATTGCAGTAAAAGCCTTGTCTGATCCAGCCATTGGCATTATTGATAAAGTAGAAATACACAGCGGGGCGGGGTTGATTTATTCAATAAACAATCCTCAGGAAAAAGATTCTGTTATCCTTCAATTTTCTTACAAGCTTCGACAAAGCGATTGGGTAACGGCGGTTGTATATTGCCGCAATGGTGCTATTGCCCACACCTCTCCCGTGTACTGCATTGTAAACAATCGGCCTGTTTTCAACAAGAAGAAGGCGCCGGCATTGATCAAAAAACAACAGTTGCTTATTGAAGAAGTAAGAAAAGAGGAAAGCTCGAAAAGCAATCCCGACAAAGGCATATTGATGCGGCTGGATGCGGCCGACAGGTTTTACAAAACTCTTCAAACACAGGCCCATTGATTTCGGCAGATGGATATTTTGAAAGGTTTGATGTTTAGTGTTTGCGGTTTACCCAAACCCCAAACATCAAGCCCCAAACATCAAACCCAAAACTTCCCACAACTCCGCTCACAGCTCAATCCGGCAAACTATACGAATTGTTCTCTTCATCTTCTTCGCCAATATCTTCGTTGTCGTGGTCCAGTTCCGCGCCCGGTACGTCCAGGTCTTCGCCCATATCGTACGGGTCGCCCTGTTCGGCCGAAGGATCATCGTCTACCTTATCGAGTTTCAGCCTCCGCAAGTCCTGTGCTTCGGCGTTTGCCTGTATATCTGCTTCATCTAATATTCTTCTTTCCTGTACCGATATATCGGATGATTCATCGAGCAATGCAGACTGATCGTCTTCCTTGTTAAGATCATCAACAATCCCTTTTCCTTCCTCGTCGTCCGATGAGATGGTAGTGTCTTCCATTTCGCGTATGCGTGGAGGTTTGATGTTCTCTTGTCCTGGTATATCTTTTACTTCAGGCATATCAATAGTTATGTTTTTATTTTTGGCTGTATCAGACTTTTTCATGTGCAATAGTTTTATTAACGGTTGTAAAAAAACTGTGCCGCTTCATTTTTTTATACGGCTGAATGATACCGGGGTATGTGGGAATTTTGAAGTATTTGGGGAAAAAATGACACTGCATTTTAACAAAGCGGCATGATTTTGCGTGCTTAAAACCGACTGAGCATAGAAATGGCATTGGCTGTATTAAGTTAATGTTACCAGGATCGTGATTTGACAACACACGGTTATTTTTGCGCCCATGCATCCTTTGTTAGATATTGCCGGAAATCCTGCGGGATTCATTTACCAGAACGCAATTCTCCACCCCATATCGTTGAATGTTTTTGGTGTTATTCTTGGCCATTGCGTGTTTGGGCTGAAGGGTACAGTGATCGGGAAATTTTTTGATCATCATCTGTATGATAAACTGGGGAAAATTGTTGCTGTTACAGGCAGCAATGAGTTGAGTGAGCGCGCTGCGCTGGTAGACCAGGCAAAAGCCATCCAGCAGGCATGGCAGATTATCGGCAGGATAGAAGACCATGCGGCCCCGTGGGTGCAACCGTTGCCTGCCTGGTCGGATAAAACTTTACAGGATGTGCTGGCGAATAATTAAGCTGTCAGCCGTGAGCTGTCAGCAATCAGCTTTGAGCTTTCAGCAATCTGTGCAAAACAAGAAGCCAAAATACAAAAGCCAGGAAGCCCAAACAATAAACTACAAACGCTAAACGATAAACTTTTCCTTACCACTTATCTCTTACCACAGCTGAATGCTGAAAGCTGACGGCTGATCGCTCCCTACTCAACTCTCTTCAATCGGTATATTCAAAATTACTTTTGTGCCTTTAGCTTCACCAAATTCATCCAGCATGTCTTCAATTTCCACCAACGCTTCGGTGCTGTAATGTGTACTCAGCAGTCCCAGGCGATTTTCTGTCAGCTTCATGCCCAGCGATTTTTTTGAAGAGGCTGATTTGCTTTTTAACTCACGTGCTTTCTCCCTGCCTACGCCGTCGTCTTCAATCACGCATTGCAACACGTTGCTTTTTTTCTTACTGATGTGTACAAATAAATGTCCGGCTGTTTCTTTGTGAAGCAACCCATGCCATATGGCATTTTCTACATAGGGCTGTATAATCAGGGGAGGCACAAATATGCTCTCCGTATTAATATTATCGTCGCATTCAATGCTGTAAGTGAATTTTTTTTCAAACCGGATGCTTTCCATTTCCATATACAGCCCCAGTGCCTGCAACTCATTGGCAAGTGTGATGGATTTGCTATTGGAGTTGTCGAGTATTAACCTAATGAGCTTGGCGAACCGTGTAAGATAAAGGGATGCCGTTACCTGGTCGCTCTTTACAATATATCGGTTAATGGAGTTAAGGCTGTTGAAAATAAAATGCGGGTTCATTTGCGCACGCAGCGCCTGCATTTCGGCCTCGGCCATTTTTTGCTGCGTATCCATCAATATCGATTCTGCTTTTGCCTTTTCTGCTTCGGCTCTTGCTTTTACTATTTTGTTGGCGCACAGCGATGCAATGGTAGTAAGAATGGAAAGGTGCTTTTGAGTAAAAAATCCCTTTTTTGAGTGTTCACAATCTATTACACCCCATACTTTTCCTTCGGTTAATATAGGAACCGTTATTTCTGAACTCTTTTGTTCCCATTCCACTACGTAACGAGGATCCTTTGACGTATCATATACAATTTCTGCCTTTCCGGTTTTCGCTACATATCCTGTAATGCCTTCGCCTATTTTAATTTCATTGGGAGAATGTGCTTCAATCGACACTGCATCGTTGTTGCGATAAGCGGCTTGTGGTATCAGTACCTTCCTGTTCCAGTCAATGATATATATGATACAATCCTCAAAGTGCAATCGCGCAATGCAATTTTTAACTACATCCCACAGTATTGCCTGAACGGAGTTGGTTTCGTAAATGCTGGATGAAAAATAGTTAATAGCCTGTGCGGTTTCCAGTTCGTCTCTCTGCTGCTCAATTTTCCGGTTGCGGTTTCTTATCAGTAGCCACACTCCGCCAATCAGTAGCAAAACGCATAAGGTAATGAACCACCACGTCATCCAGAAAGGTTTCAGTATCCGGAAAGTAAGTGTGTTCTTGGCCTTTTTCCAGTCTACCTGGTTAAGGCTTGCCTCCATCTGTAAAACATAATTACCAGGAGCAAGAGAAGTAAACTGAACAATATTGCTGTTGCCTATTTCCTTCCAGTCGGTATCGAGTCCTTCGAGCTTGTAACGGTAGCGTACCTTTTCAGGATTGTTATAATAGGCCGCACCAAACACAACGCCTACAGATCTTTCAGAATAGTGAACCGGTTTGAGGTTGTTGAATGTATACATCGAATAGTCACGGTTGCCCATCCTCGCCTTACTGATGTATGCTTCGAATGACTGCGAGGGAGCTGAAAATGTTTCGGGTTGCCAGTAGTTGATACCGTTAATGCCCCCGAAATACAATATCCCGTCCTCATCCCTGAACCAGCTATTGGAGTTGAATCCATAACCCTGCACATTGTCCGATCTGTCGAACAGGTTTATTCTTGAATTGGAAGGTACGTATCGGTAAATGCCGTTTTCTGAACTCGCCCATATTACGCCCTTGGTATCTTCGTATAAGGTGGAAAGTTTGATGTTGTCGAACAATGCGGTCTTCTTTTCAATTTTTATTTCCTTCCCGGTAAAATTGGCTGTATACAATCCTTCGGTATAAGAGAAAAGAAAAGAGTTGTCTTTCAGGATATATCCTGTTGTAACAAAATTGTCGTTAAAGCTGCGGGATGCTTTACCTAACACATGAAAGGTAGAATCGAGGCAGAAGATGCCTTTGGCAGTTGCTATCCATATCAGGCCATTTTTATCCTGCAACGAAAAGTTTGTGCTCCCTCTGTTGGAAGGCAGGCTGTCGAGCTTGCTGACGCGATATTTTTTGCCATCCAGCACATACATCGCGTCTCTGCCCGATATAATATAGTTGCCGTTGCGCAGGGGCGAGATGTGATTGATAAAATCTTCTTCCAGATATCTTTTTGTTTGCGCATCGCTGTATGTGGGACGTTTGTAACGGTAGGTTTCCACATCAAACAACCACAAGCCGCTGTATGTAGGCCCGAGCAACAAGTACTTTCCGTCGTATGCCAGGCCCCTGATCGATTCGTGCGCCAATGCTTTTGTGCCATCCTTGGCTGGTGGAAACAACTGCCATTTGTTTTTATTTTTTTGCCAGCTTGCAAATCCATATCCTGTGGCCAGCCACAGGTTTCCTTTTTTATCCTGCACTATCTGTCGCACATTGTCTATGTTAGCCGATATTTCCTCATACAATTGTCTGATCTTGATAAGCCCCATGGGTTGTTTGTTTACAGCAAACCTTGCTATGCCCTCGGTGGTAGCTACCCATGCATAATCTTCCGCATTGTCGTAAAACACATAACTGGCGTATTCGTTGGTAGCAAATTGTCTTCCGTTCAAAAAAAACTTTGGCTTTACAAAACGCTTTTCGTTTGTTCTGTATTCCATTATGCCTTCGGATGCGGCAATGAGAAACCTGTTTGAGTTAATAGGAGCAACGCTTTTTATAGTAAAGGCATCGATGTTATCAGTTGCAGGCGTTGTAACGGCAGAAATCTGGCGGGAGGAAAAATCATACCATCGCACCACATTATCCCACGAAGCAATCAGCAAGCTGTCGTTGCTTACAGGATAAACACCATTAACATTTTTTGCAGGAAGACTATCGAGCTTTTGAGAAGTGATGTCCCACCTGTACAATTGGGTAAACCCGGTAAAAAAAACATGATTTTTAAAAACCGATAAATTTTCGGTGTTCAGTTTAATGCCTGACCATGACAGTTGTTCTACAGGCGTAAAAAGAGAGCGCAATGTATCGTATTCGAGTATGCCTTTGCTGGTAGCTACCCATATGTTTCCGTTAGACAATTCTAGGATAGGGCCCACTAAAAGATCTTCTGTATCTATATCCAGGAAAATGGGCAGGAAGGTTCCCGTTAGTCCCGAAAATAAAAAAACCTCCCGTTTGGAACATACCCATATCCTGCCAGATTTGTCGCAAAGCATGCTTACAAGCTCGCCGGCAGGCTTAAAATTTACAACTTCTTTTCCGTCAAAGCGCTGTATTTGCATCCGGTATAAAATCCAAAGCAGCTTCTGCTGGTCTTTACCCAACGAAACAATTTCGTCGGGCAATATACCGGTGGGGTAATCAAATAGCTGAAGATGATAATCGGGCAGTTGTGCTTGAGCAGTGATTAAGGAAAGGATAAGGCTAATGGTAATAAGTAATTTTTTTATATAGGCGATACTGCTCAAGCTTACATGCTTTGATATTTCAAATTCAGGATCCAGGTTAGTTTCTGCGGTAAAATAACTTTTTGGCATGTAACGGGGCTGGTTTGTTTAGTATTTTGTAAGGTTATTGAGTATTTGACATCAGGTTCTGTGTATTTGGTAACAGTTATGCCTACCCCTTTCTCGTTGTGTGTTTCTGCATATACCACTTTTAGGGTATATAGCACTGTTAGCCTGAAACAGAAATCGGACTGTTTTGGTTTATACAATTAGTTTTACATATATTTCAAGAATAATACACAAAATACTATAAATGGCTGATACAATTAACAAACGACAGTTAGTTGTTGTTGCAGGCGCTTTATTGGCCTGGATGGCGGTGCTGTTGCAATTATACCTGATATTGCACAACCGCACGGCTTCTGTTACAGAAACACTTTTGCGCTTTTTTACTTTCTTTACTATACTCAGCAATTTACTGGTAGCCATTTGTTTTACTGTTACTGCGACGCGGTCTCGTTATCCCGAGGCTTTTTTTGCGCGCCCGGTTGTTCAAAGCGCGGTGGCGGTTTACATTATTATTGTTGGTGTGGTGTACAACCTCGTACTTCGTTTTTTATGGGCTCCGCAGGGGTTGCAGCGGCTGGTTGATGAATTGCTGCACAGCGTAATGCCTGTTTATTTTTTTGTATACTGGCTTGTGTATGTGCCTAAGGCATCGTTAAGCTGGAAAAATATTTTTCCGTGGCTGATATTTCCCGCGTGCTACCTCGTGGTAGTATTGGTGCGCGGAGCCTATACAAACTACTATCCCTATCCTTTTTTGGAAGTGAACGTACTCGGCTACCCGAAAGTATTTGTAAGTGCGGCCTTTATTATGGCAGCCTTTATTTTGTTTTCGGTGCTATTGATATGGATTGGCAAAAAACAGAAAAGGATGGCTGATTTGTAATTGGAGATTTGATGATTTGATGCCTGTTCGATTTGTTTAACTTACTTAACAATTCAACTATGTAACTTACTCAACCAATACCTACTTCAATAAAACCGTCTTCCCTGTTCTGGCAGACTCTTTAGCCGCTTCCAGTATTTTTACAACCGTTACATTGTTGCCGGTGGCGTACAGGTCGTAATCCTTCAGCGTAATTTTTTTCCGTACAACGTCGGCGAGATAGGTGAAGGGATCTTCATACACCGGAATATCTTTTGAGGTGTAGCGTACACTATATTCGGGTTGATTTCTTTTTGATTTGATGCGCATCTGGCTGTTGTCAATGGTTATTACATAACCTGTTTTGCCATATATCTCCATGTCTTTCCGGCTGTAGGGCCAATTCCAGGAGGCTTGTATAATAGCTTCGGCTGTTGGGTATTGAACAATGATGATGGCATCGTCGTCCACTTTAGGATAAACAGCCGGTTTAAACTGACGTGTGGTGGCCGTTACGGAAACAGGTTGCTCACCCTTCATCAGCCAGGTCATCAGGTTGGCGCCATAGCATCCAAAATCTATTACCGCACCTCCGCCATTCAACACCGGGTCGGTTAACCAGTCGAGAAATTCTTTACCCACGCCAATTTCCATGGGACCTTCATGACCATGATGAAAAACTGCTTTGGTGATGCCGCCGGTGTAGTTGCTGTCGTTCACCAACTGCCCTGCTTTGGCCGTGGCGGGGTACCACGATGTTTCATAATTGGTGAGCAAATGAATGTTGTATTTTTTTGCAAGCGAATCCATTTTCCGGGCATGTTCAACACTCACGGCAAGCGGCTTTTCAACCATTACATGTATGCCTCTTGGCGCGCAAGCTTCCACTACAGAGAGGTGGTCGTATATGGACCCGAATGCCACTACAGCTTCCGGTTTTACCTCGTCCAGCATTTTACCGAGGTTGGTATACATTATTTTTTCGCTCAGCCCGTTTCGCTTAACCGCTCTTTCAATAAGTGCTTTGTCGGCTTCGTATACGCCTACCAGTGTAATGTCGCTTTGAGGCTCCCTGCCCAGTATCCATCCCGAATGTCCGTGCGATATACCGGCTACGGCTACCCGCACTGGTTGCGCCTGCGTACTTATGCAGGAAAGGACAACTAACCAAAACAAAAAGCAAAAACGCCTGGAGCTGATCATGTTCAACGGTTTTGAAAGAATAAAAGATGTTATCATTACTGTGATGTATACCCGCTGTGGGGATGGGTTATTGAAAAGCTTTTTGCACAGCCACCGGGTAATCGGCCAAGGCTATTTCGGGCGGATCAATTTCCGGGTGCCACATTTTCTCCCATTCAAAACTGTAGTATCCCTTATAATTGTCTTTATACAACAGCGAAATTGCCTGCATTACAGGAGTGTCACCTCTGCCAAGCAACACATAGCTCAGCTTTCCGTCTGCCGCTATTTTCGCGTCTTTGATGTGCACATGATAAATATGTTGCTTCAAACGTTGGTATACTGCCGCAGGGTCTTCCTTGGTTACCGTCCACATATTGGTAATATCCCAAACCAGTCCAACCTGCTTGTGCGCAGTGTCCTTCATAATCTTGTCAAGATCATCCATACGCACCACATCGCCATGCGACTCCAGCAACACTTTTACCCTGCTTCCCCTGGTATGTGTGCCCAAAACCTGCAATCCCTGTATAATCAGCTCTATTACCGCCGCACGGGTATCATCTTTAGGCAAGTCGTTAGGAAATACGCGCACATAAGGGCAGTTCAATGCTTCCGCCAGATCAATAAATCTTTTGCCCTCGTCGATGTTTTTTTCCCTGTCTGCCTTAGCAGTATAGTGCAAGGATGCAGACGATCCGAGGTCAACTATTTTCAACCCTTTGTCTTCAACCATTTTCCGGCTGTTTTTAATGGCGGCCGGAGTGCTGAATTCCTTACACTGCGTAAGATCCATTTGTCGTTGCAAGCCCCGTATTTCGATACCCTGGTATTGGTGAGCCTGCGCAAAATCCAGTATCTGATCAAAAGTCCAGTCGGGACAGCCCAGGGTGGAAAAAGAAAGCAGTGGTTTGGTTTTTGCCGACGGCAGGTTTTGGGCTGCTGCAACAATCGGTAAAAAAGAAATGCCGGCCTGCAGGAATTGCCGTCGGTTAAATTGTGCCATAGAAAATAAATGTACAAACTTTTACGAAATGATGCGGAGCGCTCAAAAACAAATGCCGCGTCTGTAGCGCATGCCAACTGCATTCTTTACACTGCTCTCATCAAAAAATAACCCATTATAAAATGTTCATGATGTTTTTCTGCTATCTTTACTCTGTACATTCACCGAAGAGAAAACATTAATTTAATATTTATCCCTTGCATTTTACTGAATTTAATTTTCATCCTGATCTACTGGAAGGAATTGAAGCATCTAACTATGAAACGGCTACTCCTGTACAGCAACAGGTTATTCCCCCAATTTTAGCGGGGAAAGACATTATTGCTTCTGCTCAAACGGGCACAGGAAAAACAGCCGCTTTTTTGTTACCGATCATCCATCGTTTGCTGAGCACCAATGGCACCGGCGACATACGGGCGCTGGTAATTGTGCCTACCCGCGAGCTGGCTATACAAATAGCGCAGCACCTGGAAGGACTTTCTTATTTCACGAATCTTAGTTCGCTGGCAGTATATGGCGGTAGCGATGCCCAGAATTTTGTGGGGGAGAAGAAAGCGCTGCAAATGGGGGCAGATATTATTATTTGTACACCCGGCAGGTTTATTGCGCATTTGAATATGGGATATGTGGCGGTAAAGGGATTGGAATTTTTGGTGCTGGATGAAGCTGACCGCATGCTGGACATGGGTTTTCAGGATGATATCAACCGTATTATTGCTGCGCTGCCGGCTAAAAGACAAACGCTGCTGTTTTCGGCAACCATGCCTCCCAAAATAAGGAACCTGGCAAAAAATATATTGAGAGATCCGGACGAGATCAATATTGCTATTTCGCGTCCGCCCGAAAAAATAGTGCAACGCGCTTTTGTGGTGTTTGAAGAGCAGAAGCTGCCGTTGGTGAAATACCTGCTGTCAAAAACTCCTTTTAAAAGCGCGCTGGTTTTTTGCAGTCGCAAACAAAATGTAAAAGCGCTTACGCGTTTGCTTAAGCAAAATGGTTTTGCGGTGGAAGAGATGCACAGCGACCTTGTGCAATCGCAGCGGGAAAATGTGCTGAATGGATTTACCAGCGGGCGCATACCCATAATGGTGGCCACCGATATTTTAAGCCGGGGCATAGATATTGATACCATTGACCTGGTAATTAATTACGATGTGCCGAGAGATGGGGAGGATTATGTGCACCGCATAGGGCGTACAGCCAGGGCAGAAGCAGATGGAATGGCTTTTACGATAATAGGTGAAAAGGAACAGAACAGCTTTGCAGTAATAGAGAACCTGATTGGCAAAGAGGTGGAAAAAGCTGCTATTCCCCAGTCGCTGGGACCTACACCGCCTTATGCGCCTCGCAAGCGGTCGGGCAGCGGACGAAACCCAAAACGAAAATTCTACAAACGTTATCCGGGAAAAAAATAATTAATACTTGGGCTGGCGATGTATTACTCACGGCAACCACTACACGGTGGCTAACGACAGCGCTGCATAATCGCCTATAGATTCGCCCAGGGCGGCAGGAAGAATTTTACAGTCTGCATAAGAATCTTTCAACGCTTCTTTGCTGATCACTTCATGCATGGCAGCATACAGCAGGTTGTGGCTCCTGGCGTAGATGCTGCCCAGTATAATTGCCTGCGGGTTCAATATATCTATCAGCAGCGATAAACCCCTGCCCAGGTAAAATCCACAAATACTATAAATTTCTTTAGCCAGTTCATCTCCATTATTGGCTGCATCGGCTACTGCTTTTGCTGTCAGTCCCGGCAGGTCATCCATGCTTTTGCAAAACGAAACAGCCCTGCCCATCTGCAATTGCTCTCTCACTTTTGTTTGCGCCAGTTGTGCTATGCCACCGCCACTGCAAAAACCTTCAAACGATCCTGATTTGCCAAATCCCACTGGTCCCATCTCTGCCAGGCGGAGGTGGCCCACTTCACCTGCCAGATCTGTTATTCCTGCATATAGTTGCCCGTTTAATATCAATCCTGATCCCATACCCGTTCCAAAAGTGAGAAAAATAATATTGTCATATCCCTTACCGGCGCCATATTTCCACTCAGCCACAGCACAGGCGTTGGCATCGTTTTGCAGGGTAGGGCGCAGTCCAAATCGTTTTTCTGTTATCGCCACAATGGGTATTTCATCCCAGCCCGGCAAATTGGGCGGAGAAAGAATCATTCCTCTTTTACTGCTCAAAGGTCCGCCGCAACTAATGCCTATGCCCGATATATTTTTATAGGTAAGATGGTGTGCGGCAAGAAGCTGGTCGGCCGCAGCAAACATTTTTTCAATCATCTGCTCAGGGGTGCCTGCAGTGGGCATCGCTTCTTTTGCAAGAATAAGAAGATCGTTTTTGTCTTTTTCCCTGCCCAGGGTAACCGCGCATTTGGTTCCGCCAATGTCAAATCCAACAAGCATAAAGAGATTATTTCAGGAACTAAATATAGCAGAAAAACCTGTATGCGGTAAGGCGCAGATGAGCAGATGAATATTAATCTTAACCTGGGATTAAAAATCCCAGGCAACAATATTTCACCGAGCCAATGGCTCTGCCTCATCACAAACAACAAGAGCCGTAGGCCTGCCCGACTGAACGTCCTGCCCGAATAACTTCGTTCAGGCGGGCCCGATAGTATATTGTAAGGATGGATTTAATCCACCCGGATTTTACTGAGCCGCAGATTCGCAGATGAGGAATTGTCTGCGAATCTGCGGCAAAAAATGAACTTTTATTAACTAAACGACATTGGTATTTCATCTTTCATTTTTCACCTTTCACTTCCTCACATTGCAAACGAAGGCTGCCTCATCACTTTGGTTTCCCTATAGCTAAGCCGCTTACGGAAGCATACATAAGAAACAGCTAAAATGGCCAACACAATAACAGGAAGCAGCGGTGCAAAACCAAAACCATATACCACCGCATTAGAAACTGCCGCACTGATAAGGTTGAAAGTAAAGCCTGCATAAGCCCATTCCTTCAACCGGCTTTTTATCATGGGCAGTATAAGCGTTAATGCACCTAATACTTTGAATATGGCAAGCATCGATCCAAAGTACAACGGGTACCCTAGTCCTGTAATACCTTGTTTTGCCATTTCAGACTGGGAGGTAAAGGCAGGCATTACTCCTTCAAATAAAAAAATAAAACCTGTAGAGATCCAGTAAATGATATTAATCTTTTTCATGTGCTTTGTTTTTAAAATGAATAAAATTGATATTGTAATTTCTACTGCAAACATCTGAAATGATGCAAAAACAAAAGCTGTGTGATAGCGACAATAAACGGGCTTTTTGCGACCAATAAAAAATAGTGTGTTATAGGCTGTTAGTATTAAGATCGTTTATGCGGCGGGTGCATTTTTTCAATCGCTCGGTTAAAAAAATATTCAGTGCGGGAGCCGGTTTCATTATCTTTAGAACTTTGATGTTCATTAATCCCTCAATCACTATTGCACATGATGCGTTTTTCTTTTTTACGTTTGACTTCGTTGTTTTTTCTGTCTGTTATTTTTAATACTGTATTACAGGCGCAGCCCAAAACAATGGAATGGGTGCCTGTAGCGCCCGGAGTATGGAAGGCAGTTACAGGAGCTCCCGAAAACATCGATCCTTTGCGGATAGCGGGCATAAAACCCGATGTAAAGGCACTGGAAAAATTAGGAGAAATTGCCTTCCCGGAAGGGTTGAGCCAAAGTACCGGTGAGCAATCGGATGCGAAAACATTTCTCTCGTTTCCTCTCGAAAAAAATGAACAGCTTTTTGGATTCGGGCTGAACTTTAAATCGGTGCAGCAACGCGGGATGGTAAAAGAATTGCAGGTAGATCATTATGGTGGCGAAGATAACGGGCGCACCCATGCGCCGGTACCATTTTATGTTTCGGGCAATGGTTATGGGGTACTCGTAAACGTGGCAAGGCGGGTAAAAGTGTATGCCGGCATTATTGCACGGAAGGAGAGTAAAAATCCACCACCCGAAATGAACCGCAATACGCAACCCGACTGGAACCCCGAACCCGGTTCGGATGTAGTGGAAATGTCGTTGCCTGCCACCGGTGCAGAAATATATGTTTTTGCAGGACGCAACCCTATGGAGGTGGTGCAGCGTTACAACCTGTTTTGTGGCGGAGGGGTATTACCTCCCAAATGGGGGCTTGGTTTTACCCAACGCACACCTACTTTGTTTACAGACAAGCAGGTGATGGAAGAGGCTAATGCATTTGAACAAAAAGGATATCCACTCAGCTTTATCGGGCTGGAACCGGGTTGGCAAGGGTATGCTTACCCCAACAGTTTTGTATGGGACAGTGTAAGGTTTCCTCAGCCGGCAGATTTTGTAAAGCAACTGCTCAATAAAAACATCCGGGTCAATTTGTGGATCAACCCCTACATTTCTTCTCATGCGCCATTTTATAAAAACATGCAACCTTACACGGGATCGCATCTTGTTTGGGCAGGACAGGTACCAGACCTTACGATGAAGCCGGTGCAGGACTTGTATCAACAATTGTTTTCGAAACAACATCTCGATATAGGAGTGTCTGGCTATAAGGTTGATGAAACAGATGGTTACGATTTTTGGTTGTGGCCCGATGTGGCAAAGTTTCCTTCAGGCGTCAGTGGTGAGCAAATGCGCCAGATATATGGACTCCAGTTTCAGAAAATGAGCGACAACTGGTTTCGCCAGAAAAATCAACGCACTTACGGACTTACCCGTGCGTCTAATGCCGGAGCATCATCATTGCCTTACGTAATTTATAACGATTATTATAATCACCGCGATTTCATCACCGCTTTGTGCAACAGCAGCTTTATGGGTGTTTTGTGGACGCCTGAAGCCCGGTCCTCCAAAACAGCCGAAGAATGGCTGCGCCGCATGCAAACAGTTTGTTTTTCGCCCATGGCTATGCTCAATGCATGGGCAGATGGTACAAAACCCTGGTCGTTTCCTGAAGTGGCTGACGAGGTAAAGGATGTAATGATGCTACGCATGCAACTGCTGCCTTATTTGTACAATGCATTTGCTCAATATCGTTTTGAAGGAAAGCCGCCTGTTCGCGCCATGAACCTGGTAGAAGGGTTTTACTTTAATGCCACTGCGGAAAGAGGTAATCTCAATTCGTCGGACAACCCTTATGAAATGGCGGTGCGGCGCGATATAAACGACCAGTTTATGGTGGGGGACTACCTGCTGGTGGCACCTTTGTTTGCAGGACAAAAAGAGAGAAAGGTGGTATTGCCTCCCGGAAAATGGTACAACTTCTATACCGGGCAGCTTGCCGGCGAAGGCAGCATCATTGAAGTAAAACAGGAGATGGGCAAAATTCCGCTGTTTGTAAAAGAGGGTGGTATCATCCCTATGATTCCTGCCGTGTTGCATACACCGGCAAAAAATGAACTATTGCCCCTGCAAGTGAAATATTATGGAAAAACCGAAAATGCTACCGAACTGTACGACGATGATGGCGAAACTTTTGATTACGAAAATGGAGCGTTTGCAAAAGCCCTATTGTCGGTAAAAAAAGATAAAAAGGGACGTTTGAAGGGTAGCGTGGAATTGCCCCGGAATAAAAATTTTCATTACAATAAAATAACCTGGGAGTTTATGACGCCGTGACATAAGGGAAGGCGTTGCAGAAATATTTGAATTTCATGGTCGAAGGCAGGTTTCGGAGAACCAGTGATGGTAAAACTGAAAGATGGTAAAATAAGCGCTGGCTTGCTATGCAGCTATGCCGCCGGCAACTGGCAGTTCGTTATCAGCCTTCTTATTTAAAAGTTATTAAGATTATTTTTTTTTATATCAAAATAGTACTAATATTGCTGATATCCTTTGAAAAGTTCCCGCCCACTTTGACTTCTTTTTATCCTTTGAAACAAATATGATCCATGTCCTCGTTTTCTTTTTTGATGCAAGAAGTTATACAAACTGTTGATCAGTTTAACACATTAATCCCAAACACAATACGGATGCTAACAAATGATTGCTCGACTTGGATGGATGAGCCGGTGTTGTAGCCCAATTTGCGGTAGGCTATTTGCAACTGATGTATTATAAAAAAACAATTACCGTAAATGGAAGGCTATTCTATCACCAATATTTCGGAAGAGACAATTGGCTTATATAAAAAGTGTTTTGACCTTAACGGAAGTCCCAAAAATGAGGAAAAGCTCCGTTGGCAATTTTTGGAATCACCGGTTGAGAAGAGATATGTAGATATTGCTTATTCAGAAGAGAAGCAGAAAACGGCTGGAATTTTTGCAGTTCTTCCTTTGCGTGTTAAGATCGGCGACCAGGTATTTGTGGGAGCCCAGGGGTTAGACACAATGATTGATGCTGAGTTCAGAGGAGAAGGATTGTTTATACTGCTTGCCAGGAATGTGTACAAAACATGTGCTGCAGACGGTGTGAAGCTGGTGTACGGCTTTCCCAATAAGGAGGCGGTTAAAGCATCTAAAATATTAGGCTGGAAGCGACTCGATCCTGTTCCCTTCATGCTTAGACCTTTAAAAACAAAATATTTTACAGGAAAGATAAAATACCTGAAGGCACTGCCTAACATCAATATACCCTATTTCAAGTGGAACAGCAGGAAGTTTACAATAGAAGCTTCCAATGCATTTCCCGACGCGGTAGATGGTATATGGCAAAAGTTTTCAAGGAATATTAAAGTGGGAGTAGTACGAGATAAAAAATATTTGGAGTGGCGATACCTGTCCAAGCCAGGCGAGCAGTATTGCATTAAGCATGTTTATCAGAATGGAATTTACCTGGGCTTTGTGGTGTATGCCATAAAAGCCAAACACAAAGGATTGATCGGTTATATTATGGAGCTGATTTATGACACGGATGTTCCCGCTGCAGGCGAACAACTTTTGATAAGCGCTGTAAAAGATATAAAAGCAAAAGATGCAGATTGCATTTTAAGCTGGTGCATGGAACATTCGCCCAACAGACGGGTGTACGAAAAAAGTTTTTTTATCAATATCCCAGAAAAACTAAAGCCCATTCAACTGCATTTTGTAACGCGAAGTTTTGATGGCGGTATGAAAGATGTAGTGGAAAACCGGGAAAACTGGTATTTAAGTTATTCAGACTCAGACACAGTATAATGAAACCAGGAAATTTAATCATCTCGCTTGACTTTGAATTGCATTGGGGCGCAGCAGAGCGCTGGAACCTTGCATTGATGAAGCCGTATTTCGACAATGCCAGGAAGATTGTGCCGTCGACCCTGCAATTGTTCGAAGCCAATTCCATAAAAGCCACGTGGGCAACGGTAGGCTTTTTATTTGCCAGGGAAAGGGCCCAGCTACTGGAGTGTATGCCGCACGAAAAACCTGTGTATGTTGATCCGATGTTTAACTCTTACAGTCTTTTTGAAAAGAACCAGGTAGGCGAAAATGAAACATCCGATCCTTATCACTTTGCCTATAGTCTTATCAAGAAAATTGTAGACACCCAGGGACAGGAACTGGCAAGCCATACCTTTTCGCATTACTATTGTAACGAAGCCGGACAAAATGTTCATCAATTTGAAGCAGACCTACATGCTGCCCAAAAAATAGCCAGGCAAAATTTCGGCGTAGAGTTGAAATCACTGGTCTTCCCCAAAAACCAGTTCAATGCGCTTTACCTGCAGGCTGCGCATAGTGCAGGCATAAAAATTGTCAGATCAAATCCTGATGTTTCGTTCTGGCAGGTACGCAAAAAGTATAATCCCCTGCTTCGTGCAGCCGATACCTTGTTTCCCATAAGCAAACCGCTGTCGTTCCGGTTTTCGCCGGGCAACACTAGCCCGACCTTATTGCCGGCAAGCAGGTTTTTAAGGCCTTATTCTCATAAAGAAAAGTGGATACAGCATTTGAAGTTCAGAAGGGTAAAGGCAGAGATGAGCTATGCTGCAAAAAAAGGAAGGAACTATCACCTCTGGTGGCATCCTCATAATTTTGGTCATTATCCAACCCAAAACATGGAATATCTTGCCGCCATCATCAAACATTACAAATACCTGCAAAACAAATACGGCTTTGCGTCAAAATGCATGGCAGATTATGTTCCGGCAAATGCTGCTACTCATTTACGTACATCTACTGTTTCGGTAGCAGCTAAGGACAGGCTCTCCATTTAAGATGGAGGAAAGAGTAAATCTGGTCATGCGATGAATTTATGCAACTTCTTTAGCTGTTTTTTGTCTTGCTCCCCGAACCTGAAATTAGGATTTAGCTACCCAACAACTCGTAGCTTGCTGCACAACCAGTTTTATTAAAACAAGATTATTTTTTTATTAAAATAGTATTAATATTGTGGCATATTCCCTGAAAAAGTTCCTGCCTCCACTGTAACTTCTTTTATCCTTTTGAGCTAGCCTATCCGAGCCCTTGCTTTTCCTTTTTTGATATCTACGGTTGATATGATTGCCGGACTATTTATGAGTCTTGCGCTGATCGATATCAGTCAATTTATAATTAACTCCGAATACAATATGGATGCTAACAAATAATTTCTCGACCTGGATAGATAAGTCTGCGTCGCAGCTCGCTGCGGGTGAACAACTTTTACATTCGACTCAAACGGCGGGTGTATGAAAAAGTTTTTTATCAATATCCCTGAAAAGCTAAAGCCTGTTAAACTGCATTTTGTAACGCGAAGTTTGATGAGGGTATGGAAGATGTAGTGGAAAACCGGGCAAGCTGGTATTTAAGTATTCAGACTCAGACACGGTATAATGGACTGAAAATTTAATTACCTCGCTGACTTCAAGCTGCATTGGAGTGCTGAACTGTTTGTAGAAGCAGATAGCTGTGAGATTTGTTTAGAAACAGTTTTTTACGATGTTGCCATTTGTGCTAACCAAAATTAAACACCATATGACCAGAACCGGAAACTTAATCATCTCGCTAGACTTTGAATTGCACTGGGGCGCAGTAGAATGCTGGAGTCTCGCATCTATGAAACCGTATTTCGACAATACGCGTTTAGCTATACCTGCAATGCTGCAATTGTTTGAAGCAAATGGAGTAAAAGCCACCTGGGCAACAGTTGGCTTTTTGTTTGCAAAAGACAAAACTCAACTACTCAACTTTATACCTGAAGAAAGGCCCACATACACCAATGAAAAGCTAAGCTGCTACAGGCTTTTCGACAATGGTGAAGTGGGTGAATCGGAAACTTCCGATCCTTATCACTTCGGGTACAGTCTTATAAAAAAAATTGTGAGCACCCAAGGGCAGGAGTTGGCAAGTCATACCTTTTCGCACTACTATTGTAATGAACTCGGCCAAAATGTTCAACAGTTTGAAGCAGACCTGAATGCTGCTCAAAAAATAGCCAGGCAAAATTTCGGTATAAAATTAAGATTGCTGGTTTTTCCCAGAAACCAGTTCAATAGCGGTTATCTCAACGCTGCTTATGAAGTTGGGATAAGAGTAGTAAGATCTAATCCTGATGTTTTCTTCTGGCAAACTTCAAGAAAAATTAATGCCCTTATGCGCGCAGCAGACACTTTGGTTCCCATAAGCAAATCGCTGTCGTTCCGGTTTTCGCCGGGCAACACTAGCCCGACCGTATTGCCGGCAAACAGGTTTTTAAGGCCTTATTCTCATAAAGAAAAGTGGATACAGCAGTTGAAGTTCAGAAGGGTAAAGGCAGAGATGAGCTATGCTGCAAAAAATGTGAGGAACTATCACCTCTGGTGGAATCCTCATAATTTTGGTCATTATACAACCCAAAACATGGAATATCTTGCTGCCATCATCAGGCATTATAAATACCTGGAAAACAAATACGGCTTTGCTACAAAATGCATGGCGGATTATATTCCGGCCGGCACTTCTACGCGCATCCTTCCTTCCGGGGTTCCGTTGGCAGCTAATGAATAGGCTTCCCGTATAGGATAGACAGGCACAGGCTGGTTATGCAAAGAAACTCTTGTATCTTCCCGCTTACTTACATTGTATTATCAACACTCGTTTTGTAAAATGTGGAAGCAATTCATTATAGCGGCGTTGCTATATGCGGGCATCTTTACCATTGCACCGCAAGCTGCTGCACAACTGTCCAGCGAAACCTTTGTTCATTTTTACGGCAATCTCAACAATACCTTTCATCAAATCAGGCATAAAAAGGAAGTAACTGTTGCATTTCTCGGAGGCTCTATTACAGAAAATCCGGGCTGGCGCACCAAAACAGTGGAATACCTGGAGCAAACATATCCCCAGGCAAAATTTAATTTTATCCACGCAGGCATCTCTTCTCTTGGTAGTGTGCCGCACAGCTTCCGGTTGCAACGCGATGTATTAGACAAAGGAACACCCGATCTTTTATTTGTGGAAACCGCGGTAAATGATCTTGCCAATAAAACGCCGGCAGCGTACCAGCGCAAAGCGTTAGAAGGCATTATTCAACATGCATTGGCAGCCAACCCCTATATGAATATTGTGTTGATGGCATTTGTGGATGAAAATAAAATTGCAGATTACGATGCCGGAAAGGTTCCAGCCGAAGTGGCCTTGCACGAGCGCTTAGCAAGATATTACAAACTGCCGTTTATTAACCTGGCAAAAGAAGTGCAGGCGCGTATTGCTAACCGTGAGTTTACCTGGAAGGACGATTTTAAAGACCTTCATCCTTCTCCATTCGGGCAGGAAATTTATTTCAATACGATCCGTACCCTGTTTCGCAAAGCCGATAGTTCTTATACCGGTCAGGCGTTAACCAAAAACACCATTCCTGCCCCGGGCGTAAAGGGGGTATACAATAAGGGTGGATACGTAAACGTGTCAGCAGCAGCACGCTTGCAGCAATTCAATGTTATTCAGGATTGGAAGCCTAATGATGGTTTAGGCACCAGGAAAGGTTTTGTAGATGTGCCGGTACTGGAAGGAGTGCAGCCCGGCGCCTCGTTCCGGTTTGCTTTTAACGGAACGGCTGTTGGCATTGCGATTGTTTCTGGTGCCGATGCGGGTAAAATCCGCTATTCAGTAGACGGAAAAACCCCAAAAATAACCGATCTTTATACACAATGGAGCAATGTTTTGCACCTGCCCTGGTACCTGGTACTTTGCGATGAACTGAAACAGGGGAAGCATGAACTGAACGTGGAAATCCTGACCGATAAAAATACTGCCTCAAAGGGAAACGCCTGCCGGATCGTATATTTTTTAGTGAATCAATAAGTAATGAGAAAGTTATTTTCGAACAGGCTCATTTTAACGGTAATCATACTAACGGTAGTGGTTACTGCATTTACATTCAGCACCCGCACGCATGTTGTGAGTTACAGCGCTGATATAAAACCCATCCTCAATAAAAAATGCATTAGTTGCCACGGCGGCGTTAAAAAACAAGGTGGTTTTAGCCTCTTGTTTCGCTCGGAGGCTTTAGGCAACACAGAATCCGGGCATCCTGCCATTATTCCTGGCGATCCGGATAATAGTGAAATGATCAAAAGGCTCACAGCTCACGATCCCGAAGAACGAATGCCCTATAAGGAAGAGCCTTTAAGCCAGGATGAAATTGACATGCTTCGGCGCTGGATAAAGCAGGGAGCAGAATGGGGAGAGCACTGGGCTTATGTTCCTGTAAAATCCGTTCCTGTTCCACAGCCTGCTACTTTTTTTGGATTGATCAGCAAACAGAATGACTGGGCTAAAAATGAGATAGATTATTTTATTGCTGAAAAGCAGGGCGAGTTGGATTTAACGCATGCGGAGGAGGCAGATAAGAAAACATTGTTCAGAAGGGTGAGCCTTGATTTAATAGGCATGCCTGCCAAAGATGAATGGTTGCAGCAATATCTTGCCGATAAAACAGGCAATGGGTACGAAGTGCTGGTAGACAGTTTGCTGAACTCGCCGCATTATGGGGAGCGCTGGACTTCGATGTGGCTTGATCTTGCACGGTATGCCGATACCAAAGGATATGAAGCCGATATGTCGAGGAATATCTGGAAATACCGCGACTGGCTGATCAAAGCTTTTAACAACGATAAACCTTACAATGAATTTTTAACAGAGCAAATTGCGGGCGACCTGTTGCCTCATCCTACCGATGCCCAGTACATTGCTACGGCTTTTCACCGCAATAGCATGACCAACGATGAAGGTGGAACCGACAACGAGGAATTCAGAACTGCTGCGGTAATGGACAGAGTGAACACTACCTGGGAGGTTTTAATGGGAACAACCTTTGCCTGCGTGCAATGTCATAGCCACCCGTACGATCCGTTTACGCACGACGAGTATTATAAATTTTTAGCCTTTTTTAATAATTCACGGGATGAAGATACACAGGCTGATTATCCTTTATTACGCCAGTTCAAAGGCGTTGACAGCAGTAAGCTGCTAGAGCTGAAAAGCTGGCTGGAGCAGCACACGAGTGCAACCAAAGCCAACGAAACGTATTCCTTTCTCAAAACCTGGCAGCCTTCCATCAATTCGTTGCAATGTGATGATTATATTAACGGGGCGCAGGTGAGCAGTTGGTTTGCAGGTTTGCGCAACAATGGCTCATGCCGCTTGCCCAAAGTTCATCTGGATAATAAAAAAAGAATATTGTATCGCTATACTACGGGGTTCGATGGCGGCACCTGGACGATCAGGCTGGACAGTCTGACCGGCGTTGAGCTGAAAAAGATTGTCCTCAAAAAAACAAATGGCTGGGAAATTGCGCAGCTCGATATCAATGAAATAAAGGGAGCGCATGATCTGTATTTCACCTATAGCAATCCGCAGTTGAATGGCAAAGAAAATACAGGGGTAATGTTCGATTGGTTTCATTTCGATGAACCCTTCCCCGGTGCAGGCCAACCTGGGTATGATTCAGCCTACAGCGCCTACTGGCAACTGTTACGCGCACCTGCTGAAACAACGCCTGTGATGGTAGAATGCAATGATGAGCAATACCGCGCCACTAAAATTTTTGAAAGAGGCAACTGGCTGGTAAAAGGAGAGGAGGTAAAACCTGCTACACCGCACATTCTCAATCCCATGCCCGACAAGGCGCCTGCCAACAGGCTGGGGCTGGCAATGTGGTTAACAGATAAGAAAAATCCACTAACTGCACGTACAATGGTAAATCGTTTGTGGGAGCAATTGTTTGGTAACGGTATAGCAGAAACGCTGGAAGACATAGGCACGCAAGGTATACCACCTACACACCAGGAACTGCTCGACTGGCTGGCCTGGAAATTCATGAACGACGATGGTTGGAGCATGAAGAAAACCATCAGGCGTATGGTATTGTCTGCAACCTATCGACAGGCTTCGTTTGCAGATAAAGACATACTGGAAAAAGATCCCTTCAATAAATACATGACCCGCGGACCAAGGGTACGTTTGTCTGCCGAACAGGTGCGTGATCAGGCATTGGTGATCAGCGGTATGATCAGCGATAAAATGTATGGACCCAGTGTAATGCCCTATCAACCCAAGGGCATATGGCTCTCTCCATGGAATGGTGCCGATTGGCAGCAAAGCACCGGCGAAGATCAATACAGGCGCGGTTTGTACATCTATTGGAAAAGAACAGCACCTTATCCCTCTATGATGACTTTTGATGCTACAGGTCGTGAGGTTTGTTCATCGCGAAGAATAAGAACCAATACGCCGCTGCAGGCGCTCGTTACATTGAACGACGAAGCCTACCTGGAAGCAGCCCGGCACTTTGCAGTGCGCATGCAAAAAGAAGGTGGCAAAAATGTAAGTGACCAGATCAAAAAAGGATATGAGCTGGCAACCTATCAGGCTCTTAATAAAGAAGGGCTGGCAGTGTTGGAAAACTTGTATCAAACATCGCTGGACACGTATAAAAAGGATACTACTGCTGCCTGCGATATGCTCAATAACAACATGGGCGATCAAAAAACAGCTCCTGAACTGGCAGCACTAACGGTAGTGGCCAGCAGTATTTTAAATATGGATGAGTTGATTACGAAAAATTAACCGGTTATGTGTTGTTAGTTTAGGGTTTAAAGTTTTTACGCATCAAACCATAAACGACAAACCATAAACCCCAAACATTAAGATGACGCAAAAAGAATTACATACACAACGGCTGGTGAAGGAAGCCAACGAGGCAATGATGTCGTACCAGACGCGCCGGCATTTTATAAAAGAAAGTGCAATGGGGTTGGGATCGCTGGCGCTGGGTGCTTTGTTGGGCAGTAGCTGTGGTTCACAAAAAACAAATGTTGCAACAAACGTTTTCGATCCCGCCAACCCGTTGGCGTCGCGCCCGCCGCAGTTTGCGGGTAAAGCCAAATCGGTGATATACCTGCACATGGCAGGCGCTCCCTCTCAGTTGGAATTGTTCGACTACAAGCCGGAGCTCATGAAGCTGCATGGACAGGATTGTCCGCAATCTTTGCTGGAAGGCAAACGGTTTGCATTCATTCGCGGCGTACCCAAAATGTTGGGCCCGCAGGCCGCGTTTAAACAGCATGGAGAGAGTGGCGCGTGGATATCGGAGAACCTGCCTCACCTTACTACGGTTGCCGATGAAGTTTGTTTTTTGAAAGCAGTTACTACCGATCAGTTCAATCATGCACCTGCACAACTGATGATGCATACTGGTAGCGCGAGGTTGGGCAGACCGAGTATTGGATCGTGGGTAACTTATGGATTAGGCTCCGACAACCAGAATTTACCCGGCTTTGTGGTGCTTACTTCCGGCGGGCGTTTTCCCGATGCTGGTAAAAGCGTTTGGGGAAGCGGGTTCCTGCCTTCTGTGTACCAGGGCGTGCAATGCCGCAGCGAGGGCGATCCGGTGCTGTTTGTAAAAGATCCTAAAGGAATGAACCGCGATCTTCGCAAAGCCTCTATTGATGCGATCAACGAAATGAACCGCATCAAATACAAGGAATACCAAGATCCTGAAATCAACTCACGGATATCCCAATACGAAATGGCATACCGAATGCAGATTTCCGTTCCCGAAGTGATGGACATCAGCAACGAGCCTGCCTATATTCACGAAATGTATGGTACACAACCCGGCAAAGCCTGCTTTGCCAACAATGTGTTGCTGGCAAGAAAGCTGGTGGAAAAAGGCGTGCGTTTTGTGCAATTGTTCGACTGGGGATGGGACAGCCATGGTACCGATGCCAATCTTGCTATTGATGTAGGCTTCATCAACAAATGCAGAAGTGTTGACCGTGCCTGCACCGCATTGTTACTGGATCTTAAACAACGGGGATTGCTGGATGAAACGCTGGTTGTATGGGGTGGAGAATTTGGTCGCACGCCCATGATGGAAAACCGGGAGGGAAAGCAAAATCCTTTCAAGGGCAGAGATCACCACGTAGAGGCATTTACTATCTGGATGGCAGGTGGTGGTATTAAAAAAGGATTCAGCTATGGAGAAACGGATGAAATTGGTTATAGTGCTGTAAGCGGAAAAGTAGAACCTTTTGATATACAGGCAACCATACTCAATCAGCTCGGGTTCGATCATGAACAATTTACCTACCAGTTCCAGGGGCGACCGTTCCGCTTAACCGATGTGCATGGCAGGGTGATTAATGAAGTGATAGGGTAGGGTTAATAGTTTGCCGGGACTGAGTCCCGGAAGAACATAATGAGTAACGAAGTCAGAGACTTCGTACAGCTGTAATAATTTCGTGCGTTGTCGCTTTCAATCCACCCTATGTTGATTCGGCCACGGCAATCCTTTACCGGTTTCGCAAAACAGTTTAAGGCTCCTGAGAAAACGTCCCCAGGTATAATTGCATTCGGCATACATAGGTGTGTATGCTTTCCAGTCGTCGTGATGAAAGATCAATACAGTTCCATAGCCTCCATCCTGTTGTTGTACCTGGTCTGTAAGTTCAGGGTGGAAACGGAGTAGGGTTTGCCTGTCTGCATTTTCCAGATGAAAGGATATGGTTGTTCCAATCCATTCTTCAGCGCCTGCAATACAAAGCCATTCTACCTGGTTGTTAGGAGCAAGGTTTATTATCCTCATCTCTTTAAAATATCCTGATCCAAAGGTAAAGCGGGCAATGCTGTTGATCTCCGGTTCTGCCTCCGTTTGCGGAGTCCACCATGCCGATAGTCCTTCCTGCGTGGCAAGCGCATTGTAAACTATTTCAGGAGGGGCATCGATCAATAGCTCGTGATGAATATTGGGCATGGCGACGGAATTTATATTTAAAGCCTGTAGCTATATTACTAATAAAATCCTGTTTAGAAAAGAATACGGAACAAACCCTTAATCACCAATAAAAAATCCTCCGTTTAAAAGCGGAGGATTTTCTTTGCTGTATAGCGAAAGGAATTATCTTAAAAACAACATTTCGCGGTATTTAGGCAACAACCAGTACTGATCGTCTACCAGTAATTCCAGCTTATCAACATGGTAGCGGATCTTATCAAAGAACACATCTTTCACCTGGCTTTGGTAAGCTATGGCTTTGGTACGTGTATCTTCTATTTTGTTTACCACTTTTCTTGCCTGGATCATTTTTTCTACGCCGTCTGCTACTGCTGAAATATGCTCAGATATTTTTTCCAGTATCTGCAATTGATTTGCATAGGCTGATTCCGGAAGACCAAGCTCTTTCAATCCTTTGATATTGCTGATGAGAATGTTCTGGTATTTAACAGAGCTGGGAAGAATATGGCTGGTACACATTTCACCCATAATGCGGCTCTCGATCTGTACTTTCTTAATATATTTTTCCAACTCTATTTCATGACGTGCTTCGAGCTCTGAATGATTGAAGATGCTCAATTCTTCGAACAGAGACTTAGACTTGTCAGTTACCATTGCATCTAATGCCAATGGAGTGGTTCTTACATTGGGCAAACCGCGTTTTTCTGCTTCCCTGTGCCATTCGTCGCTATAGCCATCACCTTCAAACAACACTTTTTCGGAGCTTGCGATGTACTCGCGGATAACATGCATGATAGCGATCTCTTTTTTCTCGCCTTTTTCTATCAGTGCATCTACTTCTTCTTTGAATGTATTCAGCGTTTTGGCCATAATAGCATTCAGCACCGTCATTGGAACACCGCAGTTGGCAGTTGAGCCTACTGCACGGAATTCGAATTTATTGCCGGTAAATGCAAACGGAGAAGTACGGTTACGGTCCGTATTGTCGAGCAGCAGCTCAGGAATATTTTTATGGATATCGAGTTTCAGCAAAATTTCATCCTGCTCGGTGAAGTTTTCGCCAACCCTTGTTTTTATTTCATTCAATACTTCGCTCAGGTATTTACCGATGAATACTGAAATGATAGCCGGGGGAGCTTCGTTTGCACCTAAACGGTGATCATTACCTGCAGATGCAATAGAAGAGCGGAGCAGATCTGCATAATCATCCACCGCCTTAATTACATTCACAAAGAAGGTAAGGAACATCAGGTTGGTTTTCGGCGTTTTGCCGGGAGCCAGCAGGTTTACACCAGTGTCGGTAGACATACTCCAGTTGTTGTGTTTACCGCTACCGTTAATGCCTGCAAATGGTTTTTCGTGCAACAGGGCAACCAGGTTATGGCGTCTTGCCACACGCGTCATAATATCCATTAAAAGGGTATTATGGTCTACTGCAAGGTTTGCTTCTTCAAAAATAGGAGCACACTCAAACTGAGCAGGTGCCACCTCATTATGGCGGGTTCTTAAAGGAATACCGAGACGATAGGATTCTTCTTCGAAGTCCCTCATGAAGGCATAAATCCTTTCAGGGATAGATCCAAAATAGTGATCTTCCAACTGCTGGCCTTTTGCAGAAGAATGTCCAAATACGGTACGACCCGTTAAAGTAAGGTCGGGACGGGCATTGGCTAAGCCTGCATCTATCACAAAATATTCCTGCTCCCAGCCCAATGTTGCAATTACCCTGGTAACATTTTTGTCGAAATAGTGACAAACATCTACCGCAGCCTTGTTCAACGCTTCAATAGAACGGAGCAAAGGCGTTTTGGTATCAAGCGATTCGCCTGTGTAAGAAACAAATATAGTAGGGATGCAAAGCGTGTTGGCATCACCAATGTTCATAATGAATATAGGGGAAGTAGGATCCCATGCTGTGTAACCTCTTGCTTCGAAGGTAGCACGCAAACCACCAGAAGGGAAAGAAGAAGCATCAGGCTCCTGTTGAATGAGAGCAGCGCCGTCAAATTCTTCAATAGGTGTGCCATCGCCTTTCAGTGTAAAGAAAGAGTCGTGCTTTTCAGCGGCAGTTCCGGTTAACGGTTGAAACCAGTGAGTAAAATGCGTAACACCTTTTCCTTCTGCCCAGCTTCTTAAACCAGCTCCAATCTGGTTGCCCATATTACGGTCTATTTTTTTACCGGTTTTAATAGAGGCTGCCAGGCTTTTGTAAGCCTCATCACTGAGGTACTCGCGGGCGGTTTTGAGGGTAAATACATTCTCGCCGAAAATTTTGGTTATCTTTTCCGAACCCTCAACTGTAATGTCTTTTCCAAGGCCGGAAAGATGATTGATAGCATTAAACCTTAGTGATTCCATCTAATAAATTTTAATATAGGTGATTAGAAACTGGAGTTAGTAAAATTTTGTCAAAACTATTATATTTTTTGAATAGAAAGTCAAACCGGCTAAAAAAAATTGTCATATCGCTAAAAAATAGCTGAATTTGTTGAAAATAATTAACATGTTTATTATGTATAATTTGACTTGGGCCGTCTAAATGTTTTTCCTGCTGCTATTAATGGCATTTACAAACGGTATGAGCAGCAATACAATATAAAAACTTTTGTATCGCACAATGGCGCCGGTAAATGGTATGATATATCCGGTAAGCAGCAATCCACTCAACCCGACGGCTAATACAAAAAGAGAGAAGGGACGAAGGATGATGGAACCTATAGCCGGACGGAATTTCCAGCTTGTTACAATTATAATTGACAGGACGAGCAACGTTTCGGCAAAACTCATCAACTGGAAAATGCCGGTTATTTCTCCCGGATACGGCCGCAAAAAAATATGATCGAGTGCTTCCGGCAGTACTTTACAATAGCTGGCAACCGTAGGTTCAAGCGGTGTGAGCGGCAACAACGAGCCACCTTTCAACGACAGGAAATCGTGTTGCTTTAAGGCCAGTTGAAACGGCAG
The DNA here is from genome assembly GCA_051955255.1 of Agriterribacter sp. GTDB lineage: Bacteria > Bacteroidota > Bacteroidia > Chitinophagales > Chitinophagaceae > Agriterribacter. The sequence continues at coordinate 56,346 of JBQCGX010000049.1, read as the reverse complement.
GTTGAATTTTTGAGGTAATAAAGAAGTGAGGAAAAATAAAATAATGGCTATACCATATATAATAATGTAGGGCAGATATGTTTTTTTTATAGATCGTCGGGCGGCCCACCACCAGGCGGCAATACCGGGAAGCAATAGCAGCGCCGTAACATTTCTGAATAAAAATATAAAGACGAAACAGATAAGCGCTGTAAAGACCGGAACAACAACCAGTTTATTATATATACAGCGATGCACACTGTAAATGAATGCCCCCATAAAAAATACGATCAGGCCATCTTTATGAATGCCACTATTCCAGAACAGGCAGGAGGGAAGGAAAAAAATGAGCAGGAAGAGAAATAGCTTGTTTAAGGAAAGCTGTTTCTGCGCCGTTAAATAAAGGTAATACAAGCCCAACGTAGGAAAGAAGTTGAAAAGCACAGCCGTTACATAGTAATTGCCGCCGCTTAATACATTTAAAATGCCAAGCAGTTTAATAAAAAGATTGTCATCTGTGTTCTTCCAGGTGGCACCATCGGCGTTGGAAAACAGATCGCCGGCAGAGTTAAACTGCATATCGGTAGAGAAAAAAGCGGCAGGGTTATGCAGCAGGTTATGATATTCGTTCAACGATTCGTTGTACAACATCCAGCTGTCGCTTGCTTCAAAATAATGAGCATATACAAAGCCGTAGGCAAAACCTGCCAGTACTTTTGTTATAAAAGCCCCAATCAGCCATTTGTTACGAATGGGCGTTCCCTTTTTTTTATTGATGATGGTAAGAACGAAACTTATTGTAATAAGATAAACAAGAATGAGTAGTATGTTCAGTATTGTTATCAATAATAAGAAATTGCAGAGCAGCTAAAATAAACCATTCGCGCGTTATTGAATAAATTTTTGCTGTTGGCGATATGAACCTTACTTTTAAACAGTTTAGTAAATATGCCGAAAATTCTGATTGGAGTATCCAGCTCATATTGTGCCAGCTTTTTGAAAGGACAGGTGCAATTTTGGGTTGACCACGGGTATACCGTTGTAATTATGAGCGGACCGGGAGAAGAGATAAGCATGTTGGCTGAAACAGAACAGGCAAAACTGGTAACCATTCCTTTTACAAAAAGAATTACTCCCTTCAAAGATCTTGGTCAGCTTATAAAGATTGTCCGTATTCTGCGTAAAGAAAAGCCGGATATTATCAATGCCGGCAATCCCAAATCAGGATTTCTGATCATGCTGGCAGCCTGGTTGACACGTCATAAAAAAAGAGTTTTTACGCTTCATGGTTTGTTGTCCGATACGAAGCGCGGATTTGCAAGATCGATTATTGGTTTTACTGAAAAAATGAGTTGCAGCATAGCGCATAAAGTAATTGTGGTAAGTCCGTCTTTGAAGGAACATGCAGAAAAAAGAGGAATATTAAAAGCAGGCAAGGGCGTGGTGATTGAAAAGGGGAGCTGCAACGGAATAGACCTTGAAGCATTTTCGAGAAATGAAAGCAGCATTGTTGCAGGGCAGGCGTTAAAAAGGAAGCTGGGGATCGATACAAATTCAATTATTATAGGTTTTGTAGGTCGCGTATCAAAAGATAAAGGAATTGATGGGCTTATTAAAAGCTTTACCGTGTTGCAGGAAAGGTATCCATTCTTAAAATTATTAATAGCCGGTCCGCTCCTCGAAGAGCATGGGCTGCCGCCGTCGGTACTTGCACCGCTCAAAGAAAATAAGAATATCCATTACCTGGGCCTGGTGGCAGATGTAGTTCCCGTATATGCCGCCACCGATATTTTTGTGCTTCCTTCTTTAAGAGAAGGTTTTGGAAATGTGCTTATAGAAGCTGCTGCCATGCAGGTTCCTGTTGTGGCGCCAGACATTCCCGGTTGCAGAGATGCGGTAAGCAATGGGTTTAACGGATTTCTTTTCGAAAAAGCCAATACAGCTTCCCTTACAGATTCGATTGAATATTTTATCGATCACTCCGCGTTGCGTGAACAGTATGGAGCGAATGGAAGAAGATTTGTTGAAGATAACTTTTCCAATGTGCGGGTATGGAACGGTCTGCTTCACTTTTACCGCAGTACCCTCGCAACATAAAAAAACTCCTGTGGAAACAGGAGTTACACTAAAACTAGCTGCCTTCCCGCCACCGGCTGGTAAGCAGGCTGGCGGGTAAGCGTATCCAAAATGAGAGATCATTAATATTGGCGCATTGAAGTTCTGAATTATTTAAGTCAGTGCACGTTAATCAACCCTAACGGGTGGTTAAGTATTGGTTAACGCGCAGGATGGCTCTTCCGTTGTGCCGGTTATTTCATCATAATACCTGTTAACCAGCACTTAACCCAGATCAGTCAAACCCCGCATGCCTGCAATCGTCAATGGTACATTCCTCAGTTTAAAAATTACAATTATGAAAAAGATTTTACTGGCAGGTATCATTACCGTTTTATCTACCACAACCTTTACAGCCATGGCACAAACCACCGCCGCATTGCAGACAAAGAAAAAAGAAATCAAAAAAGAAGAAAGAGCTATCCGGAGATCGGAAGTGAGCTATCAGACAAAGCAGCAGTTTGCAGTTGACTTCCGTGGTGCAACCAATATAGCCTATTCAAGAAACAATAATATGGACGAAGTTTGGTTTACCCAAAATGGCATCAACTACAAAGCATTTTACGATGCAGATGCCAAGCTGATCGGCACCACCACAACCAAAAACTTTTCAGACTTACCGGCCGTTGCTCAAAAAGAAATTAAAAAAAGATACAACGAATATAAAATTGATAAAGTAATTCTTTTCGACGACAACGAAACGAACGACAGCGATATGATGTTGTATGGACAGCAGTTTGCAGATGCAGACAATTATTTTGTTGAGTTAAGCAAAGACAATAAGAAGATTGTGTTGCAGGTAAACATGAGTGGAGAAGTATTTTACTTTGCAAACAAGTAACAGTGCTAACCATCGCCTATAACAACATGCCCGGCATTGTAATAAAGCCGGGCATGTTGCTTTCCCGTCATGTTGAGCAGAGCTGAAACATTCCCAGCCGTTAAAATTTCGTCGTTTCCTCCTCAATTTATTTGTTCGAAGTGGCGTTTGACGGGGTGTCGTACCTCCTGTGCCGAACGTAATGAAGGCATACTGCTCGAAATGAGCGACTAAAATAACAGCACCGTGCCACTCCGTGTCTTCGTGCCTCTGTGGTTCCCCTCCGCGTCATGTTGAGCGCAGCCGAAACATCCCCAACCGTTAGTAAGGTTATAAAGGTCTCAACAGCATTTCTTTTTTTCAGGAGACTTCTCACTTCATCAACTTCGTCGTACCTCCTCATTGATTTCGTTCGAAGTGACAAACAGGTTGCATATCGTGCTTCCTCATGCCGAACGCAGTTGAGGCATCTTGCGCGAAGTAACGAACAACAGTGTATCTTTGCGCCGTTTAGAAATTTTGATCGTCCTGCAAACGATCCGTTTCAGCAAGCTGAACATAAAATTTCATTTATATGGCAGTATTACACAATCGTATTTCCCAAAAGGAATTAAAAGAGCAGTTGCTCCAGGAAAAGGAACCCCGAATTACCATTTCGTTTTACAGGTATCTTTCCATCAGCGATCCCCCGGTTTTCAGAGATGAAATGTATAAGGCCCTGAATCAGTTGCGCGTGTTCGGGCGTATATACATTGCGCACGAAGGCATTAATGCCCAGATCAGTGTGCCCGAAAGCAGTTTTGAAACGCTCAGATCGTACCTGGAATCTGTTCCCGGGCTGGAAGCGCTGAGGCTGAACATTGCAGTAGATGATGACGGAAAATCGTTTTGGGTTCTGAAGATAAAAACAAGAGATAAAATTGTTGCAGACGGTATTTCAGATCCTTCGTTTGACATGAACCAGAAAGGAAAATATGTAAATGCGCAGCAACTGAATACATTGGCTGAAGATCCCGCTACTATTATCATAGACATGCGCAACCACTATGAATATGAAGTCGGGCATTTTAAAAATGCTGTGGAAATACCCAGCGATACTTTTCGGGAGCAATTGCCTATGGCTGTTGAAATGATGCAGGAGCATAAAGATAAAAACATCATTATGTACTGCACCGGTGGCATACGCTGCGAAAAAGCAAGTGCCTATATGCTGCACAAAGGGTTCCAGAACGTATACCATTTGGAAGGCGGTATCATCAATTATGCAAAGCAAATTAAGCAGGATGGGATCGACAGCCTTTTTATAGGCAAAAATTTTGTGTTCGACGACCGGTTGGGTGAGCGGATAACCGAAGACGTGATTGCACAGTGCCACCAATGCGGTAAACCCTGCGATACACATACCAACTGCAAAAACGATGGATGCCATTTGCTGTTTATTCAGTGCGAAGATTGCGCAAAGGCTTATCACGGCTGCTGCAGCGAACAATGCAGCGAAACCTATCAACTGCCCGAAGAAGAACAAAAGCTGTTGAGAAAAGGCATTGATAAAGGGCAGCACATTTTTAATAAGGCCAAAGCGCGACTTCGTCCGCGCGGAAAAGAGATAGCAGCCCGGCAAAACAAACCGGAGTAAACGCACAATGTACCGCCTATGTGGGATGCTTACAAAAAAGGGTTCAAAGCATATTTGCAGCTTGAAAAATCGTTGAGCGCAAATTCTGTTGAAGCGTACCTGCACGATATAGACAAGCTTACGCAGTTTTTACAATCCGCGCAACTATCCAAGTCTCCCGAAGCCATAGAGCTAAAAGATCTGCAGGAATTTGTGAAATGGATTGCAGAGCTCAATATGACCGCTTCTTCGCAGGCAAGAATTATTTCGGGGCTAAAAGCATTCTACAAATATTGTCTCCTCGAAAATATAACACAACAAGATCCCACTGTATTACTGGAAGCCCCTAAGCTAAAACGTGCCTTGCCCGATGTATTGAGCTTTGATGAAATTGAAGCGATGGTAAGCAAAATTGATCTGAGCAAACCCGAAGGCGAACGTAACAGGGCCATTCTCGAAACAATGTACAGTTGCGGCTTGCGGGTAAGCGAAGTAGTAAACCTCCGGCTGTCGCAGCTTTACCTGGAGACAGGCTTTATAAGGGTAACCGGTAAAGGCGACAAAGAAAGGCTGGTGCCCATTGGAAGAGATGCCACACGTTATATTAATATATACGGGAAAGAAATACGCACGCATATTAAAGTAAAAAAAGGAGAAGAAGATATAGTGTTTCTTAACCGCAGGGGTGCAAGGCTTACCAGGGTCATGATCTTTTTAATTATCAAAGACCTTGCTTTACAGGCTGGTATCCAGAAACATATATCTCCCCATACGTTCCGGCATTCATTTGCTACCCATTTGGTAGAGGGAGGCGCAGACCTGAGGGCAGTGCAGGAAATGCTGGGGCACGAAAGCATTACCACTACTGAAATTTACACGCACCTCGACCGGGAGTACCTACGCGATACGCTCCAACAGTTCCACCCGGCATTCAAATAGCTCCGTTCACCGATTTTTAAAAGAAATTTTACCCGCAAGGGTAACAAAAATGCAAAATCGCCGTTATAAGGCTGGCAAAATGAAAATGCCGAGTTCTTTGAATAATTTTCAGAAAAACGTTTGATATGTGTTAAAGGAAGCTCAATTTTAGTTATCTCATGTGAGTTTTTTAGAGAATTTTCAAAGAATTGTTTTTACATCCGCTAATGTGTCGTATATTTGCGGCGACAAAAACAACCTGATAAAAATCCTTGCTTGTCCGCGACTTAATAGTCTCACCGTCTTTTTAGAAGTTTTCTTCGGGCGTTAAATTTAAAACTTCCCATCAGGCTAAATCGAGTTTAACAGGCGAATTGCAAACGAGCAATTCAAAACAGAAGAAGAAATGACCGTTCATCAGCATATAAAACCAAACATAGTATTATGCATTGCATAGTAGCTGTTAAAGGATGTATCTTTGTATGGTCAACAAATAAAAAGAACAATTAAATCCAGAAATAAAATGAAAAGTAAGCGTGGAGTGGATTCGAAGGCAGGAACCCTCAAAATGGAAAACAGCGCAGCAGTATTGCGCAACTTAATCAGCAAATCTGCCTCAATGTTGCTGATAGCAATGGCAGGATTTGGTATGATGTCTTTTACCCAGGATGACACCTCTGTAAACAGCGTTGATACTAACCTCAGTGTTAACAAAGAAATAGCTACAGAGACAGCTAAAGTTGTAACAGACGAAAATTGCTGTGTAGCATTGGTAAGCAAACCAGGCGATGAACTGAAAAAAGCATTGAGCATAAACATGCCGCATGCTAAGGCAATATCTTTTGCCGACCAGGAAAATTCGCGTGCGTTTGTAGCCGATGTAAAAGAAAGAAGCTTATGGAATGTTAGCCTGGCAGGAGCCCGTGCAAAGGCCGACAGGGAAATGGCTTTCAACTTTGAGTTGAGCAAATTGATCCCTGCTGCTAACGCTGTAGAAAATGCTGACGAAATAATGGTCACTCTTCTTACTGAAGATGTGATATTGAAGTCGACCGGAACAGTAGTAAAAAATGCATCTGTGGCTGATGCTGAAATGGCATCGCAGTTTATGACGGATCACTTCAGCATTAACATAAACGCAGATGCTGCACAGGCTGATGCAAACGTTATGCGCGCTTTCGAAAAAGCAAATCTTCCTTCAATCGCACTGCCATCAGTAGCTGCAACTGCAAAAGCTGACGCAGAAATGGCATTGAAGTAAAATTGAGTACAACAGTAGCTACAAATAAATAAGCAGTAGGCTTGTTAGTGTTGGTTTTGGTTATGGTTTTGATTAAAAAGCCCTGGAGTGATCCGGGGCTTTTGCCTGAATATATCAAACAAACGAAAGAGCAGCTCCTGAAAGAGCTGCTCTCAATTTTTTACTGCAGGCCTGTAAGCCGGATTTTGTCGGGTGCTATCATTTATCTTGTTCCGCTATTACTAACGGAATCTATCTGCTTACCCTCCCCGATATTCCGAAGAAGTTTTGCCGGGCAGGCAAAAGATCGGGGTATACATAGCATTTCAGCACTCAAGGTTTACCCATTATGCAAATTACTCTGCATAATTGTGAGCTCTTACCTCACATTTTCACCCTTATCCCGCTTTGCAGCGAGACGGTTATTTTCTGTGGCACTGTCTGTTGCCGCTAAAGCGACACCCGGCTGTTAACCGGTACGTTGCCCTGCGCTGTCCGGACTTTCCTCGTTGTTGTTACACACCGCGATAGCACAGCCTGCAGTCATGCAAAGGTAAAATTTTTAACTGCGTTTACACGATCTATTATATCCCGTCTATACTTCCTTGACTGCACCTATGTGCCTGGCAGTGCTTAATTTTACAAACAATATTGCCAAATGAACAAGAGTGAAATAGAGGTGATACAAGGCGACATTACCAAAATACAGGTGGATGCAATTGTGAACGCAGCCAATTCTTCGTTGCTGGGTGGGGGAGGAGTAGACGGCGCAATACATCGTGCTGGCGGACCCGCTATACTGGAAGATTGCAGGAAGATTGTAGCCCGGCAGGGAGGTTGCAAAACCGGCGAAGCTGTTATTACTACAGCCGGCAAACTGCCGGCCCGTTTTGTGATTCACACCGTTGGCCCTGTATGGAATGGAGGCGAACGGGGAGAAGCGGAAAAACTGGCATCCTGCTATCGCAATGCACTTGAGCTGGCACTGAAAAACGGTTGCGGTTCGATAGCATTTCCCAATATCAGTACCGGTATTTACGGGTATCCTAAAAAACAGGCAGCAGCCATAGCCGTTAGTTCGGTTAAAAATTTCCTTGCCGCTACCGATCGGGCGATGAAAGTAATTTTTGTTTGTTTTGATAAAGAGAATTACGAACTTGTGCGCAACGAATTATCGCATTCATAAGCCGCAGATGCGCAGGTAAATTTTTTACCTGTGCATCTGCGGTTAAATATTGTTGAGTCTTTGTGAATGCGGAACGATACAGTATTATCCTTCAGTATTTGCAGGTGGTGCTGGCGGCGGCGGTGGTGGCGGTGAAACAGGAGCTGCACCGAAAGCTTCCTCAAAATCTTTTTTCATTTTTTCGTTGTTAAGATCATACGTTTTGCTGGTTTTGTCTTTCATCGTTACTACAACAATATGCCTGCTTTTCCAGCGCAGTCGTTCAACCGACTTATTTCTTTCCAGGAATGCTTTGTAACGCTTCGGACTCTCCGTATCAATGGGCGGAGGGGCGGGTTTTACCTTTTTAACGACGGGGGGAGGAGGTGGTGGCGGAGGTGGATCTTTTTCTTGTGCAACCGCAGCAACTGCAATACTCAACATGCATGCAATTGCAAGAACTACTTTTTTCATATGCAACAGTTTTCTTTTGAGATTCAAAAAAGAAATTCATTCCACAGGAAAATGCAGCTTATTTAAAATAAATTTCCGTTGCGCCGTATCCGAAAGAAGGATGGTATTGATTTACAAAAGATTTTACCTCTGGTTTGTGTTGCAGCAGGTCATGAATTTCTTCCCTCAGTTTGCCGGTCCCTACTCCATGAACCACAATGAGCATGTGCTGGTGATGCTGCAATGCGAGATCATAGAATTTTTCAAAGGTTTTCAATTGCAGGTCCAGCTTTTCCGCATTGCCCATTTTTTGCCAGTTGTCGCTGAGTTTTTCTATATGAAGATCTACCACCGTGCGGGCACCGGAATGCGAGGACGATTTTCCCCCCGATCCACTGTGTATCCTGTAACCGGCATTTGATAATTTGCTGAGGTCTGGTTTGTCTTCCTCCACCCGGTCGGGGTAGGTTTCAAACAGCGGGTACGAAAAAGACGCTTCGTGTTTCAGGCGCATTTCTTCAATGCGTTTAAATACCTGCTTTGCCTTAGGCTTAAACGTTACTTCAAAATATTCCGCCTTTTTTTTCTGCGCCGGATTCAGCGAAAATTCGAACCAGAAGCGTGGTGCATCGTTCAACGATTCAAAAGGAACATCGTGCAGGTAAAAGTCATTTAAAGGTTGTATTTCATTTTTAAGTTCAAAGTCGGTTCTTCCGTCATACGCCAGTTCATAAGTAAATTTGAAAGCATCCTCCGTTTGGTTAACAAGATAGAGTCTGAATTTTTCTACAATATCATCGTCAAACACATCTTTATCAAACACCGGTAAAAAAGACAGCCATACGCCATCGCCTACCTTATATTTTACGTTGCCCTTTTCCTTTTTAATAGTATCAACAAACTGTTTGGGTTTTTTAGGTTCCACCGTTTTTTTCGAAAATCGTTTGAAGTATGGAAAGTCAATCTGGTCGGTATATACCGGGAATTTTACCCCGTTTATCTGCACCATCACCATTTTATCGTTTATAATATCCAATACTTCACCTTCTTCATCTGAATGAAGCAACAAAATTTTATCGCCTACCTGGTATTTCATGCAGCAAAATTACGGGTTTAGGGTGGAAGGTATAGGGTGAAAGGTAGAAGGTGTAGGGTATAGGGTGAAAGGCGAAGGGTATAGGGTATACGGCGTAAGTTAGGGTTTAAGGCGTATGGGGTAAGAAGTAAGGGTTAGGATTAAAGAAGCCGTTTTCCTTCTACCTTTCACCCTATACCTTTCACCCTATACCTTCTACCTTATTCCCTAACTTTACAAAAGCAAAAACTTCAAATATGGGCGTTTGGCGGCAGATTGCAGAATACCTGTACATTAAAAAGAAAGACCCGGCACGCGAAGACAGTTCCTGGACACGTTATATGCACGGCATTAACCGCATATCTATCCTGCTTTTTTTATTTGCTATTATTGTGATGATGGTCCGCCTTTTAAAAAGCTGCTGATGGCTTTTGCCGCATTGGACGAAGCATGCCCGCCTTCGCTCAGCAAACTTCTCAGGTTGGCATAATCTGTTTTTATCTGTGCTATGCGTTCGTTGTTGGTAAGAATATCGGTCAGTTCCCGTTTCAGGTTGTCCGGCGTCAGGTCGTTTTGGATCAGTTCCTTTACCACCAGCTTATCCATAATAAGGTTTACCAGCGATATGTATTTTATTTTGATGACCCTTTTCGCAATTTCGTACGATACTGGGCTCCCTTTATAACAAACTACTTCGGGTACGCTAAACAAAGCTGTTTCCAGTGTAGCCGTTCCCGAAGTAACCAGCGCAGCTTTTGATTGCATCAGCAAATTGTATGTTTTACCCGAAACACTTTTTACATTGTTGTAGTCTTTCAGCAATGCATCGTAAAATGAATCATCCAGCCCCGGTGCTTTGGCCACTACAAATTCGTAGTTGGGAAAATAACGGCTTGTTTCCAGCATAACAGGTAATTTTTTCAGTATTTCCTGTTTGCGGCTGCCGGGCAACAGGGCAATTATTTCCTTGCCCGAAGCTGGTATGGTTTGCACTGGTTTTTTGCGCCACTCATCCACTACCTCCACCAAAGGGTGCCCCACATATTCCACTTCAAAATTCCATTTGCGGTAAAACGCTTTTTCAAAGGGAAGAATGACCAGCATCTTATCAACAGAAGCTTTGATTGTTTTTACCCTGTTTTCCTTCCATGCCCATACCTGCGGTGAAATGTAGTACACAATTTTAAACCCCTGCTGTTTTGCCCATTTGGCAATGCGCAGATTGAAGCCCGGGTAATCAATCAATATTAAAACATCGGGCTGAAACTCCGTTATATCTTTTTTGCAAAAGTCGAGATTGCGGAAAATAGTACGCAGGTTCATCACCACTTCCACGAAGCCCATAAAAGCAAGGTCGCGGAAATGCTTTATGATCGTTCCTCCCGCTGCTTCCATCATGTCGCCACCCCAGGCGCGGATGTTGGCGCTGCCATCCAGCTTTATCAGTTCTTTTATCAGGTTGGAGCCATGCAGATCTCCGGAAGCCTCGCCGGCAATAATGTAGTATTTCACGGCCGAAATTTAGGACATTTTAGCCGCAGATGCGCGGATGATGTTTATGGAACTAAAAAGCAAACTTAAATGCCAGCGCCGCTATGGCGTATATAAGCGTACTGGCAAATATGCCTTTCGCGGTTTTATCTTTCCGGTAATTAATATATATCGTAAACAACAGTATGTTTACAAAAAGGCAGGGTATGGTAATAGCAGTAACCACCCGTTTGTTGGTTCTCATAGCTTCCATCATATCGCCCAGTGAATAGAGCGGGTAGAACTTAGCGAAATAATAAACAGCGATGCTTAACAGCGGCGTCAGTAATCCTAAAATCAAACCCAGCCTGATGTTGTCTTTCTTTAAAATCACTTTTTAAAAGTTTTTTCGAGTTTGCCTTTTAAAACGTAGTTCGTTAAATCAAATTGTACAGGAACTACGCTTACATAATTGTTAGAGAGTGCCCATACATCGGTGTCCTTCCCCTTATCAAAATTTACAAAAGCGCCGGTGAGCCAGAAATACTTTTTTCCCGTAGGGTCCTTTCTTTCATCAAAGTCCTCTTCGTATTTCGCATATGCCTGCCTGCATACTTTGATGCCTTTAAGGAGTGTTTCGTCTACCGCCGGAAAGTTAACGTTCAGGCATAAGTGCTTATCGGCTTTCTTTTTAAGGATCTGCTCCACAATTATCCTTGCATATTTTCGCGCACCCGAAAAATCGGCTTCCATGCTATAGTCCAGCAGCGAAAATCCAATGGAGGGAATATTCTCTATGGAAGCTTCAATAGCTGCACTCATGGTACCCGAATAAATTACATTAATGGAATGATTGGGTCCATGGTTGATGCCGCTGATGCAAATGTCGGGCTTGCGGTGCAATATCTTGTCTACCGCCAGCTTCACACAGTCAACCGGAGTACCACTGCAGCTCCAGGCTTCCACATCGGCGCCTATCTGCACCTGCTGCAGCCGCAGCGGGAAGCCAATGGTAATGGCATGCCCCATACCCGATTGAGGTTTGTCTGGTGCAACTACTACTATCTTTCCTAACCCTTCAACGGCTTTTACCAGGTTATGAATGCCCGGAGCCATTACGCCATCATCGTTCGTAACCAAAATGATAGGTTCTTCTTTTTTTCGTTTTGCTTTAGCCATGCAACCAATTGGTATTTACGTGTAAAAGTGATGATTATTTAGCGGTTGCCCAAATTGATATAACATCCTTTTATTTCGTGTAGTCGTATTGTTCAAAACAGGTTACAACGGCAAAGGCATTCAATAGCAGATAAAAAAATGCTAAAAAATTTTGTTGTAACTAATTCAATTAGTATTTTGCGGCTAAAATAGTTAGTATGTCGCAATCTATAGCCGGTCAAAATCTAAAGTATCTCCGCAAACTGCGTGGTTGGACACAGGAAGAATTTGCCAACAAACTGGGTATCAAACGTTCGCTGGTAGGCGCTTATGAAGAAGAAAGAGCCGACCCTCGTATTGATGTGCTGGAAAAGCTGGCAGATATGTTTAAGCTTACGCTGGATGACCTGCTAAGAAAGGATATAAGTGAAGTAAAAGGAAACTACCTCGCTAAAAGACGTCAGCAAAAACTGATGGCAGAAAACAACCTCATTCATTTTGTGCCGGTAAAAGCAGCGGCAGGCTACCTGGCAGGTTATGCCGATACGGAATTTATAGATGAACTGAATACATTTACCCTGCCGATGCTTACAGGAGGTAATTATCGTGCATTTGAAATAGTGGGAGACAGCATGTTGCCAACTCCGAGCGGATCTATTATTGTAGGTGAAAAAGTGGATACGCTGGACGATGCCAAAAACAGCCAGGCATTTATAGTGGTATCGCGCAACGAGGGCATTGTATATAAAAGAATTGAAAGAAATAACCGGAATAAAGCCAAAGTAACCCTGGTGAGCGATAATCCTTCTTACCAACCCTACCAGGTAAACTCGGAGGATATACTTGAATTATGGCAGGCTCAAATGGTGATCAGCAAAGTAGCCAGCCAGCAGCGTTGGGATGTGAATCAACTTGCATCTTTGGTAAACAACCTGCAGGAACAGGTAAGCGTGCTGAAGAAAAAATATAATTAGACTTGCTCAATTAGAGCTGAATCCGATAAATAATTTTAGTGAATTTTTACGTTCACGAATCTGTTGATGGAAACGCGCTTGAAATGTCATGGCGTTTTGCAGGTATAAAAAACTTTGGGTTGCCCTTTTAAAGACAACCCAAAAGTTAAAATGGATACCTGACTGACCAGGAACTCAGCGATTTTTATTGCTTCATAAATTTGCCAGCAACTTTTTCTTTGTTGGTTTCAGTAACCAGTATGTACAGCCCTGAGTTAAGTGCCGACACATCAATGGCAGTGCGCCTAATATTCTTTTTTTCATCTAATATCACCTGCTTTCTTATCACTCCGTTTACATCTATTATCCGTATGCTGGTTATTGGCGTTTGTGCCTGTATATTTAATGTTCCGGCAACGGGATTTGGATAAACAGAAATACCGCGCGCTGCATTAACGGTTTCAACAGCCATTGGGGTAAGGCTTAGCGTGGCTTTTTTGCCCGATGCGACTACAGGGTTTGAAGAAAGCTCAATGATCAACTGAGGCCTTCTTCCAACAATACTGTCTTCTTTTGTATAAAAATTGATATTGCCCTGGGGATTGCTTACTGTTGAACCTATATTCAGAGACAATAACTGGTCGCCCTCCGCTTCTGCTTTTACTTGGCCTGTTATATCAAATTCCATATACTCGGCATTTGAGCCATAAACGCTGTCGAGTGGCGCTCCTGTAGCCGGTTTGTTGTTCCAGGTAATGCCGGTTTCAGTCCACGTGTCGTCTGCAACAGCGTTGGCAGTTATTTCAGTAGCTGCAATGGAAGAACCTGCGCTCTTAACATATAGTCTTAGTTTAGCAGTGGCAATGTTACTGCTTGTCAATTGCCCCAGATTAAATTGTAAAAAGCCCTGCCGTTCATAGGATGTCGCCTGGTCATTTTTTACAGTCAATACCGGGTCTTGTCCATAGTTTTGATTGGCATAAGATCCGTCCCGAACATAGCTGTCTTTAACAGGCATTAAAGCAGTTATATTTTTTGCTACCTGCAGCAATAGCACAGGGCGGCTTTCAATGGTTGCTGTTTCTTTAGAGAACAGGGTGATATCTCCCTGCGCATTAAGCGTTTCGGATGAAACCCGTAACGTCAGCGTTTTATCTGCTGCCAGTTCCTCCAACACCGCGCCTGTTATATCAAATTCAAGTGTGCCGCTTGTTTTACCTGCGGTAGAGGCGATGATGTTGTCTGCTACAGCCGGTTTGTTATTCCAGGTAATGCCGGTTTCAGACCATGCATCAGCAGAGCCTTTGCGCACTGCTATAGTAGTGTTGGGAGCATAAGTATTTCCTCCGGAGAGGGTCAGTTTCAATTTGGCCGTGCCGATTTTCTCATTGGCTATATCCGACAGATCGAATTTCAGGTATGTTTCTCTTTTATAGGAAGCCCCGTCGTTTTTAACAACAAGCGCAACATCATTGCCATAGTTATTGCTGGCATAGCTTCCATTTCTTACATAACTGTCTTCTACAGGAAGGATACCTGTACTTTCAGCTTCCAGTTCTATCAGCAAAGCAGGATGTTGTTCCGGCTCGGAGGCCTCTTTGGAGAAGAAGGTAATGTCCCCTTTGGGGTTAGGAGTTTCCGAGGAAACTTTTAATGTCAGTATTTTATCATCGCCTATTTCTTCCAACACGGCGTTGGTTACGTCAAATTCAATTGTACCGCTTGTTTTACCGCTGGCCGAGGCAATAATACCATCAAGCGTGGCTGGCATATTATTCCAGGTAATGCCCGTTTCCTGCCAGGCATCTGTTTCGCCCTTACGCACTGAAACAGTAATATTGGGAGCATAAGTATTTCCTCCCGACAGGGCCAGCTTTAGCTTGGCAGATGCAACTTTGTTATTGGCTATGCCCGATAAATCGAATTTCAGGTATGTTTCTCTTTTATAGGAAGAGCCGTCGTTTTTAATAACCAACGTGCCTTCATTACCGTAGTTATTGCTGGCGTAACTTCCATTTCTTACATAGGCATCGGCTACAGGTAATAATGACAGGGAGATCGCATTGTCAACATCATTCATCTCCATCGTTTGGGTTACAGAAGATCCGAGAAATGCCGACCCCTGGGGCATAAGGAAACTAAGGGTTTGATTTGCCGCATTGGAGGCTGAAACAGTTACATTAATGGTGCGGTTGGCAGTTTTTGAAGGATCTGAAACGGTTAATACAGGATTGTTTGTGTTGATATTTTCAAGAATCAACGTACACGGCTGATCTACTGTAATGGTTACACTGTCGCTGGTTATGCTTCCAGCTTCATAAAATATAGCCTCAATGGTATGGGCAGAAGATTTTTTTACCGCCTGAACAGTACTTGTGTTAGCAATGATAACGATATCAGAAGCGTTGTATGCCTGTACTTCCGCAATATTTTTTTTGCCTGGTACTATAATATAAGCATAAGATGCTGCGGTGCCGGAAGGCGCTGTGCCATGGTTGAACCAAAGCTTAAATACATTTTTGCTGATGGTTGTTAGTGGATGAGATCTGTTGATATCATACCACGAGCCACTTTGCACGACGCTGCTTAAGTTTACATTGGTTGGTGCGTTTGGAAAGAAATAGGCAATGCTATCGTGTAAAACCCATTTTGGATTTGTTAGTGTAGTTTGGGTATTGGCGCTTACCGCAGATATATTGCTGCCTTGTGAAACAGTTACATCACCATCTAAAAAAGCCTGGTTAATGGTGGTATTAATTACTTCGGTTGGTGAAGTGGCATTGGTGGTAATGCCAGTGCCCAGACACACAATTTCATTGCCGAACATAAACCAGCCTTTTTGAGCGCTCACGTTCCATTGCTGGTTCATGGAAAAAGCAGACACGCCTATCTTACCCGTAGAGGCACCGCCGGCAAATGTAGAAGTTCCTTGTGTTAACCATGGAGTAGTTGGAACAGTTGTTTTTTGCGGTGCGGTAGTTCCCGGTATTTTATTCCAATCCCATACAGGAAAAATGTCGTAATACTCATTGCCGTTTACCATAATAGAAGTAGAACCTATAGAAAGATATCCTCCTTTCAGGTTTTCTCCGTTCCCGGTTTCCGCCTGTACGGTTCTGGTAGAAGAAAACCGCGTACTGAACGAAAAATCGGGAGATTGATAGGTAGTGTAATCGGTTCTCCAGTAATGCTTTTGAAAAGTGTCTACCGCATAGCCAACAGGTTGTGTTCCGTTAATACGGGCAGTGGCATTGTTATAAGCAGTTGCATTCGCAGGATCCAAAACCGCCATTTTATCGAAATGGTTGCCCCATCCTCTGATGCCTGCGCCACCCGGTCGCGAAATCTGCCGGCCAAATGAATTAAACGTGTGCGATTGACCTCTCATTTCATTTACAATGGTCTTCCTGAGAAAGATAGATAAGTTTGCTAATTTATCGGCGGGAATGGCAAACATCGTTCCAGCAGTTACATAAGCTATATTCAACTGACCAGATACATATACACCGCCATAACCAAAAATATGTAGTTGAATGGAATGCTGGGCATAAGAATAGTCGTGTTGCAGTCCTTCGCCCGTTCTTACATCATTTTCTTCATATATAAGGTTGGCATTATTTTGTATAAGGGCAGCGTCGTTTGTTAAACAACCCCTGTATATAAAATGAGTGGCAACGTCAATCCTGTTGGCGCCTGTTTGCGCGGAAGGGTTTCCCCTGTTTATCCTGACAATCAGATCCGCTTCAAGGGCACTGTCTATTTTTTCGGCTCCTTCATATTTCATCATCAACATGATAATGCCAAGTGCTTTAGGATTGGCAATGTCGTTAAACCACCAGTTTGAACTGCTGAGGTTTTTTGCTTCCCAGTAATTCAGTCCATCCATTAATTTGCTGTAAAGGTTGCTGTTGCCATTTAGACTGCTCCACGGCGCCGTATATGCAATGGTCATTTGCCTTAAACGATTCAGGTGCTGGTATGCTGGCCACACTGCACCGTTGGACGTTGTACTGTATGCATAAGAAATATCAGACCAGGAACCGTCGCTTTGCACACCATCGCTATAATTTTGTGCGTTGGTAATAGTAGTGGCTTGGTCAGCACCCTGCCAGGTTAAACGGATGATTCTTTTTGCAACAGAATCAATGTCTGAAGCGCGAGATTGTAAAGCATAGAAAAGAAAAAAAAGAAGAGTGATCTTTTTCATATGGTATTGTTTTGGTAATAAAGAAAGGAAACTAGCCATTTTTCGGTACATATAGTGTTGCATTGTTAAAATCCAAAAATCACTAAATGCTTAAGGCGTTTTTAACTATAAAGAGATTTGCTATACTAAGACAAACATAGTTTCCAGGAGGGCTGCATGAATTTATTTTATCGAAATTTTTTGGTGTATGCAATAACGGCTGAATACAAAGCGGCTGTGTACCTTACATTGTAAGAGAACCGATAAGGGTAACAAGTTTTGCTAATATTGAGGTGCCTCTTTACGCTGCGTTCACATTATTCATATAAATCGCCCTGCCCCGACAAAATTTCGCGGTATTTGTTGAACACTTTCGTTTTGGAGATGAAGCCGAGAAATTTTTTCTCGTTATCCAGTACCGGTAAATACCAACTCTGGCTAATGTCGAATTTTTCCATAGCGCTCAGCATATTTTCGTCTTCATACAAAACATCCGGCGGTTTTTTCATGAGCGATTTTACGGAAGTGCTGCTAAAAGTTTCGGGCTGAAACAACTTTTGCTTTATATCGTTGAGCTCAACAATGCCTGCAAATTTTTGTTTGGAATCGGTTACTGCAAAAACATTTCTCTCACTTTTTTTGATGAGCTCTATCAGTTCCGTCAATGTTTTGTCAAGCGATATCGTGTCGTATTTATCCTGCAGCATTTGTTGCAGGCTCATAGAGGTAAGAATGTTTTTTTCCCGCTGGTGCGTAAATATCTGTCCCTCTTTTGCCAGTTGTTTTGTTTCCATCGAAAACGACTCATACTGTTTCACCATGAAAAACGATATTGACGATACGATCATCAGGGGAATAAAAAGCTCATAGCCATTGGTGATTTCTGCAATAAGGAATATACCGGTTAAGGGGCAGTACATTACGCCACTTAAAACGCCCGCCATTCCCACCAATGCAAAATTGCCTTCGGGTAATTTTAATAAACCGCTGGTATTGCAAAGTTTTGAAAAAAAGAAACCCAGGTAAGAACCTGCAAACAGCGAAGGCGCAAAATTACCACCGTTGCCACCTCCTCCAATAGTGATGCCAGCGGCAACAGGTTTCAGCAAAACAATGAGCCCGGTAAAAATAACCATCGACCATTCAGCAGGCAGGTAGGAGAGTATGGTAGTGTTGTCGCTTACTTCGTTGAGGTTATCGTTGGCAATGAGCTTTACACTTTCATATCCTTCTCCAAAAAGTGGCGGAAAAAGAAAATACAAACCCAGCAGCAGCAACCCGGCAAATAAAGGTTTTACATACAAATTCATTTTTCGCGCATGCACTGCGTGTTCTGTTCTTTTAAAAATCCTGGCATAGTACAGCGAAACAAAACCGCATAGCACTCCCAGCAAAATATAAAACGGGGTATTGTGATAATTGAAAGTTTGTTTCAATGTAAAGTTGAAAAGAATGGACTCGTTGAGAATGATACGAGAACAAAGCACACCCGTAACCGAAGCTGTTATTAACGGAATGAAATAGCTCACCACCACGGTTTCTGTAAGCAATACTTCAATGGCAAATATTACTCCCGCAATGGGAGCATTAAACACCGCAGCGATGCCGGCTGCAGCTCCGCAGGCTATCAGTAAGGTCCGTTCCCGGTAATTCAATTCGTGTATGCGCGCAATATTGGAACCAACTGCGGATCCGGTAGCAACGATAGGCGCTTCCAGCCCTACAGAGCCACCCATGCCAACCGTGAAGGAACTGGTAATAACATGCGCATAAGTATGACGTAAGGGAATAAACGAAGATTTCCTGGCAATGGCTTTCAGCACCATGGCTATGCCTTTTTCGAGTGAGCCTTTGAGTACAAAGCGCACAATGATCACTGTAATCAACAAGCCCAGTGCGGGAAACAGCAGGTAAGAAAACCTTGAAACGGGGATTCTTTCAATCCAATGCTGTACGTAGTGAACAAGTGTTTTCAGCAGCACTGCCATCAATCCCGAAGCAAGTCCAACAATTACAGACACCACCATCATGTACTGCACTTTGCTCAACCTCACCCGAAGCAGGTGCGAAAAATACTGGTATATTTTTTTTAGCAAACGATTCATCAATGACTCATACAAATAAATTGCCGCAAATATAACAATGTTATGTGGGCTATCAGCCGTCAGCTATGAGCTATCAGGAAATGTTTAAACGCTGATAGCCGATACTGAAAGCTGATTGCTGATGGCTGAAAGCTGGTCGCTCCCAGCAAAACAATCAATATCTTGCATGCATATACGTATCGCATTTTGAAAAATAAATATGCCGGTATATTGTTAGCAATACTGGCGGTTACAATCTGGTCGGGCAATTTTATAGTAGCAAGAGGTGTTATACACCAGGTATCGCCCATTGCGCTTGCTTTTTTCCGCTGGAGCAGTGCTTCGTTCATCATTGCGCCATTTGCAATAAAATCATTTGGCCAAGAGTGGGCGCTCACCAAAAAGTCGCTGCTTTATCTTTTTATAACATCGCTGTTTGGCATTGCATTGTTCAACACGTTTGTGTATGTTGCCGGGCATTATACTACTGCTATCAATCTTGCACTGATAGGCACTACTTCATCGCCGGTGATGGTGATTATAATGGCCGCAATTTTTTTGAAAGAAAAAATTGATGGCTTTAAGCTTACGGGAATGCTGCTGTGTATTGCGGGCGTTTTGTTTTTGCTGGCGCAGGGTAGCTGGCATAACCTCGTAAATTTTCGTTTTACGGCTGGCGATAAATGGGTGTTGCTGGGCGCATTTTGTTTTGCTGTATATAATATATTGGTGCGCAAGAAACAGGGTGGATTTTCCGCACTCAATTTTTTGTTTGTTATTTTTTTAATGGGTACGCTTATACTGTTGCCCTTTTATATGTGGGATGCGCAACGTCAACCGCCGGTGCAATGGAATACAAACCTGGCTTTAATCATATTGTATCTTGGGCTGGGCACGTCCGTTATTGCCTATTGGTGCTGGAATATTGCCATCGCTTCGCTGGGAGCGGGGCGAACGGCATTGTTCGGAAATCTGATTCCTGTATTTGCGAGTATAGAGGCAGCTGTATTTTTGCATGAAACTTTTTCGTGGATACATGTTGTGAGCATGATAGTGGTATTTACAGGAATATTGCTTGCCAACCGTAAAACATTCTTACAAAAATGAATGCGTTTAAACAAAGGGTACATACGCACTACCTGCAAAGCATACTCGATAAAACAAAGCGATTGGAGCAGGCACTGGAAGAATTGAAGGAGAGTGGCAGCAATGAAACCAAAAGAACTGCCGGCGACAAACACGAAACGGCACTTGCCATGCTCCAGATTGAGCAGGAAAACAAGCGCCGCCAATTGAAAGAAGCGCAGGAGCAACTGGCCGTTTTCAACCGGATTGATTTTTCTATAGCATCTTCGAGAATAATTGCGGGAAGTCTGGTGCGTACCGACAGGGGATGGTTGTTTGTATGCATTGCCGCCGGCAAAACAACCATAAACGGACAGCAGGTTATTGCATTGTCTGCTCAGTCGCCTTTAGGGATGAAGCTGATAGGCGCTTCCATAAACGATATTGTTACTGTAAACAATCTTGCCTACAAAATTGAAGAGATATGGTGATTAAGGTTTCCAACTTTTCAAAAGTTGGAAACCTTTAGCTTCGCTCATTGCTGATGGCTGATTGCTGAAAGTTGACCGCTTTTACACCAACGCCTTGTATAAAATTTCTACCGGGTGCAAAGCTTTGCGGGCTGCTCCGTCTTTAATCTGGTGACGGCAACTGGTACCTGCAGCCGCAATCAGGGTATCTTTTTCCTGCTTGCGCACGGTGGGTAACAGTACGAGTTCTCCTATTTTCATCGAAACATCGTAGTGTTCTTTTTCATATCCGAACGATCCGGCCATGCCGCAGCAACCCGAAGGAATGGTTTGTACAGCATAATTTACAGGCAGCGACAAGGCTTTTACCGAATGTGCCAGCGACGAAAGCGCTTTTTGCTGGCAATGACCATGCAGCACAATCTTCTTCGCCTCACTGGTAAACATCGGCGCTGTAATATTTCCTTTGTCAATCTCCGCCGCTAAAAATTCTTCTATCGTAAATACGCTTTGCGCCAACAGTTTGGCTGCATCAAACAGGTCGTCGTCTGCAAGGTCTATGTATTCATCTCTGAACGTAAGTATCGCAGATGGTTCAACGCCGATCATGGGCGTTTCGGGGGTAATCACCTCGTGCAGCAATCTTATATTGCGATTGGCAATTTGTTTGGCTTTGCGCAGCAATCCTTTCGATAGCGATGATCTTCCACTTTCTATGTGTTGCGGAATGATTACTTCATACCCCAGCTTCTCTAAAAGCAATATAGCCGTGATGCCTATTTCCGAATCGTTGTAGTCGGTAAATTCGTCGCAAAACAGGTATACCTTTTTGCCGGTAGAAGGAGCGGTATTTTGCTGCCGGTGCTTCCGGTACCAGCTTTTTAAAGTAGTACGGTACAAAGTAGGCATGGAACGATCGGGTGCAAAACCAGCGATCTTTTTAATAGTGCCGCCGATGAGTTTATTGGCAACCGCAAAATTGTACAAGCCCGGCACTATCGATCCCAGTCTGGACAATGCGCTGAAATTGGCAACCAGTTTGCTGCGGAACGGTACCCCATTGTCGTCGTAATATTGTTGCAGAAACTCGGCTTTCAGCTTTGCAACATCAACATTGGATGGACATTCTGATTTGCAACCTTTGCAACTCAGGCACAGGTCCATTACTTCATAAATTTCTTTATGATTGAACCGGTTTATTTTATTGGAATGTGTTAGAAACTCGCGCAGTATATTGGCTCGTGCGCGGGTGGTATCTTTTTCGTTTTTGGTTGCCATGTACGAGGGGCACATGGTTCCGCCTGACAAATGCGTTTTACGGCAATCGCCCGAACCATTGCATTGCTCGGCGTGTTGCAGCACATCCTGGTTGTGATATCTGAAAATGGTTTTAAAGGTAGGCGTGCGTTGCCCGGGTTCATAACGCAACATGGAATTCATCGATGGTGTATCGACAATCTTGCCTGGATTGAAAATATTGTTGGGATCCCATGTTTTTTTGATGACTTTCAGCAACTGGTAATTTTTTTCTCCCACCATCTGACGTATAAATTCACCCCTCAGCCTGCCATCGCCATGTTCGCCGCTCAGCGAGCCTTTGTATTTTTTTACCAGTGTTGCTATTTCCTCCGCAATGGTTCTGAACAACTGGTTGCCTTCAACAGTTTTTAAGTTGATGATGGGACGAAGATGTATTTCGCCACTGCCCGCATGTGCGTAGTGTACAGAGTACAGGTTGTGCTTTTTAAGTATCTCGTTAAAGTCGCGTATAAATGCCGGCAGGTCGTTTACGTCTACCGCAGTGTCTTCAATTACGGGTACGGCTTTTTCATCGCCAGGCAAATTGCTCAGCAAACCTAAACCTGCTTTTCGCAGCGTCCATATTTTTTTGGTGTCTTCACCAAACAATAACGGGAAGTGATACCCTAACCCTGCTGCTCTCATTTCAGCCTCTACCAATGCTGCTTTGGCTTTTATTTCTTCGCGGGTTTCTGCCTGGTATTCAATTACCAGTATTGCACCGGGGTCGCCCGAAACGAAGAAGCGGTTTTTACGTTGCTCAATATTGTCTTTGGTGCATTCCAGTATGTAATGATCTATCAGTTCGCTGGCGGAGGCGCCGTACTTAAGTCCAATCAAATTAGCGCGCAACGATTCGTCAATGGTATCAAAATGCACGCAAAGCAATCCCGATTCCTTTGGCGGAAGCGGTACCACATTCAACTTAATTTCGGTAATAAAAGCAAGCGTTCCTTCGGAACCAGCGATCAGTTTACAGAAATTGAAATCTTCCCCGCCTGCATTAAAAGGTGCACTGTCCAGCAGTATATCAACCGCATACCCTGTGTTCCGGCGTTCTACTGTTTTTTTAGGAAACTCTTTTCGTATCTCTTCCTGGTTTTCATACAGCCCCAGCATGCTGCGGATGCTTTTGTATATTGATCCTTCCAGTGTAGGCAACTCGCACTTGCTGTGAAATTCATCGAGGCCGAGCGTTGAAAAAACGGCTTCTGATCCGTCGCTAAGCAGCGCCTTCACCTCCAGCAAATGCTCGCGTGTACTCCTGTATACTACCGAATTAGACCCACAGGAATTGTTGCCCACCATTCCGCCTATCATGGCGCGGTTGGCAGTGGAGGTTTCGGGTCCAAACAGCAGTCCATGAGGTTTCAAAAAAAGGTTCAGTTCGTCGCGTATAACGCCAGGCTGTACACGAACCCATTTTTCTTCTGCATTAAACTCGAGAATTTGCGTAAAATGTTTGGATACATCTACGATAATGCCATTGCCTACCACCTGCCCTGCCAGAGAGGTACCTGCGGTTCGGGGGATAAGCGAAGTTTTTTCGGCATTGGCAAATGCAATGAGCTTTTTAATATCATCAACCGATTTGGGTATGGCTACTGCCAGCGGCATTTCGCGGTAGGCAGAGGCATCGGTTGCATACAAAGTTCTTGTAGTGGCATCAAAAAAAAATTCGCCATCCAGTTGCGTAGAAAGTTGCTCCAGTTTTGTCGTCATCCTGCTAATAATTCTGTATTGCCGGGAATAGGGCAGCGCAAAATTACGACAAGAATGTCAGCCTTGGCGACTGAATTATAAAAGCCTGTTAAGATTGACCCATAATGGCTGCAACGCCAATAATAAGCTGAAAATCTGGCGTATATTGCTTTATGGCATATGGTTTGCAATTTTTAATTCAAAATTATTAGCATGAACAAAAAAAATACAATCATAATGGTGGCAGCAGTGGGGGCAGCGGCAGGTTTGCTGGTGTATGCTTTCAGGAAATATCGTTCGCATCGTATGCTGAAACAGGTGGCTGCCGAAGGTTATGAAACAGCTCATGAGGTGCTTTTTCCACATACCCGGTCAATCGGAGGCGGTAAAACACATTATGGCCCGGTATTGCCGCACCACGAGATGTAACCCTGATCCTTCTGGACATCTTATTGTTTAAGCCACAGGTTTGTGGCTTTTGTTTTTTAGCGATATATACACCATATCACCTTTTAAGAATCCCGTAGTTTCTGATCTGCACAGCAGCTTTTCGCCGTTCACAACAACTTCTACTTCGCAGCCATAACCCAGGAAAAAAACATTTGCTACCATTCCTGCTATTCCGGCATCTGCATTGGTGGAAGAAACCTGGATATGTTCGGGACGAATCAGGATGTGATCATTCACCCAAAGAGCTTCCGAGCCTGGTAAAACCGCTGCCAGCGCAGGACTGAGTATATTGTATTTTCCAAACAATCCTGCTGTATACAAGTCGGGAGGACCATCATACAGCGAAGCGGGAGTACCCTGCGCAATGATTGAACCATTTTGCATTACCAGTATTTTATCTGCCCATGGCAGAACATCCTGCGGATCATGCGAAACAAGCATACAGGTAATGTTCAGGTCATTGCCTATTTCTTTGATCACATTTTTAAGAATGTTTTTATGAATGAGGTCGAGGTTTGAATAAGGCTCGTCGAGCAATAGAAGCGTGGGTGCGGTGCTCAGCAATCTTGCCAAAGCTACACGCTGGCGTTCGCCGCCCGACAGTTCGTTGGTTTTTCTTTGAAGCAGGTGTGCAATATCGCATACGCGATACAAAGTATCAGCCTCGTATATCTTATTGGCGTATTCAAGAATTTCTTCTACACGGTAATTATTTCTCAATTCAAAGTATTGCGACAAGTAGGCAATTTTGGGATGACCGGCAATGAGTTGTTCGTAGGGACCTTTTACTCTTTCGCCCTCCAGCCAAACTTCGCCTGCATCGGGCTGAACGAAGCCTGCAATGATTTTTAGCAATGTACTTTTTCCGGAACCTGTTTCGCCCGCAATGGCAATTTTTTGCAGGCGTTGCTGTGTAAAACTGATTTGTTTTAATTCGAAATTTCTTTCGTCTTTAACGCCAATGCCCGATACCTGCAGTAAGCTCATAACGGAATGCAAGATAAGGGAAAGAAGAAACAAGAGCCAAGAAGCAAGAACCAAGAAACAAAAGCAAAGCCGGTCGGCCCGCCGCGACGCTCTGCCCTTGTGTGCAGGCGGCGGTCTGACCGATGAAAACGGTAAGCAAAAAAACTAAAAACCCGTTAGAATTGCATGGAGATTTCGCCTGCATAGAAATAACAGACCCCAAACAATAAACGCCAAACAATAAACCCCAAACGCTTACGCCTGCTTAAACGTCAAGCCTGCTTCGGCTAATGCTTTCCGTAAGGTGGGCATAGAGGCTGGTCCCATGCCGTGAAAAGACAAAATATGGTTTTCGGTATGCGAGGCCAGTTTTTTTAATGTGGTGATGCCGTTATTTTCTAAAGCGCGGCGGGCGGGAGCGGAGAGGTTAGTCATAAAACCATTGGCAGGTTTGCGCAGTTGTTCGCAAATAGGGCAGGTGGGGCAGTCGCTGCTCCTATAATATTGATGCCCGTTGGGGCAGGTGCGTAAGTTTTTGGGAGTGGTCATAAGAAAACGAAATCAATTCGGTTTACTCCGGCTTAATCTTTACCACTTTATTGTCCTTGAGTACAACGATTTCTGTTTTTTTCTGTTTTTTAAATTCAATAAGCCTCTCATATGTTTTTTCCAGGCCTAAAAGAATCTTATTTCGTAATTCTAACTGTTTTTCAATTGTTGTCATAGTATCTTTTTAATTCGTTGAATTTAACTCCGTCAACAATCTCCAATATCTGGTCAACAGTTTGTTGAGCAATTAATTCATGCCTGCCTAAAGAATTATCAAATAAAAAAGCCCCGTCCACTGCCGGCAAATAAATGTCAAACAAATTTTTTATTCCTTTAATAAATCGTCTTTCTATTACTTCCGGCTCAATATTATGTCCACCTTCAGCAACCCTGACTTTTACACGTTCTTTTGCAAGTTCAACTGTTTGGAGCCAAAAGAACAGCAGTGTGACTGTATAGCCTTTTTGTTTTGCTTCTTCAATTTTAGATTTATAACTTCTCGTTGAAAGCGTTGTTTCAAATGCAAAGCTTACTTCGTTGTTCAACAATTCGTTAATCCTGTTTAACATTATACGCCCGGCTTCAAATGCCACCTTTTCCGGTTGGAATGGCGAAAGTCCCTTTGCGATTTCATCCGCATTCACAAACTCTCTGCATTCGATTATTTCAGGCAGAATTGTAAAGGAGGCTGTCGTTTTTCCTGCTCCGTTGCAACCTGCTATAACATAAAGATTTTTATCTGTCACAACGCAAATTAACAAATTTATTCGTCAGCTTTTGGTTCAAAGTTTTTAACAACCTGCCTTATCTTTATAAAAAACAATATGCCCCCCATCACTTCCGAAACATTATATCTTGCGCAACAACTATGGGATTATCACCACATGAACCACACAATGGAACCTTGCGATTGTATTTTTGCACTGGGCAGCCATGACCTGAGGGTGGCTAACCGCGCTGCGGAACTATACCTGCAAGGACTGGCACCTTTCATTGTTTTTTCGGGAGGATTGGGGAATGTAACCAGGGGTGTATGGACAGTGCCTGAAGCGGATCAGTTTGCAGCCATTGCAATAAATATGGGTGTTCCGTCCGAACATGTTTTGATAGAAAACCAGTCGACCAATACGGGGGAGAATATTTTATTTACGCAGAAACTATTAGATCAGAAAGGGCTAAACCCCCATAGTTTTATTGTGGTGCAGAAACCTTATATGGAAAGAAGGAGTTACGCTACTTTTAAAAAGCACTGGCCCGAAAAAAAGCTCATCGTTACTTCTCCGCAAATCAGTTTTGAGGACTACCCTAATAATGAGATACCACTTGAAAGAGTGATTCATATTATGACGGGCGATCTGCAGCGCATCAAACTCTATCCCGAAAAGGGTTTCCAGGTGTATCAACCCATTCCCGATGCAGTATGGCAGGCATACGAAAAACTGGTAGCGTCGGGCTTTGATCAGCATCTTATAAAACAATAATGGTGGTAGCGGATTGTTAAAAAAAGACCATTCGGTTGCTGTAAAGCAGAATAAGATGGAAAAATACTCTGTAATAACTAATTTTGCCGGTTTTATACATTAGATGAAAACATATTTCCGGCTTCTTTCTTTTGCTAAACCCATTGGAAAGTATGCAATTCCATATATCATTTTTGTCGTGCTGTCTATTATATTCAGCACGCTCAACCTGGCACTTCTGGCGCCATTGCTAACAACCCTTTTTAATGCAGGAGCAGATCATTCCATTCCAACTAAGCCAGATAACATTTTCGACATCTTTAAAATGTTCAATTACTATTCTGCGGTAGCTAACGAAAAATATGGCATTTATCCTACGCTGCAGATCGTTTGCCTCGTTATCGTCATTTCTGTGGTTATGGGAAACCTGTTCCGGTATTTTGCAGACAGAACGATGGAAAACCTGCGCATCCATACGCTGCTCAACCTGCGCCGCAGCGTATTCAATAATGTAATGAACCTGCATCTGGGCTATTTCAGCAACGAACGCAAAGGCGATATTATCTCGAAGATCGCTTCCGATGTGCAGGTGGTTCAGTATTCGGTAACGGGTACCCTGCAAGTGGTTTTTAAGGAACCTTTAACATTGATATTTTACCTGGTAATGCTGTTCATTATTTCGTATAAGCTTACACTGGTTTCAATGTTGATCATTCCTTTTTCGGCTTTTATCATTTCAAAGATTGTTAAAAAACTAAAGGAGCAGGCCGCAGCGTCGCATGTTTCGTATGGAATGATGATTAGCTATATAGACGAAGCATTGAATGGCATGCGGATCATAAAAGCATTCAATGCAGTAAAGTTTATTACCAACCGGTTCGAAAAAGAAAACATCCATTATTCCAGTATCATCAGGAGTATGGCCAAACGCCAGCAACTGGCGCCGCCGGTTTCTGAATCGC
Organism: Agriterribacter sp.; assembly: GCA_051955255.1. Taxonomy (GTDB): domain Bacteria; phylum Bacteroidota; class Bacteroidia; order Chitinophagales; family Chitinophagaceae; genus Agriterribacter. The sequence continues at coordinate 28,193 of JBQCGX010000049.1, read as the reverse complement.
TCGGAGTAATGATGGTGGCAGGCATTGTATTATACGGTGGTTCATTGGTGCTGTCGCAGAACAGCGACCTGAATGCAGCTAACTTCATTGCCTACATTGCGTTGTTTTCGCAAATACTTCGTCCCGCAAAAGCCATTTCATCATCTTTCGGCAATATACATTCGGGTATTGCTGCGGGTGAGCGCGTGCTGGCGCTTATTGATGAAAAGCCTGCGATTGTTGATGCTCCCAATGCAAAGCCCATTACGGCTTTCAACAAGGCATTGCAATTTGAGAACGTAAGTTTTTCTTATAACGATAAAGAGGTTTTACATAACGTTAACATTACCATTCCTAAGGGTAAATCTGTAGCATTGGTGGGGCCTTCCGGCGGTGGCAAATCAACACTGATGGACCTCATACCGAGATTTATTGAACAAAAATCGGGAGCCATCACAATAGATGGCGAGGATATTCGTTCCATAACCGTAGAGTCGCTCCGTACACTGATGGGTATCGTTAACCAGGAGTCTATTTTATTCAACGATACCATTTTTAACAATATCGCATTCGGAAACACCCAGGCCACGCAAGAAGAGGTGGAAGCAGCAGCAAGAATAGCCAATGCACACGATTTTATTATGGCTACCGAATTGGGTTATCAAACCAATATTGGTGATAAAGGTGTTAAATTATCGGGAGGACAAAAGCAAAGGCTGTGCATAGCCAGGGCAGTTTTAAAAAATCCTCCAATAATGTTGTTAGATGAAGCAACGTCTGCGCTGGATACGGAGTCAGAGAAGATGGTACAAGAGGCGTTGAACAATTTGATGAAAAACCGGACTTCGCTGATTATAGCACATCGTTTGAGTACTATACAAAATGCGGATCATATTATTGTGCTGGAAGCAGGTAGGGTAGTAGAAGAGGGCACGCACCAGGAATTGATTAAAAACGACGGTTTATATAGAAAGCTGATAGAAATGCAGACTTTCAGTTCTAATTGATGATGATACGCTTGCAAGCCATGAATGTATAATATGTATCTGTCATCGACACTAATTATTTCTACTTATAACTGGCCACAGGCTTTACAACTGTGCATTAAAAGCGCGCTGTCTCAAAAAAAACTGCCCGATGAAATTATCGTTGCCGACGATGGATCGGGCGAAGAAACAAGGGCGTTGATAGAACGGTTTCAGCAATCGTCGCCTGTTCCCATTCACCATGTGTGGCACGAAGACAACGGCTTCAGGCTTGCAGCCATACGGAACAAAGCGATAGCACAGGCAACAGGAGAGTATATTATTCAGGTTGATGGCGACATTATCATGCATCCTTACTTTATAAAAGATCATCTTGATTTTGCAAAGAAGAAAACATTTGTGAGAGCAAGCAGAATATATCTCGACGAAGCAGCGTCTGAAACATTAATAAAGTCTGGTAAAACAAAAGTGAGTGTGTGGAGCAAAGGGGTTACCAATAAAACAAGTGCATTGCATATTCCATTGTTATGGGGAATGTTTGAAACCACTTACAAGAACAAAGGCGACGAGCGTTTTGAAATACATGGTTGCAACATGGCCTTTTGGAAAGAAGACGCCGTATTAGTGAACGGATATAATGAAGATTTTAACGGTTGGGGACCCGAAGACAAGGAGTTTGTGGCAAGATTATTGAATGCTGGAATACAGAAGCGTTTCCTGAAACTCGGTGGTATTGCCTTTCATATATATCACAAGGAAAATTCCAAATCGAACCTGCGCAAGAACGAAGAGTTATTCAAACAGTCTATTGTATCAAAAGTTAAGTTTTGTAAAACAGGCATTAATCAATACATCAAACAATGACATCACCAGGATCACAACAAACATCATTGGCATTGGTAATAGCTACCTATAACTGGCCGGAGGCCTTAAAATTGGTTTTGGAAAGTGTGCTTGAACAAACCGTTATGCCCGATGAGATTTTGATTGCAGATGATGGCTCAGGATACTCCACCAAATTATTGATAGACTCTTACCGTAATAAATTTAATGTTCCGTTAAAACATTTCTGGCACCAGGACAATGGCTTTCAAAAAACGCTGATCATGAACCAGGCAATTGCAGGTACCGACTGCGATTACATTGTGCAGGTAGATGGAGATATTGTATTGAATACCCATTTTATTGAAGATCATAAAAAGGTTGCAGAAAAAGGATATTACATCAGGGGCAGCAGAGTGCAGGTAGATGATGCGACCAGCAAGCGATTGATACGGCAGGGAACAGTCGCCAATATTCCTCCCTATGCGCCAGGTATTGGCAATCGCATCAACGCCATGCGCATGTTACCGCTCTCCCGCTTTTTTATTAAGAAAAGCAAACGCTCCGATAACCTGATAGGATGCAACTGTGCTTACTGGCGTGCAGATTTTGTAAAGGTGAATGGCTATAACAGCGAACTGAAGGGCTGGGGGCATGAAGATATAGAGCTTGCGTCGCGCTTTATCAATTCGGGACTGAGCCAGAAAAAAGTAAAAATGATGGCTGTTTGTTATCACCTCCATCATCCTTTGCAGAACCGCCAGCGCGAAAGCTACAACTACAAAGTTTACCAGGAAACTGCCCGCAAAGGCATTATGTTCTGCCCAAAAGGACTAACAAACTTAACGTACTGATTATCGTTAGCTTTATTATTTTCCAACGGTTTAGCCTGAAGGGGCTGGGGTGAGGTTTATTGAAACCCATTTCAATTCGTCGGGCAAATGTTTTTAAACGCCCGCTATTTAACGTTTCTTTTAAGGCGCCAAACTCGTAACAGTTCTTTATCCAGAAGAGGTGCCAGGCTATAGCCAGGCTGTACGTTTTTCCTTTAATAATACCACGCACCCAATTGGTAATAAATTCCGCTAACGGAATAATCAATAGTAATGCAATTGTTATACAGCCATAGCCGGCAGCCAGCGCAAAAGGAAACAACAGTAATAACAGCGGCAACGTTTCGGAAGTATTGGTAAAGTCGGTGTAGGTATATTTCCTGATGGGGTCTTTTACTGCAATCTGGCTTGCTCCGGTTCCATAGCTCAGCATTCTTTTCGTTTGAACTTTTCCGTTATTCCACCACGGGTGATGCACTATTGCTTCCGGCACCGAAATGTATCTGCTGTTAAAAAGCAGGCTGTTCCGCACCAAAAAATCAATGTCTTCGGCCGTAACCAGCGATTCATCAAACAACCCGCTGTCCATTTTTTCGCGGTTCAGCATCAGGTTGGCGGTAGGCGACCAGATGACAGTGCTGCTATGCAATGGCAATGTAAAGCTCCCGGTAGCACCATGTATATCCAGTGCCCTGGTTGCGGTATTAAAGGGATTGGGAAACAGTGTAACGCCCGCAAAGCCAATAGCCTCTTCATTTTTTTGTATAGCGGCTGCATAGGCAAGCAATAATTTTTTTTCGGGATGTACATCATCATCCAGAAAGAGTATCCATTTGGCGTTGCCCGATCGTATGCCCCTGTTGCGCGTGGCGGAAACGCCGAGGTTCCTGTCGTTCACCAATAGTTGTATTGTTCCCGCCTCCTGTAACTGGCGGATGCTCTCAGGTATGCTTGCAGATGGATTGTCGGAAATTATAAAAGTGTTTACCGTAAAGCCAGGTGGATGAGGAAGACGAATAATATCGAGCAATACTTTTTCATCAAGCCTGAAGGTTGGTACCACAATGTTTATGGAACGGTTGTTCATCGCCTCAAATATAGGTTTACTTTGGATGAATAAATTACTTACAGAGCCATCCGTTTTCATCCCGCATAATGTTGATTGATACGGACGGCCCAATTTCTATATTCTTCGAGAAAGAATCCGTAGGATCGGTCACATATTATAAGGATGGATTTCAATCCATCCCATACTTAGGGCTGCACGAAGATTTGACTCGTGTCTTACATTAACCTATCTTCCCGGCGAATATGAATGTTTTCTTCACCATCTGTTCAAACAACTATCTGGCCCAGGCCAAAGTGCTGGGCGCTTCTCTTCATCAACATCAGCCGGGAATTCCCTTTTATATTTTTTTGTGCGATAAAAAATCTGGCGAAATTAATTATGATGAGCTGAATGCCGAAGTGATAGCAGCGGAGGAGATTGAACCTGCTATGGATGAGCTTGCTTTAAAATACAACGTAATTGAATTAAATACCTGCATCAAACCTCATGTTGTTCAATATTTGTTTGAAACGGTAAAAGCAGACAAGGTGATCTACCTTGATCCGGATATTAAGGTCTTTTCATCCCTTTCCTTTTTATTTGAAGCGCTTGAAACTGACGCTATCTTACTAACGCCGCATATATACACGCCCATACCCATTGATGGAAAACTGCCCGGCGAACATACCTTTCTGAATTATGGTTTATACAACCTGGGTTTTGTGGCGCTGAAAAATAACAGCGAGTCGCTTGCCTTTGCACAATGGTGGAAGGAGCATACTTATAAACAGGGATACATTCGCCCGGAAGACGGCATATTTGTAGACCAGTTGCCCGTAAACTTTGCACCGTTTTTCTTTAAAAATGTTAAGGTGATGCAGGATTGGGGTTTGAACATGGCCCCGTGGAATTTGCACGAACGCCGTTTAACCTACCGCGATGGGGAGTATTGGGTGAATGATTCGATACCTTTAAAATTCTACCATTTCAGTTCGTTTAAGGTAGACTCGCACGACCTGCCTCCTTATTATAACAGGTTTACCATGAAAGACAGGCCAGACCTGTATGAAATACACGCTGCCTACAACGAAGAACTAAAAGCCGCCGGACACCTGTTCTACAGCCGGTTTCAAAGCAGTTATACGCAACTGCGCGATCTCCATTTAAAAAAAATAGAAAAACAAAAAAAGAAAGACCGGTTGCTCAGGAAGTTTTTCCTGAGGAAGTGATAATGGGGTGCGATGAATGTATCCGGATCGCTAAAAAAAATTATCTTCCTTTTTCAGCTTCTTTTTTATTTTTTTCAGCATATACTTCAGGTAGATAGCCATGCCAAAGCTTTTTCTTACCAGCATGGGCTTTTCCTTTTTAAACAGGTCGTCGTTGGCAACGGTTGAAAATCCGCTCATATTATACAAGGTAACGGTAATGGGAAAGTGCTTTTTAGTAAATTCCCGATCGCCCCATAACTTCATGTTCAGGTCATAATCGGCAAATACCTTATACCGCAAATTGTAACTGTATTTTTTAAATACCGAAGCAGGATAGAGCATTGATTGATGATTCATGCAGTATTTAGCCAGCCTGTAATTGCTGAATTCACCCGACAGCAGTTCAAACCTTTTTTGCCCTTCATTAAAATGCGGTTCGCTGTTGCCGTAGTATACCGTCTTTTCATCTTCCAGCTTTTCTGCCAGTTCGCTAAAGCCAGGCAACAATCTGTCGTCCGACCCAAGAAAGTGAAACCATTTTCCCTTAGCCCTCCCTGCTCCCTTGTTAAGTGCATCATAAATGCCTTTATCCGGTTCGCTCTTCCACGATATATTCAGCTGCTTAAACGAAGCCACTATCGCCTGGGTATTATCTGTGCTTCCCCCGTCGGCAATTACCACCTCAAGGTTTTTTTCCTTTTGGCTGGCTATCGATTGCAGGCACGCCTCTATGTGCCTGCCGGAGTTATAGGTAGCAATGATGATGCTGATAAGAATATTATCACCGGTTGTATTTAATGCATTTTCCATGTTGCAAAATGGTAAATTTGCCGCAAGCTAATAACTTATTGATTACAACAAACCGTGTTGATGCATCATTATACTGTTCAATCTCCTGTTTTATTGCTAGCCTTCAACCGGCCCGACACGGCGCAACGCATATTTGATGCGGTAAAAGCAGTAAAACCAGCCAGGCTGTACATAGCCGCCGATGGTCCACGCGAAGGAAACGAAAAAGACAAAGCGTTGTGTGAGGAAACGAGAAAGATATATGACCAGGTAGATTGGGAATGTACGGTACACAAATTATTCCGGGAAAAGAATAAAGGTTGCAAAACGGCAGTGGGCGAAGCCATTACCTGGTTTTTTGAACACGAAGAAGAAGGCATTATACTGGAAGATGATTGTTTGCCTGCTGAAGATTTTTTTTACTTCTGCGATCAGATGCTGGAAAGATACAGGTACGATACGCGCATACACAATATTACCGGAACCAACCTGCAGCGTGGGCTGAAGCGGGGAAATGCCAGTTATTATTTTTCGCAATACAGCAATATTTGGGGATGGGCAAGCTGGCGCAGGGTTTGGAAAAAGTATGATGCTGAACTGAGCCGCTACGATGCTGCGGAAGTGGGGGTGAAGCTAAAGGAGATATTCAGTGATCCCTTTTTGGCGGCAGACTGGTTGTATACTTTCAACGAACTGAAGGCGGGCAAAATAGACACCTGGGATTACCAGTTGAACTTCATTACTTTTTTTGAAAATGCTTTGTGCATTACACCCAATGTTAACCTTATTAGCAACATCGGGTTCAGGGACGATGCCACGCACACGCCCGATCCCAACCACCATAACGCCAACCTGCCAACCGAACGAATAGGTACGCTAACACATCCCGTATATTTTTTGCCCGATAAAGAGGCGGACTATTTCTTTCTTAATAAAGAATTTGGGCTGGAGCAAAGGTGGAAACGTCATAACAAAAAAACAAAGCGTTTTAAACGTTGGGTTAAAACCCTTTTTAATAAATAATATGATTGTTGATTATTCCTTAATGATATTAACCTATAATCCCGATGAAAGAATATTAGGACGTTGTTTGCAGGCTGTATACAATCTTGATAAAACAGATCTGAATATTGAAATAATTCTTGTAGATAATAACAGTAAAGAGTCCGTGCAGGACAGCGCTATTGTAAAAAAATATGCTGCTCTCATGCCCTCTATGCGAATGCTGTTTGTTGCCGAGCAAGGCGAAAAATATGCGCGCATGGCGGCTATAGAACAATCTGCCGGCCGGTTTATTATCTCTTTTGATTATGATAACGAACCGCATCCCGATTACCTGCAGGAACTTCACCGGCTCACTCAACTTCATCCCCATGTTGCTGCCTGGGGGCCCGGTAATTTATGGGTTGATTTTATTGATGGTATACCAGAATCTATCAGCAATTACGCACGCATTGCGTTCCAGGAGCGACATGAAACCGAAGTTGTTTTCAGCAATAACAAAGAAGATTGGCAATCCTGTTATCCGTTCGGTTCAGGATTATCTGCCAGGGCAGAGATCTTAAAGGAATACGTAATGCGATCAAAGCAGGGCGAATTTACACTGGCGGGACGCAAAGGAAAAAAGCTGAGCAGCGGTGCCGACACTCAAATGGTGTTGTTGTGCATTCGCAACGGTTACAGTGCAGGCGTTTCGCCCGGCTTACAAATGAAACACATTATTCCCGGCGACAGGGCAAACAGCAGCTACCTGGAGCGGCTGGCATATGGTACAAGTGTTTGCTACGATACTTGTTTTAGCCAGGTGTTTCCTCAAAGACTGGAGGAGTTACCCAAAAGAATAATGCCTGCCCGTAAGTTTTCCAGAAAAGCGTTTAAAAAGTTTGTAAAAACCAAGTTGCGCAGCGATCCACACAGCAGGTTTGAACTGGCAGCCTTTCTCGGCGCCAATGCAGGTATCTATCTTGCATTGCAAAAACCTTTACCCGCAGTAGTCAATTCCCTGGTCCGTTATCTCAAGTTGGGGTAAATGCACTAAATACTCTTTTGAAAATTCGTCTATACAAACCAGTAACTATGTCTTTTAACAACCGGCAGGATGAAACGTTTAAAATATTTTCTTTCTACAACCGCAATGTAGATAAGGCAATACCCAAATACCAGAAGGCGGTATTTAAACATTTCGGTTTCCACATCAACCATGTAGTAGATGAAAAGTTCAGCCATGGCGATTTTATGAACCATGTTTGCCGCACTGTTACCGATACCAGGTACCTGGTTTTTTTTGACGTGGATTGTATTCCCACAAAAGAAAACTGGATGGAAAAATTGTTGGACGACCTTAAAACGCCGCGTACAATAGCCGGTGCTGCGCAAACTGCCAATCACCTGCGCGATGCAAAAAACCTCTACGTTTCACCCTTTTTCTTTGGCATTTCCACTGCGTATCTGAAAGAGCTGGATTATCCCGATATGAATCCAACAGAAGATATGGATGCGGGGCAACATTTAACCGAACAAATTGAAAGGCGAGGCGGTCATGTAAAATACTGGTGGCCTACCGATATCGAAGAACCTCAATGGTCGCTCTATCACCCCGAGCACACACAATTTGGACCGGGAACTACCTATAACGATATGGTGTACCATGCTTTTTTTTCACGTCTTGATAAGTCGAACCGGTTTGTAAAAAAATGCAGGACTATCCTGCCCCCTATTACAAAGTTTTATTTGCGCTTTTTGTAAAACTTGCCAGACTGTTGATATTAGTCAATTTTGCCGGATCGTGGTAAGAGGGAACAATTACACATTATAGGTGAAGATTTAAAAGCTGTAGTTAAGAAATTACAAACTAATAACAGGTCTTACTATTGTCTACAGGGTTTGTATGATACTATCTTTGTTATGTCAAGTCCAATAATCCGTTTTTAATCCAATTCCTTAGTGGTCTATCCGATACCTACGAAAATTGATGCGCTTTAACCGTCCTTTAAACGCATTAAAAAGGCAGCAGATTCCTGTTGCCTTTTTCTTTTTTAGATATTATATTTCAGAGTTGTAGCGTCAATTTCAAATGCCCACCAAAACCTATCTGGATAGTTCTCATCAAGGTTGAAAGCCTGATATCGCTTGCGTTGTTTTCGATACGTGAAATGTAAGATTTGTTTGTTCCACATTTTTCAGCCATCTCCTCTTGCGTCATACCGAGTTTCAGTCTCGCTTCTTCCAGCAAAACACCAAGCTGGAAGGCTTCGAATTCCTGTTCCCACCGTTCTCTTTTTTTGATGCCCCGTTTTCCGTACTTTTTGCCGAGGATTTCGTCAAGAGTTGTTGTGTCTTTGCTTATTTTACTCATAATCTTTTATTTTTTTGTAGATCGCATGGCTGCTTCATATTCCTTTTTTATTCTTAACGCTCGTTCAATTTCTGCTTTGGGCGTTTTCTGCGATTTCTTTTGAAAACCATTACCCAATATTATCAGGTTATTTTTGTCGAAGAGCGAGAAAATTCTAAAAATATTTCCGCCAGGCTCTACCCGAACTTCATAGAGTCCATTCGTTCCGGTTATATGATCAAAGTATTTTTTAGGAATTCTGTCCATTACCCGCAGCAGGTTTAATGTTCTCCTATTGTTTCCGGGTGAGTTTTTTGTTGAATAACAGGTGTATTCGAAGAAGTAATTAATCTGCATGAAACATTAATGCAAATAATATTTCACTGAACGCGCCGCCGGTTATAATGTCGCCCGCAAAAGCGAGCAGCAGCGGTATTGTGCAGCACAAGCCTATCACAACGTTTCTTATTTCGCGTGCTGCTGCTGCCAGTTGCGCTGCCTCCTGTTCCTGCAATGCGGCCTGGTATCCCATTTCGTAATAGTGCCGGTTGTTATCAGTCATAGCATCCACACAGAAATCTTTCAGGTCGTTCATGGCAAAAATTATTAAAAGTGATCGGTTACTAAAAAGCGATTATGCTATCCCCCAGGAGCTTTCGTTCGCGTCCGGGTATTTATTAAGCTCATGGCGGCATATATATTGGAGACAGCCAGCGAGCGCAGCCCGGGGTTTCCCTTCGTCATTACTTTAAGCAAAAGCTGGTATTCCCACAGCAGCTTTTCAGCAAACCGCGAATCTATGGTCAGAATATCCTGGCTGTTGTCGATGATATCGGCATATTTAATCGTTTGTGCGTCGGAACTTACTGCTGCCAGGCGTTGCGCCTCCATTCTTTTTCGTTTACGCCTGTTCCATTGCGGGTAGGCCTTGCTGGTATATACATCGGTTAGTTCGCGCACCAATTGCACAATGCTTTTGGCCTGCTCTAACCCAACAATTGATTGTAAAAACGTTAACATGGCAGATTCCGGAGTGTCGGTATCCTCCAGCACATCGTGCAGCAATGCAGCCGACAAAATGGAAGGGTCATTTGATACCGTAGCGCAAAGCTGCTTTACTCTTACAAGATGATTGATGTAAGGCTCATCCGCAAAGTTCCTGCGCTGACTGGCATGAACCTCCCTCGCATATGCTTCTACTTTTTCAACACTGTTCACGCTTATATTATTTTGAAGGTAAAGTGAAAGACTTTTTTCCTTTTACTTTTCACCTTTGACCTTTCACCTGAAAACATTATACCAACCACAGGCTGGCAGGCGCCGCGTACATAGTCGTACGATGGCACGCTAGTTGTGCAGCTATTTAAAATCAATCATTATGGCAAAGTATTCAAAAAAGGCGCAGGATAAAGTGGAGAGAGCAATGCATGAAAAAAAACGTGGACAGTTAAAAAGCGGCAGGAGCGGTAAAAAAGTAACCAGCCGTAAGCAGGCAATTGCAATCGGACTCTCCGAGGCACGTAAAGAAGGTGCTAAAGTGCCTGCTAAAAAGAAGAGTGGAGGAACAGCCACCAAAAAAACGGCAAGAAAGAAAACTGCCACTAAAAAAACGGCGAAGAAGGCAGCAAAAAAATCGCCTGCAAAGAAAACTGCATCTAAAAAGTCGGCAGCAAAGAAATCAGGTGCGCGTAAATCAGCTTCGCGTAAACGCGGCAGGAGTAAATCCATGTAATGACGATGATTGTTAAAGCAAAAGATTCGATATGAGTGCCAAGGGAATTACAGGCAACGGTTTGTTGCTGGCTATTGTATTGCTTTTTACATGCTACTTTATGGCATTTGCATTTGCGTCGCCGCCAGCCTGGCTGCATATTACCGGTGTGGCTGGCGTGGTGCTGTTTATTGTGAGAATAGTAAGAGGCGACGATTAAATAACAAAGAGCTATCAGCGATCAGCCTTCAGTGTTATGTTTGCTGAAAGCTGATCGCTGATAACTCTTTAATCCTGCTTATCTTGTTTTGTTTACAACGATATCTTCTTCCTGCGTATTTACAATTTTACGCGAGGCATTGGTAACAGCATCTTTGCCTTCGTCCTGTGTACTATTGTCCTGCATACCCTCGCGAAAGGCCTTTTTCTTCTCCTCTTGCTGTTTTGACGGCTGCCGCGGCTTTTCTTTCCTGGAAGGATCGTTAGATGTGTTCATGCTGCAAGATTTTAATTCAAATGGTGTAGGCGTTTGCTGCCTGAAAAAGCCCCGCTTTCGTGGCTGCTCAGAATTTTGAGAATTTTCCTGTTGTTCGATCCACCCTCATCCATTGCTCTCGCAATAAACTCACGGCTTTGCCAGGGGTATACCCGCTGCAGGTAATCTATATCTTTTTTGCGGGCGTCCTGATTCTCGCTCATAGCTGGTTTCATTTTATCTGCTTTCATTGTTTGTAATTTTGTCCTTTATAATACAATTCCAATGCCGCTGTTCCGCTGCAATAAACCCTGAAAACGATGGAGAAACACTGCCTCAAGTTCCCTGGCGGTAGTGTAAAAATTTCTACGTTTTGTTAATTTGCGAATGCATACTTATCAGGTGGGAGAGATCCAATGCCGTTTAGTCAGGCCGTTCAAGGTTAGCATTAATTAATGAGCCGCAGATTCGCAGATGATCCTTCATCTGCGAATCTGCGGCAAAAATGAGTTTTCACCAATTAAATAACATTAGATTTTAATCCAAATAATATACATGCTTCACGCTGCACAACAACAAATCCAAAATGCCGGGCTGCGAAAGTCGCTTGCATTGCAGGAATGGTATATTATTAAATACGGCCAATTCAGCGCAGCACCAACGTGTTCATTAATTGATCGCTGATCTTTTTTTCCAAAGCCTCCGGTATAACCGATGCTCCGTCGTCTAATGCACGAAGCGATTGAATTTGCTCGTCCCAGACATATACATGCTGATCGCCTCCGTTAATCTGCACATCAAACCGTTGTCCATCGTTTACAATGTGCGAAGTAACCTTTACTTCATATGCCATATTATCCACCTCTATATTCAGTGTTTTCGATTGCGGCTTCCTTCCCTCTGTTTTCATGTGATGTGTTTTTACGATGCTGTTGCAGGAACTATGCCATCGCCAACGTTAATTGATGTGATTAATTTTTCCGGACAGTGTAGCTGGCATTGTTTTTTAACTGGTGAAGCATCAGATAATCAAATTATTAATGATGAAAATAGTTATACTCGCTGTTGCCTTGATGACATTTGCAACGTTGCCCGGTATTGCCGAGGCGCAAAGTAAAAAGGTGTACGATGCCCTTTCATCCGAAAATGTAGCTACTATTGATGCGCAGATCAAACAACTGGCAGCCGATAAAGAAAATTTGCACCAGGCATATGCCGGCACTTTACTGATGAAGAAAGCTGGTTTGATAAAAGGACCCGGGAAGAAACTGAAAACTTTTAAAGAAGGAAGAGAAAAGCTCGAAAAAGCAATTGAGAGCGATACAGACAACGGCGAATACAGGTTTTTGCGGCTGATGATCCAGGAAAATGCTCCTGATATTTTGGGCTATAATAAAGATATTAAGGAAGATGCCGCCATCATCCAGCAAAAATATTCGTCGCTGAAGCCTGAAGTAAAAGAAGCCATACAATCATATAGCGCCGGGTCGAAAACCTTAAAGTCTTTGTCATTAAAATAATCACCGTTAACTGTTACAGAAATGAACCCTTCAAAAGAGCGATTACATCTTTCCGAAGCAGAACATTTATTGAAAGGTAAGTGGGTAGGGCATGGCATGCAGTTAATATTTGAACCGGGCGCAAGTATCGGTACCGTAAGCATGAGCGGTATGCACAGCGATCAGCCCGCTATGATAATGGACTACACGTTGTCGTACCTCGACGGACAGTTACGGATAAAGATACAAAGCAACGCCGGCGAAAGGAACTATACCATTAACCAGGTAAGCGATCAAATGCTTGAGTTGTCAGATGCCGGTAATAACACACTTTCGCTAAACCGGGCGGAGTAAAACACGGCGCGAGTGTCCGCGTCTTTATTTTCCTATTCCATCTTATTATGTAAAATTGCTTTGGCGTGAAAACGGCTATTGACAGACGCCTGTTTTCATTCACTTCTTGTTTCCTAAGGAGTGTGGGCATTCGCTCCTTTTGCCGTAAAATTGATTAAAGTGTTACGTCCGGTCTCTAATGCTGTGCGTTGGTTTTGCAGCACCTGCCGGACGGCATGCGACAATGGCGGATCGGTAGGATCCTCCAATATTTCCGTATAGGCCCGCACCATGCCTTCGTCGGTTTCGGCGCAAGCCCTGAGCCCTACCGTTATCTGCGGCCCGGTAAAGGTTTCCAGCAACTCTATCCAGCCGCGATAGAGCTTACCCATAAAGCTGGTAGTCGTTTCGGGCGTTCCCCCGGCGTAGTTTACATATTGCGATAGTTCTTTTACCTGCTCCTCGCTCAATTCAATGCCTTTGTCCAGCACCGTTAGTGTGTCCGAATCGTCCTTACTATGCTCCATTGCATTTTCATATACTTTTATCCTGTCCTCGTGCATTCGTATAAGAAGATTCAACTGTTCTTCTATTTTTTCGTTTGTTGTCATAATGCTTTTGTTTAGTGTGCCATGTCGCTTTCGTTGTCATTGTCAGGCGGCACAACGCTCAATACAATTTTTCCCCGCGCGTGGCCCGTTTCACTCAACCGTTGTGCATCTGCTGCTTCGTTTAACCGGAATACTCTCGATATTACCGGCTTTGCCTGTCCCGCGTCAATAATTTCTCCTATTTCTCTCAGCTCAGTAGGCAACGAATCGGTTAAAAAGCTGATGAGGCTTACGTTTCTGGCTCTTGCTTCTTTGTCATATTCAGGTGCAAGCGTTGTCACCAATCTCCCCGCCGGACGCAGCACCTGCAGCGAACGATATTGTGTATAACCACCAACCGTATCCAGCACCAGGTCAATAGCAGACATCTGATCTTCAAAACGCTCGTTCTTGTAATCAATCACTTCGTCTGCCCCAAGCTGTTTTACTAACGGTCGGTTTTTTTCGGAAGTGGTAGCATATACATACGCTCCTTTCCATTTTGCGAATTGCACAGCCCACGATCCAACCCCGCCAGAAGCTGCATGTATCAGCACCCGTTGCCCTTCCGTCAGTTGCCCATGATCAAACAGTCCCTGCCATGCCGTTAGTCCCGCAAGCGGCACTGCCGCTGCCTCCACATGTTCAATGGTTTCAGGTTTAAAATAAAGCTGGTTGGCTTTTACAGTAATATATTCGGCATATGCGCCGTTCCGCGTAGGATCGGGGCGTCCAAACACTTTGTCCCCCTGCTTAAAATAATCTACTTCACTTCCTGTTGCTTCCACAATGCCCGAAACATCCCACCCTGGAATCAGCGGCAGCGAAACCGGAAACTTGTCTTTTCGCAATCCTTTCCGGATCTTCCAATCAACAGGATTTACACCAGCTGCAATCACCTTAACCAGTACTTCGTCGGCCGCGGGAACAGGTTTGGTCACTTCTTCAAGCATCAATACTTCCGGGCCGCCAAAATCATGCATTCTGATAGCTTTCATATCTGTAATTTGTCTTTTTGACAACCTGAAACATCATACCAATCAAGGCGGTGCAAAGGCTCCGTGCCTACAGTTGCAGCAAATACCCAATCAATGTAAAGCGTTACCCTTTGTGGCGCGGCATATTTATTGCTCTGGATGCGGGTTTAAAAAATGTATCTTGCTTTCAACCGCCCACTTAATATAAAAACATGAGGTTATTTTTCGCTTCTTTACTGCTCCGTACCTGTAAGCAATGGATGGTTGCTGCCCTGTGCGTTTGCATTTGCAGTGCTGCTATGGCTCAGTTCAACGACTCGGTGCATTACTATACAAAATTTTCCACCACGGGTATTGTGAATAAAACCAACGATAGCCGCTCGTTTGTAATGAACAATGCATTTGCGTTCAACATCAGCAAAAAGAAGATCAGCTTCAACAGCAACGCCAGCTATATTTATGGAAGGCAGGGCGGCAAGCTCACCAACAATGATTTTACTACCGGGTTAAACCTCGACTTGTTTAAAAATACCCGCAAATTGTATTACTGGGGACTGGTGAGCCTGAACTCAAGCTATTCATTAAAAATAAATCACCAGGTGCAGGCCGGTGGAGGCGCAGGATACAATGTATTGAATAAAGAAAACGCAGAGCTGGTAGTGAGCGACGGCTTTTTATTTGAAGCCAGCAGTCTGAAAACCGACAGCGGCACCAATAGTACTTACAACACGGTGCGAAATTCGCTGCGCATACGCCATCGTTGGGTAATAAACAACCTCGTTTCGTGGGAAGGCATGCATTTCTGGCAGCCCTCTGTTCTAAAATTCGACGATTATATCATTCGCTCTACTACTACTGTTTCTATTAAGCTGCGCCGATGGCTAAGCGTTACTTCGGCGCTTACTTATAACAGGGTTTCGCGTACCAACCGTGAGAACCTGCTGGTGAGTTTCGGACTAACGGCGGAGACCTATTTTTAATAATGAAGGCTTGTGGTTCTCTTGACTTGTTACAGTATTCCCTGTTCTTTCATCACGGCTTCCTCATCTTGCGGGCTCAGGTACCACATTATCTGATAACTGCTGCCGGCTAACCGAAGCGTATAATAAATATCGAAAATAATTTTTTTACCGGGCTGCCGTGCAAAACTCGTGCTCCACGTAATAACAGCATTGCAGAAATGCTCACCGATCGCTTCGCTCCGCTCCTGTTGAACTTCCAGTTGATGCATACCCGTTTTTTGATTAAAGGAAAACACCTGTTCAAGCCATTGCTGGAAAAACTCGTTGTTATCAAAAGCAATCCTGCAGGGGAGGCTGCTGTAATTTTTTCGGCATAAAGCATTGCCAGTTCCCTTGCATTGCCTTTCATGGAAAGGAAGGCGTAAGTTTCAAAAAAACTTTTTACCGATTGCATACGATAAAGATTGAAGTTAAAAATGTGATGGAAAATCTTTATTATTATACATATCGTGCCAGCTTCGATGGGTTGACACATCTTTGGTACGATCTTCTATTCATTCAAATACACATAATCTGAGCGAATGAACTGGCATACCATCACAGCAGAAGAGGCACTGGCAAATGTTAAAAGCAGCGAACAGGGACTGAGTGATGCGGAAGTGCAAAAACGACAGGAAGAGCATGGCCGCAATGAGCTTACGGCTAAAAAGAAAACACCTGCCATTGTTTTTTTTCTCCGCCAGTTTAAAGACATTATGATATTGGTGCTGGTAGCAGCAGCCGTTATTTCTGCATTTATAGGAGAGGTAACGGATACCGTTGTAATTGTTGTCATCATACTGGTAAATGCTGTCATTGGCTTCATCCAGGAATACCGTGCAGAAAAAGCAATGCAAGCCCTGCAAAAAATGGCAGCACAACATGCTACTGTATTACGCAACAATTCAACCCGTGAAGTAGACGCAGCCGAATTGGTGCCGGGCGATATTGTTTTGATAGAAGCCGGCAATGCTGTGCCGGCAGATGTGCGGCTGCTCGAAGTGCATTCACTTAAAATAAATGAAGCCAGCCTGACCGGTGAATCAAATGCCATAGACAAAACCACCCAGGCCATCAAAGAAGAGGATGCCCCTGTAGGCGACAGGACGAATATGGCTTTTAAAGGAACCCATGTTACTAACGGTAACGCAAAAGCGGTGGTAATTGCCACCGGCATGGAAACAGAACTTGGCCGCGTAGCCGGTATGCTGGACAAGGCGGAGAGCCAGACGCCGCTGCAAAAAAGATTGTCTGATGTAAGTAAAAAACTCACCTTCATTATACTCGGCTTATGTGTTATTTTCTTTATAACGGGATATTTGAGAGGTGAAAATTTCAATACCATACTGCTTACGTCCATTTCGCTGGCGGTTGCTGCCATACCAGAGGCGTTGCCCGCGGTAATTACTGTTGCGCTGGCATTAGGCGCCCGCAAGCTCATCAAAAAAAATGTGCTGATACGTAAGCTGCAGGCAGTGGAAACGTTGGGATCGGTTACATTTATTTGTACCGATAAAACGGGCACGCTCACCAAAAATGAAATGGTAGTGAAAGAAGTGTGGGCTGTGGATGAAAGCAAGAAAGAAATTTTATTGCAGGCCATGCGCCTGAACCAGGATGTAAAAGACAACGACGGCAAGCCGACGGGAGACCCGACAGAAATTGCCATGGTAGAACATGTAGGAGACCAGCAGGTTTTAAAACGTGTGGCAGAGATTCCTTTTGATGCAGACCGTAAGGCTATGACAACCGTGCATGAAAAGGAAGATAGTTTATGGGTCATTACAAAAGGTGCATCCGAGTCTGTTAGCAGCATGTTGCAAGAAGCCGGTGCCGGTGAGGTATTGGTTAAGGAAACCGAGCGCATGTCTGCCAAAGGAATGCGGGTAATTGCTTTTGCCGGCAAACATTTGCAACAAATGCCTGGCGATATTTCGCCTGAACAGCTAGAAACCGGTCTTGAGTTTACCGGACTGGCAGGTTTGATAGATCCGCCGCGCGAGGAAGCAAAGCAATCCATTGCAGCCTGTAAGCAGGCGGGTATTATTCCAGTGATGATCACCGGCGATCATCCGCTAACTGCCGCAGCCATTGCCCGCGAAATAGGGATTATAGATAATGAAGAACAAAAAGTGGTAAGTGGTAAAGAACTGGCTGGCATGGACGACGCTTCTTTGGAGGATACAATAGAAATGATAAGAGTATATGCGCGTGTATCGCCCGATCAGAAACTCAGGATTGTAGATACACTTCAACGCAAAGGTCAGTTTGTATCCATGACAGGTGATGGCGTGAACGATGCGCCTTCGTTGAAAAAGGCCAATATAGGAGTGGCGATGGGGATTACAGGAACGGATGTAACCAAAGAAGCCGCGCATATGATTTTGATGGACGACAATTTTTCCTCTATTGTTGGTGCGGTAGAAGAGGGGCGCAGGATTTATGACAACCTGCGCAAATTTGTGAAATACATTTTTACAGGCAACAGCGCCGAAATTGTTACCTTATTCGTAGCGCCCTTAATAGGGTTGCCAATGCCGTTATTGCCGGTGCACATTCTTTGGGTAAACCTCATCACCGATGGATTGCCGGCACTGGCACTGTCTACCGAACCTGCAGAAAAAAATATCATGCAGCGCCCGCCCCGCCATCCCAACGAAAGTATTTTCGGCAAGGGCCTTGGTGTGCATATTATCTGGGTGGGATTGTTCATCGGGGCACTCACGCTGGCTACACAATATTTTACATTGCAGCAGCAACTCGAACACTGGCAAACCATTGTTTTCAGCATTCTTTGCTTTGCCCAGCTCTGGCACGTAATTGCCATTAAAAGTGAAATATCAACCGTATTCGGACCTGTTATTGTAAACAATAAATCGTTGCTGCTGGCGGTAGCCGTTACCGTTTTATTGCAACTGGCTGTTATTTACGTTCCATTCCTCAATGCCTATTTTCACACGCAGCCCCTGTCGGCAAAGGAGCTGCTGCTGGTATTTGGCGTATCCTCCATCGTTTTGCTGGTAGTTGAAGCCGAAAAGTTTGTAAAACGCAGAAGCGGCAAGGCTGGTGGTAAGTGAAGACATCCCACCAGTAGTGAAAATCAGATGTCTCATTCTTCGACATGACAAGCAGCAGTACAAAGCTGAACATTAGCACAATTGCTTAACCTTTATTCTACTGCCTGTCACTCCGACTAAAGGAGGAGTCTGCCTCCCCTGGACGATCCACATTCCTGTCGGTGGTTGTCTTCACATAGCCATCAACTTAAGAGCACTAGCGAGCCAGATGTCTCATTCTTGACATGACAGGCAGCAGTACAAAGCCGAGCGTTAGTGCAATTGCTTAACCTTTATTCCTCTGCCTGTTACTCCGACGAAGGAGGAGTCTGCCTTCCCGAAACAACCTACGTTAATCTAATTCCAAAGTTGACGCCTATAGTGTCTTCACCCACCGAAGATCAAACCGCAACGCTGGTGAGTGGAGACGTCCACCAGTAGCCTGCTATTGCAGGTTCCATTTTTCGCTTATCTCTGCATTAAAGCTGTGTTTATCCCGGAGGTTCGGTTTCCCTTTACCGGTAGTGATCAGTTTATACAGGCTTTCTTTAATATAGTTGGTCCATGCCTCCTGGCAAATTTCATAGCATTCGTATTGAGGCACAAGTCCCTCGTGCGTAAAGCGCACCTGCCTCTTGCCGTCTTTCTCGTCTATATCAAAAACCAGTTTGGTGCCTTTCCATTCACTTTTATCTTCAGTGAATTTGAAATAATTATCAAGCACCAGCCAAACGATCTTTTTACCAGGAACAAATTCAGTTAATTTCAGTTTGCAGATGTGAATGTCCTGGTAGTGGTACAGGCATTCGCTGTTAAGGTCGGTGGTATTGCCTTCTATTTCTTCCGACCACCAGCCGCGCAAATTAAGAATGGAACGACAGGCTTCTGCCGGTGTTTGCGGCACCAGCAGGGTGGCAGTAAAGCTGGATGAACTCATCTTTTATAAATTTTAATGATTGGATATGCATTGTCTCCATAAAATTACCTGGCAAACAAAATCCGGGACGGGTGCAAAATAGACTTTATAGTGGGTTGATTTGGACAAAGCAGTTTTATACATTTGTAAAGTCTTTTTGAACCGGGTTCCTAAACATCTTGGCTACACGAAGAAAAAATAAAGAAATGAAACACATTACCATTGTTGTTCCAGACGCAGAAATAAACCTGAACAGTGTTGCAGGCGCCTACGAAATTTTAAGCAGGGCCAACGATTACTGGAAAAGCCTGGGCAACAGGCCTAAATTGCAGATCCAGATTGCAGGGTTTGTATCCGAATCTAAAATTGATGATGGATATTTTACGCTTCATCCAAAAGACATTCGCAAAATACGACAGACGGATCTGCTGATCATTCCTTCTGTTTTCGGCGACTATGAAAAAGCAATAGAAGAAAACAGGATGCTTATCAACTGGATCATCGATCAATATAAAAAAGGGGCAGAAATTGCCAGCATGTGCTCCGGCGCCTTTATATTGGCTTCTACCGGACTGCTTGCCGGAAGAACCTGCTCCACTCATTGGAATGCAGTGGAAAAATTCAGGGCGATGTTTCCGGATATAAGAGTTGCAACCGATAAAATAATAACAGATGAAAATGGGATTTACACCAACGGTGGCGGCTACTCGTTCCTGAACCTGATGCTTTACCTGGTAGAAAAGATCTTTGACAGAACAACTGCTATATTCTGCTCTAAAATATTCCAGATAGATATAGAAAGAACAACCCAATCGCCTTTTACCATTTTTCATATTCAAAAAGGTCATGGCGACACTTTGATCAACCAGGCGCAGACTTACATTGAAGAAAATATTGAAGAAAAGATTTCTTTTGAAAAACTGGCGTCGCAGCTTGCCATCAGTCGCCGGAATTTCGACAGGAGGTTTATCAAAGCAACCGGCAATACACCGGTTGAATACCTGCAACGCGTAAAGGTAGAAGCTGCTAAAAAGCAACTGGAACGCGGGCGAAAAACGGTTTTCGAAGTGATGATGGATGTTGGATATGCCGACGATAAGGCATTCCGGGAAGTATTTAAGAAGGTAACCGGATTATCGCCACTCGACTACAGGAATAAATACAATAAAGAAACTGCTGTGTTGCAAAATAGCTGACGTAAAGCAGCCGTGGCTAAGGCTTTCTACTTATCGTAGATTTTCGATAGTGTCGTTTGAAATGGTACAAAACAATCGCATGCTGTACTATTTTTTTCAATCCGCATCCGTCGTTTCTTTGTGTAACAAATCCAATAAATCCTAACCTGAAATCCTGATCCTGTGAAACGAAAAATCCCGATCCTATGAACAAAAAATCCAATCCTGATCCTGTGAAAAGATCCTGAACCTTGAAACCCAACCCTAAGCCTTGAAACCGATCCTTTGAAAACCAATTAACCAGAAAGACACTTAATAATCCATACCCTGAAGAAGCAATTGTCCTAAAACCGTCCACAAAGACATTGCCGCAGCGCCGCCGAGAGCGGCGCTGTTTTTTTTGCCATAGTCCTTCTTCTTTTTCCGGTACCTAATCATGTATTCCAATTTTCATGTCATAGCCGGTTAACATGCGGTAAACAGCAAACCCTGATCATGCAAATATATTTTGCTATCACAGCAATGCATTGAAATGAATAAGCGGCATGCGGTATACACCTCCTGAAAAATAATACTATAAATGTAGATAAAAGTAACAGCTATATCAGTGCAGCGAAACTACATTTGAATTGTAAATATTAATTTTCTATACAACCACCTTTATAATGACAGCCAAACAAAAAATTAAACATCCTCACCGCGATCCTTCTTTTTCAACCGGCGCTTATTCAGATGCGGTAGTGATTAACGGCTTTGTATTTGTGAGTGGACAGGCTGCTGTTGATTTTACCACTTCTGAATTTATTTTAGGCACCATTGAAGAAGAAACACGCCGTACGCTCGACAATATCCGGTTAATATTGCAACAGGCCGGCAGCGATATGGAACATGTGGTTAAATGCACCGCTCACCTGAGCAACATCAACGATTTCGACCGTTACAACGCTGTGTATTCCGAATACTTTCCCGGCATCAAACCAGCCAGAACCACCGTACAATCGGTGCTTGCCGAGGGAATTAAGGTGGAAATAGATTGCATAGCGTACATTCCCGATCAACAATAAACAAATGAGCGGAAAAATCAACATACAAAACACCACTATAGGTATTGTTGGCCTGGGGTTGATGGGAAGCAGCATTATAGCCTCACTGTTAGCATTGGGTCATCCTGTAAAAGCCATTGCGCCTATACATGGCGAAAAAGAAATAGGGTACAAGCGCATACTGGAGCAACTATTGCTCTGCGAAAAATTCGATATTTTATCTGCACCTGTTGATGAATATCTTAACCTGCTCACAGTGTCTCTGGAATACGACGATCTGCACGATTGCGCACTGGTGGTAGAGTGCATTGTTGAAAACCTGAGCATTAAAGAAACCGTGTTTAAGAAAATAGCCGCCGTTACAAAAAAAGATACCATTCTTGCCAGCAATACTTCGGCTATCCCTATCAGTATCCTGCAACGGTCGGTGCCCGAGCCGCAACGGTTTATTGGCATCCATTGGGCCGAACCCGCATTTGCCACTCGCTTCCTGGAGATTATATGTGGTAAAGAAACCGACGAAAAAACCACCAATGCCGTAGTGTCGCTGGCCGTTAACTGGGGTAAAGAACCTACCGTTCTCAAAAAAGACATCAGGGGATTTATTACCAACCGGTTGATGTATGCAGTATACCGCGAGATACTGTACCTGGTAGAAAAAGGCGATACAAACTTTATTGATGCAGATAAATGTTTCCGCTACGATGCAGGGGCCTGGATGACGATCATGGGTATATTCAGGAGAATGGATTATGTGGGATTAAAAGATTTTTATGCTGCCTATAGCAACGTATTTCCCCTGCTTTCCAACAGCAATGATATTTCAACGCAAATGCAAAAAATAGTGGATGCACATTCCCGCGGCATCCAGAACGGGAAGGGATTTTACTCCTACACCCGGCAGGAAGCCACGCAATGGAGCCATGCTTTCTCCGAATTTAATAAAGATATTTATCACCTGGCGGCAGGCTATCCTGAACGTGTACACGAACAATCAGCAAAGTCTGAGTAAAACAAAAAACCAACACTGCTATGAATAAAACCCAATATACAGAGTCGGCACGATTGCTGGAGAGGGCAAAAAAAGTATTGGCCGGAGGCGTCTCCTCCGAGTTCAGGAAATACAATCATCCGCATGCACTTTTTTACACGCACGGAAGCGGCAGCAGGATATACGACGCAGACGGGAATGAATACCTCGATTTCACGTTGAGCCAGGGTCCGCTTATCCTGGGCCACTCTCACCCGCAACTGCTGAAAGCAATTGCCGGCTATTCACAGAACGGGCAGTTGTTTGCCGGGCAGCACATACGTGAAATAGAATTGGCAGAAAAGCTGAACAAACTTATTCCTTCTGCAGAAATGATGCGTTTTTGCCTGGACGGTTCAACAGCCGTACAAACAGCTTTCAGGATAGCCCGGGCAAAAACAGGCCGGCAAAAATTCCTTCGTTTTGAAGGACATTATCATGGCTGGCTCGATAATGTGAGCTGGGGCAATGCAGCTCCCTCGTTAAGCAGTATGGGTAGCCGTGAGCATCCCGTTGCCAACCCCTGGTCCAAAGGATTGGCTCCCACATCCAGAGACGAAAGCATATTATTACCCTGGAACGACCTTTCGCTGGTGGAAAAAACGGTAGCGGCACAGCACGGCGAAATTGCCGCTATTATTACCGAACCGGTAATGTGCAACAACAATTGCATAACGCCCGATGACGGTTTTTTGCAGGGGCTTAGAAGTATATGCGACCAATATGGCATTGCCCTCATTTTTGATGAAGTGATCACTGGCTTCCGGATAAGCCTTGGCGGAGCACAGCAGTATTATGGTGTTACGCCCGATATGTCCATTTTTGCAAAAGCAATTGCCAGCGGTTACCCCATCAGTGCAATAGTGGGCAGGCGCGAGTGGTTGCAGTTGCTTGAAGACGGGACTGTTATTCACGCCGGAACGATGAACACCGGCAATGCCACCGTTGCCGCTGCATTAGCTACCATTGAAATACTGGAACAGGAAAATCCCTACAAGCGAATGTTCAGATTGGGAAAGTTGTTGATGGAAGGATTGAAGCAGGCAGCTTTGCAGGCGGGACAAAATCTTTTGGTGCAGGGGCCCGGCCCTATGTTTTGCATTGCTTTTACCGATAAAACTGCTGTAAAGGATTATCGCGACACCTTTAGTTGCGATAAAGCCAGGCTGTCGAAATTTATTGCAGCTATGCATGATCGTAATATCAGGATAATAGGCCGCGGGCTGGTATACATCAGTGCGGCACATACGCAAAAAGACATTGAGCAGGCAATTGCTGTTGCCGCAGAGGTATTCAAGAGTTTATAAATAACAACACGGATGAAGAGCGTAAGTTTCCAAAAAATATTGTTGGCGGGATCGGACAGATTAACGGCGGGCATTGCTACCAGCCTGTTGCGATCAGGGGCGGCTGTACATCTTCTTTCAGGCGATCCGGAGCAACAACAGAAGTTCATCAATGAAAATATAGCAGATTGCAACCGGTATGAAGGAAATGTCATTAACACAGATCGGTTACAGTATATTACATCGGCTGCCGAAGCGAATGAAGCAGACCTTGCAATAATTATTATCGAAGAAGAGCTGGCAATTAAAAGGCAATGGATCAGTGAACTGGAAGCAGCACTTTCTGTCGAAACAATAATTGCTTTTAACACAGAAAGTTTTTTGTTGCAGGAGTTGCAGCAGGGTGCTGAGTACCCGGCCAGGATAATCGGCTTGAACTGGTGCCACCCGGCGCATACTACCGCTTTCCTCGAAATTATTGTCAACAACAGTACGCCGGCGTTCATTGCAGAACAACTGGAAACGACCGCCCGTAATTGCTGGCAAAAAGATCCATATATCGTGACGGCCGGATATAGCGTGAGAGTGCGTATGATGGCAGCGCTTACCCGTGAAGCCTTTTATCTTGTTGAAAACGGTTATGCCTCCGTTGAAGATATAGACCGCGCCTGCAGAAACGATGCCGGTTATTATTTGCCGTTTGCCGGCAATTGCAGGTACATGGATCTGATGGGCACTTATGCCTACGGGTTAGTAATGAAAGACCTGAACCGCGAATTGTCGAAACAGGATCAACTGCCTGCGTTTTTTACCAGTCTTATGAAAGCAGGTAAAACCGGGATGGAAACCGGCGCAGGTTTTTACAACTATACCGAAACTGAGCAAAAAGATTGGGAAGAAAAACTCAGAAAATTTAGTTTCGAGATAAAAGAAATTATCAGCAAATATCCTTTCGGCTTTCTGAAAGAAGAATACAAAAAGCACAGTTCAAAAATAACCCAGGATGAATAAGCATTTTATTTTCGATGCACACCTCGATCTGGCAATGAATGCAATTGAGTGGAACCGCGATCTTACCAGGCCGCTGGATGAGATCAGGCAAAAAGAAATGCATTTGAAAGATAAGAACGACAGAGGGAAAGGAACGGTGTGTTTGCCTGAGTTGAGAAAGGGAAAGATCGGGTTGGTAGTAGCAACACAGTTGTCGCGCGTAAACCCCCAGGGCGGTGGCTTGCCAGGCTCAAGCTGGAATTCGCCGCAGCAGGCATGGGCGATGACGCAGGCGCAATTGGCATGGTATAAAGAAATGGAAGCGATGGGCGAAATGGTGCAGATTGTGAATCTTGAGCAGCTCGATATGCATCTTGCTTTATGGAACAATACAATCATACCCGATGAAAAGAAACCCGTAGGGTATATATTGAGTTTAGAAGGAGCAGATTCACTGGTAGATATTTCTTACCTGCACAAAGCGTATGCATATGGACTGCGTGCAGTAGGCATCTCTCATTTCGGACATGGAAGATATGCGCCCGGCACGAAGATGGAAGGACCGCTCACTCATCAAGGTGTAGAACTGGTGAAAGAAATGAGTAAGCTGAACCTGATACTGGACGTTACGCATTTAACCGACGAAGGTTTTAGCCAGGTGATGGATTTATATAGCGGACCTGTTTGGGCAAGTCACCATAATGTAAGAAAGATCGTGCCAACCCAACGTCAGTTAACAGACGAACAAATTAAACTTTTGATTGAAAGAGGCGCCGTTATAGGCGGTATGCTTGACTGTTGGGCAATGGACAATCGTTTTATAGATGCAGTGTCTGATCCGTGGCAATTGAATATTCGCCTCGAAAACCTGGTAGACCATTGGGATCATATCTGCCAGCTTGCCGGCAATAGTATGCATGTGGCTTTTGGCACCGACCTCGACGGGAATTTTGGAACAGAGCAATCGCCCTGGGATATGCATTCTATTGCCGACCTGCAGAAATACCACGAAATACTTTTGCGAAGAGGATATAAAGAACACGATATAGAAAATATTTTCAGCGCGAACTGGATACGGTTTTTAAGAAGGGCATGGGGAGTGTAAGTGGTAAGTGATAGGTGGTAGGTGGTAAGTGATAAGATTATAAGTAACATCACCTTTGTGCACCTCTGTGTCTTCCTGCCTCCGTGGTTCCCCAAATTTTAATCTCAAATCTCAAATTTCAAATGTCTCATTCCTTTTACGCCGGTGCTGCACAGGTCGATATTACTCCTCCGCTTGGAACCATTATCAATGGTGAGTTTGTAGCTTTTTACGCGCACACCATCCACGATCCTCTGTATGCAAAAGCACTGGTATTGCAAAATGCAGGAACCACACTCGCTATCGTGATCGTAGACATTTGCTCAATGGAGAACGATTTCATTGTTGAAGTAAAACAAGACATCAAGGCTTCTACAGGCATTGCTCCCCAAAACATTTTAATAGCGGCTACGCATACTCATTTTGCGGGTTCCATTGTTGATCTGCTGGGCGCTCCCTGCGATCTGCCTTACCGGAAAAGCCTGCGAAAAAAGATCGCCTCTTCTGTAGAAGCTGCATACAAACGGTTGACTCCCGCCAAAGCTGGCTTTGCTGCAATAGATGTTCCCGAGCACGTGGTATGCCGGAGGTATTATATGAAGCCTGGTTATAAAGCAGTGAACCCCGTAACGGGCGGACTGGATATCATCAAAACAAATCCTGCCGGCGGCGAAGCGTATATCGACAGAAGAGCTTCGGAAATAGATCCTGAATTAAGTGCCATTGCAATACAATCTGCAGAAGGTGAATGGATAAGCGTGCTGGCAAATTACTCTATGCATTATGTAGGCGATTGTGCTAACGGTACCGTTACAGCCGATTACTTTGGGGTGTTTGCAAAGCACATAGCCAACGAGTTAAAGGCTGGTAAAGATTTTGTTGCCATGCTGAGCAATGGCACCAGTGGCGAAGCCAATATATGGGACTTTCTTCAGCCCGACCGTTACCCAACGGGCGAACATGAAAAAAAAGAACTGATAGGCAAAGATCTTGCTCACAAACTAAGTCATGCCATGAAAAACATGCAATGGCAAACCAATCCCTCGCTTGCTGCAACGTTCAGGTATATTACTTTGGAAGTGAGAAAGCCTTCTGCTGCTGAAGTAGAAGCTGCGAAAAAAATAGTGGCAGCAACAGATTACCGGCTCATTCATCCCGATGCAGAAGCGATGGTAAAAATTTACGCACGCGAACAGGTTTTCCTGAACGAATATCCCGACACCATTGAGTTTCCTGTGCAGGCGCTTAAAATAGGCAACGTTACCATCGGCGCTTTGGGAGGAGAGTTTTTTGCTGAAACCGGGCTGGCTTTTAAAAAGAACAACGGAGCTGGAAAATCTTTCACCATTACAATGGCCAATGGATATATCGGGTATATACCACCCGCACATGAAATTGAGAAAGGCGGCTATGAAACATGGCGCTGCAGAACAAGTCATGTAAAAGAAAACGGCGAGGAATTGGTAAGGAGTGCCCTGATAGAAATGGCCAACAGCCTTTGATGTTTTGAGACTGGTTAAATAAGTAAGTAAGAAATAAATAAGTAAGAAATAAGTTAAGTAGGTTAACTTACTTAATCCACTCAACTATTCACCCCACTCAACTGAATTTCCATTCAACCATCCCAAACCAAATTTGAAAAATAGTATTAAGAATGTAAATAAAAGTAGCAGCGTTTGATAGATACTAAAATTAGATTTGAAAAAGAAAATTATTACTAACGATTTGTTTGTGCTATGGCTGAAAGCAATTGCATTGATCACCCTGTTTCCAAAAAATTACCAAAAACTGCGATTATGTTACTACAACTCCGCAAACAAGTAAACCCGTTTTCTTTCTGCCGCAGCGTTTGCTGTAAGCTGTTATCGCTGCTGCTGCTATTACTATTCAACGTTGCACTGGCACAATCTCAAACAAAAGTTACAGGAAAAGTAACCAACGAAAATGGTGAAGGATTGCCTGGCGCTACTGTTAGAATTAAAGGCACTACTACAGCAACGCAAACCGAAGACGATGGCGGCTTCA
>JBQCGX010000048.1:0-130407 GCA_051955255.1 Agriterribacter sp. | reverse complement strand
CTAAAGTAGGCGGCGAATTGAAGTTTTCGGATAAGTTCAGAATGGGTGCTTCGGTGAACTATATTAAGTCCGGCGGGCGCCGTGGCAATGCAGATCGCTACAATGAGAACCTCACCTATTTTTCTCCCCGCTGGGATGTGTGGGATTATATTAAGCCAGATGGAACGCAGAATACCATTGTTGGGTCGGGCAATGAAAATCCCATTTATGTTTTGTACGGAAAGAAATATGTAGACGATGTAGACAGGGTAATTTCCAACGCTCATTTTACCTATTCACCAGTAAAGTGGTTGGATATTAATTACCGGTTGGGAGTAGATATTTACAATGACAACAGGAGACAAACCACAATGGGTAAGCTGGGACTGGTAGATGAAATTTATCCTGCCAGCGATTTTGGTTTCGGTTCTGTTATGACCTATAATATCAATAACAGAATCATCAACTCTACCCTGATGCTTAATTTCAAAAATGATATTGGTAAGCATCTGCAATCGTCTTTTAAAATAGGACATGATCTTTTCGAATCAAAAAGAACTTCCGTTTACACACAGGGAGATACGTTGGTGGAGCCCACCTTTTATAATTTAAGCAATACAAAAAGAGTAACCGGGAAAACTTACCTCAAAGATTACAGGATCATAGGCTTATTTGGAGACTGGACGTTGAGCTGGGATAATTATCTCTATCTTACCGTTACAGGAAGGAACGACTGGACCTCTACTTTATCCAAAGCCAACCGGTCATTCTTCTATCCATCAGCCAGCGTTAGCTGGGTATTTTCAGAAAACTTTGGCATGCCACAATGGTGGTCGTACGGTAAAATGCGTTTCTCCGTAGCCAAAATTGGTAAAGATGCACCTGCTTACGCAACGTCTGAAGGGTATGAAATTTTAACGCCGCTTACTACCGGTGTCATTCCCTTTTCCTTATATGCTACAAAAGGCGATGCCAATCTTCGCCCCGAATTCACTACCTCTTACGAAGGTGGGCTGGAACTGAAGTTCTTAAAAAACCGGCTGGGACTTGACTTTTCATACTATAATAACACAAGTAAAGACCTGATCATTCCCGTTAGTGTGCCTATCACCAGTGGATACGAAAGCATTTACTTAAATGCCGGCAGCATCAGAAATAAAGGGATAGAGCTCAGCCTTATAGGAACGCCTGTGCAAACCAGTAATTTCAGTTGGGATTTGCGTGTGAATTATACCGCCAACAGGAATAAAGTATTATCTATTTATCCTGACCTCAAAGAAATGACAATGGCAAGTCATTTCGGTTACCTCAGTTCCACTGTAACGCAAAAGAATATTCCAGGCATGCCCGTTGGCGCATTATATGGCAGAACCTACCAACGGTATTATGGCAATGATACAGAAGACCCCACAGTGCTCGACGAGAGTCGTCCTTTAATAATTGGCGCAAACGGGTTTCCTGTATTGAACCCGGCTTCAAAGCAACAATACATCGCCAATACACAACCCAAGTGGATTGGCAGTGTAAGCAGCACTGTTCGATATAAGGGGCTCAGCTTGTACTTCCTCTTCGACGCGCAGCAAGGGTTGTACCGCTATAACCAGTTTGCAAACTTTCTTGCATCCTTCCTTATGCAGAAGGAGGCAGAGAACAGGAACGATATGAAGGTGTTTGATGGGGTTTTGGCAGACGGCTCAAAAAATACCAAAGAAGTTTGGTTGGGGCAGGGTGTGGGCCCCGATGGCGTTAACTACGGCAATGGTTACTATAGAAATATTTACAGAGGTGCTTCCGAAACTTTCATTGAAGATGCGTCGTGGATAAGGCTGCGTACTTTGTCATTAGGGTATACATTACCGGCATCATTTATGAAGCGCACAGGTTTTATACAAGGCGCTTCCCTGTCGGTTACCGGTACCAATCTCTGGCTCAGCACCAAGTATAGCACGTTCGATCCCGAATCCAGTTCGTTCAGTTCAGGAAGCGTGGTAGATGGATTTTCTGGGTTTACCTACCCGGCTACCCGCAGCTACATCATCTCTTTAAATCTTAACTTCTAAAACCAAAGCAATGAAAAAAGTTATCAATATAATTATGTTGGGGGTTTTAGCATTAAGTTTCTCTGCGTGCGAAAAATACCTGGACAAACTCGAAAATCCCAACCTGGTATCAAAACCTCCTATCAATCCTTTACTTGCGCGTGCAACTTTTCAAACGTCCATTAATCAGTACAATCTTGGTTATAACGTATCCTACCTTACACAATATCTTGCATCCAGTTCGCAAGGCAGCGATGCAGATATTTATAACGAGGTGGATTATTCAAATACATGGAGTAATTTTTATTCAACCATGATGAACATAGTACAAATGAACAAGCTGGCAGCAGAAACCGGGGCATACCGGCACCTGGGGATCGGAAAAATATTGCTGGCCTTTAACATCAATATGCTCACCAATGCATTTGGCGACGTGCCCTACACAGACGCACTGAAAGGGCTTGAGATGCTTACGCCAGGGTTTGATGATCAGCAAAGTGTGCATGCCGCATCGTTGCAACTGTTAGACGAAGGAATAACCGAGTTGGGAAGAACAGATGTGCTGGTTGAAGTTGATCCCGCAAATGATGTGATTCACGGAGGTGATGTGGAAGCCTGGATCAAAACCGCCAATGCTTTAAAGGCAAGGTTTTTAAATCAATTGTCAAAAACAGGAAGTTATGATGCTACGGCTATTTTAACTACGCTCGAAGGTGCATATGAGTCTAATTCAGATGATGCAGCTTTGACCGCATTTGACGGGTTAAGTCCCTGGAACAGCGTTGCCGTAGACAATGCCAATCTTAATCTCGACGGATGGCTGAGCACAAACATTGTAAATGCGATGAACGGAACGACTTACGGGGTTTTTGATCCTCGCCTGCCTCTGATTGCCACAATTACCCAATTCAACGATTATCGCGGCACAAGGAATGGAGCAGGAAGGATTGGAACCGGTACCGATGACGAAGAGTCGTATCTTTCAACAACAGGTTTCTATTCAAAGGGTGGTGCGCCGCTTCAACTGGTAACCTTTGCAGAAATGAAGTTTATAGAAGCCGAAGCAGCTTACAGGGCCAGCGATAAAGAAACTGCGTACAACGCCTACCTGGCAGGCATTGACGCCAGCATGGATAAAATTGGCGTAAGTGCTGTCGATAAACAAGCGTATCTTAATGATCCTGTTGTAAAAGTGGGAAAGGATAATATCACTTTGAAACTGATTGCCAAAGAAAAATACGTGGCAATGATGCTGAATGTAGAATCGTGGGTGGACATGCGCAGGTTTGATTATGACTATGAAGGATTTGAACTTCCGTTGAATGCGGCATTGCCAGGCTTTATACGAAGGCTTGCATATCCCGCAGTTGAGATCAGTCGCAATGGGCCGAATGTTCCTTCCATTTCAGGACTGGATGAAAAGCTGTGGTGGGATCAATAAGTCAATACGATCATCTTCAATGATCACTATATTTTAAACATGAGAAACCTGTATGCAAAAAACAGCCCTGCAAAGGGCTGCTTTTTAGCGTAATTATTTTTTAGTACAGCCGTTGCTTAAACCCGTAATGCATGGAGCTATTCATAAAAGTAACAAGCATATTTTTGTTAGGCTTTGTTTTCGCTAACTGCAGTGTATCGCAATCGTTTACGCTGGAAGCTGCCACCTCTTACCCATTTCCTTCCGAACTTACAGCATCTGCAAAAGGTTCAAAAATTGCGGTGGCCATCAACCAAAAAGGCATTCGCAATATTTATGTAGCAGAAGGTCCCGATTTTAAATGGCGGCGGCTTACTGCTTACGGTACTGATGACGGGCAGGAATTAACCGGTGTAACGCTAACGCCCGATGGCAACAGGGTGCTGTATGTGCGCGGCGGCGATCATGGAGCCTACGACGAAACCATGCCACGCAATCCCGCTTCCACCACGTCCGCCCCCAAAATACAGTTGTTCAGCATTGCATATGGCGGCGGAAAAGAAATTTTATTGGATGAAGGAGACGAACCGGCTGTATCGCCCGATAGCAAATGGGTAGCCTATATAAAAAACAACCAGGTTCGGTTATCCGCCACCGATGGGTCTGCACCTGCACGGAATTTATTTTACACCAGGGGAAACGTAAGCGGCCTGCAATGGTCGCCCGATGGCTCAAAGCTGCTGTTCGTTGCCTCGCGAGGCGACCACTCATTCATTGGGATATTCAAAGATTCTGCTTCGCCTATACAGTGGATTGATCCGGCCTTTGCACGCGACCAGTCACCCAAATGGTCGCCCGATGGCACACAAATTGTTTTTGTACGACGTCCTGCTGCCGGCGGTGCGCCCGACTCTTTAACGGTGCCGAAGCATGAACCGTGGGCTATATATACCGCAGCTATTGCCACAGGCAAAGCCACGCAAATATGGAAAGCCCCCGAAACCCTGCGGGGCTCTGTGCCTGCCACACAGGGAAGGTACAATCTCCACTGGGCCAACGGTAACCATATTGTGTTTGTTTCCTATCACGATGGTTGGCCGCATCTGTATTCCATTGCTTCCAATGGCGACAAAGCTCTTTTGCTAACGCCTGGAAATTTTATGGTGGAGCATGTGCGCCTTAGCGCCGATAAGCAATGGGTGCTGTTCAGTGCCAATACCGGGCCTGATAAAAATGATTACGAGCGCAGACACATTGCGCGCGTGCCTGTTAACAAAGCCGCCATGGAAATACTGACGCCCGGCGCAGGCATTGAAACCTTTCCGGTATGCACAGGCGATGGCAAAACAATTGCGTTATTAAGTGCCGATGCCTTTCGCCCCGCTGTGCCTGCCATCATTCCATTCGGTGGAGGCAAGCCCACAGCAACGGGCAAAGCGCTTATACCTGCAGATTTTCCCGCTAATCATATGGTCGCTCCAACACCAGTGAGTTTTAACGCAGCCGACGGCAACAAGGTATATGCCCAGTTGTTCAAGCCTGCAAACAATGCCGTTAAAAGACCCGCCATCGTTTTTGTGCATGGCGGGCCACAACGGCAAATGCTGCTGGGCTGGCATTATGGTGATTATTATGCAAACACCTATGCACTCAATCAGTACCTGGTAAGCCAGGGATTTATAGTATTGTCGGTAAACTATCGGTTAGGCATAGGGTATGGATACGAGTTTCAACATCCAAAAGATGCATGGACAAACGGAGCTTCGGAATATACCGACATCAGGGCGGCAGGAGAATGGCTGGCAAAGCATCCTGAAGTAGATGCTGCCAGGATTGGTGTATATGGTGGATCGTATGGCGGCTATTTAACCGCGATGGCGCTGGCTAAAGATTCCAGGCTGTTTGCTGCGGGGGTAGACATTCACGGCGAGCACAACCTGATGGTATTTGCGCCTGACCTTACAAAAGGCGAGCAGCCTGCCGATATAGAACTTGCCAGGAAACTCACCTGGCAGTCTTCTCCTGTGGCTTATCTGGACACATGGACATCGCCTGTGTTGATCATCCACGGAGACGACGATGGCAATGTACCCTTTAAGCAAAGCGTTGATTTAGTAAGACGGTTTGAAGAAAAAAGGTTTGCTGCTTTTGAAACAATGGTCATTCCCGACGAAACACATCATTGGATGAAATATTCCAACCAGTTAAAAGTAGATGAAGCGGTTGCTGAATTTTTGGTGAGAAAACTGAAGCTCGGAAAATAAATTGTATACTTAACCTGTAAAGCCGCATGAAACTTTTTTATTTATTGTTGTGGTTATGTTTTGGTATTGCGGAGGTGGCAAAACCTCAACCCGGGCAGGCGGATCTGCCGCCAGGGATCGACCAATATATAGCCAGCGTGTTGCAAACCTTCGAGGTTCCAGGCGTGAGCATAGCCATTGTAAAAGATGGAAAACCTTTGCTAACCAAAGGATATGGCATCAAGAAAATCGGAACTTCAGCGCCGGTAGATGCCAATACCTTATTTGCCATAGCGTCCAATTCAAAAGCTTTTACAGCAACGGCTTTAGCCATGCTCGCAGAAGAAGGAAAATTAAAGTGGGACGACCCGGTTATCGACTACCTGCCATGGTTCCGGACATCCGACGAATACATTACGGCACACCTTACTATCCGCGACCTGCTGGTGCACCACAGCGGTATACCTGCCTATGCAGGCGACCTGATGCTGTTCCCTCCCTCTAATTATTCAAGAAAAGAGATCATTCGCCGCCTCAGGTACATTCCTTTTGTAAATGGTTTCAGAAGTGCATATGCCTACGACAATGTATTTTACCTCGTGGCCGGCGAAGTAATTGCCGCTGCATCAGGCATGCCGTGGGAAGATTTTATTAAGATGAGGATATTCGACAAGGTAGGCATGACCGGTAGTGTATGCCGGTTTTCTACTTTTAAAAACCAGCCCAATATTTCGGCAGCGCATTTCCGGTTGAATGGAAAGCTGAAGGAAATTCCTTCTGCCTACGACCAGGCAATGGGCGATGCAGGCAACCCTGCCGGCGGCGTATTGTCGAATGCGAACGATATGGCCCGATGGCTCATCACTCAACTCGATTCGGGGCGCACCATTAATAAGCAACAACTTTTTAAACCTGCCACCACCAACGAACTGTGGAAGGTAGTACGCCCCATGCCACTGGTGAAAGCAGCCGAAAGCATCAAGCCATCGCAGGCAAACTTTTTCGGTTATGCGTTAGGGTTCCGTGCGCTGAACTACGGCAAATACAAAATGGTGATACATGGTGGCAAGCTCGATGGGTTTGTATCGCAGGTGGCCATGATACCGGAGCTGAAGCTCGGCATTTGTGTGTTAACCAACCAGGAATCAACAGGCGCTTATTGGTCGATCATTTACCATGTGCTCGATCACTATATGAACAATAAATCTTTTGACTGGATAGCGGGTTACAAAGCAGTATTGGATTCATCAATCGCCAGGCTGGCAACGGCTCAGAAAAAAGAAACGATCGTGCGCGATTCAGCAGCTTGCCCTTCGTTGCCGCTGGAAAAATATACAGGCAAATTCCGCGACCAGTTGTGTGGAGATTTTTCCATTAACAAACAGGGTGATAAAATGGTATTGCAATTCGACTTCAGTCCGCAACTGGTAGCCGATGTTGAGCATTTCCATCACGATGTTTTTATTGCCCGTTTTCGCAATCCTGACTTTAAAGCCGATGCCTATTTGAGCTATGCGCTCAATCCCGATCTGAGCATAGAGCACGTGAAGCTCCGCATTATCGACCCCGATTCTGATTTGAATTTTTCTGCTTTGCAACTTATCCCGGTAAAGCAATAACCATAAATATTTGAGTATGACGAAATACACCCTTGCAGCAATCAGTATGTTCTTCTTTTTCAGCGCAGCAATAGCCAATGTTCAAACTGATACCAGCCAGTTGCGCCAACGGGTATCCGGTGTTTTTGTAAAGTTCCCACAAGCTCACTTTGCAGTAGCCTTTAAAGACCTGGGAACAGGCAAAACTTTTTTCTGGAACGAAAAAGAAGTATTTCATGCCGCCAGCACCATGAAAACACCTGTGATGATCGAAGCATACAAACAGGTAAAGCAAGGTCGATTTGCTATCAACGATCCTGTTTTAGTAAAGAACAACTTTTCCAGCATTGTTGACGGAAGCGTGTATACGTTGGATTCTACAGACGACAGCGAACACGACCTGTATCTGCATATCGGCAAAAAATTACCTTTGCGCGACCTGTTGTTCAGGATGATCACCATGAGCAGCAACCTGGCAACCAATATTGTTATTGAGCTGGTAGGCGCAAAGAATGTTACCGCCACCATGCGCAGCCTGGATGCAAAAGATATACAAGTGTTGCGCGGTGTGGAAGATAAAAAGGCATTTGAAAAAGGCATGAGCAATACTACTACAGCGTATGACCTTATGTTGATAATGGAGCACATAGCGCGCGGCACGGCGGTAGATCAGGCATCGTGCGATGATATGTTGGATATTTTGATGAGCCAGCATTTCAAGCGCGTGATTGGCGGCAAACTTCCGGCTGATGTTAAAGTGGCCAACAAAACAGGGGCATTCAAAGGAGTGCGGCATGATTCGGGCATTGTGTTTTTACCCGATGGAAGAAAGTACGTGATCGTGCTGCTATCGCGCGGTATTGAAGACGATGAACAGTCGGCGGCTGCATTAGCAGAGGTAAGCGGCATAGTGTATGAGGAAGTGGTAGGTAGTAAGTGATAGGTGGTAAGGTAGAGGCTAGTGATTGCTCCGGTCAGCCCGCCTGAATGAACGTTCGACAGGTTGTAAAACTGTGACATTGTGTGCCGTCGGGCGGTCTCACCGATGAGAGCCGAACATTATTGTTGTTGAAAAGACTCAATGGCCTGCTGAATTATAAAGTTTGCGTTGCGATCACTTTTACTAAACGACATTAGATTAACAATGGATAGAGCGATTGTTTTAACGGGAGGATTATTGCATACACCCGACGCCAAAACCGCCCACGGGCTTATTAGGGAAGGGGAGCGGTTCATCATAACGGCAGTTATAGACGAAGTGAGTGCAGGAAAAGATGCCGGTGAAATACTGGATGGCCGGTTCAGGAGTATTCCCGTGTATAAAAACATTGCGGAGGCGTTGCACACGCAGCCAACGCATTGCATTATTGGGGTGGCAACCAATGGTGGCGTTTTTCCGGCGGAGATGTTGAACGAAGTAAAACAGGCTATCAACGCCGGACTTTCGATTGTAAACGGACTGCACGATTATTTAACAGAACGCACCGATATAGTGGAGCTGGCAAAAAGAAAAAATGTGTCGCTGATAGACATACGGAAACCCAAAGCACGGCAGGAGTTGCATTTCTGGACCGGTAAAATATTGCATTTAAAAACTCCTGTTGTGGCTGTAATAGGTACCGACTGTAGTTTGGGCAAACGCACCACTACCCGGTTTTTACTAACGGAGTGCCGTGATGCAGGCATCCATGCACAGATGATCTATACCGGGCAAACCGGCTGGCTGCAGGGCGGCAGGTATGGTTTTGTTTTCGATTCTACTTTAAATGATTTTACCGGTGGCGAACTGGAGCATGCCATTTTAACCTGCAACGAGGAGACGAACCCCGATGTTATTTTAATTGAAGGACAGGCGGCCCTGCGCAACCCCGGCGGACCTTGCGGTTCGGAGCTGCTCATTTCCGGCAATGCCAAACATGTAATATTGATACATGCACCTAAAAGAAAATATTACGATCACCAACCGGAGTGGGGCGAAATACCTTCGCTGGAATCGGAGATAGCACTCATCAACATGTACGGTTCAAAAGTAATAGCAGTAGCTTTAAATACAGAACATTGCACAACCGAAGAAGCAAATACATTTCGCGAAGCGTACGAAACCCGGTTAGACATTCCCGTTGTACTGCCGTTGCAGGAAGGCTGCGGGCGCATAGTGCCTTTGCTTCGCAACCTGGTGAACGATTAAGCAAATCGCATGGAAATACATTCAGTAAAAGCATATAAAAAGAAGTTATCGCTTAGCCGGCCATACACCATTACAAGAGAAACGTATGAGTATACTGAGATTGTTTTCCTGGAGCTGCAATTGTCTAACGGTATACTGGCTATGGGCGCTGCAAGTCCAGAGTTTGCAGTAGTGGGAGAATCTCCCGATATGACGCTGGAAAATTTGCAACGCGATGAAGTGATGCAACTCAAAGGAAAAGACATCCGGCAGTTTCTTTCCCTCATTCGTTTTTACAATCGTCTTTTTGCTGCTTTCCCCAGTACCAAAGCAGCCATCGATATTGCACTGCATGATGCATTTGCAAAATGGCTGGGCATTCCCGTAGTTGATTTTTATGGAAGGCAGCATCATTCCATGTTGACTTCTGTTACCATTGGAATCAAAGATGTAGCAGGCACACTCCAGGAAGCAAAAGAATATTATGATAAGGGGTTTAAAGTATTGAAATTAAAAACAGGGTTGCATGCCGAAGAAGATGCGGAACGCATTATTAAGCTGAAAGAAAAATTCGGCGATCATTTTACAATAAGAGTGGATGCCAATACAGGATACGATCTTAAACAACTGCAAACATTTCTTGGTTTGGTAAAAGAGCAGGAGGTAGAATTAATAGAGCAGCCTTTGTTGCCCGGTATTGATCAACAATTGGCAAACCTGCCTGCCTCCTTACGGGCAAAGCTGGCTGCCGATGAGTCGCTTAAAGATGCCGCTGCCGCATTGCAGTTGGCTACCAATAAAAACTACGGCATTTTCAATATCAAGCTGATGAAATGCGGCGGCATTGTTGCTGCTTTTGATATTGCCAATATAGCCCTGTATGCAGGAATAGATTTGTTTTGGGGCTGTAACGACGAAAGCTGTATAAGCATCAGCGCAGCATTACACGCAGCGTTTGCGTGTGCCCACACCCGCTATATAGACCTCGACGGGAGCTTTGATCTTGCAGAAGATATTGCCACCGGAGGTTTCGTGTTGCGTGATGGATATATGCAAACCGCCAACCTTTCAGGATTGGGATTTGAAATTTGAGATTTGAAATTTGAAAGCAAGCATTTCAAATCTTCATTATAATTGGCGAGATGGACTATCGGAATGTGAAAAGCCCGAGCCCTCTCTCCATCTCAAATTTCAAATTTCAAATCTTTAAATTTTCCCCAGCGCTTGTTCAAGATCGCCCAGCAGATCGTCCACATTTTCTATACCTACCGAATAGCGGATCAAACTTTCAGGAATGCCAAGCAGGCTTCGCTGCGCTTCCGTTAATTCAACATGGCTGGTGGTGCGCGGAGGGCCGGCCAATGTACTTACAGAGCCCAGGCTGGCAGCCAGGTGTGTAAGTTGTAAGGCAGGCAACATTTTTTTCACCAGGTCATAACCTCCGTCCAGTGCAAAGCTCAAAATACCGCCAAAGCCCCTCATTTGCTGTTTGGCTATTGCATGTCCCGGGTGTGTTTCCAGTCCCGGGTAAAATACATCCTTCACTTTTGGATGCGCTTTTAAATAACGGGCAATGGTAAGCGCCGATGCATTTTGTCGCTCAACCCTCAACTCCAGCGTCTTCATACCCCTCGCAATCATATAGGCAGGGTCTGCCTGCAAACTGGCTCCGTTGATCTCCCTGAATTGAAATACCTTTTTCACCAGCTCTTTTTTTCCTGCCAGCACACCGCCCATTGCATCCGAATGCCCACACAAAAATTTGGTAGCGCTGTGTATTACCAGGTGAGCACCCAACTGCAATGGGTTTTGATTGACAGGCGTGGCAAACGTATTATCGACTACCACAATGGCGCCCGCTTTTTCTGCCACGGCCGATAATCTTTTGATATCAACAATTTTTAAAGTAGGATTGGTAGGTGTTTCAAGATACAACAGGTCGCAACCTTTGGCTATTTCAGCTTCAATTTGTTCATGGTCGGTAGTGTCGCACAATTTAACTTCCACATTGTATGCCGGTAAAAAATCCAGGACTATCTTGCTCGTTCCTCCGTATGTATCTTTTAACGACACCACTCTTTTGCCCGGTGTAAGAAAACTGAAAAGCGTATTGCTGATACCCGCCATACCCGTTGCAAAACTGGTAGCCGCTTCCGCTCCTTCCAGTACGCGTATCTTTTCTTCCAGCACCTTCACCGTTGGATTGGTATTGCGGCTATAAATATGTCCTTCGGCTTTGCCTGTTGCAACTGCGTACCATTCATCCAGGTCCGTATAAGCAAATGCCACGCTGTTTACAATGGGAGTGGTGGCAGCTCCTTTCGCAAATAATTCATTCTCGCCGGCCCATACCGCTTCCGTTCCTTTTTTGTATCTCGAAAAATCCATGACTAAAAAATATTTATGGTGAAAATTAATTGGCGGGTCTGCAACAGTTTAAAGATACGTGGTTTTCATTTTCGTTCCTGCACACAAGCAATTGTGTTCAACCCGGTCGGCCCGCCGCTATGGGCATTGAGAGTAGGCCGGCGGTCTGACCGACAAAACGGTTGAATCTTTGAGGCATTCAGCAAGGCCAAATAGTTTGCAGAAGTTAAGAAAGTTGAATTGAGATGATCTTACTGAACGATATTGGGTGCATTCCCAATCTCCGCGACTTGTATTATTTCTGGCCAGGTAGGTCTACGGTGCAGTTTGGCAGATGCTGGTAAAAAAGATCAGGCTCGTTTAACATCATACTAAGAATTGATTTGTGGAATGACAGAACGGATGCATCTTAAAATACATTAAAAGGAAAAGGCTCGTTCAAATCGGGTATTGTGGTATTTTTTTATTATAATAAAGGAACAACCTGTAGCTGCAGCAATATTATAAGATGAATGAAAGGAAAGACAGATCAGGAGAAATAGAGGCTGCGGAAAGAATGCCCGCATATGGGTTCAATAAACAACAGGTGCCCGCAGCACGCGTTTGGACGTTGCATTACAGCCGGAAAAGGTTTGCAATTTTTGCTGCGGGGGAGCTTTAAATACCAAAGGATTTGTTAACTTGCCACTCCCATAAAATAAATTTTATGGCAATGCAGCAAAATCACAACGATCCCGATAAAAGAAAGAATTCGCTTCATGCTTTATACGATTATGCTATGGGGGTGTTGTGGATAGTTGTGGGATTGCTTTTTTTACTGAATCGCCAGTTGGATATTGGCTGGATGAAAAGCGATCCGCTAATTGATACGCTTTTTGGTTGCGTGGGCATAGCTTATGGAGCGTTCAGGTTGTACAGAGGGTATCAAAAAAAATATTTTAGAAAATGACCAGTATAAATAAAATTTCCCGTCTCCTTGCCAATTACGCCTTATATGGTGTTTTTTGTGCTTGCATTGCGGGTTGCGGTGGTGGAGAGCGGAAGTATAAAGCAATTTCCGGAAACGATGATCTCAAGTCCGGGACCATCCATATCAGTGTAGATGAATCATTTAAACCTATCATCGACTCTCAGATAAAAGTATTTGTATCTCAATATCCCGACGCTACCATCATTCCGCATTACAAGGCTGAGGCCGAATGTTTAAAGGATTTGTTGAACGACAGTATAAGAATGGTGATCGTAACGCGGGGGTTGAGTGAAGATGAAGTTAAATCTTTAAAAGACACGTTAGGCTTTGCACCCTCGTGGGGGAAAGTAGCGTCTGACGCTATATCGGTTATTGTAAATAACAAACAACAGGATTCCATTTTTTCAATGGGCGACATCCGCTCGCTGATGAATGGCACCAGCGGGTATAAGCTCAAGCCCGTTATGGATGGCAACGCGGCTACCAGCACGGTACGTTTTATGCTCGATTCTGTATTAAAAGGTCAGCCGCTTGGAGCCGGGGTGGCAGCCGCTAAATCGAGTGAGGAAGTAATTGACTATGTGTCGAACAACGAAAATGCTATTGGGTTTATAGGCGTAAGCTGGATAGGAAACCCGGAAGATAAGGACCAGCTTGCTTTTTTAACAAAAGTAAAAGTAGCGTCGATAGAGGCGCGGAACGAACCAGATAAATTTATTAAGCCTTACCAGGCAAATATTGCTACCAAAAGGTACCCAATGGTACGTGGTTTGTATTATATTGTCAAAGAAAATTATTCGGGGCTGGGCAGGGGATTTACTAATTTTTTGAATGGTGAAAAGGGGCAGTTGATTTTCAGGAGGGCTTACCTTGTACCCACAAAAATGGACTTTAGTGTAAGGGAAGCCCAGATCAAAGAAGAATAAATTTAATATATTTACCAAAACCAAAATTTCAAAATTAAAAATGATGAAGCAAACAATCAGATTTACAGTAGCGGCAGTGTTAATGTGCAATGTTGCTTTTGCGCAGTCAGTAGATGAGGGGAAAAAATTTTTCTATTACGAAAAATACAACAGCGCAAAAGAAACACTTGAAAAAGTGGTTGCCGCAAAACCGGACGATGCTGAGGCCGTGTATTGGTTGGGTCAAACATTAATTGAGCAGAACGATATACCAGGTGCAAAAGCTGTTTACCAAAAGGCATTGCAGGCAAAAGGCAGTGAGCCTTTACTGCTGGTAGGCATGGGGCATGTTGAACTATTTGAAAATAAAGGAAACGACGCCCGTCAGCGCTTCGAAACGGCCATCAGCCTTACTAAAGGAAAAGATGTAGATATTTTTAATGCAGTTGGGCGCGCTAATGCCGATGCTCCCGCAGGCGATGCAAAATATGCCATCGAAAAACTGAAAGCTGCTACAGAAGTAAAAAGGTTTAAAGAGCCTTCTGTTTACATCAACATGGGCGATGCTTATCGCAAATTAGCCGATGGTGGTGGTGCTGTTACCGCTTACAACGAAGCTTTAACACTCGATCCCAAGCGTGCAGAAGCAAAGTATAAAATTGGTAAGGTGTATGTAACACAGGGCAACGATCAGTCAGCCATCTTCCTGAAAAATTTCCAGGAAGCCGTTGAACTCGATCCTGCATACGGTCCTGCATACTATGAATTGTATAAATACTGGTATGCAAGGGATGTAAACAAAGCCCGCGACTTTTTTGGCAAATACAAAGCCAATACCGATTTCACTCCTTCTGTAGAAGCTGAAGAGATCAGCCTTATCTACGCTTCCGGCGATTTCAAAGGAGCTGTTGCCAAGGCAGATGAAAAGTTGAAAAGCGAAGGCGACAAAGCCAATCCTAAATTGTATCGTGTTAAAGCCTATGCATTCGATAAGCTGGGCGATTCTGTAAACGCTTTGCAAAACCTGGAAACATTTCTTGCAAAAGCAGATACCAACGATATATTGCCAGACAACTACCTGAAGATGGCCGAATTGTCTGCCAAATTTCCCGACAAGGCTGCACAGGCAGAATCATATTTTACCAAGCTGATCGAATCAGATACTGCTACCAAAGCCAAAGTTGAATATGCTACTGCCGCTTCAAACATGTATAAAAAAGCAGGCAATAAAGTAAAATCTGCAGAATGGCTTACCAAAATTCTGCAATACAAACCCGACTACGGAAAACTCGATCTGTACTATGCTGGTTGGGAAAATTTCCAGGCGGAAAGTTATGTAACAGCCGACAGCGTATTTACCCTGTACAAGCAAAAGTTTCCTGACGACGTTCAGGGCTACTACGGTGCTTTCAGAACCAAATGGATAGCCGATACCGCAGCAACAGCATCCGGCATTCCGTCTGAAGCGCCTGTGGCAGACGCTACCAAGTTCATTGAGTTGGCCGGGGTAGAAAAAGATAAATACAAACAATCTCTATTGCTGGCTTACGGCTACATGGCAGGCTACCAGGCTAATAATGTAAAAGATTATGCAGCCGCAATCACCTTCCTCGATAAAATGTTGGAGTTGGATCCGTCGAACGCCGACGCTGCCGCCAACAAAAAAATATTGCAGGATGCATTGAACAGGCCTGCTCCCAAATCGGGTTCTGCCAATAAGAGCGGGGCAGCCAAACCCGGTAGTAAATAAGTAAAAGTTGTTATTTAATAAAACCCCCGGAATCAAGGCAGATTCCGGGGGTTTTAATTTTATTAAATAATTGTTTTTAAGACACTCTGCCTTATTTTTGCCCCGGATTCATTCTACAACAATCAGCAAACGGAACCCTTCGCCAATAATAAATCTGATCTTCCGTTTACTGTTAAAGTAAATCTTGAGACGAGATGATTAAGTACTACTTATTACAGTCCCAACAGGTTCCTACTTCTACAGACGTGAATAGCTCGTTCAATTACCTCCCCATCGCCATACAACTACTTTTTGCAATAAGTTTTGTTGCAGTAATGATGGGCGTAACCCATTGGCTTGGCCCCAAAAGAGGCACTTCCGAAAAGTTGGAGAATT
The DNA here is from genome assembly GCA_051955255.1 of Agriterribacter sp. Lineage (GTDB taxonomy): Bacteria > Bacteroidota > Bacteroidia > Chitinophagales > Chitinophagaceae > Agriterribacter. Next base: position 114,594 of record JBQCGX010000048.1, on the reverse strand, counting down.
TCGAAAGCGGTATCGAGATCAGCGGCAACGCACGTCAGCCACTTGCAGTAAAATATTTTTTAGTAGCCATATTGTTTGTATTGTTTGATGTGGAAGTGATTTTCTTTTATCCTTATGCAGTAAATTTCAGGCATTTAGGATGGGAAGGTTTTATGGCAGTATTGGCTTTTGTTGGCTTCTTTCTTGCAGGTTTTTACTATATTATCAAGAAAGGAGCCCTTAAATGGGAAGATTAACCACTTCCCGCTGTTAAGCAATTGAAAAGGGAGATGACCGGCTAATGCAGATGAGCGATTCAATTGTAAATTTAAAAATGTAAGTTATGGCACGTCCCGTTCGATTTAATTCAAGTCCCAAAGAAAGAGACCACGGAGGACATATCGGTGTGGCAGACGCCCCTCCCGGATATACAGGCGAAGGTTTTTTTACAACAAAATTGAGCGAAGTGGTAGGTCTTGCACGGAAAAATTCCCTGTGGCCGCTGCCTTTTGCAACTTCCTGCTGCGGTATTGAGTTTATGGCCACCATGGGCGCTCACTACGATCTGGGACGATTTGGTTCTGAACGTATGGGCTTCACACCCCGCCAGTGCGACATATTATTGGTAATGGGTACGATTGCTAAAAAAATGGCACCCGTATTACGCCAGGTATACATACAAATGGCAGAACCACGGTGGGTGGTTGCCGTAGGTGCCTGTGCATCCAGCGGTGGTATTTTCGACAGCTATTCTGTATTGCAAGGCATTGATCAGATCATTCCTGTAGATGTGTACGTGCCCGGATGCCCTCCCAGGCCAGAAGCGATACTCGATGGAATATTAGCCGTTCAAAACCTGGTAGGCAACGAAAGCATCAGGCGCAGGAACAGCGAGCAGTACAAACAATTAATGTTAAGCTACGGCATACAATAATAAAACAGCAGGTCAACAGCACAATATTACATGGCATTAACCAACGACTACATACAGCAACGTTTAACAGAAAAGTTTGGAGAACAGGTTACCGGGTTCGCCGAGCCATACGGAATGCTCACATTTGAAGTTCCCAAAGAAATGAACCTGAAAGTGCTGCAATTTTTGTATGATGATGAAGCATTGCAGTTTCGTTTTTTAACCGACCTGCAAGCAGTGCATTATCCCGGCGATAAAGGAAGAGAACTGGCAGTGGTATACCACCTGCACAGCCTTACCAATAATACCAGGTTGCGGTTTAAAATATTTACAGATATAGAAACGCCCGATGTGTTTACAGCTACCCAGTTGTATTCCTGCGCCAATTGGATGGAGCGCGAAACATACGATTTCTTTGGCGTGAACTTTATCGGACATCCCAACCTGAAACGTATTTTGAATGTAGACGAGATGGATTATTTCCCGATGCGCAAAGAATACCCTATGGAAGACCAGACACGCATAGATAAAGACGACGAGATGTTCGGCAGGGGAGGAACTTTTTAAAGCCTGATGAAATGACAGAAGAAATTTTACAACATACAAGGGAACAGAATATCAAGCTTCCGGATGGTTCCATCGAAAAGCAAACCACTACGCTCAACTTGGGGCCTACCCACCCCGCCACGCATGGTGTGTTTCAGAATATTCTGGAAGTGGATGGCGAAAGGATCGTATCTGCCGAACCCACGGTAGGCTACATACACAGGGCTTTTGAAAAAATTGCTGAAAGGCGTCCCCTGTACCAGATCACCCCGCTTACCGACAGGTTGAACTATTGTTCGGCGCCCATCAACAATATGGGCTGGCACATGACCTGCGAAAAATTGTTAGGGGTGCAAACACCCAAGCGGGTAGATTATTTGCGCGTAATCATCATGGAATTATCGCGCATAACCGACCACGTTATCTGTAATTCCGTAATTGGCGTAGATACGGGAGCATTATCGGTATTTTTATACGTAATGCAGTACCGCGAGCTCGTGTACGAGATTTATGAAGAGATCTGCGGTTCGCGCCTTACTACCAATATCGGCAGGATAGGTGGTTTTGAAAGGAATTTCAACGCTACTGCCTGGCAAAAGCTGGAAAAATTCCTGAAAGAGTTTCCCGATGCTTTAAGAGAGTTTGAAAACCTGTTGCAGCGCAACAGGATATTTATAGACAGAACAGTAGGAGCCGGTCCCATCAGCGCCGAACGTGCCCTGAACTACGGATTTACCGGCCCTAACTTAAGAGCCACTGGTGTTGATTACGATGTGCGCGTACATACACCCTATTGCAGCTACCAGGATTTTGAGTTTAATATTCCGGTGGGTACAACCGGCGATGTATACGACCGCTGGCTGGTGCGCAACCAGGAAATGTGGGAATCATTAAAGATCATTGAGCAGGCGTACCGGAAAATACAGGAGTTTAAAGGAGCAGAAGCAGAAGTATATCATGCCAATGTGCCTGAGTATTACCTGCCCGAGAAACAGGACGTTTATACCAAGATGGAAGCCCTTATCTGGCATTTCAAGATCATCATGGGCGAAACCGAAATTCCGGCAGGCGAAGTATGGCACAGCGTAGAAGGCGGTAACGGAGAGTTGGGCTTTTACCTGATCAGCGATGGCGGCAGATCGCCCTATCGTTTGCATTTCAGGAGACCTTGCTTTATTTATTACCAGGCCTATCCGGAGATGGTAAAGAATTCAATGCTGGCAGATGCGGTGATTGTAATGAGTAGTTTGAATTTGATAGCTGGAGAAATGGATGCGTAAGACAAATTTGAGGTTTTGGGATTTGAGATTTGTTGCCTCTGGTCTCGTAGAGATCACATTTCGGTAGAATAAATGAATAATGTAAGAAAAATACAACCTGTTGTGCGAAAAGTAACGTTTGCAGAAGCCGAGAAAGCCGATGATGTTTATTGGGCAAACGCTACCGAAGAAGAACGTTTTACTGAATTGGCAAATTTGCGAATGATCGTTTTTGGGGACGAGAAAATGAGAATGGAGAAGATAGTTGTGAAAAGATCTTTGTATGAAAAAGCGGATTAATCTGGAAGCAGATTTCCTGGATTTTATTGCATTGTGCAATAATCATGAAGTGAGGTATTTGATAGTTGGCGGTTATGCTGTAAGTGTGCATGGCTATCCAAGTGAAAGCCAAAGCCGGCAGACCTCAGGATATAGCCGATATCAGTATGTTAAAGAAGAGGAATAAATAAAAATAAACGAGGGACAGATGTGGTGATTGTTTTGATATTTGAAATTTATCCCGGTCTCGTAGAGATCACATTTCGGTAGACTTGAAAATTTGAAAATGGAATTTTCGCAAGAGAAATTAAAAAAGGTAAACGAAATCGTTGCCCGTTATCCCGAAGGCAAACAGAAAAGTGCGTTGATACCCGTGCTGCACCTGGCGCAGGAACAGTTTGGCTGGCTGAGTGCGGAAACAATGGATTACGTTGCTTCGTTGCTGCAGTTAGAACCTATAGAGGTATACGAAGTAGCTACCTTTTATTCGATGTATAACCTGAAGCCGGTAGGCAAGTACATGTTCGAAGTTTGTCAGACCGGTCCCTGCATGCTGCGTGGCTGTGACGATATTATTGCCTACATCGGCGAAAAGCTCAACATCAAACCGGGAGAAACAACCAGCGATGGCTTGTTTACATTAAAAACAGTGGAATGTTTAGGAGCGTGTGGTTATGCACCCATGATGCAGTTGGGAAAACATTTCAAAGAACACCTGACCAAAGAAAAAGTAGATGCTATTATAGAAGAGTGCAGGAAAAATGCGGCGCTGAATAATTAATGCCGCCCGTTTTTGCTGGCTAACCAACATTGAAAAAATGAAGAACACCAATGAACTTTAGAGTTTCTGTATTATTGCTTTTTGTAGCTACTGTATTGTGCCTGATGTTGTCTGCTTTTGCAGAAGGGAGAAAAATAGCTGAAATATTAAGAACGACAGGGTTGATATTGTTGTGGGCGATGGTAGTACGACTTATATTGTTTATACTGAACCATCATCTTACAACAATAAAAAACAAAATAAATAAGCTGATTGTAGGAAGACGAAGTGTTTAGAATTTAATGCTGAAAGAAACCAGATATGGGAGTTAAACTATTACTTGACAAAGCACATATTGAGGGGATTCGATACTACGAAGCCTATCGCAAAAATGGTGGTTATTCCAGTGTTGAAAAAGCGCTGAAAATGACACCCGAGGCGATTGTGGAAGAAGTGAAAAAAAGTGGTTTGCGTGGACGCGGCGGCGCGGGCTTTCCAACCGGTATGAAATGGAGCTTTATTGCAAAGCCCGAAGGAGTTCCCCGCCACCTGGTGTGCAATGCCGATGAAAGCGAGCCCGGAACATTCAAGGATCGTTACCTGATGGAGTTCATTCCACATTTATTAATAGAAGGATTGATTGTTAGTTCATTCGCTTTAGGCAGCAACGCCACCTATATCTACATTCGCGGCGAATATGCCTGGATACCCGATATACTGGAACAGGCAATAAACGAAGCCAAAGCCAATGGCTGGTTAGGGAAAAATATTTTAAACACTGGTTTCGATTGCGAAATATATGTACAGCGCGGAGCCGGTGCCTATATATGCGGCGAAGAAACAGCGTTGATCGAATCGCTCGAAGGCAAAAGAGGCAATCCACGCATTAAGCCCCCCTTCCCTGCGGTAAAAGGTGTGTGGGATCGTCCTACGGTGGTGAACAACGTGGAGACACTGGCGGCAGTTGTGCCTATCATTAATATGGGCGGCGAAGAGTATGCCAAGATCGGCGTAGGTCGCTCAACCGGAACCAAACTTATTTCTGCCTGCGGCAACATTAACAAGCCCGGCGTGTATGAAATAGACATGACCATCAGTGTGGAAGAATTCATTTTCAGCGAGGAGTATTGCGGTGGTATACCCAATGGCAAAAGACTCAAGGCATGTATTCCCGGCGGCTCTTCCGTACCTATTTTGCCTGCTAATTTGCTGCTGAAAACAGCCAAAGGCGAAACACGGTATATGAATTATGAAAGCCTGAGCGACGGTGGTTTTGCAACAGGCAGTATGATGGGGAGTGGTGGTTTTATTGTATTTGACGAAGATCAGTGCGTAGTAAAAAATACGTATACTCTTGCCCGTTTCTACCGGCACGAAAGCTGCGGACAGTGCAGCCCCTGCCGTGAAGGAACAGGCTGGATGGAAAAGATTTTAAAGAAGATTGACAGTGGCAAAGGAACCAGCAGCGATATTGATCTGTTGTGGGATATTCAGCGCAAGATTGAAGGCAACACTATTTGTCCGTTAGGCGATGCAGCAGCATGGCCCGTAGCAGCAGCCATCCGCCACTTCCGCGACGAATTTGAATGGCATGTGCAGAACCCGGAAGAATGCCTGCGCAGAAACTATGGGCTGGCGCACTATGCAGATGAGAGAGAAGTGGTGGCGTAGGGTTTCACGCAAAGGAGCAAAGTTTGAATAAGGCTCCTAAGTTAACTTACATGACTAACACCAATATGACAGAAAACGAACTGTCGAAGTTGATTGTTGATCTTTGTTTCAGGATTCACAAACAGTATGGACCAGGTCTTTTTGAGAGTGTGTATGAAGAACTGTTTAGCTATGAATGGCAGAAGAATGGGATTCCATTTAAGAGACAGTGGGCTATTCCGTTGATTCATGAAACTGTTAAACTTGATGCTGGATTCAGAGCAGATTTGATCATTGACGATAAAGTGCTGATAGAATTAAAGTCGATAGAAGCACTAACTGAAGTTCATTTTAAACAAGTGCAGACGTATCTGAGATTGACCGGAATTAAATTAGGCTTACTGGTGAATTTTAATGTGTCCTTAATAAAAAACGGCATGCACCGAATAGTTAACAACTTATAAACTTTGCGCCTTAGCCCTCTTTGCGGCTTTGCGTGAAACAAATAATATGGCTGAAGAAAAAAAATTATTTAAGGTTACCATCGACAACATCACCGTTGAGGTGGAACCGGGAACGAGCATCCTGAATGCCGCGAGGCAGATAGGAGGCGACGTTACACCACCTGCCATGTGCTATTACAGCAAGCTCAAAGGCAGCGGCGGTAAATGTCGTACCTGCCTGGTAGAAGTAGCAGCAGGTTCCACTGCCGACCCACGACCAATGCCTAAGCTGGTAGCTTCCTGCCGCACCAATGTGATGGACGGCATGATCGTAAAAAATATTACCAGCGACAGGGTGATCGATGCAAGAGCCGGTGTGGTTGAATTTTTGTTGCTCAATCATCCGCTCGACTGCCCCATTTGCGACCAGGCGGGCGAATGTCATTTGCAGGATCTGAGCTACGAACATGGCAAAGAAGGTACCCGTTACGAATTTTCGAGAAGAACTTTTAAAAGGCACGATCTTGGCCCCTATATACAATTGCACATGACAAGGTGCATCCTTTGTTATCGTTGTGTATTTACCGCCGATCAGCTCACCAATAAAAGAGTACACGGTGTGCTCGACAGGGGCGATCATGCAGAGATTGCCACTTATATAGAGAAGTCGCTCGATAATGACTTTATCGGGAACGTAATTGATGTGTGCCCTGTAGGCGCATTAACCGACAGAACTTTCCGGTTTAAAAACCGGGTGTGGTTCACCAAGCCCGTCAATGCAACCTGTAAGTGCGATAAATGCAGCGGCAAAGTGCATTTGTGGATGAGGGGAGATGAAGTGTTGCGCGTAACTGCCCGCAAAGATCAATGGGGCGAAGTAGAAGACTGGATCTGCAATACCTGCCGTTTTGAAAGAAAAGATATTAAAGACTGGACGATTGAAGGACCGGTGAATGTGAACAGGCACTCCGTAATATCGCAGGGACATTATGTGGGACTGAAAAAGCCGAACGAAACCTTCAGCAAGGTAATGAATGGCAGACAGCCCAGGTTGTTGATGGACATTCATTCGGTGAGTGAAGTGAATAAGCCAGAGGTAAGCCTCGCCGCTATTCCGGGCCCGGCGCATTCAACAGACTTTGATAAAGCAAACAATAAGTGATAGGGCTACAAGTGATAAGTAGTAGGTGACGGGTGGTAAGATAGAAAATTATAAGAATATTGATTATGATAGACTGGGCTTTTATAGTGCAAAAAATGATCCTCATAGCGGCGGTGATCTCTATATCGCTCGTTGTAGCTATGTATGCTACCTACGTAGAAAGAAAGTTTGCCGGCTTTATCCAGGACAGGCACGGTCCCAACCGCGCGGGTCCTTTCGGATTGTTGCAACCACTTGCCGATGGATTAAAACTCTTTTTCAAAGAAGAGATCATCCCTAATAATTCTAACAAGCTGTTGTTTATTTTAGGTCCCTGCCTGGCCATGCTTACGGCTATGATGACAAGTGCCATCATTCCCTGGGGAGGTACTGTTGAATTGTTTGGCGAAAGCGTCACCCTGCAAATAGCCGACATCAACATCGGCATATTATATGTGTTCGGCGTAGTGAGCATGGGTGTGTATGGTATGATGATTGGTGGCTGGGCAAGCAACAATAAGTTTTCTTTAATGGCTGCTTTGCGCGGTGCCAGCCAGGCAATCAGCTACGAGCTGGCAATGGGCTTATCGTTAATTGCATTGCTCATGCTTACAGGATCGCTAAGCCTTAAAACCATTACCGAGCAGCAGGTAGCAGGTTGGTGGAATATTGTATATCAACCGTTAGGCTTTTTAATATTTTTTGTATGTGCATTGGCAGAATGCAACCGCGCGCCTTTTGACCTGCCCGAAGCAGAAAGCGAACTGAACATGGGCTACCACCAGGAGTATTCTTCCATGAAACTTGGATTCTTCCTGTTTGCGGAATATATTAATATGTTTATCAGTTGCGCCATTATGGCTACATTGTTTTTGGGTGGATACGATATTCCTTTTGTAGATGAATCCACATGGTCGGGTGCTGCAGCAGCAATAGGCGGAGTGCTTTCTTTAATGGGAAAAACATTCTTCCTGATATTGGTGTTTATGTGGATCAGGTGGACTTTGCCCCGTTTCCGTTACGACCAGTTGATGAACCTGGGCTGGAAAGGGCTAATACCCCTGGCGTTGCTGAATATGGTAGCAACAGGCGCGGTGATATTATTAACCATGAAGGGGAATTGATAGTCTCCGCCTTGGTTCGTGTCTCACGAATCAATTTTCTGTGGTTCGTGAGACACGAACCACCGCGGGCAAAAACGATTTTAGTTGGGTTGTATAGCTGATAAAAATACTTTTGTACAACTTTTAAAAAAGCTGTTGAAACAACAGCAAATAAAAGAGTAAAATGCAGTCATTAACACAAAGAGCAAAACCTGTCGATCGCAGTCCAATGACCTGGCTCGAAAAGATATACCTCTGGAATATCTTTAAGGGAATGCTCATTACTTTCAGGCACTTCTTCAAAAAAAGAGCCACCATACAATATCCCGAACAAACCAGGCCGTTCAGCCCTGTTTTCAGGGGGCTGCATGTGTTGAACCGAGATGAGCAGGGGCGTGAGAACTGTACTGCTTGCGGATTGTGTGCAGTAGCTTGTCCGGCAGAAGCCATCACCATGGAAGCAGCAGAAAGATTGCCGGGCGAAGAACATTTATATCGCGAAGAAAAATATGCAGCTAAATACGAGATCAACATGCTGCGTTGTATATTTTGTGGATTGTGCGAAGAAGCTTGTCCTAAAGATGCTGTTTACCTGAGCGAAACTTTTGCACCCGCCAACTACAGCCGCAAAAGTTTTATTTATGGTAAACCCGACCTGTTGATTCCGAACCCGGTAACACAGCCGGAGGAATATGCGAAAGCAAAAGGACTGCTCGATAAAAAGAAGTCCAAATCCTGATTGTACCAAAACGAACGAATAAATAAGAATGTCCATTACACAGCTTCTTTTCTGGTTTCTTACAGCCCTGGCGCTAGGTAGTGCACTGATGGTAATTTTCAGTAAAAACCCCGTGCACAGCATACTCTGGCTCATTGCCACCTTTTTTGCCATATCCGGTCACTACATATTGTTGAATGCACAATTCCTTGCAATCGTTAATATTATTGTATATGCAGGCGCTATTATGGTGCTGTTCCTGTTTGTGGTAATGTTGATGAATCTCAATGCATCCAATGCGCCGTTAAAAAGCAAATGGTTGCGGTTTGCAGGAGTTATTTCAGGAGGTTGTTTACTGCTGGTATTAACTGCAGCATTAAAAGATACAGACGTTATGCGCCAGGAGGTGTTGATGAATGAAGGTGAAATTGGTTTGATCCACAACCTCGGCATGGTGTTGTTTAAAAATTATGTACTTCCTTTTGAAGTAAGCAGCGTTCTTTTTTTGAGTGCAATGGTTGGTGCCGTGGTGATAGGAAAGAAAGACCCGGCAGAGTCGTAGGGGATAAGTGATAGGTGGTAAGTAGTAAGTGGTAAGAAGTGGTGCGAGGCAGAGCCATCGGCTCGGTTACATATTGTAGCGTGGGATTTTAATCCCACGAACAACGAGGTGGGATAAATCCCACGAATTAAAGAGAATAAAATATCATGACGATACAGCATTACATATTTCTCGCGGTTGCCTTGTTTAGCATTGGCATTATTGGTGTGCTTACCCGGCGCAACATGATCATCATTTTTATGTGCATAGAGCTAATGCTCAATGCCGTAAACCTGTTGCTGGTAGCATTTTCTAAAATGCACCACCTGGCAGCCAAAACAGCAGCAGTAACTACAACAGCCGGAACCGACGGGCAGTTGTTTGTGTTTTTTATTATGGTGGTAGCAGCAGCCGAAGTAAGTGTTGGCTTGGCAATTATTGTAATGATGTACCGGAATACGCATTCTGTAGACGTGAATTTCCTGAACAGACTAAAACATTAACGTACAGAAAGTAAAGAGTGGAATGAAAATTCTTAAAACATCTTTCGTACTATACCTGATATGAGCAAATTAGTTTACCTGGTTCCTTTATTTCCACTGGTCGGATTCCTTATCAATGGTCTGGCCAGGAAAAGCTTGTCGAAATCCCTCACCGGCATCATCGGCAGCGGCGTCATCCTTGCCTCTTTTATCGTGAGCCTTGTTTTGTTTTTTGATGTAAAAGCAGGGCATGTGGGAGCAGTAACGCTCTTTGATTTCATCAATGCCGGATCACTCAAAATTCCATTCGCATTCCAGGTAGATCAGTTATCATCCATATTTCTTTTGATCATTACCGGCGTAGGCTTTCTCATACACCTCTATTCTACCGCCTACATGCACGAAGAGAACAGCGAACACTTTGCCAGGTACTTCGCCTACCTCAACCTGTTCGTTTTTTCGATGTTGCTGTTGGTATTAGGCGGCAACTACCTCATCATGTTCATTGGATGGGAAGGCGTGGGGCTTTGCTCCTACCTGTTAATTGGTTACTGGTTTAAGAACAACGACTATACCAATGCAGCCAAAAAAGCTTTCATCATGAACCGCATTGGCGATTTTGGCTTTTTACTCGCGGCATTCTGGATGATCCAGCAATTCGGCACCCTCACCTTTGGCGATATATTCGCAAAAGCAGGTGAGATGAAGTCGAACGACATGGTGCTTGTAGGCATCACGCTGCTGCTGTTTTTAGGCGCTACCGGTAAAAGCGCTCAAATTCCTTTATATACCTGGTTGCCCGATGCGATGGCTGGTCCAACCCCCGTATCGGCGCTTATTCACGCTGCCACCATGGTTACAGCCGGTATATATATGATTGCCCGCAGCAATATCTTATATACATTGGCTCCCACTACGCAGGGAGTAGTAGCGGTTATAGGATTGGCTACCGCTATTTTGGCTGCAACCATTGCACTCAAGCAAAACGATATTAAAAAAGTATTGGCTTATTCAACTGTGAGCCAGTTAGGTTATATGTTCCTGGGTTTAGGCGTTGGGGCTTATACAGGTGCTGTATTTCATGTAATGACACATGCTTTCTTTAAAGCCTTGTTGTTCCTGGGTGCAGGTTCGGTTATCCACGCTATGCACCACGAGCAGGACATTCGCAACATGGGCGGTTTAAAAAAACATCTGCCTATTACTCATTGGACCTTCCTCATTGGCTGTATTGCCATTGCAGGTATACCGCCGCTGAGTGGCTTCTTTTCAAAAGATGAAATTTTAGCGGCCGCATTTTCTAAAAATGCAGTGTATTGGGTAGTAGGCGTATTGGGCGCTGTAATGACAGCTTTTTATATGTTCCGTTTATATGCCACCACTTTCCTCGGTAAATTCAGAGGCACGCACGAGCAGGAGCATCACCTGCACGAAAGTCCTGCAGCCATGACGATTCCTTTGGTCGTGCTCGCTATCCTCTCGGCTGTTGCAGGCTTTGTAGGTGTACCGGCAGTGCTGGGCGGAAGTCATGAACTGGAACATTTTCTCGCGCCCATATTTGCAGGGTCGGTTAAACATCAGCATGCACACCATTTAGACCATACTACTGAGTATTTCCTGATGGGAATTTCTGTTGGAGTAGCGGCGCTTGCCATTCTCTTTGCAGTAGCCAGGTTCAGCAAAAAAACCGACCTGGGCGAAGCAACCGGATTGGGTAAAGTGCTGGAGAACAAATGGTATGTTGACGAACTGTACAATAGCATTATTGTAAAACCGCTTCGCGCACTATCTTCTTTTTTAAGCAATGTGGTGGAAAAACTGGGGGTAGATGGCGCTGTAAATGGAGTTGGTAAGCTCGTAAATTATGGCAGCCGGCAGTTAAGACTGTTGCAGAGTGGACAGGTGGCCGCCTATATACTAATGATGGTGGTAGCGGCTTTGATTTTATTCATTATTCAATTGTTTGTATAACCAGCTATGGATGCCAAAGACGTTTTATTGACATTTCCTGAACTGCTGCTCTGGTTTCCTTTGCTCAGCGGATTGATAGCTTTTTCGCTTGTAAAAGGCGATGGCGCCAAAAGGTGGGCGTTAGTTTCCTCTTTTATTTCTGTTGCTATTGTTATTGCCAGCTTTTTCTTTACCGACAGTAACAAATATTTTCACCTCAACAATGTGAGCTATTTCTGGATGCCTTCCATTGGCAGCAGTTTTGCTTTAAAGTACGATGGTATGGCCCGCATGCTTTGCCTGCTTACCTCCATTGCATTTTTGCTGGTGTTTTTATCTACACAAAAAAATAGCTATAAAAAGCCCAATGCATTTTATGGGTTGATGCTGCTAACCCAAACCGGGTTGATCGGCGTGTTCTGCTCCATGGATGCTTTGGTGTTTTACTTCTTTTGGGAGCTGGCATTAATACCGGTGTATTTCCTTTCTTCACAATGGGGTGGCGAAAAGCGCATACAGGCTACGTTTAAATTCTTCGTGTATACGTTTACGGGATCGTTGTTGTTGCTCATCGGCATTATATACGTGTATCTGCATACGCCCGAAAGTACCTTTTCGCTCAAGGCATTTATGGAGGCTAAGTTTCCTGCAGGCGAAGGCAAATTTGTTTTCTGGCTGTTTTTCCTGGCTTTTGCCATAAAAATGCCCATCTTTCCTTTTCATACCTGGCAGCCCGATGCATACGAACAGTCGCCCACCGCAGTTACCATGATATTGAGCGGCGTAATGGTTAAAATGGGCGTATATGCCGTGCTGCGCTGGCTCATACCTGTATTTCCGCAAGCCAGCGCCTCGTTTGCCAATGTTGTTATATGGCTTTCTGTAATTGGAATGTTGTACGCATCCTGCATTGCCTGGATGCAGGACGATCTGAAACGGCTGGTAGCTTATTCATCCATTGCTCACATTGGGCTAATGTGCGCTGCTATCTTTACCAGGCAGCAAAGCGGTTTTGATGGGGTGATGGTGCAAATGTTTAACCACGGCATCAATATTATAGGGTTGTGGATTGTAGTGGAACTGATTGAAAAAAGATTGGGCACGCGCAAAATTTCAGAGCTTGGAGGACTTGCCAATACATCGCCCGCACTTACCATTTTCCTGGTAATAATAGCACTTGCTAATATTGCGCTTCCGTTAACCAACGCATTTGTAGGAGAGTTCCTGATGTTCAATGGATTGTTTGCTTATGGCAAATGGGTTACAGCAGTTGCGCTTATCAGCATCATACTGGCGGCGGTGTATACGTTGAACATGATACAGAAAGTATTTTACGGCTCAACCAACAGCGTTACCGCAGGTGGAACCGGTGGTTTGGGAAGCGGAGCATTTTTGGCACTTGGCATAGTGGTGCTCATGGTGTTTATATTAGGCGTATATCCCAAACCGTTGTTTGAGCTAACAGCCGAAACGGTGGATGCCATTAAAAGCAGGTTGACGGGATTATAAGCCTCGTAGAGGCAGCATTTCGGTAGCCTCGGCCAGAGGCGACATTTCGGAAGAAAAAAAGAGTATTTTAAATTATGACGGCAATAATATTAGCGGCAATATGGGGTGTTGTAATGATGTACAGTGGTATTGTTATTAAAAACAAGTCTGCTGCCAAAACAATCGCGCTTGTTGGCGCACTGGCTTTGCTTGTAGTAAACCATCTTGAGTATTATAACATTTGGTATATCCATCTTGATGTGAACAATATGCTCAAATTCACATCCTTCGGGTATGTATTCAACTATATTGCATTTGGCTCTACCCTGCTGTATTTCCTGCTCAATTCCGATGAGTTGGAAGCTGTTGGCAAAAATGTGTATGAATACTATGCGCTCATCTTTTTCATTTTGTGTGGAGTAGGCATTGCTTCCTCCTTCAATACCCTGCTCATGCTTTTCCTGGGTATAGAAATTATTTCGATACCATTGTACATTTTGGCCGGCGCCGATAAACGCAATCTCAAAAGCAACGAGGCTTCTTTAAAATATTTTTTGATGGGCTCCTTTTCAACAGGCATTATGTTGATGGGAATAGCCTTTTTGTACGGAGCAACCGGATCGTTTTATATTGGAGCTATTAATGTTGGAACCGCAGGCTTTCAGCCCATGCTGGCTATTGGGCTGGTATTTTTGTTGATAGCCATTTCTTTTAAAGTAAGTGCGGCTCCTTTTCATTTCTGGACACCAGACGTATACGACGGATCGCCCACCGTATTTACAGCTTTTATGGCAACGGTTGTAAAAGCTGCATCGTTTGTTGCGTTTTTAAGATTGTTCGACAATGCTTTTGGAAAAGTACATGCCGAATGGCAACTGCTGGTAGCGCTTATTACCGCAGCTACTTTATTTATAGGAAACGTAACGGCTGTATTTCAGCAAAGCGTAAAACGCATGCTGTCCTATTCCAGTATTGCACAAGCCGGCTTCATGATGTTTTCGGTATATGCGCTGAATACTTTTGCAAAAGAAGGCCTCATTTTATACTCAGCCGCCTATTGCCTGGCAAGCATAGGCAGTTTTGCAGTGCTGGCTAAAGTAAAAGATTTCTCCATCGAAGGATTTAACGGCTTAGCCAAAAAGCAACCATTCCTTGCTTTGATGAATACCATCTTTTTGCTTTCCCTCACCGGTATTCCGTTAACAGCCGGATTCCTGGCAAAATATTATATGCTGATAGGCGCCGTAAAAAGCGGGCAACACCTGTGGTTACCCATTTTTGCGGTATTAATGGCAGCTATCAGCGCCTATTACTATTTCCGGGTGATACAGGCTATGTACTTTAAAGAAGGCGAGGCCGATGTGAAGCCTTTCTCCAGAACATTCCGCATTACCTTGTTCGTTACAGCGTTGCTCGTTATCATACTAGGGTTATTCCCCGGCGCTTTGATAAGAGGGCTGTATTTTTAAGTTATCAGCCGTCAGCTTTCAGCTATCAGCGGGCGGTACACGTTTCAGTTTACAGGAGAGTACATTCCAAAAAACAATAAACTGCAAATAGCTGAAGGCTGATTGCTGACAGCCGATTTCTCCGTACTTTTAGTATTCAATAAGCAATGGAATGACTACCAGAGATACGTTATCGTTGGCCTGGAAAAATCTGCGTGGCAACAAACTACGTACAGGCATTACTGTTGCTATGATTGCATTAGGCATATGGGCATTGGTAGGTATTATTACCGCCATACAGGCAATGAATGCAAGCCTCACCGAAAGCTTTGCCACCATGGGTGCTAATTCCTTCAGCATCCGTTTTCGCGAAATGCAGATCCGTTTTGGCGATGGAGGAGATGTTACCAAAACAAGCAGCAGCAGCAATAAAAAAGTAAAAAAATCTAACGCTAATAAGCGCATTACCTACGAGCAGGCAGTAGCGTTTAAAGAGCGTTATCAATTTCCTGCAAAAGTCAGTATAGGGCTCAGCGGGCTGGGGGAGCAAACTGTTTTTTACGGGTCTAAAAAAACCAATCCCAATGTAAGAGTGTCCGGTGGCGATGAAAATTATTTTGCCCTCAACGGATACGAAATATTGTATGGGCGCGATTTTAATACACTTGATATACAAACGGGCAGGAATGTTTGCGTGCTGGGTTTTGATGTTGCAAAGAAGTTTTTTGGCGACCGGGTAGAGAATGCACTGGATAAGATCATAAGGGTAGGCGCCAATAAATTCAGGGTGATTGCAGTGCTTAAAAGCAGGGGAAGCAGTTCGTTTATGCGGGCAGACAATGCAGTGTTTACTACCTATAATACCGTACGCCGGTTGTTTACCTTAGGAAGACCATCTTATTACATAGGTGTACAGGTAAAAGATATAGGGCAACTGAACGATGCTATGGGAGAGGCAGAAGGATTGTTCAGGGCGGTACGCAATCTCACCATCACCGAGCAAAACAATTTTTACCTGGATAAAAGCGATGCCCTGGCGGCGCAGTTTATTTCGATGCTGAGCAATATTTCAATGGCAGCCGGTGGAATAGGGTTTATTACATTGCTGGCAGCATCTATTGGCTTAATGAACATTATGCTGGTAGCCGTTACCGAAAGAACCAAGGAAGTGGGATTGATAAAAGCTCTGGGTGCTAAAGCTAAAAGTATACGGCAGCAATTTTTGTTCGAATCGATTTTGATCAGCCTTATGGGCGCAGCTATTGGAATAGTAATAGGCATCATTTCCGGCAACCTGATAGGCATGCTGATGAAGGTTCCGTTTTTTATTCCCTGGCTGCTGATACTGATAGCCATTGTAGTATGCTCGGCTGTAGGTCTGGCAGCCGGTTTATATCCAGCCTGGAAAGCCTCCAAGCTCGATCCTATTGTGGCGTTAAGGTATGAATAAGCAGCGTTTAGCGTTTGTAGTTTGGTGTTTATTGTGTGAAACGATAAACGCTAAACGATAAACTTCAAACTAATCAATCAACCTATACCCAATAGCCGCTTTTATCAACGCCACCGTGTTCCGCGCATTAAATTTTGCCACCAGGTTTTTTCGATGCGTTTCAACTGTAGCAGCGCTGATAAAAAGTTTGCCTGCAATCTCAACACTCGTCATGCCGTCCGCAATCAGTTGCAGTATTTCTTTTTCACGCCTTGTAACAATGGGAATTTTATCCGGCTCTGGCGCACGCAAAATTCCTGCTACCTCATCGTTAATATAGGTTTTCCCTTTTTGCACCGTATCAATTGCTTCCACCAGTTCTTCCCTCGTTGCATTTTTAAGCAGGTAGCCACTCGCGCCATATTGCAGCATTTTTTCAATAAAACTTTGCTGATTATACGTGCTCAATCCTATTACAAAAACCGATGGGTACAAGGTTTTTACTTCTCTGCACAGATCAATGCCACTTTTGTCGGGCAGGTTAATATCCATCAACACAACGTCAGGCAATTGCCGGTTCATTAATTGCAGGCAGGAAGCTGCATCGGCAGCATGATCTATAGATAGAAACATAGGCTCATGTTGCAGCAGCGATCGTATGCCTTCTGCCACCATATAATGATCGTCTACAATTAAAAGACGTGTATGCATCATTGTTAAATAATTCCCGGTTATCAGGTTTATATTTCTTCGTTCAGTTCTATGTGTACCGATGTGCCCTGCCCCTGTGTTGATTGAACGTCCATAACGCCTTTCAGGAAGTCTATCCTGCTTCGTATATTATTCCAGCCAATGCCTTTGCTGTTTTGCAAAACGGCGGTGTCAAATCCCTTTCCGTCATCTTCAACTGCAATCGTCAGGATGCTGTTGTTTTTACTTACCTGGACGATGCAATCGGTGGCACCTGCATGTTTTATAGTGTTGTTTACCAGTTCCTGCACAATGCGGTAAGCCGCTATTGCGGCAGTTTGATTGATAGCTGCGCCTTGCAGCCCGATAGATTGATATTTTATATTAATAACGCCACTCTGGTTTATATCATTGCAAAAATCTCTCAACGCCGTATCCAGCCCAAATTTCAACAAGGCTTCTGGCATGAGGTTATGAGCCACCCTTCGCATTTCCCGGATCGACACATCGAGCATCGACATGCTGCGCTCAAACGCCTTATGGGTTTCCTCCGTCATTACCAGGTTTCCTTTAATATTGGTAAAAGCATATTTAATACCCGATAACATACCGCCAAGCCCGTCATGCAGGTCTTTGGCAAGCCTGGCTCTTTCTTTCTCTTCGCCTTTCAACACCGCTTCGGTTGCCAGCAATTGCTTTTCGGTTTCAAGTTCGTTGATGCGTTGCTGTTGTAACAGTTGCTTTTGCTTATGATCGCGATAAAAGAGAAAACCTACACCCGTTAATGTAACCGCGGCGGCCAGTAAAATATAGTTCAGTATATTTTTTTGCCTGAGCGATAATTCCTGCACCTTTTTTTCCGCCACCAATTGTTTGATCTGGCTTTCTTTTTTTTCGCTTTGGTAACGCGCATCAAACAATAATATCCTGTTGTGATTTTGCACGCCTATAAGGCTGTCTGTAAACTGCGAAAGACTGGTGCGAAGCTGATAGGCTTTTTCAAATTGCAACGTGTTGGCATAATACACGCACCAATCGTTCAGAATAAATCTGATCTTAGGTAAATAGTTGTATTTCCTGGCATTGTTCAGTGCCAACTGAAGATAAACGCCGGCTGAATCGGCGTTGTTTGCTTTTAAAAATGACCGGCCTATTTCCCACGCTGCATCCACAATATAATAAGGGTCATTCCAATCGAGGCTGTTCTGATAGCAGGCCTGGTGGTATTTCATTGCTTCATCCGGCAGTCCCAATGCATCTTTATATTCTCCATACGCATTGTTATAATATATTTTGCCGAGATAATTTTTTTGCGACTTGTAGAGACTGTCGCACAATTTCAGCAAACGCTCACCCTCTTCAATGTTTTGCAAACGAAAGCAAATGGCGGCTGCCCTCGCTGCAGATTGTAAAGCCTGAGTATTGTCGCGAGAACCGGCAGAGAACTCAAGGCTTCTCAAAAGATATTGATATGCTTTTTGCCACTGTTGCATATCAATAAAAATAAAACCGAGGTTAAAATAGCTCATCATCAGGCTCGCAGAGTCGTTGTTCTTTTCATATTGAGCAATACCCCGGATGTAATAATTCTGTGCTGCGTCAAGATCGTTTAACAGTGACCAGGTAGCACCGAGGTTATTGTAAACCGAGCCAAATTTTTTGGTAGTAAAGGCAGAAGGGGAAAGCAATGAAAGTGCTTTCTCTGTTTCTTCGTATCGTATTACTGCATTAATATAGTTGCCGCTTGTGTAGGATAAATTACCCAACTCTAAAATGGATTGAACATAGGCTTGCAGCTCCTTTTTTTCGAAACTGGCGGCTTTAATTTGTTCGATATTGGCAGTTGCTTTAGAGAGATCAGTTCTTGAAAGCGCTACATTATAGTTGAGTTTGGCATTCAGTTTTTCCGATTCGGTTTTGGCGCTCTCAATTTTCAATGCAAGGCTGTCGAGCACGTCGGCTGACTGCGCGAAGGTTTTCGGTGGATTGGAAAAAACAATAACAAGTAGCAATAAAAACGTATATCGCATGGTAAAGGGTTGCTGCAAATGATTAATGCAAAAAGGGCACTTACATTTTCAAAGGGATGAGCGCCTGTAAAATAATTGTTTGTTTTGTTTTTGCAAATAAAATAAGCCGGCAATACAGAAATTGCCGGCGAAATGACTGGTGGGTTTGCGCCAGGGATTGCGATCAGCGTTTATTAAGGAAGTTGCTTATTTTTTGCCCCGTTTCATTGAGCGTAAGCAATACTGCTTCGTTTTGTATGCGCGCTGTTGCCTCCGAATAATTCAGTTCACGTTCATTTTTTTGCGAAAGATGATCTTTGGTAATGATAGAGGTGAATGGAATTAACCCGGTTCTTACATCCAGCAGAATGAGTTGCGTTGTTGCAAACGCTTTGATGTCTGGTTTATTGAACAGGCGATACTTCGAATACAGGTCGCCTGTAATGGTGTAAATAGCAACTACATCGGCCTGCATCCTAACCGCCGCTTCCCTGATGGAAGTATACGTTGGTGTGCCCGGCATTAACATTCCGGGTATTACCGTTACTGCCGATACAGATGGAGACTGTTGGAACTGCTGTATCAGGGTGTTGGCGTATGCCTGCTGGTTTTTCAGGTATGCTTCATCGTTCCAGGAATATTTTGCCTGCTGATCATCCAGCTTTACGATTGCTATCCTCACTTTATCGGGTAGTTGATATTTGCCATCCAAAATGCGCTGGATGTTTTCTTCCGAAATGGAAGCCGTTTTATCGCTGAACAGCGACTGGGTAATTAAGGTGTCGGTAAAATGGCTTTCATGAAGACTGCTGACGGAAGCCAGGCGGCTGCTGTTGCAGGATGTGGCAACTGCAATCAGTACCAATAACGTAAATATGCGACTCATAATGTGTTGCTTTAAATTTGAAGAATGGTTTACTCAAATATAAAGCATGCGTCACGGTTATTGCAACACCTGTTTTTTAGGAGTTGTTAAACCTGTGGCAACGTTTCTTTTAGCCTGCACTATATGCCTTTCGTTGTGTGCAATAACAAATTGAAATACATCGCCCAGCTTTAGTCTTATCCATTTAGCAATCGAAACCGGGATCTTTACTGCATTCAAATCTACGTTACGTGCCTGTTTAAGATAACTAAGCAAGGTTTCCTGCTGCGCTATAAATGCTGCTACTGTAGCGTGGGCGTCTAACTGCACAGGCGGAATGTAGGCTTTGAATGCTTTTACCTGTTTGGTTCCTGTAGACGGTTCCATCATTTTGGTAAAATAGCTGCCCAGCCAGGTGCTTTTAAACGTATTGCCCCCGGGAATTTTTTTGTCGAGTCCCTTTTGTATCTGCGGCAAATAATAATGTCCATACCTGTTTAAATGTTCAAGACATTGTGCAATGCTCCAGCCACCTGTTGCCGAAGGTTTGAGCAATGATTCCTGCGGCAGATTTTGAAAAACTTTTATTGCTTCTGCCAGGTGACCTTCCACGCGGGCTTCGAGATTTTCCAGCAACACATATTTACTAACCGGTTTCATAACTGTTAATTGTGATTGTTCTAATGATCGTTTTGTTTAACAACACAAAAATGATCCACCGGGGGAATATAAACGTTGGTATTTACCAAGATTTTCGGTGAGGGGGAGGGGGTAATTGCTGATTTGAAATTTGAGATTTGAGATGGGGCGGTTGGTTATATGGACATGACGACAAAGGCTGATTGCTGAATGCTGATTTACTGATTTCTGATTTTGGCGGCTGAAATTCTATATTGGTTTTTGTGTTTTGGTTCTTGATTTTTATTTTTTGGATCTTGCTTCTTGGATCTTGCTTTTTTATATCCTGATCTTATTAATCATCTTGCTGAAATTGGTAGCATCAATGCCCAGGTAATTGGCGAGGTATTTATGTGGAACCAATTGCAAAATGTGGGGACTTCGCTGCAACAGCTTACGAAACTTTTCTTCAGACGAAAAGCATTGCAGTTCGGTTATCCGTTCAAGTAAGCCAGCCAATGCACCCGTAACACCCTTGCGTATCAACAGTTCAATGTCGGGGTAGGTTGCCATCAGCTTTTCAAGTTCGGTAAAAGAAGTACGCAAAAAAGAGGAAGGTGTAAGCGTTTCATAATAATACTTCGATGCCGTTTGCATCAAAAACGAGTCGAGCACGCCGCCAAACGATGGCGGATAGGTAAATACCAGTGTAGCCTCCCGGTTTTGTTCATCAAAGTATACCACCCGCTGCACACCTTCCAGCACTATATACAAATATTTTTCTTTTTCTCCGGCAGTAGTAATGATCTCTTTTCGCTTGGCAGAAAAAGGTATCCATATAGTGGAAAAGGCTTCCCACGCATCAGCCGGCAATGGATGAACGTTCTGAATTACCGATTTTATCTTTAATAATGCGTCGTCCATTTTGGTGGTAAGTGGTAATTGGTACGACCTATACAGTCCTTACGCCTTACACCCTATGCCTTACAGCTTTTTCGGGTTCAAAATATTCTCTATCCTTTCCGACACATCCTGCAAATGATACAAGGTCATTTTATCCTGCGTCGCCGGGATAGCAGCCTTAATTTCTGATCTCAGCGAACGGAGCGTGGCTTTCAGCAGGGAAATAATGTCGCTCCTCTTCGTATCTGTCATAGCCGCCGGAGCGCCGATGCTGAACATTATTCCAAAGCCCGCGGTAGCAGGCGGATTAACAATCTGTCCTACTCGTTCCACAAAAGATTTCTGAAGATTTCGCCTGTATATGTCTATAGGCTTGCGCGTTGCAAGCTCGCCCCAAACGCCTTGTTTAAGATCGTACAGCATATCGGCAGCCTTGTAAGCTTTTTCTCCCATTTCGGCTTCCATACTCAGCAGCTTGCTGATGGTAGTGGTGCTTATCAAACGATTCAGTATAGCATCCTGCCTGGTGCTGATAACCGATACGCCGGTGTTTCCAATCCTGTCCAGCACATCATTGTTAACAAGCCACTTTGGAGTGTTGAACAGTTCTTTTTTCAAAAAATTCATAGCCTCTTTTTGCAGCGGTTTGGGCACATACTCGTACACCGCTCCCTCTTGTTCAACGGTTTTGGGGGTTTCGTATATCCCCCCGATATTTTTTGCAACATGGCCTACATATCTTCCATACTGTGTGGTTACTTCGGTGTACAGCGTAGAGAGGTTTTCGAAATCTTCGTTCGGTTTGCGTGTCCACTCCATCAGGTTAGGCACAATGCGTTGCAGGTTTTTAATGCCATAGGTGCCGGCAAGCATTGCATTGTCTCCAAGGTCTTCATTTTGCGACCGTGGGTCGTCGGGATTGCTTTCCGTGCCAAACCAAAGTCTTTTATCTTTTAATTTTTCAATGGTTAGGGTATTCAATACCGGTAGCTCTGCTTCGGGCGTGGTAATATCAGGGAACCACTTATATCCCCATTCAATCGCCCACTTGTCGTAGTCGCCTATTCGCGGAAACAATCCCTTTTCCGAAATGCTATCTTCCGGCTGCGCTACATAGTTAAAGCGCGCATAATCCATAATAGAAGGCGTATGTCCATTCGCCTCTACCCAGGCTTTATCTCTCAATTTTGCCACCGGTACCGATGAGCTCGATCCGAAATTGTGGCGCAGCCCCAGTGTATGCCCTACTTCATGCGACGATACAAACCGGATGAGTTGCCCCATCAGCTCATCATCAAAATCCATTTTCCTGGCACGGGCATCTGTTGGCGAACATTGTATGAAATACCAGTTGCGCAATAAATTCATTACGTTGTGATACCAGTTAATATGGCTTTCAAGTATCTCGCCCGAGCGGGGATCGTGCACATTCGGTCCGCTGGCGTTCGCTATTATCGATGGTTTATAAACAATGGCTGAATAGCGGGCATCTTCCAGGCTCCAGGTCGAATCTTCCTGCGGCGAAGGCGCCAGTTTAGCTACAATCGCATTTTTAAAACCTGCTTTTTCAAAAGCAGCCTGCCAGTCGTTTACTCCTTGTATCAGGTATGGAACCCATTTTTTAGGTGTAGCCGGGTCTATGTAGTATATGATCTGTTTTTGCGGTTCAACCAGTTCGCCTCTTTTATATTTTTCAACGTCTTCAGGCCGGGGTTCCAGCTTCCAGCGTACGATCATCGAAACGTCTTTTACGCCCTGGGGGTTTGCATCAAAGTCAGTATATCGCCTGGCAAAATAGCCCACTCTCGGGTCAAAAAAGCGTTGCCTGGCCGGTATTTTGGGCAGCACCACCATGGAGCTGTTCAGTTCAAGCGTAAACAAAACATTCTGAGCACCACCACCTGCAGCCGGCATACCGGGCAAAAGGCCCGATCCGCCTCCCTTGCTATACGTTTTTACGGTTTTAATTTCGATGTTCAGCGGGTAGCTTTTCACTGCCTGGATATAGGACTTATCGGACTGGTAGCCGCCTACCTGGAATACGCTCTTTGCGTTGCCTGAAAAGAACAGCACATCGTTGTCGGACGAAATGTAATCGGTAAAGTCTATAACCGTTCCGTTAGAATCTGTTGGCAGCACCTTGATATCGAATGATGCAACAATGGGCAGCATATTAGAATTGGTAACCGCTTTATACATGGGTTGCGACGTATCTTTTGAGATTTCATCATAGGATACTTTTTTCAGAAAAAGTTTGTTGTTAGGGCCGTTTTCGAACCTGATCACATTGTTGCCAATCTGGTCGCCGGCATAGCCAAAGAAAAAGTTCCGCATCCCCGCGGCTGCTTTGGAAATGCGGTTAACCACTAATATGTCCCTTGCCATCAATGAATCAGGGATTTCAAAAAAATACTTATCCTCCACTTTATGCACCGTAAAAAGCCCTTCGTCCGAAACGGCTTTGTCTGTTATTACATCCTTGTAAGCCTTTGGTTTTGTTTTGGGTGCAGCAGCCGGTGTGGGAACGGTGGGTGATGCAGGTGGAACCGTGGTATTCTTTTTGCTCTGAGACCATACCATCATAACGGATAAGGACAGCAGGAGTGCAACAGATAAGCGTTTGCAATGCATGAGGGTAATAATTTATTATGTTTTGTGGCGGTGAAATTAATGATAACTCAAAAATCACATTTGTTTTTTATTGGTCTAAAACCCGATTACAGGTGTAGACTTTTCGGCGGCAACCCAACGTAGGTATGACTTTGAAGATTTAAAAAACAAAAACGGAAATCTGATGTTTGGTATTAGAAATTTACTAAATTGCCCTCCCAACGATTTTTTTCTTCAAATATTTAAAAGTTTTAAGTTTTTTTTTTATTAGAATTGTGAAATCAAACCACACACTAAAAATTGTAAAATCTTTAATTCAAAAAATCAAGAGTTATGGCTGAAACTAAACCAACCACAAGTGCTTCTGCTGTGAAAGCATCAACTTCTGTACAACCTAAGGGAAGCAGTAATATTATTTCCTGGCTGGCTCCAATAGTTTGTATTGTTGCCGGATATTTAATCTGGAGATTCATCCTGGGTGCTGACTCAGGGTTCACCAAACCAGATCCTGCGGGTGGATTCTGGCCCAAACATCATGGACCTATCGGCGCGTGGAATCGTATGTACGAAGGCGGTATTGTGGTACCTATCCTGATCGGGATGTTCCTGATGGTAATCGTGTTTTCTATCGAGCGGTTTTTAACCATTGCTAAAGCTACAGGCAAAGGTTCTATTTCTGAATTTGTAAGAAAAGTTCAATACCACCTTGCTAATAAGAATGTTGATGCTGCTTTAAGCGAGTGCGACAAACAACAAGGTTCTGTAGGCAATGTAATGAAAGCCGGTTTGCGTAAATACAAAGAGTTGATTCCGGATGCTGAATTAACTACCGAGCAAAAAGTACTGGCCATCCAGAAAGAAGTAGAAGAAGCTACAGCGTTGGAAATTCCTATGCTGCAGAAAAACCTGGTATTCCTTTCTACCTTAACTTCAGTGGGTACCCTGGTAGCCCTGTTGGGTACGGTAATGGGTATGATCCGCTCCTTCAGCTCAATGGGTGAAGAAGGTGGCGCAGGTGCTGCATCTCAGTTGGCCGTTGGTATCTCCGAAGCGCTTTACAACACTGCGGTAGGTATTGCTACATCGGCTTTCGCCATGATCATGTACAACATCTTTACTACAAAAATCGACGCCATAACTTATGGTATTGATGAATCAGGATTTACACTGACTCAGAGCTTCGCTTCTCAATACAAATAACTTGTATTGGGTTTATGGAAACTCAGCAGTATTGAATCTTAATACATCAATCAAAAACATTTTCAAATGCCAAAAGTAAAAGTAGCGCGGAAAAGTACGTGGGTAGATATGACAGCCTTTGTGGATGTGTCTTTTCTGATCCTTACATTTTTCATCCTGGCTACAAAGTTTAAACCTGATGAGCCGGTGGAAGTTAAATTCCCCAGTTCCGTGTCGGCAGATGCGTTGCCTGAAACAGACGCTTTCATGGTAACGATCGATAAGGATGGCAGGGTGTTTGTTCAAATGGACGATCCTAACGCTCGCCGTAAGATCGCAGAAAACCTGAACAGTACCCGCAACCTGGGGCTTTCTGAGGCAAATATCAAATCGTTTACCAACGCGCCCAGTATCGGGGTTCCTTTTTCGGGTATGAAAAGTTTGTTGGCTATGACACCCGAGCAAATGAAAGAAGCTGCTCAGCCGGGTATCCCGGTGCCTGATTCTACAGGCGGAGAACTTACTTTCTGGGTGAGGGATGCCATGTCTGTGTATGCCGGAAAGAAAACTTCCTGGATCATAAAAGCAGACAATGAGACCAAATACCCGGTTGTGAGAAACGTGCTGGAAGCCTTTAAAAGGAACGATATCAACAAGTTCCAGTTAGTTACCAAGTTTCAGGATGCGCCCGTTGGTAGCCCTTTATGGGAAACCAGGCAAAAGCCTGCAACAAAATAAGTAACTTCACAGGCGAGTAGAATTGCAGAAATTAATTAACAATTTAAAAACCAGTATATGGCAGCGATAGAAGAAGGTGGCGATAGTGGCCATAAGAAAGGCCCGGGCGTCAAAAAAGCCAAAAAACTGTCTACCAGGGTGGATATGACGCCAATGGTGGATCTGGGTTTTTTGCTCATCACATTCTTTATATTTTCCACTACCATGTCTCAGCCTACGACCATGTCATTGATCATGCCGAAGGATACTGAGAAGCCTGAAGAGCAAAATAAGGTAAAAGCCTCTGGCGCTCTTACCATTATGCTTGGAAAATCGGATGGTGTGTATTACTACGAGGGAGATGATCCTACCAAGGTTCAGGCTTCCGACTACAAAAAAATCAGGGATGTTATTCTTACCAAAAAGAAATCAACAGATCCTAAGGACTTTGTAGTGGTGATTAAACCCAACGACGAGGCTAATTACAAAAATATAGTGGCTATACTCGACGAAATGACCATTAACGAAGTGAAGAAATTTGCATTGGTTTCAATTTCGCCCCAGGAAAATGAACTGGTAAAGGCGACCGAAACAGCAAATAATGTTCAATAGTTATGGAATGTAGAAGGTATTGCATCTAACTAAATTAAAAACAGCATTATGGAATTAAGCAAAATATTAAGCTCCAACTTGCTCGACATCATTTTCGACGGTCGCAACAAGTCGTATGGAGCTTATGAATTGCGGACAAAATATTCAAAGCGTCTTACAACAGCTTTGATTATTACCGCATCATTTGCCTTGCTTATCCTTCTTGCCTCTTTTTTAAGCTCTAAATTCGAGAGCAAAGAAAAAAAGCAGGAACTGGTAATCAAGGAAGTGGAAATGACCAATATTGAGGAGGAGAAGCCAGTAGAGCCACCTCCGCCACCTCCGCCAAAGCCACCAGATCCTCCAAAGATCGAGATGGCTAAATTTACTCCTCCCAAAGTTGTAAAAGATGAGGAAGTAAAGCCAGAGGAAGAAATGAAAGAGATCGAAGAGCTGAAAGAAGCTACCATCAGTACTATTAACCAGGAAGGTGCAAAAGACTTAGGTATAGTAGCTCCCCCGGTAGAAGACAAAGGCGGTGTAGTAGCAGCTCCCAAGGCTGACGACGAAGACAAGGTTTTCCAGAAAGTGGAGATCGAAGCCAAATTCCCCGGTGGAGAAGGTGCATGGGCTAAATATATCTCAAGAGAAATCAACAGGTATATTGATGAGCTCCAGGAAGCTGGTAAAGCCGGAACCTGCGTGGTACAGTTCATCGTGGACAAAGAAGGTAACATCAGTGAAGTGGAAGCACTTACTATGAAAGGAACAAAGCTGGCTGAAATTTGCGTAAACGCCATTAAGAAAGGACCCAAATGGGTACCTGCCGAACAAAATGGTCGTAAGGTAAAAGCTTACCGCAAGCAGCCTGTAACCTTCCAGATCGCAGAAGAGTAAATACATCTCATAAATAATTCTTACAAATCCTTTCCGGTTTCCGGGAAGGATTTTTTTTGCGGTTATGCGTATCGGTAAGGCAGAGAAATTGTTGGTGTGATCGTGTGGAAACATCGGCAACCTGTGATCTTACTAATAAACACTGCATATGGCTGAAATAAATGTTGCTGATAACAAACAAAATCGCTTTTTAAAAACCACTGCAAGATCTTTAAGAGTTGATATGACCCCAATGGTGGATCTCGGTTTTTTATTGATCACCTTTTTCATTTTTACGGCGGTTGTAACCAAGCCTACCGCCATGAATTTTATACTTCCCAAGGAGGGTGATGATACGCCGGTGCCGGTTAGCAAAACGCTCACCGTGCTATTGAGCGACAACGAAGCAGTTTGTTATGAAGGTTTTTTGAACGACAACCCACGTAAACAAATGGTAAGCATGATAGCAGGAACCGATGAATTAAGAAAGGTGATAATCGCCAAACAAACCGACCTTCGGTTGGCAAATGTTTCGCCGGATTCCCTGATAGTAGTTATTAAACCCGGCGATAACAGCAATTACCGGCAGTTGATGGCAGTGCTGGATGAAATGATGATCTGCGATGTGAGGAGACATGCATTGGGGAGGATAGAGGGGGCAGACAGAAATTTGCTGAACAGCAAGCCTTGACAAACAGAGTTGTATTTTTGCCCAATGGCATCCATTTTTTCAGACTGGAATGATACGATTGTGGCATTGGCAACTCCCCCGGGAATAGGCGCTATTGGCGTAATACGGCTAAGCGGAGCAAACAGCATTGCGATTGTTGACGAATTGTTTACTTCCAAAAATTTGTTGCGGCAGCCTACCCATACCATTCATGTAGGCATGTTAAAGCATAATCAAATAAAGCTCGACGAAGTAGTTGTTTCACTCTTTAAAGCGCCCGCATCGTATACCGGCGAAAACATTGTAGAAATAAGTTGTCACGGTTCGCCCTACATACAGCAACAGGTTATCAATGCCTGTATTGAAAAGGGCGCCCGCATGGCAAAGCCCGGAGAATTTACGCAAAGAGCGTTCCTGAATGGCAAGATGGATCTTACCCAGGCCGAAGCTGTTGCCGATGTAATTGCAGCGCATTCATTTGCTGCTCAGCAAACTGCTTTAAAACAATTGCGGGGCGGTTTTTCGAGCGACCTGCAATACCTGCGGAACAAGCTCATTGAATTTGCCGCACTGATAGAGCTGGAACTGGACTTTTCGCAGGAAGACGTAGAATTTGCCGACCGCTCGCAACTGGCGGGCTTAATTGCTGAGCTGAGTACGGTTGTATACAACCTGAGCCAATCGTTTCAATTAGGAAATGTAATAAAGAACGGTATTAGTGTAGCCATTATCGGTAGTCCTAATGTGGGGAAGTCGACCCTGCTGAATGCCCTGCTCAACGAGGAAAGAGCCATTGTGAGCGACATAGCAGGCACCACACGAGATACCATTGAAGAATCGCTGAACATTCATGGCATACTCTTCAGGCTGATAGATACAGCCGGCATACGCGAACATACTGCTGATGCAATAGAAGAGATAGGCGTTGGCAGAAGCTATGAAAAGATGAAACAGGCCGATATTGTTATTGGACTGTTTGATGCGGTAAATGATGATGCGGAAGTTGTAAAAGACAGGAAAAAGCTGTTTGATGACGGGCGGCTCAAATATTTAATGGTGATCAATAAAACCGATGTGCCTGGAGAAACGGAGACGCAACGAAAATTTTCTGCTTCGGGCGCACAGGCAATTTATATTTCAGCCCGCGAAAAGCAACACATTAACCTGTTGAAAGAAAGTCTGTATAATGCGGTAATATCCGGAGGCATCAATACAGAAAATACAATTATTACCAACGTGCGGCACTACAATGCGTTGCTGAAAATACAGGAATGTCTGAACGATATTAAAACGGCCATGGACAATAACGTAACCGGCGACCTGCTGGCATTGGATATACGCCGTTGTCTCCATTATCTTGGAGAAATTACCGGGCAGGTGGAAACAGATCGCGATATACTGGGAACGATATTCGGGAAGTTTTGTATCGGGAAGTAAGTTGATGCCACTTCTATGATTTCCGACAAGTTACTGACTGACCTTAGCAGAACAGAAAAATCATTCATCAATTCTAAGAAAGCGATGCAACCAATCTCTTCTGTCTTTATCTTTGCAGCGCATGTTCCTCCTGCAAAAAAATATTGCTGTTGTTTTAATTACATTGCTGCTGCTGAAAATGATGGCAATACCGTTAGCATGCCTGCAGTACCAGCTTAATAAAGATTTTATCGCGGCTAATTTGTGCGAGAACAAGGAAAAGCCGCAACTGCAGTGTGAGGGTAAATGCCATCTTAAAAAGCAAATTGAAAAGAACAGCGATGCACCCAACCCCACTGGCGAAAAAAGCACTGTAAAGCTTACTATTACTGATTTTTTTGAAGAAACCAGTTTCTCTTTTCCCAGCATTATATCCGGCGCTGATGCTGACTATCCCGGGTATCATAACAGCCATTATTCACATCTTTACACCAGTCCTGTTTTTCATCCTCCGCTTCGGGCATAGTTACCATTTACTCTTAGAGGTTTTCAAGAGTCTGCCAGGATTTCGTGTCTCACGATCTGCCGGCGGAGGAATGAACCGTTGCCATTGCAGCATCTTTTGCATCCATTAAACTGTATAGTAGTATATCGTGCAGCTACTTAGCGTATGCATATGCGTGATGTTAATAGCCTGTATGTTTACTCGCATACTGCCACATCAGTATTCAATCCCGCTTTAAACAGCGGTCAACCTACTATTCAAACTTTTATAAAATATTTATTGCCATGTTAAAGCAACTGTCTACAGTTAAAGCAGCGTGCATAGCGCTTTCATCTGTTATAATAATGACTTCCTGCAAAAAAGAGAAAACAGCGCCTGGTAACAATAATGAACTTGCAACGCTATCTGTTGAGTTCGACAATATCGTTGGGGGACAAAATCTCCAGTTAAATACAGGCTCATACGAAAATTCGAAAGGGGAAACCTTTTCAGTATCGAACCTGCAATATTTTATCAGCAATATTAAAGTAACAAATACTGACGGTGAAGTATACACTGTTCCGCAGGACAGCAGTTATTTTCTGATAAAAGAAAGTGATGTAAACACCCGTTTCGCAAAAGTAAGTGTTCCGGTGGGCGACTATTCGAAAGTGGAATTTACCGTTGGGGTAGACAGCCTGCGCTCCACCATGGATATTTCGGAACGTACAGGTGTATTGGACCCTTCCGGCAGCATGGAAGATGGCATGTACTGGAGCTGGAACAGCGGTTATATTTTTTTCAAGCTGGAAGGCATTTCTCCTGAAGCACCGGTTGATCCCAGCGGGCAACATAAATTCCGCTACCATATTGGCGGGTTCGGGGGCTATGATGCACCTACCATCAATAATATAAAAACGATCAGCATTGATTTGAATACGGGTGGCATTGCCAAAGTAAGAACAGGGCGGGAAGCGAATGTTCATTTAATGGCAGACATTCTCAAGGTTTTTGATGGAGAAACACAACTAAGCATAGCCGAAAATCCAACCGTAATGTTCAGCGCTTTCAGCGTAAACATTGCCAACAATTATGCCGGCATGTTTCGTCACGATCATACCGAAAACTGAATTTCATGAGCAGGAAATTGTGTATTGCAGTTATACTGGTCATTGGCATCTGCGCTTGTACCAAACAGGCGATAGATGCCTTCAGGGGTTTTGAAAAACCTGCCAATTTCCCCGAGCCTGCATATCATTTCAATAACAATGACATTACAAAGGCAAAATTTGAGTTGGGAAGAAAACTGTTTTATGAGCCCAGGTTTTCGCGGGACAATACGATCAGTTGTGGCAGTTGTCATATTCAGTCGGCAGGGTTT
Organism: Agriterribacter sp.; assembly: GCA_051955255.1. GTDB lineage: Bacteria > Bacteroidota > Bacteroidia > Chitinophagales > Chitinophagaceae > Agriterribacter. The sequence goes on along the minus strand of JBQCGX010000048.1, from coordinate 83,456 downwards.
ACGCATCATGGACACGATGTGAGCCACGGTATCGACGACAAACTGGGAAAGCGAAATTCTCCGCCTATTATGAATATGGCCTGGCGAAAGGATTTTTTCTGGGACGGTGGTGTATTTGATCTGGACTTGCAGCCCATCGTGCCCATTACCAATCCTGTGGAGATGGATGAAACGGTTGCCAACGTGATCAAAAAATTGCGGGACCGGCCTGATTATCCAAAATTATTCAGACTTGCCTTTGGTACCGAGGAGATCAATACGGAACGGATCATGAAGGCGCTTTCGCAGTTCATGGTAATGGCAGTAAGCAGCAACTCGAAATATGACAAGGTGATGCGCGCAGAAGGTGAAACCTTTACTACTGAAGAGCAAAAGGGATATCAATTGTTTCAGCAGCATTGCAGTGGTTGTCATAAGGAACCATTGTTTACCGACGAGTCGTTTCGCAACAATGGAATAGGCATAGGATACAACAATGATATGGGGCGATATGAGATTACGCTGAATGAAAAGGACAAGTATACTTTCAAAGTGCCCAGCCTGCGCAATCTTAGTTATACCTCTCCGTATATGCACGATGGTCGGTTCATCAAACTGGATGCAGTACTGGAGCACTATGCGGAAAAGGTTAAGGAAACACCCAACCTGGATCCTTTGCTTAAGAATGGTTTACCGCTATCGGTAGAAGAAAGGCAAAATATCCTTGCATTTTTGAAAACACTGGATGATCCAGGCTTTATCACCGACAAAAGATTTTCCGAGCAATAAATATTCTTCTTTTTCTCACTCAGAATAAATAAACACATGAAACGAATAATTATACTGTTGATCAGCATTGCATCATTTGAAAGTGCATGGGCATGCGACATCTGCGGCTGCGGTGTGGGAAGTTATTATGTTGGCATACTGCCCGAGTTCAGCAAAAAAATTATAGGTGTGCGTTACCGTTATAACTCGCTTGTTACTCATTTAGGAGCGGGTGGCAGCACCTCGTATTTAACCACCGATGAAACCTACCGGACGGCAGAACTGTGGGGTGGCTGGACGATTGGAAAAAAGCTAAGACTGATGGCATATGTCCCTGTAAGCTTTAATGAAAAATTCAACCAGGGCATCACTACCCGCAAAACAGGGCTGGGTGATGTGGGCGTGCAGGGCTTTTACCAGGTGTTCGACAGCCGCTCCACCACCGAAGCCAATAAAATGCTGGTGCATTCATTGTGGGTGGGTGCCGGTGTGAAAGTACCTACCGGCAAATACGAAGCACCCGAAAAAAACGGGATGGAAACGGCCAATATTTTTCAATTGGGTACCGGCAGCGTTGACTTTACATTGAATGCGATGTACGATTTGCGTTTGCAGGATGCCGGTATTAACACAATGGTGAGTTATAAAATGAATACTGTGAACGGAGACGAATATCGCTACGGAAATAAATTCAGTTCCAGTGTGCAAGCCTATTATAAATTCAGGATAATGAATAAACTAACGCTGGCGCCTAATGCCGGTTTATTATTTGAAAGCGCCAAAAAAGATATGGATGATGGCTATCGTGTAGATGTTTCGGGCGGACACATGCTGCTCGGTTCATTTGGCGCGGAAATAACTTTTAAAAATATCGCGATTGGCGGCAATTATCAGGTACCAGCGTCGCAGAACCTGGCAGGCGGTTTTGTAAAAGCCAATAACCGCGCTATGATGCATGTGGCGTTTGTGTTTTAGATGTAACGTTTGGAGTTTATCGTTTGGGGTTTATAGTTTGAGGTTTAGGGTTCAGTTTGTCGTTATTTCAAAATTTCAACAACTAACGATAAACTATAAACGCCAAATCAAAAATGCCTCTAATTCAATGGCACTGCAAAATTTACCGTGAACCTGGGAAGCGTTTGCGAGCCGTTCGAAGCAACGAAGGAAACAGCGCCTTCAAGAGTTGGTTTTTGATTGCCGCGCACAGAAATTACCTGCACGAAATCTACCTGGTTTTCGAACACCTGTATTTTTGTATTTTGATCAGCGCTGCGTCGCTTCTGTACAACACCTTGCTCATCGAAGTTTTTGGAAAGTTTTATTTCTTTTGCCGGCGCTACTGTTATTTCTGTAGGAGCTGGTCCGTTTTTAGATGAAAATTGCGAGTAAATAAACCAGCCTTTTTCAATAGTGGCAGTAAGATGCACTTCGTAGTCGCTATTGTTTATTTTTTTAGAAAAGAACGACCATTCCACGGGTTGTTGTGCAAACGACTGCGAAACAAAAAACAATCCGGACAGCAAAACAATTATCTTCTTCATTTGTTGAATACTTTAATAGATGACGAATGGTGTATTCAGAGCCGGTAAATGATAGAGGTGGTTGTTATATGATTATATTGGTAAGTTAAAAAAAAATGCCTGAATAAAGAAAATCATTGTAAGGGCTTGTGAATCAGGTTGCCGGGTATAGGATCTGCCAGGCGCCGGTCTTTCAGTAGCACAGAATCGAGCAAAGTATGCAAAAATGAAACGAGGTATTTTACTTCCATATTATCAAGCGGTCTTCCATCGGCAATCAAAGACGATACCGTGATGTCGGAAGAGTCGCGCGTTTGCCAATGATTGAGAGCGGTGGAAAGTCCCCAGTAACGGCCGTCGTGCATATAGGGTGCCGTCCTGCTGATATTGCGTAGGGTAGGTGTTTTGAATTTCAAAGAGTCTGTTTTTTCTCCGGTAATGGTCATCCTGCCAAAGTCATTCAGGAAAGTGTCAACTGTCAGACCGATGTTGTGATAGTTAAGATCCGTAAACAGCGGTTCTGCATGACAGTTAGCACACCGTTGCCGGAAGATCTGGTATCCGTTTTGTTCCCACTCCGTAAAAACAGCCTTCCCTTTTTTTACCAGGTCGTATTTGGAATCTGCAGATACAATAGAGCCGGTAAATTGCGCAAGTGCATACAACATTTTCTGGCTGTTGATCTGGTCGTTTCCAAATGCAGAGGCAAACATTTTTTTGTACGCTGCGTCTTGTTGCAGTGTAACGATCACGCTGTCAAGACTATTTGCCATTTCATTGATGCCTGTCATCGGTGCCAGCGGCTGCACTTCAATATGGTTGATGGCACCATCGAGGTGAAATTCTTTTTGCCAGGCGAGGTTAAACAATGGAGGCGCATTCCGAAGCGTAAAGCGGCTATCCATTCCATGACTGAACACATGCTCAAAATCGGAAAACGCTGCAAACTGCTGGTGACAGGAGGCGCATGCGGTATAACCGTCTTTAGACAACCTGCCATCGTAAAATAATTTTCTTCCCAGCTCAAATCCCTCTTTTGTGAGCGGGTTGTTTTTATAGTCGTATACGGGCTTGGGAAACCCATCAGGTATTCTCTGCTTGAGCGGATGCACCACCTTATTACCCGGTGGCGCAAACGAAGTCTGGATTGCTACCATCAGTATTAGCAATGTACACAGTGATAATATGGTGAAAGACATCTTCACTGGCTCTGCGTAGATTGTAGTGTAAACATGCGTAGATAGTTTTCAGAAAATTGTTTGGCCAACATACCTGCTGATGTGCATGCAGGATGTTGGGTTATAGAAAGCGCGTGCGCTCCATCAAACCATTTGTTCAGATCTGCCTGCAACTGTATTTGCGAACTTTTTCCTTTTGTTACTTCAACGGCATGCGGTAATACCAGGGAAACACGTCCTAATACATTGTGTTCACCGCTGAATCCTCCGATATGGTATTCAAACATCCGGCGTTGTAAAGTAGATGCAGGCGAACGTCCTTCCAGTTTTGCCATTACATAACCGCTTTTCCATGTCCAGAACATGTCGTTCAACGGATCAAGCGCTCCGGTTTGTGCACCACTCATATTTTTAGCACTATCAACTCCCAGCAAAAACGAAATTTTATGATAGGTGCCGCCAGGCACATTCAGCAAGATCAGCTTAGAGTCAGGGTTAGCTTCGTTGATAAGAAAATAAGAATTTTTTAAAAGATGGTTTGCATGATGAATGGTGTCTGAAAATTCAATATTGCTTATATAATATTTAAACTTACTCACGGTAAACTTTTCGCCAAAGCTGTTTTCATAAGTACTGTCCAGCGCTAATACTCGACTGCCAGCCACATGATGAAATTGCAATGTAATGTTACCGGGTGGTTTTGTCTGGGCCACAGAGTTAATCATACACGCAATCGCCATCGCCGAAAAATGCAGCTTTAAAAGATAGCTGAGCTTGTTGATTTTCAAATCTGTCATCATTGCTGAACTTTCAATCCCATTCGTTCCTAAAATTATCAAATATCGGCGGGTAAAAGGAAGGAATATTGCAATGAGTACAATTCCTTCCCGGGTTTTGATATTTGTTTCTTTGCCGTGCCTGCAGTGATATTATTTAACAGGAAAGTAATTGTTCTTATGTATGCACATATGTTTCAACTATATGCATTAATTTGTAGCTCTTATTATCACTTCAACTTGCTGTATTACACAATGGTTCATATGAAATATACTCACTCGTTCCGACTGCTTTTGCTTTTAATTTTTTTGAAAGCCGACATCTCCTTTGCACAGGATGTATTGAAATATGTTGACCCCAATATTGGCACGGCGCATAGCCGCTGGTTTTTTTATACTCCCGCGGCAGTGCCTTACGGTATGGCCAAGCTGGCGCCATCCACCAATGGGCATTATGGCAATCCATCTGGTTGGGAAGCCGTTGGCTACGACACACGCCACAACTCAATAGAAGGATTTGTTCATTTTCATGAATGGCAGATTGGTGGTGTAAACTGTATGCCCACTACCGGCGAACTAAAGGTGAAACCGGGCGAACTGGAAAATCCTGAGTCGGGATACCGGTCAAGGTTTGATAAAAGGAACCAGTTGGCTGAACCTGGGTATTATAAGGTACAGCTCGATGATTATCATATTACAGCAGAATTAACCGCTACCAAAAGAGTAGGGTTTCATCGCTACACATTCCCCCAAAGCAATAATGCACATATTATTCTCGATATTGGCAACAAGCAGGGAGAAAGCAGCGATGTAACGGACGCGGCTATACGCATGATCGACGATACGCATTTCGAGGGTTTCGTTATAACATATCCTAAGTATGTTTATCTCTACGATCCCGAGGGTAAAATAGCCATGTATTTTTATGGAGAGATCAGCAAAGAGCCCAAAAGCGTAGGAGCCTTCACTGCTGAGGGAATACAGCAAAACAGCAAGGCCGCAAACGGAAAGGGTGCCGGTCTGTTTTTAAATTATAACACTACGGAAAATGAGAAGATAGAATTAAAGGTGGGACTTTCGTATATCTCGATAGCCAATGCCAAAGCAAATTTTAAAGCCGAAGCCACCGGTTTGCGTTTTGACCAGGCAAAAGCAAATGCCCAACAGTTGTGGCGCACGGAACTGGGCAAAATGCTGGTGGAAGGAAAAGACGAAGCCAATAAGAAAAAGTTCTATACGGGACTTTTTCACGCATTGCTAGGCAGGGGCATTGCGAGCGATGTAAATGGCGCTTATCCCAAACACCAGGCGAAAGTAGGGCAATTGCCTGCGTATAGCGGTAAAAATAAGCCGGAGTTCATCAATACAGATGCTATCTGGGGAGCGTTCTGGAATATCACCCAGTTGTGGGCACTGTCGTATCCAGAATGGTATAACAGCTACGTGCATACGCAATTGCAGATCTACAAGGACAAAGGTTGGTTTGGCGATGGTATTGCTAACAGCGAATATGTTTCGGGAGTGGGCACCAATTTTGTTGGTTTAGCCATAGCAGGCGCCTACCAGGCTGGCATACGCGATTATGATGTTAACCTGGCATATGAAGCAGTAAAAGCAAATGAACTTAACTGGCAGGGGCGTAAGACAGGCTCCGGGAAAATGGATACAAAGGCGTTTGTGCAATATGGGTATTCGCCACATCTCGACGAAGACAAAACCGATTCTACCGGTTCCCGTTTCTCTGCTTCGCACACGCTCGAATACAGCTTTAGCGCTTTTGCAGCTGCGCAAATGGCCAAGGCGTTGGGAAAAGAAAATGATTATAACCAATTGATAAAATATGCTGCTGGGTGGAAGCATGTTTTTAACCCGGCGAATAAGCTCATGCATCCTAAAAAAGCAGATGGGTCGTTTATAAGCAAGTTCGATCCGTATGAAGCCTGGAGGGGTTTCCAGGAAGGCAACGCGATACAATATTCTTTCTATGTTCCGCATAATCCTGCTGAATTGATACAGGCTGTTGGCCGGGAGCAATTCAATAACCGGCTGGATAGTATTTTCCAGACTTCTCAAAAAGATGGATTCGGAGGAGGCAAGGTAATTGATGCTTTTGCGGGAGTGAAATCGCTGTACAATCATGGCAACCAGCCCTGCCTGCACATTAGCTGGCTGTTTAATTTTTCGGGAAAGCCCTGGCTAACGCAAAAATGGACAAGAGCAATATGTGATGAATTTTATGGAACAGAACCGGTTCACGGTTATGGCTACGGCCAGGATGAGGACCAGGGACAGCTTGGGTCGTGGTACGTTTTGGCTGCGCTGGGTTTGTTTGATGTAAAAGGGTTTACCGACCTGAAACCTGTTATACAATTTGGTAGCCCGGTTTTTGATAAGGCATCGATAAGGCTTGGTAATGGGAAAACGCTTGTGCTGGAAACGAAGAATAATGCTGCAAAAAATGTATACATACAATCTGCCAGTTTTAACGGGGCACCGCTTGCAAACTGCTGGATGTATCGCGACGAATTGATGAAGGGCGGCAGGCTGGTGTTTGTAATGGGAGACAAGCCCAATGAAAACTGGGGGATAACGCCACCGCCTTCGCAGCAATAGAGCCCGGGAGTTTTTCCGCAGGTGAAATACATTTAACCCTGCGAATCTTCGGACTGGTATGGAAGGTTCTCTGGAAAATCAGTCTTATTTTTAATAAGTGGTCTTGAAGTCAGACAGATTCTATTACCATAAAAAAAGTCCTTATGTCATCTTTTTTATTTTTTCATTTGGTACTGCAGCTTTTCAATCCTTCGCTACCGCTATTTGAAGAGCAGGTTATAGACAACAATATTTCCATTGGTTATGGAGTGGCGCTGGGCGATGTGGATGGCGATGGAAAACCCGACATTCTGCTTGCAGACAAAAAGCAGTTTGTATGGTATCGCAATGGTGACTGGAAAAAGTTTGTAATGGCGGAAAATCTGACTGAATTTGACAACGTATGCATAGCAGCAAAAGACATTGGTGGTGATGGTAAAGTAGAAGTAGCCGTAGGCGCACAGTGGAACCCATCGGAAACCAGCAACGATCAGCAATCAGGAGCAGTCTTTTACCTTGTTCGCCCAAATGATCCAACTCAATTATGGAAACCAGTAAAGCTTCATCATGAACCTACCACCCATCGTATGCGCTGGGTACAGGCGAAAAGCGGGCAATATTATCTTGTTGTGCTGCCGCTGCATGGAAGGGGTAACCAGGGAGGCAATGGTGCAGGCGTGCAATTATTCGCTTATGAATTCCCTGGCAATGTAACGGGTGAATGGAAATTGCATTTGCTCGACAGCAGTCTTCATCTTACGCATAATTTCGATGTGCCTGCCGCTGCCGCAGCAAAGGGAGTATACGTTGCTTCCAAGGAAGGTATCAAGTTTTTCGACGAATCGTATCCGGAGAAAAAACCGCAAATGTTGTCTTTGCCTGGCATCAATGGGGCCGGGGAGGTTCGAGTAGGCAGGCTGACCGGTACTGCTTCGTTTATAGCCATTGTAGAACCTATGCATGGGGACAAGATAGTAGTATACCCGCAGAATGGGAAAAATGAAAGAATTGTGCTGGACGAGAATGTAAAAGAAGGGCATGCGCTGGCAGCGGCTGATTTTGCAGGAGCAGGCAGCGACCAGGTAGTAGCGGGGTGGAGAACACCTAATAAAGATGGCAAAGTGGGCATTAAATTATACATGAAAACAGACAATGCCGGCAGCCGGTGGCAACAGCAATGGATAGACGAAAATGGAATGGCTTGTGAAGATTTGCAGGTAATGGATATGAATGGCGACGGTAAGCCGGACATTGTGGCTTCGGGTAGAGCTACCAAAAATGTTAAGATATACTGGAATAAGGGTAAGCAAGTTAAATGAGGGAATAAGTTAAGCGGGTTAAGTAGTTGACTTTTGCGGTGCAAGGCGTCCTTTGCTGCGCGTCTTCGTCTCGCGTGGTATTATTGTCGCTTGGAGGCGACAACAAAAGTATGTGAGGCGAGCCTCCTGACGGCAGTCAGGGGCGCCTCACATAGCCAGCCGCCTCAGCCAGCGACCGAGGCTGCACGACGGTGAGTGGCTAAGCCCTATTTTACTTACTCAAACCACTTAACCCATTTGACCTACTCAACCTCCAATCCACTTAACCAACCCCCTCACCCAACCAATCCACTATCTTTGCATATTATTTATTCAAAGCAGATAGTATGACCAATCAGCAAGTGCCTGTAGAGAAGCTGTTGCAAAATCCCGCCCTCATACCTGAACTCCGCGCAGTGGGAGAAAAGATTATTAACAAAGAGCGGCTTTCGGAAGAAGACGGTGTGCTGCTGTTTGAAAAAGCAAGCCTGCCGTTTGTGGGAGCACTGGCTAACCTGGTGCGCGAAAGGCTGCATGGAGACGTTACTTATTTCAACCGCAATTTTCATATTGAACCTACCAATGTATGCGTGTTCAGTTGCAAGTTCTGCTCCTATTCGCGCTTATATGCCAAACGCGAAGAAGGTTGGGAGCTGAGCACCGACCAAATGATGCATATTGTACAGAGCTACGATGGCAAGCCGATTACAGAAGTGCATATTGTAGGAGGGGTGCATCCTAAAATGAACATGCAGTTTTTCATGGATCTTATGCGTAAAATAAAAGCGCATCGTCCAGACTTGCATATTAAAGGATATACTCCGGTGGAACTGGATTATATGTTCCGCAAAGCAAAAATGCCGGTAGAGGAAGGAATGAAGCTGATGCACGAAGCAGGATTGGATTCTTTGCCGGGCGGTGGCGCAGAAATTTTTCATCCAGAAATAAGACAACAAATATGCGACGACAAGGTTGATGCAGAAGGTTGGTTGCGCATTCACGAAGTGGCTCACCAACTAGGCATGCATAGCAATGCTACCATGCTTTATGGGCATATAGAGCAATACTGGCACCGCGTTGACCACATGAAAAGGTTGCGCGATCTGCAAGACAAAACCGGCGGTTTCAATACATTTATTCCGCTAAAATTCCGCAACCAGTCCAACGACATGAGCCATGTAAAAGAATCTTCTGTAATTGAAGACATGAAGGTTTATGCTGTTGCTCGGTTGTTCATGGATAATTTTCCTCACCTCAAGGCCTACTGGCCAATGCTGGGAAGACAGAACGCCCAGCTTACACTTTCGTTTGGCGTAAATGATATTGACGGAACAATAGATGATACAACAAAAATTTACTCCATGGCCGGAAGCGAAGAGCAAACGCCATCAATGACAACCACGGAGCTTGTTTCGCTCATTAAACAGGTAAACAGGAAGCCCGTAGAAAGGGATACGCTTTACAATGTTGTGAAAGATTACAGCCTTGTAGACTTGAATGATATAGAAGCGGCAACCACACTGCACTCCGCCAATTAAGCAAGAAGGAAAGTACCTAAAAAAAATAAGGCCAGCCCTAGAAAGAGCCAGCCGTTGCTAACCTATGAAAAACACCAAGTTAAAATTAGGTAAATTATTTCGTATTTAAAAAATCAATTGTTGTTTTTATACCGTCTTGTATCATCTTGTCTGGCTTTTGCCCTTTTTTGAAGCTCTTTTTTTACAAGTATCCGAAATCTGTCTTCTGATTCAAACACTGTTTGAGCTCTGTTGGCATCCAGGATGACGATAAAGTCTTTTTTATACTTTTTCCGTATGTCAAGAACTTTTTGCTGTCTATCCAGCTCTTCGGTGATGTTAGTGTCGGTTGCAACCACTTTCAGTTCCTGCCTGTATTTATTAAAAACCGGCCAAAACTTTTCAGCTTCTTCGGGAGTCAACTGGAGTTGCTTGGTTAAGTATCCAATTTCCAGAGATCTGATCCTTTCGCCGCCGCCATTTTGTTGGGCGGTGGCAATGAAGGTTGCAAATGTAATGAATCCGAAAAGTAAAAAAAGCTTTTTCACCGAAAATTATTTATTTTTTAAATAGAATTTATTTTATTAGAAAATGTTTTAATAAACCACGGCTTCTTTTAATATTAATTTAGTTGTCATTGGGTAACTGCGTAGAAAATATACATGTCCGTTGTTACAAGTCTTTTGCATAAACCGTCAGGTCTTCGTCCGGCACATCTTCCAGCATATTCACCAGCTTTGTATCGTCTATCTTCAGCAGTGCAACATCATAAAACTCAGAATCTGCACTGTCAATGGATGGCTCGTACACATTGTCTGGCAACCCCTTCAAATAGCCGGCAAGTGTTTCTTCTGCAAGTTGTGGCATGGCCAATGTATCGTCCGCAACGGCCGGCTTGGTTGCAAGCGTTTGATTTGCATCAGATTGCAGGTTATTCCAAAACAGCGCCACTATGCCAATAAAACCTATTACAGCAACGGCTATGGCGTACCTCGCCCATGGCTTTGGTGCGCTGTTCATCCGCACCACCTTTGCCGGTTGAGGCGGAACAGCCACGTCTTCTGTTACCCTTTTTTGAAATTGCTCAAAATAATTATCGGGAACTTCGAAAGGTTGTTTGTTTTTAATATTTGCCAGCAGGGGAGAAAGGATTGTTATTTCTTCCGATGCGGGGAGGGAAGCGTTGTTTTCAACATGATGAATAAGGCTGAGCATTTTGCCCGGAAAAGCTTCAAAGTAACTGCCTGAAGGGGCTTCAAAAGGCATAGCATTATTGAATTCAGCCATTTTGGGACTGATGCTGGTTAGCTCTTGCTGAATGTCTTCTTTACGTTTCATGAAGTGTTAAGACTACGTTATAGAAGCTTGGTTTAATTGTTCAGGATAAAGTCTTCAATCTTTTTTACTGCGTGATGATAGCTAGCTTTTAAAGCCCCTTCCGACGTGTCTAATACCCTGCTCATTTCTTCGTAAGGCATTTCATCGTAATAACGTAAGTTAAACACAAGCCTTTGTTTTTCCGGCAGTTGCTGCACAGCAAGCTGCAATTTCCATTCGGCTTTATTCAAATCGAAGCCTTTTTCGGCTTTGAGCTGGTTTACAAGATTGCTTTCTTCGTTGTCGATCGACAATGAACTTTTTCGCTTTTGCTGGTCAATATACGTAAGCGATTCGTTGGTGGCAATGCGGTATAACCAGGTATACAACTGCGAGTCTTCCCTGAAGTTTTCGAGCCCGTTCCAAACCTTAATGAAGATATTCTGTAAAACATCATTGGCATCTTCGTGGTGTATTACCATCCTACGAACATGCCAATAAAGTTTTTCCTGGTATTTTTTTATAATGGAGGTAAATGCCTTCTCCCTGGTAGCGGTATTGCGAAATTCCTGTAGTAATACAATATCATCCGGGTGATTAATAGCCATCTGGCAGTGTTTATTGTTGATCGTTTACGGTCTTATGGCCACAAAACGGAAAACCATAAATTTTAACCTCAAACGCCAAATGCTTTACTTACGCTTCAATGCTCTTTCAGCAGCTGCTACCACATCCGGTGTGTCAAGCCCGTATTTTTTCAATAATTCTACCGGTTTGCCGCTTTCGCCAAAAGTATCTTTGGTACCTACATATTCAATAGGTATGGGGAAGTGCTTTGCCGCTACCTGTGCAATGCCGTCTCCCAATCCGCCGATGATATTATGCTCCTCTACCGTTACCGCAGCTTTTGTTTTGCGTATAGATGCCAGCACAGCTTCCTCATCCAAAGGTTTAATGGTATGTATGTTAATAACCTCGGTGCTGATACCTTTTTCTTCCAGTATAATACCCGCTTCAATGGCCTTCCAAACCATGTGGCCGCAGGCAAAAATAGAAACGTCTGTACCGCGCGAGAAATGTTGTGCTTTTCCTATTTCAAACTTTTCATCGGCTTTTGTAAAAATGGGCCATACCGGTCTGCCAAAGCGGAGATACACCGGTCCTACATAATCGGCTATGGCAATGGTAGCTGCTTTTGTCTGGTTATAATCGCAGGGAACGATCACTGTCATACCAGGCAACATTTTCATCATGCCAATGTCTTCCAGTATCTGGTGCGTAGCGCCGTCTTCGCCCAGTGTTAAGCCCGCGTGCGAAGCGCAGATCTTTACATTTTTACCAGAGTAGGCCACCGACTGACGGATCTGGTCGTATACACGACCGGTTGAAAAGTTGGCAAACGTGGTGGTGAAAGGAATTTTTCCACCAATGGTTAATCCCGCGGCAATGCCAATCATATTGGCTTCTGCAATACCACATTGTATGTATCGCTCGGGGAATTCTTTAATAAATGCGTTGAGCTTTAAAGAGCCTGCAAGGTCTGCAGTAAGTGCAACCACATTCGGATTCTTCTTACCCAATTCATAAATCCCGTCTCCAAAACCGCTTCTTGTGTCTTTTTGTCCGCTTACCTGAATATCTTTTAACATGATGTATACTTGAATTAAAGTGGCAAAATAAAGGATTAATTTAAAGTGATATTTTTTCCTGTAAATAATTTTTCGTCCTCACTCAGCTTTTGCTCCCATTTCCAGGCAGTTTGAAGAATGTCTTCCAGTGTATGAACAGGGTTCCATCCCAACAGCGACTTCGATTTATCGTTATTGGCATAAATAGCAATTACATCACCCGGCCTGTTGGGCCCGATTTTATAATTGAGCGCTACACCTGTCGATTTTTCAAAAGCTTTGATGGTTTCCAGCACCGTTATACCGTTGCCGGTGCCCAGGTTAAACACTTCGGTGGTGCCCTTCAGCTTGCCGTCTATCATGTATTGAAGGGCGAGCGTATGTGCATGCGCAAGGTCACTCACGTGTATAAAGTCTCTCAGGCACGAACCATCCCTGGTGGGGTATTGATCTCCAAAAACGGTGATACCTGGCAGTTTGCCAATAGCGCTTTGGGTAATAACCGGAACCAGGTTTTGCGGTTTGTCAATAGGCAGTTCGCCTATTAAGCCCGAAGGATGCGCCCCGGCAGGATTAAAATACCTTAGCAAAATGGATTTATTTCCCGTTGCCCTCGAAAACTCACTGATGATCTGCTCGCCCATTTGCTTGGTATAACCGTAGGGCGACTCTGCCTGTTTGGTAGGCGTTGTCTCCGTTACCGGGATGGCATCGGGATTGCCATACACGGTGCACGACGAGGAAAAAACAAAATAGGGTATGCTAAACGATTCAACGCATTTCAACAGGTTGATGAGCGACACCAGGTTGTTTTCAAAATACATCAACGGTTTTTCAACCGATTCGCCCACGGCTTTATAGGCCGCAAAATGAATGATGCCGGTAATATCCGGATTTTCTTCAAAAATGGCATTGGTATCGTTAAAGTCGCAAAGGTCTACTTTATAGTTTTTTACCTTTTTGCCCGTAATTTTTTCAATGCCTTCCAGCAGTTGTGTAGACGACCTTGAATTATTGTCAACCGAAACAATATCGAACCCGTTTTCTATAAGGTCTACAATGGTATGCGATCCAATGTAGCCGCATCCGCCTGTAACCAGAATTTTTTTCATTCGCTTGGTTTTATACTGATTGCCATGAAATCAGCAGGTCAATGCAGCCTGCCGTTCCATATAAATTGTGCTCAAGATACTAAGTTCAACAGATATTCGCCGTATCCGCTCTTCATCAAAGGCTGGGCAATTGCCTGTAATTGTTCTTTGTTGATAAAGCCCTTTCTGTATGCAATTTCTTCAACGCAGGCAATTTTAATGCCCTGCCGTTGTTCAATTACCTGCACAAACAACGATGCCTGCATCAGCGAATCGAAGGTGCCCGTATCCAACCAGGCGGTACCCCTGTCTAAAATAGAAACCTTTAACCGGCCCCTGCGCAGGTATTCTTTGTTAACATCCGTTATTTCATATTCTCCCCTGGCAGAAGGTTTCAGGTTTTTTGCAATGGATACTACTTCGTTGTCGTAAAAGTATAAACCTGGCACTGCAAAATTGCTTTTAGGCTTAGCAGGCTTTTCTTCGATAGAGAGTGCATTCATGTGTTCATCAAAATCCACCACGCCGTATCTTTCAGGGTCGCTCACCTGGTAAGCATATACAATTCCCCCGTCGGGGTTCACATTGGCACTTAACTGCCTTCCCAATCCTGCACCGTAAAAAATATTGTCGCCCAGCACCAGTGCCACTTTTTCTTTGCCAATAAACGATTCGCCAATTACAAATGCCTGCGCCAAACCATTGGGCATCGCCTGTTCGGCATAAGAAAACTGTAACCCTAGTTGACTGCCATCGCCAAACAGTTTTTTAAAGTTGGGTAGATCGTGTGGGGTAGATATGATCAGTATTTCACGGATGCCGGCCAGCATTAAAATGGAAAGGGGGTAATAGATCATAGGTTTGTCATACACAGGCATGATCTGTTTGCTGATAGCATATGTAATGGGATGCAACCTTGTACCCGATCCGCCCGCCAGTATTATTCCTTTCATAATGCGCTTTATTATGCCCTTAACCGGGCGGGGCGAAGTTACCCACTTTGGGGGAAAAAAGGTGAAAGGGATGAAAGGTGAAAAGTGAAAGGTCAAAGATTCTTCATCTTTCACCTTTCACTTTTGACTTTTGCTAACCCTAGTTAAACAGCCTGGAAATATAATATATGATCGCCGCCATTACTCCGCTGATGGGGATAGTAATGATCCATGCCCACAACAGGTTTACGGTAACGCCCCAACGTACCGCCGACAGGCGTTTGGTGGCTCCTACGCCCATAATAGATCCGGCTATGGTATGTGTAGTGCTCACCGGAATTTTAAGATGTTCGGTAATGAAAAGCGTCAACGCTCCTGCCGTTTCTGCCGCCACGCCCTCAAACGGGGTTACTTTGGTAATACGGCTTCCCATGGTTTTTACTATTTTCCAGCCGCCGCTCAAAGTACCCAGCGCAATGGCTGTGTAGCAGGATATGGGAACCCACACAGGCATCTGGTCAAAATCTTTGATAATGCCCTGCGCTATCAGCGCCACAGTAATAATACCCATTACTTTTTGCGCATCGTTGCCGCCGTGCCCAACACTAAACGCGGCTGACGATACTAATTGCAGGCGTTTGAACCATACCGTAGACCGGTGTGCATTGAGCCTGCTTAAGTAAAGTGTAAAAATGCACATAACGATCATAATAAAAGCCACCAGCACCAGCTTGAAGTTTTGCGAATGAAAGATGACTTTCATTGCATAGCTGTCGTAATGCGACTTTAGTTTGGCAGGGTCCAGCTCAAGCGTTTGAGACAGGAACAATATCACTAGTCCTATTACGCCCAGCGAAAACAATTTGGGCCAAATACTTTTGCGGAATGAATTGATAAACCAAAGCGAGATAATAAATGCCATTATCATACCCAACAGGGGAGCCAGGAAAATAAAGGCTACGATTTGCAATACCGGTGCTACATTAATGGCATTAAAGCCCGCATGTGCAATGGCAGCACCGGCAAACCCACCAATAAGGGTATGCGAAGAGGAGGAGGGGATACCAAACCACCAGGTAACGAGGTTCCAGATGATGGCGGCTGAAAGACCTGATAATATTACCTGCAGGGTAATATGGCTTTCTTTAACCGTTTTGGCAATGGTATTGGCGACGCCGTGATCTTTAAAAATAAAAAAGGCTACAAAGTTGAAAAGTGCAGCCCACAATACCGCCTGGAAGGGCGTAAGTACTTTGGTGGAAACAATGGTAGCGATGGAGTTGGCGGCATCGTGAAAGCCATTGATATAATCAAAAACCAACGCCAGGATAACAATAATAACAAGTAACGTCATACGAACTGATTTGAAAATCTGCTAATAAGGGGTTGGGAAAGTAGAAGAACCACGACGATCAAATTTTCAAATGTTAAGCGTATTTTACAATAATAGATTCTATAACGTTGGCGGCATCTTCACATTTATCGGTTGCAATTTCCATAGCCTGGTAAATTTCCCTTTTCTTAATTACCTCTTTGGCATCGGGCTCTGTAGCAAACAGGCGTTCAATGCTCATATCAAAAATATCATCTGCCTGGTTTTCTATACTATTAATTTTAACCAGCGATTCGGTAATCTGCCGCAGGTTTTTCATATTGCGCAGTTCATGCACTGCCGTATGAATGTGTTCGCAGCCCTGTACGATCAATTCTGCAAATTTTTGCATGCCCTGGTCGTTGGGGTTAACACGGTAAAACTTGATTTTTTTGGAAGAGGCAAAAATATAATCTGCAATATCATCCAGCGCCGATGCCAGGTAATGTATGTCTTCGCGGTCAAAAGGTGTGATGAAGTTACGTCCCAGCTCCGTAAAAATTTTGTGGGTAAGTTCGTCATTTACGTGTTCCAGCTCTTCAATTTGCGATGCCACCGCCGATCTCTTATCATAATCCGGCTCATGTACCATCTCTTTCAATTTTTTCGACATTTCCATCACTTTTACCGCAACCTCTTCAAACAATTGATAGAATATCCGGTCTTTAGGGAGGAAAACTTTCATGATAGAGTTCAACATATTCGAAACTTTGGGCAAAAATAAAGTTATCATTCCCGGGCAGGGTCAGATTTTGAGAGTTAATGATTTCTTAACATTGGATTTCTGCCCAGTTCACAACTTATTAACCCGCTTAACATTTTGGTAATAGTGGCGTAACACTTTGTTAATGCCGGCATAACAATGCGATAACCTGCCCTGTATTCCTTTGCCGAAAATTAAGGTATGCGAATATTGACCAGAACTTGTGCTATACTTATTTTTTTGTTTTCCTATGGATGGGTAAATGCACAAACGATCAGGTTTACCGGCAAGGTAGTAAACACAAAAAATGAGCCGTTGGCAGGAGTATCGGTGAAAGTTACCGGCGGCACAGGAACGGCTACCGATGTGGAAGGACGTTATGCGCTGAATCTGACTGCCGGTAAAAAATACGAGCTGGAGTTTTCGGCAGTGGGTTATGCTACCAAAAAGGTAAATGACATAGATGTAACCCAGGGCGGCGACAATGAGTTGACGGTGGTGCTGGAAATAGAATCGCAAAGTTTAACGGGCATTGTGATCAAAGCAACCAGCCGCCGGCAGGAAAACACCGTTGCACTGCTCAATTTTCAAAAAAACAATACATCCCTTTCAAGCGGCATTGCTGCAGACTTTATTAAACGAACACCCGATAGAAATACCGGTGAGGTGCTGAAAAGAGTAAGCGGCGCTTCTATACAGGATAATAAATATGTAGTGATCCGTGGTTTGAGCGACCGTTACAATCAGGCTTTGCTGAACGATGCTTTGATGCCAAGTTCCGAGCCCGATAAAAAAGCGTTCTCATTTGATATTATTCCTGCTGCCATGATTGATAATATTATTATCAACAAAACAGCAACGCCCGATCTCTCTGGCGAATTTGCCGGAGGGTTGGTGCAGATCAATACCAAAGATATACCTACTAAAAATACGCTGTCGGTTGGCTTTTCTGTTGGATACAATACACAATCAACCTTTAAAGATTTTACCAGCAACAAACGCAATTCAACCGACTGGCTGGGCTTTGACAATGGCGACAGGAGTTTGCCCAAAGGCTTACCTGCCACTACAGAATATCGTAGCCTGAGCGATGCTCAAAAAATTGAGCAGACACTTTCCTTTAAAGGCGGTGTGTATGAAGAGCAGGTAAAAAAAGCATTGCCCATTACAACGTTAAATCTCGCATGGTCTAATGTAAGCAGGTTTAAAGACAACTCAACTTTTGGAACCATCATAGCATTGTATCACCGCCAGGGAATGACTATTTATGATGAGGTGGAAAGAGGGCGCTTTGAGCAGACACGCACACCAATATTTTCCGGTACAGAAGTTCAAAACAGGTATTCGGTAAATGCCGGTTTGCTGGCTAATTTTACTTACGTAAAGGGCAAGCATAAGATCTCTTTCAAAAATCTTTTCAACCAGTTATACGAAGACAATTATTACAACAGAACGCTGGACAATACCAGCAGGTTGCAAACGGTATCGCTTCGTTCTTCTTTTGCCAATCAACGCTCCCTGTATACCGGTCAGCTTGAAGGCGACCATGTAATAACCCAGTCGGGCATCAAATTCAAATGGAACGGCAACTTTGCTGTGAACCATAAAACACAACCCGATTTCAGAACAGCACAGTACGTAAAAAGTTCTTCCGATCCGTCTCAGCATTACGAAATGGACGATGACGATACAAGAAGGTTCTTTTCAACCTTGCAGGATTATACAGCAGGCGCACAGGGATCGTTTACGGTGCCCTTTAATATGGGTGGACAAAAGCAAACTTTCAAGTTTGGTGGCGGCAATGTTACCCGCTTCAGAGATTTTAAAGCCAGGGTATTCCGCTACCGCCCGGCATCAGAAGCTACCGATATCAGCATTCCTTACAACCAGGCATTTCAACCGTCTAACATCAATGCCAATGGTCTGTTCCTTGACGAGCAAACTCAAAATACCGATAAATACTTCGGCGTATCTGCACTCAATTCAGGTTATGTAATGTTTGATAATAAGGTAGGTGAACACCTTCGCTTAATATGGGGAGTGCGGGCTGAATATTTTGAGCAGTTCCTTACCACCAAAGATCTTTCTTTAAAACGCGTGGTAGTGAATACCGAAAAATGGGATTTCCTTCCATCGCTTAACGTTACCTACAGCTTAAGCAGCAAAAACCAGTTGCGTGTATCTGCTTCGCAAACCGTTGCACGTCCTGAGTTCAGAGAAATAGCGCCCTTCCAGTTTTTTGATTACGAACAAATATGGGGCATCAGTGGTGAAACGGAATTGAAAAGAACGGCTATCCTGAACGGTGATATCCGGTACGAGTTCTATCCCAAGTCCGGCGAGTTGATTTCAATAGGTGTATTGGCCAAACGGTTCAAAAATCCGATTGAATTGAGAATGGATCCGGGCAGCAACAGCGATCGCTGGCTCTTTAAATATGCCAATGCCGACGAAGCATTTTTATATGGCGCGGAAGTAGAAATACGCAAAAGCCTGGACTTCATCAGCGAAGGATTAAAGGACCTGACGTTTATAGGCAACCTTACTGTACTCGATTCAAAAGTGACGCTTGCCACGCAACAGGCATCTGGCGCAAAAACAGAAGCGGACAGACCTTTGTTCGGGCAGTCGCCTTACCTCATCAACGGAGGATTTCAGTACAACAACGCCGGCTGGAACATAACAGCTTTGTATAACCGCATCGGACCCAGGCTGTCGCTTGTGGGCGATCCAACCGGAGCCGGATTTTACGACATCTATGAAAAGCCCAGGAACGTAATTGACATCCAGTTGTCGAAAAAGATACTGAACAACAAAGGTGAATTAAAGTTGACTGCTTCGGATTTACTGAACAACAAATATGCTTTTTACGACAATCCCTCGGCTAAAGCGGCTTACAACTATGGGCAGGGAGACAGGATCAATTACGCGTATACTCCCGGCACTACCATCACCATTGGATTTACATACGATATCGATCTGGGATCAAAGAAATAATCATCAACTTTTTTTAAAAGAAAACTCCATTTATGAACAAGTTCAAGCCATTCCTGCTGATTGCTGTAACTGCACTGTTTACTGCATCATGCGTAAAGATTAATTTTAATGAGGAAGGATCGGGCGGCAGTAACAATCCCGATGATCCCAACGAGACTCGGGTATTAGTAGGTTCCTATGAAAGAGACATTACACTGGACGGTGGTGTGTACACTATCAAAGGGTATGTTTACTTCACCAACGGTACCACACTTACCATTCCTGCAGGTACCATTTTAAAAAGCGACAATTCTCAAAAAGGAGCGCTCATTATTGAGCGTGGTGCTAAAATAGATGCAGAAGGCACTGCCGAAAGCCCCATTGTATTTACATCTGGCAAAGAGCCTGGTGCCCGCAAGCGCGGCGATTGGGGAGGCATTATTTTGTTAGGCAAAGCGCCTACCAACCGTCCTTTAAGTCCTGCACCATTGATCGAAGGTGGTGTTGACCGCAGGTACGGTGGCGAAGATGCTGCTGATAATTCTGGTGTTATGAAATATTGCCGCATTGAATTTGCAGGAATAGCTGCTGAGCCCGGTTCCGAGATCAACGGGTTGACGTTGGGCGGCGTTGGCGCTGGCACTACACTGGAATACATCCAGGTTTCTTACGGAAATGATGATGCGTACGAATTTTTCGGCGGTACGGTTAACGCCAAACACCTGATCGCTTATGCAAGCTCTGACGACGACCTGGACTTTGACTTTGGTTACACCGGCAAAATTCAGTTTGCGGTAGTACAACGTCGTCCTGAAATAGCAGATACCGATGCCGGTAACGGTGTTGAAGCCGATAACGATGGTTCCGGTTCATTGGCTGAACCTTTTACCAGACCCACTCTTTCTAACATTACATGGATTGGTCCTAACGGTGCCGCCAACACGGAGGCTAATTTAAACTTTGCCAACAGGTGGAGAAGAGCGGTACGGTTTGAAGTACACAACTCAATTATGATGGGTTTTCCCAAAGGAGGTTTTTCTATGGAAAGTTCAGCAACGGCTACCGCTTACAATTCCGGCAGTTCTTTATTTAAGAACAATCTTGTACACGCCCTGGCCAACGCGTATAAAGTAGATTCGGCTGCCAATACTGTTATCACTGCGGCTGCTGTAAAAGCCAAAGCAGAAGGCGATGGTTGTATAACTTACACCAGTGCTGATGACATTATGTTGGAAGCTCCGTTTAATTTTGATCAACCTAATTATGCACCCAAAACCGGATCGCCTGCACTTACTGGTGCAGTATTTACCGGGCTGGATAGTTTTTTTGAAACTGTTCCGCACAAAGGTGCCCTGGGTACTACCAACTGGTTAGCAACCTGGACAAGCTTTACACCTCAATCCAACGCTTATTAACAGGTGAGGGGGTGAAAGGAGAAAGGTGAAAGGAGAAAGGTGAAAAGTGAAAGATGAAATATCTTTGACTTTTCACCTTTCACTTCTTGTAAGCTTTAAAAATAAAAGATGCAGTTGAGACTATTTTTATTTTGCAGTGTAGTTATAATGACGGCTTGCAATGCCGGGGGGGATGAAAAAAAGAACAGTGCAGACACAACAATTTCCAATCAAACAGCAGGTCTGCATACTTTGCCGGGTAAGATAGATAGTGTGCAGGTAATATACTACGATGATCCAGAGGGCGATTCTTTAAGATATACCCGGTATTTTACTTACGCAACCACTGCCGATAGTGCATTGATATCCGGCATTGTTAGCGATATACAGCAAATTACGGATACCCTTACCGGGCCCAGGAAATGCAGGTCCGAAGGAAAAATGTATGTATTCGCAGGCAAGCCCGATGAACCCAAAACACTTTATTTCTCCACGCGTTGCGACACCTGCTGCTACCTGTATTACATTCAAAACGGGATGTTTTATTATTCAGGAATTTCTGAATCGTCGGCTCAAAAAATCAGGCAACTCAAAGCATCGGCTGTGCAGCCATAGACTAATTTGAAATTTAGGATTTGAGATTTGAAATTGTGTAGCCTTGGAATGGTAATCTCAAGCAGTAATATTTCCTCGTCCATCATTTACTTCAGCAATTGTCAGCCATCAGACCGCCTTTACGGCGGGCCGATGGGAATAGCCGGTCTGACCGCCGAAAGGCGGAAGCGCTGGATTTTAATCCGTCCAACGTTACCGTGGAGTATACACATAAGCCACCTCGTACGTGAGCTTGCTCAATTCAGGAAGTAACTGGCCAATTCCAAGATCTGTTTTTTGAGGTGTAGGCTCACAAACAGAATAACGTACCCCGTTGTATACGATCGCCTCTCCCACAGGATGGTCGAACTCCACGGCAATGGTTACGTGGCTTGGGTATGCCAATACTATCATCGGGAGGTTATAAATTTCCTTTACCAAACAAAAGAACAATGCAACCCGGTCTTCGCAATCGCTTTGATTGAACAGGAGCGTTTGCTCCGGTGAGAGTCTTTTTTCAGCACCAAAATTTTTCGTATCCGATTCAAATAAAAATGCATTCCTGGTAAAACGCATCAGGTAATCCACACCGTTTTTGGTATTAAGGCCTTTTACATTTTTTTTCAGGATAGGAATGAGCGATGTGTAAGTGTATTTGCTCAATGGAATGTTGAGATACGATTCGTAATCGACCACCGGGTAATTGGCAAACAGTTTTTGAATCTGCGGCGTAAGCTTCACCCGGAAATGATAGTCATTCTGGTAATAGCTGAAATGCAGGTCCTTTTCCTGGTAGTCCGAAATACTGAAATCAGGCAACTGGCTTACTTTATAGGAAAACGGCTGAACAGCCAGCGGCAATGCGGTTGTTACTTCAGTAAATTTTTCTTTGCTGAAGTCGATGGCGCCGTAGTCGTGAAAATTAAGACATACATACTGCTTGCCATGGTAAATGCGGTGCGGGATGTTGTAGATGTTTTCGTTGCTGTACACATAAAAAAGAATTTTATCGCCCGCCACCGTTAATAAAGCATCGTAGCCCGTTTGCGTTAAAAAGAACCATTTGTAT
The DNA here is from genome assembly GCA_051955255.1 of Agriterribacter sp. GTDB lineage: Bacteria > Bacteroidota > Bacteroidia > Chitinophagales > Chitinophagaceae > Agriterribacter. The sequence goes on along the minus strand of JBQCGX010000048.1, from coordinate 60,752 downwards.
AAAGTATACTGGTTGTAGTTGCTATTTTTAGGACTGATTTGCTCCGCCATTTTTCGCACCAGTTGGTAGTAGACCCAATCATCCGGGTTATGGGTTCTTTTATACTCATGCAGTGCCTGTATTGCCGGTACCAGCAACTGGCTTTTTTGCAGTGTGTTGAAAAATTCGTTGATGGAAACATCGGTAGGACAGTCGGGAAAAGCTGGAACACTATGGCTGTTCAGCGTAAAATGAACAGGCTCTCCATAGAACTCAAATTGTACAGGCATAGATTGCTGCTGCGCCACCGGCACTGCAGGTAAAAGGAATAACATGCCCCAGCAGATCAATATCGTTGCAAACCACTTCACAGGAAAACAAGCTTCTTAAAATTACAAGATTTAACAGAAACGTAATATTAATTTTTAGGCGGTAAGAGATTTTGACCAGAACCGTTATTTTTGACTGATGGATATGGAATGGCTAAAAACAGGCATTGCTCCGCTTAAAGACCTGATAGGATTTTTGCATAAAAAGGCACAGACCAACAACATCCATAAAAAACAACTCATTAAAGAACTGCGCAACAACCTCAATGTTTTTAAGAATGGCTTCCTGAACAATTCATCTTATGACAACATTATTGAGCTGTTGAGCAACAGCGCTTTCCAGGAAGCTGTAAAAAGCAACTTCACTTTTAAAAAACTCAAAGCCGGTAAAATTGAGGCTTCTCATGTTTTCGACGATCGCAATAAAAAATATACCGGCTGGAGTGCCGAGCAACTGGCTGATAAAATTGATGAAAAGATCACCGAGCTCAGAAACATTCAAAGGCTTAACGGAGGCTCGGTAAAAGGAGTAAAAAACAACATTGCGCTTATGGTAAGCAACCTGTATTACCGCATGAAATTGCTGGCAGATTTCATATCGACAGAAGCTGACTAACGGGAGTTAAGCGGTGTATTTCCCGCAGCATACATTTCATGGCGTTTCCTGGCGCCGGTCTGTAGCCCCGGCCTGAGTGCCGGCGACCGGTGACAGTATGTTACTTGGCTGGCCAAGAGCAAGCATAATGTGATAGCGAGATAAGTAATACCCAATCCGTTGCGTCCGCTACGAGCAACAATTGTCTTTTGATTTATGCGAATTATTTCCCGCGACGGGGCGGCGATATATTTGATCTTGTTCCACATCACTACTCCTTTGCACGCTTTGCTCCTTTGCGTGAAAATTCGACAAAAGCCCGTAATTATACGATCTAGGGGTTTGTAGCTGACGCGAGTAAGTGTAAATTTGTATTAAAATTATAAGTGGAGAACTCATGAAATGAGTCAACCATTCCAGTTGTAACCTAATACTTATTACACATGGCTGCCAAATTAAAAAACCAGGTATTTGTAGATACGCTGGTATTCGATCTTACAGAAACACTGCCCACCTCCCTGAACGTGATTTTACGCGATGAAAACGGAACGATATGCAACAGCCTGAATACCGAATTCGCAGCGGGCATTAAAAGGTTTTACTGGAGCGGTTTTAACGAACTTCCTTACGGCGTATATACACTTGAGCTGTCGGGCGAAAAAGAAAAGAAACTAATGAATCTTGTGAAACGGGTTTAGAAAAGTTTTATTGATGGATCTCTATCCCAATGCTCATTAAACGTTTCCTTGATTTTTGATAAATAATTCTGTTTTAGGGTATGCTTTCCCGTTGTATTGGCTCTTCGCGCGCCGCGGCATTATAATCCCAGTGTTTTATTCAATTGTCCTTCCATTTTTGCTAAAGCATCCGTTACTTCTTTTTCCATTACCGTAGCCTTACCCCCCTGCATTTGCGTTGCATACCACAGCAAAACCATTGATACATAGTCCTGCATGTCTTTCCCGGCAAATTCGGTTTTAAACTCTATAACCTTGTCGTTGATGATTTTGATGGTTTTACGTACCTGCTCCTCATCGGCCGGCGCTACCTTAATACGGTAGGTCCTGTCGGCGATGGGAATGTTTATTGCTATAAGATCCTGCATTTGCAAATGATTATTATTGCGGTTATCCACCGCTTATTAACAGAAAACGGTTGTTTTTACGTTATCTCAAATAATATCGCCCCAGATGCGCAGGCGAAGCCTGAATTTTACCGGTGCATCTTAGGGATTAAAAATATCTAAACCTGCAGTCTCAGATTCTGATACTCAAAGCCAGGCGGACGTATTGGGATCTGCGACTTAAAAAATAGTTGTATCGAGTAAAAATTTAAAATCCTAAAATCCAAATCCCTGAAACTATGCTTGCAACTTTAAAATCCCAGGTGTTTATAGATACCCTGGTGTTGGAACTCTCCGATGCTGTGCTATTCCCTCTGAAGGCCGTACTGAAAGACGAAAAAGGATGCGTTTGCAGCATGCTTGAAACAAATACACAGCCAGGCGAACGTCTTTTATACTGGAAGGGGTTAAACGACCTTCCCTATGGTGTATACTCCCTCGAACTTTCCTGCAAGTCGTTAGAGCAAAGGTTAAGGCTTGTAAAAAGGATTTAGCTACTGTGGTTTGCCAATAAGGCAATACAGCGGTCAATTTCCCTTACATAAGCATTGATCCTTTTTTCAAGTTCCGCTTTTGCCTCTTTTCCCGGTTGCCCTGCCGACACCCTCGCAATTTCTACCTGCTGTTGCAAGGTTTCATTTTTTTCGATCATTTCTTTTTCACGCGCATTTCTCTGCTCCAGTTCCTGTTTCAGCTTTTCATTTTCCCTTTGCAACAGTTGAAACTGCTTCAGCAGCAGTTGCAGCTTATCGTTTACGCGATTAATATGCTCGTCAAAGTATGCCATTGGGCAACGGGTAAAATCGTTTATTTATTTTCTTATCTCAGCCGAAAGTTCCTTTTCAAAGTTTTGCATAATGGTTTGCATCATGCTGTCAATTTCAGTATCGGTAAGCGTTTTTTCTTTATCCAGAAAAGTAAAGCTAACCGCCAGCGATTTTTTGTTCGCTCCCAGTTTATCGCTTTCAAACACATCAAAAAGTTTTAACGACTCCAGTTTTTGAATGCCCGCCTTCTTCACTGTTTGCTCTACTTTTTCATACGATACCTGTTTGTCCAGCACAATGGCAAGGTCGCGCTGCACCGCCGGGAACCGTGGTATTTCTATATATCCCTGCTTCTGTTTGGCAGCCAATGAGCAGAGTGTTTGCCAGTCCAGTATAGCATACCAAACCGGTTGCTTGATGTCAAAACGTTTGGTGATTGAATTTTTCACAAGCCCAAAGCTTGCCAGCAAAGTGGAGTCTACCCTTACCTGCAGTCCATACTGAAGCTGTGCATTCTCTGTTGTTTCAAACTGCCATGTACTCAATCCCGCCGTTTGAAAAATACTTTCCATAACACCCTTCAGGTAATAGAAGTCGCTTTTATCTTCCTTGCCCTTCCACGATGCTTCCTTAACCATGCCGGTAATATACAGGCACAACTTTTCTTTTTCAACGTATTTGCCAACGCCCGAAGTGCTATAAGTTTTGCCAAATTCAAACAGGCGCAGGTTGTTGTTCTTCCGGTTAAGGTTATGTACAATACATTCCAGTCCCGTTTCGAGCATCGACGGACGCATGATATTCAGCTCTGCGCTCAGGCTGTTGATCATCTTTACAGATGTTTTCAGCACCTCTTCGTCAAAATACGCGCTGTTGGTAATGGAGTTGGTAAATATTTCGTTGAACCCGTTTCCCGCCAGGTAATTGCCGGTTTTTTCCTTTAATGCCGTTTCAAATCCTATAGCTTCTACCGATGGACTGATGGTGATATGTTGCGGTATAGCCACATTGTCGTAACCATCTATCCGCATAATCTCTTCCACTATATCGGCAGGCAATTCAATATCGGGTTTGCTGAAGGGTGCTGCCACTATCATTTGCTTTTCGGTTTCGCTGATAATATCAAAGCCCGAACTTGTCAATACTTTCCTTATTACTTCCGGTGTGTACGTTTTGCCACTTAATTTTTGCAAGTAAGCATAGGTAAGCGTTACCTGCTTTTTGTGTTTGGGGTTGGGGTATACGTCTACAATATCGGAGCTTATCTCTCCGCCCGCCAGTTCCCTTATCAATAATGCAGCTCTTTTTAAAACGGCTACTGTATTGCCAATGTCCACCCCTTTTTCAAAGCGTGCCGCAGCATCGGTACGCAGGTTGTGCCTGAAAGAAGTTTTACGAATGGTTACAGGGTTAAACCAGGCGCTCTCCAGGAAAATTCGTTTGGTCTGCGCCGTTACCCCGCTGTCGAGTCCGCCAAAAACGCCGCCAAAACACATAGGCTCTTCTTCGCCATTGCAAATCATAATATCCTCGGCGTTCAGCTTTCTTTCTTTTTCATCTAAGGTGATAAAAGGCGTTCCTGCCGGCAGGTTCTTTACAATTACTTTATTTCCCTTTATTTTATCGGCGTCAAAAGCATGCAGCGGCTGACCTGTTTCGTGCAGGATGAAGTTGGTAATGTCTACTATGTTATTGATGGCGCGCAAACCTATTGATTGAAGCCTGCTCTTTAACCAGGCGGGACTTTCCTGCACCTGGATATTGTCTATTACTACACCGCTATACCGTTGACAGGCTTCCGTATTTTCCACCTTTACTTCAATTACCGTGCCCTGCTTGTCTTTACCGAAACTATCTGTGTAAGGATATTTTACAACGTTCAACTGGTTATCGTGAATAGCAAGGTAGGCAGACACATCTTTTGCAACACCCAGGTGGCTCATAGCATCCATGCGGTTGGGGGTGAGTCCTATTTCATATATCCAGTCTTCCTTCAACTCATAATACTCCGCTGCAGCCATACCCACCGGCGCGTCGGCAGGCAGCACTACTATTCCTGCATGACTGTCGCCTAAACCAATTTCGTCTTCAGCGCAAATCATGCCGTAGCTTTCCTGTCCACGTATCTTCGCCACCTTCATGGTAAGGGGCGCTCCCTTGGCAGGATAAATGGTAGCGCCAACGGGGGCTACTATCACTTTTTGCCCGGCGGCCACATTAGGCGCACCGCAAACTATACTTAAAAGCTCGCCTGTTCCTGTATTTACTTTGGTAAGGCTTAATTTGTCGGCGTTGGGATGTTTGCTGCATTCTATTACCTCGCCTATCACCAGGCCTTTTAATCCGCCTGCCACCTGTTCCTTCTTTTCAAAACTTTCTACCTCTAATCCCAGCGACGTTAAAATAGTTGATAATCTTTCGGGCGTAATGTTTACCGTTAAATACTCGCAAAGCCAGTTATAACTGATCGTCATAAATTTTGTTGATCCTTTTTAATGTAAACCCTTTAAAAACGGGCGGTTGCAAAGATAATTAAATTGATAAGAGCGTTGAATTTCATGTAAAGTCCATACTGTTATCTTTTGAACTCAACCAAAAAATGGGGCATGAATTGTTTTGCACACCGTGTGTGGATTGCAGCCTGGTATAAGCAAAATTTTTCGGTAAATTGTGTACAAGTATTGAATGGAGGTGGAAAACCCCGGCAAACCTGTGTGTTAGGAAGTGCGTAACATTTAAGAAAAAAAAATTCCAATTCAATTTGGATAACAAAAATCAATGCCATTAAATTCGCTCTCCCGATACAGTTGGTAACATTCCGGTAACGATGCCTTAATATTCGCATAATACAAGATCGGTAATCTGTAAAGGTTTAATTTAAACACATGGAGGTACGTTTTAAAATGTACCCATGCCCACTGCTGCTGCCTTTGAAAACTGGAATTCTAAAAAAATAACTCTATTATAAAAAACATTAATGGATCATCTCACCAATCTCAATAAAGACCGTAAGGCACGCCGGAAAACCTCTCTCGATCTCAGCACCATGGTATATGGCAAAGTACCACCACAAGCCCGCGATCTGGAAGAAGCGGTACTGGGAGCAATTATGCTGGAAAAAACAGCTTTTGATACGGTAATTGAGATATTAAAGCCAGAGTGTTTTTATGTAGATGCTCACCAGCGCATATTCAGAGCTATGCAAAGCCTGGCTCAAAAAAGCATGCCTATCGATTTGCTGACGGTAGTGGAAGAATTGCGGATGAAGGAAGAACTGGAACTGGTAGGCGGGCCTTATTTTGTAACCAAGCTTACCAATGCGGTGGTTTCATCTGCTAACGTAGACACGCACTCGCGCATCATTCTGCAAAAATTCATACAGCGCGATCTTATCCGCATCAGCGGCGAGGTGATCAGCGATGCCTATGAAGATTCTACAGACGTATTTGACCTGCTGGATGAAGCCGAAAGCAAACTTTTTGAGATTACTAATAATCACCTGCGCAAAAATTTTGACAGTATCGATACGGTGTTGGTAAAAACCATCCAGCGTATTGAGGATATGCGTAACCGTCAGGAAGATATTACCGGTGTACCGAGCGGCTTTCCATCATTGGATAAGGTAACTTACGGCTGGCAGCCTACCGACCTGGTGATACTGGCTGCAAGGCCGGCGGTGGGTAAAACAGCTTTCGCCCTCAACCTGGTGCGCAATGCTGCATTGAGCTCCAGCAAGCCCACGCCTATTGCATTTTTCAGTCTTGAAATGAGCTCGGCGCAGTTGGTACAGCGTATACTCAGCGCCGAAAGTGAAATATGGCTCGAAAAAATTGCCAGGGGTAAAATGGAGGAGCACGAAATGCAGCAGTTGTATCGCAATGGCATCCAGCGCTTGCAGAATGCCCCCATTTTTATTGACGATACTCCCGCATTGAATATTTTTGAACTGCGCGCCAAATGCAGGCGGTTAAAGAACAAGCACAATCTCGGGCTTGTAATTATCGACTATTTACAACTGATGAGCGGCACAGGCGATAAAAAAAGCTCCAACCGCGAACAGGAGATCAGTACCATTTCGCGAAACCTGAAAGGGCTGGCAAAAGAGTTGAACATACCCATTATAGCATTGAGCCAGTTAAGCCGCGAGGTGGAAAAGAGAAAGGAGGGAGACAAGATGCCCCAGCTGAGCGACCTGCGCGAATCGGGTGCTATTGAACAGGACGCCGACATGGTAATGTTTCTGTACCGGCCCGAATACTACAACATAACTGCCAACGAATTTGGCGAAAACAACAAAGGCGAAACGCATGTTCGCATAGCCAAGCACCGTAACGGCTCGCTGGAAACCATTAAGCTGAGAGCGCTGCTGCACATACAGAAGTTTGTGGAAATGGAAAGTGATGATTTTGGAGGACTGGGAATGCCGCAGGGCAACTGGAAGCCCGTTCCGGGCGATGCAGGCAGCGGAGGCGACGACAACGCCCGCCTGTTCATTCAAAAAGGCAGCAAAATGAACGACAGCGCATTTGATGATGACGCGCCGTTTTAGGGTTTCGGGTTAGGAGTTTCAAGTTTCGGGTTTCAGGGAGGTGGTCTGTTTAACACTTTAAACTTCGTTTATTGGCGGTTCGCTGCAATTTATGATCAGTAAGAACCATCGGCTCGATGCAATATTGTTGCGGGAGATTAAAATCCAATGCCGTTGAGTTAATCCATAAAAGTTGGAAATTTTAAATAGTATATTCAATGAGCCACAGATTCGCAGATGAAGGATTATCTGCGAATCTGTGGCAAAAAATGAGTTTTCACTAACTAAATAACATTGGATTTTAATCTCCCGTTTTGCTTCTTGGATCTTGAATTTTGGTTCTTGTCTTTTGTTTCTTGTTTCCTGAATTTGTTCTTCGGTCAGACCGCCGGCCAGCCCGAAAGCCATTCCGGCGGGCCGACCTGGTTTCCCATCGGCCCGCCCAAAGGTCGGTCTGATGGATAGCGTTGGTGCTAAATAGCATTGACTTGTTCATCTTGGTTCTTGTCTTTTGTTTCTTGGTTCTTTGCTTTTGGTTCTTGTTTCCTGAATTTGTTCTTCGGTCAGACCGCCGGCCAGCCCGAAAGCCATCCGGCGGGCCGACCGGCTTTCTCATCGGCCCGCCCAAAGGGCGGTCTGATGGATAGCGTTGGTACTAAATAGCATTGACTTGTTCATCTTGGTTCTTGTCTTTTGTTTCTTGTTTCTTGATTTTTGGTTCTTGTACCTTGCAGCCTGTAACTTGCACCCATGTCGCTCCCCTTTTTTTATTCAGAGGAAACAGCCGGCCCCGGTGCTGCCATTACACTCGATGAAACCACTTCAAAACACATCATACAGGTGTTGCGGATGAAGGAAGGCGACCGGTTATACCTCACTAATGGGAAGGGAAAAAAACTCCTGGCTTCTGTGCGCGAACAAACCAAAAGGATGTGCACAGTGTCCATACTCGAAGAAAGCAATATTCCCCCGCCGGCTCAGCAGTTAACCGTTGCTGTGTCTCTTCTTAAAAATGCTTCCCGGTTCGAATGGTTCCTCGAAAAAGCCACAGAAACCGGCATTACCAATATTGTTCCTTTATTGTGCGAACGAACTGAACGCACGCATTTCCGCGCCGATCGCATGAAAAATATACTGGTCAGCGCCATGCTTCAAAGCCAGCAATGCTGGTTGCCCGTTATGCCCGAACCTATACCTTTCAAACAATGGATATCAGCCGCAGCAGGCAGTATTCAATTGATTGCCCATTGCCTGGAATCGGAAAAAGAGCCGCTTGCAAAAGTGGCTCAATTGCAGGGCAGCAAATGCATCTGCATTGGACCCGAAGGCGATTTTACGGCTGAGGAAGTACAGTTAGCGCTTCAGCATGGGTTTAGGGCAGTAAGTTTGGGCAATACAAGATTAAGAACAGAAACGGCGGCTATAGCTGCCGCTGTATTGCTTGCCATTCAGTAAATTGCAGTGCCGGACTCTTGCCGGTAATTCATGAGCCAAACACGCATTATAGCACATTTTGACCTGGATGCTTTTTTTGTTTCTGTAGAATGCATCAACGACCCTTCCTTAAAAGGCAAGGCTTTGATTGTAGGAGGCAGCAAGGAGCGGGGAGTGGTGGCTGCCTGCAGCTACGAAGCCAGGAAATACGGCATTCATTCTGCCATGCCAATGGCTACTGCCATGCGCTTGTGTCCGCACGCCACGGTAGTAAAGGGCACGCGTGGCGAGTACAGCAAATATTCCCGCTGGGTTACGGAGATCATTGCTGCCAAAGCGCCATTGTTTGAAAAAGCGTCCATCGACGAGTTTTATCTCGATCTTACAGGGATGGACAAATATTTCAACCCCTGGCAATGGACGATCGATCTGCGGCAGGAAATTATTGATAAAACAGGCTTGCCCATTTCGTTTGCGCTCGCCTCCAATAAAATGATCGCTAAAATAGCTACCAACGAAGCCAAGCCCAATGGCTATGTGCAGGTGGCCGCCGGCATGGAAAAAGAATATCTTGCCCCGTTGCCGGTAAACACCATACCCGGCATTGGCAAACAAACCCATCAGCACCTGCTGGCAACAGGCATTGAGACCATTGGCGATATTGCTGCCCGTAAGTCTGAAGAAATGGAGTTTTTATTGGGTAATTACGGCATTGAACTTTGGCACAAGGCACATGGTATACACAACGGGGAAGTATCTTCGTATCACGAAGCCAAATCTATTTCAACGGAAAACACATTTGAGGCCAACAGCAACGATCCCGATTTTTTACTGAGCGAACTGGTGAGGATGACGGAAAGGGTGGGCTACGAACTGAGGCAGGACGATAAAATGGCGGGCTGCGTGGCGGTGAAGATCCGGTATCCCGATTTTCAAACCACATCGCGCCAAACAGCTATATCCTACACTTTTTACGACGATGAGCTGATTCCCGTGGCAAAAGATCTCTTTCACAAACTGTACAGGAAAGGCGAGCATGTGCGCCTTTTAGGCGTGAGGCTCAGTGAGTTGACGAATGAAGCCATGCAAACCAACCTGTTTGAGAATACGGAAAAAAAATCTGGTTTATACAAAGCTATTGATGGCGTAAAGGACCGCTTTGGAAAATCGGCCATAGCCAGGGGCAGAACATTTTAATTTTTTTTAACCTGATAGTCCACCGGTTTGGTAGGAAATGAATATATTCGCAGTCCATTTTTTAATTTTTTAACCTTTAAATAGAACTTTATGAGTTTGCGTTTAGGTGATATTGCACCAAACTTTACCGCTGACACAAGCGTGGGAAAAATTGATTTTTACGAATTTCTTGGAGATAGCTGGGGTGTTTTATTCTCTCACCCTGCTGACTATACACCTGTATGTACGACCGAGTTGGGCAAAACTGCTCTGTTGCAGGAAGAGTTTGCAAAACGGAATGTGAAAGTACTGGCTGTAAGCGTTGATACTGTAGAACATCATACCGGTTGGATTAAAGACATCAACGAAACCCAGAACGCAGATGTTCGTTTTCCCATCATTGCCGATCCGGAAAAGAAAGTGGCCACTGCTTATGGCATGATCCACCCCAATGCCTCTGAGAACTTTACCGTTCGTTCTCTGTTTGTAATTGGGCCCGATAAAAAAATAAAGCTCACTATTACTTATCCCGCCTCTACCGGCAGAAACTTCAACGAAGTATTGCGCGTAATCGATTCATTGCAATTAACCGCCAATTACAGCGTGGCTACTCCTGCCGACTGGAAGCCAACTGAAGATGTAATCGTAGTTCCGGCTGTATCAACCGAAGATGCTATTAAGAAATTCCCTAAAGGTGTTAATGTAGTAAAGCCCTATCTCCGCTACACTCCACAACCGAATTTGTAAGAATAGTTGTTTTGAACAGGCTAAGAACCTCCGTAATTGCGGAGGTTTTTTACTTTGTATACTGCTCCCATCTCTGCTTTTTGTAGGCAATAGCCTTGTATTAAGGCTATGTCTAAGTGTTTTTTATATCGCATAGAGTACGCTTCTTTTTTTCGGGCGAAGGAATGAAAGATGATCGCTTAAAACCCTTTGCAGTGGCTGCGTTCAGCGGCTCCTGCAACATGCAGATCGCTGTTTCTGCGTACATTTTTTGTTGCGCAATGCGTAATTTTTACTGCTATGACGATAAAAAAATGATTGTGTTTTTTATTTTATAAATATTATTGCCTAATTTTCTGCATCAAATACTATCTTCTACAAACACAATAAATTCCAACAATCATGGCTAAAGCAAAGAAAAAGAGTGCTCCCAAAAAAGCAGCTAAAAAGGCTGTGAAAAAAGCAGCGCCTAAAAAAGCAGCCAAAAAAGCTGCCAAGAAGGCCGCTCCTAAAAAGAAAGCAGCGCCTAAAAAAGCAGCAAAAAAAGCAGCTAAAAAGTCCGTAAAAAAAGCGGCAAAGAAAGCAGCCCCTAAAAAGGCAGCAAAAAAAGCAGCGCCTAAAAAAGCGGCCAAGAAAGCAGCCAAGAAGACTGCTCCTAAAAAAGCTGCTGCAAAAAAAGTGGCTCCTAAGAAAGCCGCAAAAAAAGCAGCGCCTAAAAAGAAGGCTCCTGCTAAAAAACCTGCGGCAGCACCGGTAACCGAGCCGGTTGTAGACCAGGAAATAGATACTCCACCTCCTCCGGCAGCAGAACCAGCTCCAGAAGATGAAAATACAGGTGGCGGGTTATTCAGTTAATAATGCTTTGTCAGTTCATCATACAAGCGCAACATAAGTTGCGCTTTTTTTATGAGCTATCAGCAGTCAGCTATGAGCATTCAATCTCAAATCTCAAATTTCAAATCTTCTTACCTTAGCCTCTTTTCCATAACATAATGCGGTATCGTTACCTCGTAAAATTCGTCGCCGGAAATAATATACCCACATTTTTGATAAAAGCCCACTGCCGATTTCCGCGCATGCATCATCAATACCTCGTAACCTTTTTCGCGGGCTACATTTTCGGCAAAATTCATTAAAGTAGCGCCAATCCCTTTTTGCTGCAGGTTGCTGCTAACAGCCATTTGCCTGAGGCGGCATGTAGTGGTGTTGAAACGGGTAAGAAGGCAGCAGCCAATCAGTTTATCTTCTTCAAATGCGCCAATTAAAACATCTTCCCTTTCCTTGCTTAATTCTTCCGGGTCAAAATACAAGCCCAATGGCTTGCGCAGTATTTCATCGCGCAGCCGGATCATTTGATGGTATTCGGTAGAATCGTGGTCGATGATTTTTAATGGCATGCTTACAATTTAAACAGGATAATATTTAAAAATACGAAAAAAGGGTCAGTCAGCTACCAGCTACCAGCTTTCAGCAAATCTTAAATTTCAAATTTCAAATCTCCCACCTTATGGCCTTCACCTTCCTCCTTACACCCGCTTCACAAGGCATCTTTTTTGCACAAATTCAAATAGATATTGTTTTTATCCCAAAAACTATATTTTTGCACCCAAGTATTAACCAAATTTTACAACCATGTCTGACATTGCAACAAGAGTTAAGAAGATTATTGTTGACAAACTCGGTGTTGATGAAGCTGAGGTAACCCCTGAAGCATCTTTCACCAATGATCTGGGAGCTGATTCATTAGACACAGTAGAACTGATCATGGAATTCGAAAAAGAATTCAATATCTCTATTCCTGATGAGCAGGCTGAAACTATCACTACAGTAGGACAGTCCATTGCTTACCTTGAGGAGCATGCAAAGTAATTTCTTCCTATTTAGCTGATCGCAGGCAAACTTGCTTATGGATTTAAAACGAGTTGTTGTAACAGGCATAGGCGCCTTAACCCCATTGGGAAATTCTGTGCCCGACTATTGGCAGGGGCTTATTAATGGTGTTTCCGGAGCAGATACTATTACCTTATTTGATGCGTCAAAATTCAAAACACGGTTTGCCTGCGAATTAAAGCAGTTTGATCCCACTTCTTTCCTTGATAAAAAAGAGGCCCGTAAAATAGACCGCTTTACACAAACTGCGCTTGCCTGCAGCGACGAAGCTGTAACAAGCGCCGGTATTAATAAAGACACTGTTAACCCCGATAGGGTAGGCGTAATTTTTTCAAGTGGCATAGGTGGTTTAATCACCTTTCAGCAGGAGGTAACAGAATTTGCACTGGGCGATGGAACACCCAGGTTCAATCCCTTCTTTATTCCCAAAATGATCCTGGATATTGCCGCAGGGCAAATATCCATGCGGCATGGATTCCGCGGTCCCAATTACGCCGTTGTTTCTGCCTGCGCTTCCTCTACACACGCCATTATGGATGCATTTAACCTTATCCGTTTGGGTAAGGCAGACATCATCCTGGCGGGCGGTAGCGAAAGCGTGATACGCGAAGCAGGCGTAGGAGGCTTTAATGCCATGAAGGCACTGAGCGAGCGGAACGATGACCCCAAAACAGCCTCTCGCCCCTTTGATAAGGACCGGGACGGTTTTGTAATTGGCGAGGGCGCCGGAATGCTCATTCTCGAAGAACTGGAACATGCCCGGGCGCGCGGAGCCAATATTATTTGCGAGATCGCAGGTGCAGGAGCTACCGCCGATGCCCATCATATTACAGCACCCCATCCCGAAGGGCGGGGGGCAAAAAATGTAATGATCTCCACGCTGGAGGACGCAGGTATGAAACCGGAAGACATTGACTACATCAATGTGCATGGCACTTCAACTCCCCTCGGCGACATATCGGAAGTAAAGGCCATTCAGTCTGTTTTTGGTGAACATGCTTACAAGCTCAATATCAGCTCTACCAAATCAATGACAGGGCATTTGTTAGGCGCAGCAGGCGTTATTGAAGCCATTGCCTGCGTGCTGGCAGTAAAAAATGATATTGTTCCGCCAACCATCAATCACTTTACAGACGATCCGGACCTGGATCCCAATCTTAATTTTACTTTCTGGAAGGCGCAGAAACGCCCGGTTAGGGCAGCCTTAAGTAATACTTTTGGCTTTGGCGGCCACAACGCTTCTGTGATCGTTAAAAAATATTCGGCCTGATTTTGTCGTTAACAACGGTGGTGACTGTTCCAACTCTTAAAGAGTTACGTTACATTTGTCTTTCATTACCATTAAACTTTTTGATTTGGCGTTAGTGCGGTATTTCATTCAATATCTTGGGATTGACAAAACCAGCCGGTCCTTTTATAAGCAATTGTGCAATGTACTAGGTTTTGCACCGGGAACACTTTCGCTCTATAAAACTGCACTCAGCCACCGTTCCGTAAAAGAAAGCACAGACGAAAACAACGAGCGCCTTGAATATCTGGGCGATGCAATATTAAGCGGCATTGTAGCCGACTATCTGTTTAAACGCTATCCCTACAAAGGCGAAGGATTTTTAACGGAGATGAGGAGCAAAATGGTAAATCGTCAGACACTGAACGAGATAGCCGTTAAAATGGGATTAAAGAAAATAACAATTTATAATAAAAATGATGGCTCACTTAAGGTGAGCCAGATTTTTGGTAATACCCTCGAAGCATTGGTGGGCGCCATTTATGTAGACAAGGGATACAACCCTACCAAGCAATGGGTATTAAAGCGTATTATTATTCCCCACATGTTTGTGGAAGACCTCGAAACCCTCGAAATAAACCACAAGAACAAGCTGTACGGCTGGGCCAACAAAAACGGCAAAAACCTGGAATTTGAAACCCTCGAAGAGCGTTTTGAAAATGGACGCCGCCTGTTTACCGTTGGCGCCGTAATAGACGGCGAATTAATGGCCGAAGGGAAAGCCTTCAATAAAAAAGATGCCAGCCAGATAGCCTCCCAGATCGCCGTAGAAAAGCTCGGACTCGGTAAGGTGGAAGAATAAAGCTGATTGCTGATTTTTTGATTTCTGATTTTTCTCTGTCCAACGTAGTTTAAAGCACAACCTCGTGCATTGGCTTGCATTCGTATAATCTCTTATCTATGTCTATTTCTAACATGGCCTTATAGCTGATAGCACCCCCCTCTAACTACCAACAATAATCCCCAAACTATGTTCCTGATGCTCCTTATGCGGTAAAATATTTTAAAAAACATTTCCCTCCACTTAGGGTACTGCCCTCTTTCTATCTCTATAGATTAAATACCCGTTTTTAATGTACACCCGTGACCAGATAGCGATATTGGCGGAAAAATGGCTGAATGGTACTATTTCCAAAGCCGAAAAGGAAGTGTTTGAGCAATGGTACAATCGCCGGAAGCCCGAAGAACTTCACTGGCTGAACGATGAAGCGGAAGATGCCGTAAGAAAAAGGATTTTTGAATCGGTAAAAATGCAGATAGCCCATGCAGCAGCAGAAGAAGAAGAAGCTTATCCTGTCAAAACCGCCAAAAGATATGGTTTGCTCAAATGGGCAGGGGTAGCAGCTTGTGCCCTGCTGGTAGTGACTGCATTCTTTTTCAGAAATACCCGCAAACAGCCCGCTATAGCACATCACGCTGCCGATACCAGCAGTGACCTGTCGGTAGCTCCGCCTTCTGCCGTAAAAGCCATACTTACATTGGCAGACGGCAGGCAAATGCCACTGGACAGTATAACCAGTGGGAATGCTATTGCGCAAGGAACAGGAAGTGTTCAGAGAAATTCAACCGGTGAACTTGTATATGCCCAAACTTCATCATCGCCCCAAACACTCTATAATAAAATTACGGTGCCGAGAGGCAGCAGGGTACTCTCTGTTGTATTGAGCGATGGAACAAAAGTGTGGCTAAACGTAGAAAGCTCGCTGCGTTATCCGGTAATTTTCAATGAAGGCGATAGAAAAATAAGTCTTACCGGCGAAGCCTATTTCGAAGTGCAAAAAAACGAAGGCAAAAAGTTTATTGTAGAATCTGCAGGATCTGCAACAGAAGTGCTCGGTACCCATTTCAACATCAATACCTATACGCCTGCTTCGGAAAAAATTACCTTACTGGAAGGTGCTGTACGGGTTAAAAACAACGCCGGTGCTGTACTTGAACTGAGTCCCGGTGAACAGGCCACAGCAGCATCCGGCAATCTCCAGGTAAAAAAGGTAGACGATATGGAGGCCGTAATGGCCTGGAAAAATGGTTTGTTCAAGCTCAACAATGCCGAAATATCCGGCATTATGCAGCAACTCGCCCAATGGTATGATGTAGAGGTTGTATTGAAAGGCAACTTGAAAGGAAAGACATTTTCGGGTATGATATCCCGTAATACCCCGTTGTCTACGGTACTTGAAATGTTAGCCATGACCAAAGAAGTAAAATTTGAAACCAAAGGGAAAACGATTACTGTGTATCCATACTGAAATAGAATAACAATTCAACAACCATAACAATTGCACAAGTATGAAAATCTATAACGATTGCCGGAATGAGTGGCGCCCGCACAAACGGCACCCTAAACTTTTCCCCGTTCTAAAAATTGCCTTGTTTTTTTTACTGGCCTTTTGTGTGCAGGCCAACGCCAGGGGTTATGCGCAAAACCTCAGCCTGTCGGTAAAAAATGCTTCGCTTCCGGCAGTTTTTGAAGAGATCAGGAGCCAGACCGGTTACCTGTTTATTTACAGCAACAAACAACTGGAAGGTACAAAAAAGGTATCCATATCTGTTAGGAATGCATCGTTGGAACAGATGCTGGAGCTTTGCTTTAACCAGCAACCCGTAACCTATAAGCTGGTTGAAAGAAATATTGTTATTGTGCCGCGTGATGAAGCAACAGTTGCTGCAACTCCCCAGGTACAGGCGCGCGATGTTGCCGGAACCATTACCGATCAGTGGGGCGAACCTTTGCAGGGAGTAAGCGTAATACTAAAAGGTTCCTCAGTTGGTACCAGTTCCGACGCCAGCGGAAAATATTCACTCAGCCTCCCCAACGAAGGCGTGCTGGTTTTTTCTTTTACAGGTTATGTAACACAAGAAACTCCTTCAGCCAACAAATCAATCATCAACATTAAATTATTGCAGGAAGACAGGAAGCTGGAAGAAGTAGTAGTGGTAGGATATGGCACACAACGTCGGAAAGATATTTCTGGTGCGGTAGCCGTTGTTGCCGAAAAAGATTTCAATAAAGGCGTTACGCAAACCGCTGCCGATTTGCTG
Organism: Agriterribacter sp.; assembly: GCA_051955255.1. Taxonomy (GTDB): domain Bacteria; phylum Bacteroidota; class Bacteroidia; order Chitinophagales; family Chitinophagaceae; genus Agriterribacter. The sequence goes on along the minus strand of JBQCGX010000048.1, from coordinate 43,875 downwards.
CAAGGCAAAGTAGCCGGATTAACCGTAACCACCGAAGGAGGAGATGTAACAGCCAGGCAAACCATCAGGCTGCGTGGCACTTCTTCGCTTACCGGGTCGAGCGCCCCCTTTGTAGTAATTGACGGTGTGCCGGGAATGGATATGAACTCCGTAGCGCCGCAAGACATTGAATCGATCAGTGTGTTGAAAGATGCTGCTGCTACAGCCATTTACGGTTCCCGCTCCGCCAGCGGTGTAATATTGATTACTACTAAAAAAGGGCGTGGAGGACGCCAGCAAATCCAGTTCAACAATTATATCGCTATCGACAAAGTGGCCAACAAACCAGCGTTGTTATCGGCAGCCGAATGGCGTGCCTATACCAAAGAGCAGGGAATGGATGTTGCCGGGCTTGATTTGAATGCAAATACCGATTGGTTCAACGAAATCATGCGCACCGGCGTATCCAACAATCACAATTTGTCGCTTACCGGTGGAAATGATAAAAGCAATTACCGCGCTTCGTTAAATTATCTCAACCGCCAGGGCATTATGCGCGATAATGAGTTGCAACGCCTCAATGGCTTGTTTACCATTAACCAGAAAATGATCAACGATAAACTGAATGTTTCGGTTACCGGCGGAATTGTGCAAAGCGATTTTACACCCACCAATGGGTATAATACCGTGCTTGCCTATACCATGTTGCCAGTATACCCTATTAAAAATCCGGATGGATCGTGGTTTGAAAAATTCGATTGGGAGCAGGGCAACCCCGTTCACAACGTGCAGGAGAACAGCAACAAAAACAAAACAACCCAGTTGTACGGAAATGCCAATATAAAAGCACGCTTGTTTAATGGCTTTACAGCAGGCGTTAACCTTTTTAAACAAAGAATGACGCAGGACGGCAGCAGGTACAACGCCATTACTACACAGGCCGGAAGAACAGACCGTGGTTATGCGGTAAGGGAAAACAGCGTGTGGGATAAAAACCTGATGGAGATAACAGGTGAGTATGAAAGAGACTTCAATAACCACAATCTCAAAGTATTGGGCGGTTACTCCTACGAAGAAAATTATATGCAGTATGCCAGGGCTGCCAATCGCGGATTTATAACCGATCAGTTCGGAGCAGATAATCTTACCGCAGGCGAAAACTTATTTCCGTCAGATGTGGCTTCATCAAAAGAACTGAGCAAGCTGATTTCGTTTTTTGGAAGGATCAACTACAGTTTCGATAGCAGGTACGCTGTTACCGCAACATTGCGTCGCGACGGGTCTTCAAAATTCGGAAAGAATAATAAATGGGGCGTGTTCCCATCTGTTTCCGCTGCGTGGACACTTTCTGAAGAAGCTTTCCTGAGAGATAATAAGACAATCAACCAATTAAAATTGCGTGTAGGCTATGGCGCTGTAGGAAACCAGGAAGGAATCGGACCTTATAATTCGGTGGCATTATATGGAAGAGGTGATGAGTATTACGATAATGGCCGGTGGTTGAACACTTACAAGATCACTCAAAATGCCAATCCCGATCTGAAATGGGAAACCACCACTACCACCAATATCGGCGTTGACTATGCTTTTCTGAACAACCGCATTTCGGGTGCTATAGATTATTACGTAAAGAAGACCCGCGACCTGCTATATGTATACAATGTGCCGGTGCCACCCAACCTGTATCCCACCACGTTGGCCAATGTGGGCGATATGGATAATAAAGGATTTGAGTTTACCATTAATACGGAAAATATACGCACCACTAATTTTCGCTGGACAACTACCCTGAATTTTGCTACCAACAAAAACGTAGTGAAAAGGCTTTCGAACGATGCTTATCAAACCGAAAGTATCAAAACAGGAAGCATCAACCTGCGTGGTTCGGGTAACCTTACCAGTCATATTATTGAGGAAGGGCAGGAAGTAGGCACTTTCTATGGCTGGCAATCTTCCGGGTTAGATGAGAACGGCAAGTTTGTATTTGTAGATCAGAATAAAGACGGTGAGATCAACAGCCTTGACTATACGTATATAGGAAGAGCAATGCCCCGCTTTACCTACGGCATTTACAACGCCCTTACCTACAAACAATTCAGCTTTTCAGTTTTCTTCAGAGGAGTACAGGGCAACGATGTATTAAACAATCCACGCTTGCAATACGGTAATACCAAATGGCTGCCCGGCTCCAATGTAATGAAGGATGCTTTGACCAACGGCATCAACGACGATCCTAAATATTCAAGTTACTATATCGAGAAAGGCTCCTTCTTACGGTTAGATAATGCCAGTGCAGGCTACAATGTAAATGTCAGCCAGTCGAAAGTGTTTACGGCCATACGGTTGTATGTAACGGCGCAGAACTTATTCGTCATTACGAAGTTTAAAGGAATGGACCCGGAAGTAAACATGAGTGGACTGGCGCCGGGCATACTCGAAAATGTTTTCGTTCCAAGAGCGCGTACTTTTTCATTTGGGGTTGACATCAATTTCTAACGTTTCAAAAGCACAACAATGAGTAAGATCAAAAACTATATATTAGTCATGCTAACGGGCGCCATCATGCTTTCTGCATGTACTAAACTGGACGAAGAATTTTTTACGCAGGTGCCTGTAGATGATTTCGGGCAAAGCGAAGAACAGATCAATGCGCTGGTAGGGTCTATTTACAGCACGTTGAAACTGCACTGCATAGACTGGGACACCTACCTCACCATGGACGGTTTATCGGCAGACATGATTGCCATACCTGGGTACAAAGGCGGCGATTGGAGCGAGCCTATGTACAAAGAAACCATGCAGCACAAATGGAATGCAGCCAGCAGCGGCTTCAACGCATCTTATTTTGAACCTTCTTCCAACATTGCCCTTTGCAACCAGATATACTACCAGATAAGCATCAACGAAGCCATTGTGCCCGACCTCAAAGAAAGAATACTGGCAGAAATAAGAGGCGTAAGAGCTTTCTGGTATTATATATTGTGCGATCATTATGGCAACGTACCCATCGTTACTGATTTCCTCGACAAATCGCAACCTGTAACCAAAACAAGAGCGGAGGTTTATAATTTCATTGTAACAGAGTTGAATGAAATCAAGGATAAGTTAAGAGATGATGTGGCTACATCTGCCAGCTATGGAAAAATGACCAAAGGTGCTGCATACACCCTGCTGGCAAAAATGTATTTGAACGCGGAAGTGTGGAACCCGGCCGGAGGCAGCAAATGGGTCGAATGCATAGACGCCTGCAATACCGTATTGGCGATGCCTTACCAACTGGAAAAATGGGACATCAATTTTGTAACGAACAACCAGATTTCACGCGAAGCTATTTTTTCTGCGGTATTCAGGGCTGGCGGCAGTGGCAGGCAAAACAACATTGCATTGAACACCTTGCATTATTTTGACCCCATTGCGTTGGGTTTAAACATCAGCCCGTGGAATGGCGTGGCGGCGCATCCTGATTATGTAAAGTCTTTCGACACTACAGATCTCCGTTATAGCTCTTCCTTTTTAATAGGCCCCATGAAAACTCCTTCCGGAGAAATCATTCTCACTCCACATGGCCGCCCCCTCATACATACTGTAGACATGGTATTGAACGAAGTAGGGCCAGATGGCTGGGGATGGATCAACCAGGAAGAAGGCGCCCGCGTTAAAAAATGGCAATACGAACCCGGACTAAGCACCAGCATGGAAAACGATTTTCATATATTCAGACTAGCCGATGTATACCTTATGAAAGCCGAAGCATTGTTAAGAAGTGGTGGAAGTGTGGAAGAAGCTACCGATCTTGTAAACAGTATCAGGGGCCGCGCTTTTTCCGACCCTTCAAAACTGTTGTCGAATGTAACATTAGATGATGTGTATAACGAAAGAAGATTTGAACTGGCATGGGAAGGATTTACCAGGCAGGACATGATCAGGTTTGGTAAATTCCTGGCACCTCGCCCGCCGTTCAAACCTTATACCAGCGATCCCAAATACCTGTTGTACGCCATACCACAGGCAGCCATAGACGCTAATGATAAACTCGAACAAAACCCGGGATTTTGATGAATGAAGTGCAGTCAATTTCAAATGATAAATCTCAAATCTCACCTTTGAGGAACGGTTATTTATTCCGGGCTGTATTCTTTTTCGGCTTTGCATCTCTCGGTTGCTGGATGCCCAACTTTAATGTGTGGCTCGAAGACAAAGGACTGAGCGGCGCAGAAATGGGATATGTTTCTGCAATACCCTGGCTGGTAATGCTGGTAGTGCAGCCTTTGTGGGGAGTAGTGGCAGATAAAAAAGGAAAGATGCTTTGTTTTACCATTGCAGTACTGGCGGCGGCATTGTTGTTTGCTGTTTTTCCATTTGCAGGAACAGGAAAATTTTCTATTGCGTTGTTTACCTGTTTGCTGGCTGTTTTTCAAACACCCGTATTGCCTTTGCTGGATAGCCTTACACTGGACTACACCGCACTCAATCCCAATGCATCGTACAGTAACCTCAGGTTTTGGGGTGCTCCCGGTTTTGGAGGCGGGGCCTTACTAACGGGGTTGTTAACCGAAACTTATGGCAGCGATGTAATATTTTATCTAAGCGCCGTTTTTCTTTTTATTGCATGGGTAATTGCCAGGATGCTTAGGGTGCAGCAGTCCGCTGTGTCTGCGGCAGACATTAGCTTTAAGGGGTTGCGGCAAACACTGGATAATAAAATGCTGTTAAGCTTCCTCGTCATTGTTATGATAGTGTCTATTGCGCAATCTGCCAGTTCTTTTTTCTTAACCGTGTATATGCGCGAAATCGGCGCGTCCTCTTCCGTTACCGGCACGGCAATTGGAGTACAGGCGCTGAGCGAGCTGCCATTTTATTTCATTGCCGCATGGTTGCTACGCAAAACCGTTGCACAAAATGTGTTGCAGATTGCTATTTGGGGAACTGCTGTACGATTGTTGCTGTATTATCTTAACGGTAATCCATACCTGGTAATAGGCATAGAAACACTCAACGGTGTTACCTGGACCTTACTTTGGATTGCCAGCGTTGAGTTTGTGAACAGCCAGGTTCCCGCCCAATGGAGAACGACAGGGCAATCCTTATTATGGGCGATGTATTTTGGCGCCGGCGCTGTGTTGGGAAATATCATGATTGGAAGACTGTACGAGTCATTGCCCATGCGGCAGATTTTTGGTATATTCAGTGGAGTAGTGTGGATGGTAGCCATTGTTTTTGGGGTGATGATCCGGTTAAGGAAACATAGGGAGAACTGGCATAAGTATGATCAGATCTGAAGCGCTCCCCTATTGATCATCGAACGAGAGCCGTAGGCTCGGTTGAATATTGTAGCATTGGATTTCAATCCAATGCCATTTAGTTAAGCCGATCAAGGTTGGAAATTTTAAATAGTATTATTAATGAGCAGCAGATTCACAGACGCCCCTTCATCTGCGAATCTGCGGCAAAAAATGAGTTTTCAGATTACAAACCAATAAACATTGCCATATGGAAAAAGTTCAGGCATTGCTGCAAGCCTATAAAAAAGGCTGGAGTCTTGAGCGTGATTTTTATACAAACCAGCAAGTGTTTGAAGCCGAAATAGAACACGTGTGGAAGAAAAGCTGGTTGTTTGCTGGTTTCGGTTGCGAGATACCCGAACCCGGCGATTATTTTTTATACAATATGCTCGATCAGTCCATCATTGTTATACGTGGAGATGACGGCAAAGTATATGCGCACCACAACTCCTGCAGGCACAGAGGGTCCGCCATTTGCCTTGAAGAAAGAGGCAATGAGGATAAATTGAAATGTCCCTATCACAATTGGGTATACGAAAAGAACGGACGGCTGCGCAATGCGCGCCTGATGCCAGACGATTTTGACAAAAGCCAGTTTGGCTTGCATTCGGTACACGTATCGCTTATTGAAGGCGCTATCTTTATTTGCCTGGCAGATACAGCACCTGACTTTTCAAAAGAAACAAAAGAATTATCACCGTATTTGCGTCCCTATCAATTGCAGCACTCAAAAGTAGCCTATCGCGAGCGGTATGAGCTGGATGCCAACTGGAAGCTCATTGGTGAAAATTTCAGGGAGTGCTATCATTGCGGACCTGTACATATTGAATATTGCAGCGTGGTTGTAGGAGCCAATCTGGTAGAAGACCGGGAAGCAATCGTACATGACAGCATGGAATTATGGAAGCGCAATGGCCTGGCTGTTGATACAATTGAAAATGAGAATGGCAGCAGCCATTATGCCACACGGTACCCGTTGCGTCCCGGCATGGAAAGTTATACACTCGATGGACGACCCGCAGCTCCACTGATGGGTGAACATTTGCAGTACGATAGTGGCGTGGTAGGGCTGATCAATTATCCGAATTTCTGGATGGATGGTGTTAGCGATTATATATGGGCAATGCGCATTACACCAATAGATGCGTTGCATTCAGCAGTAGACCTTACCTGGCTGGTGAACGGCACAGCAGAGGAAGGAGTGGATTATGATGTGGAAAGACTAACGGAATTCTGGAAGATTACCGGTGAGCAGGATTGGCATTTATGCGAGAACAATCAAAAAGGAATTTTGTCGTCAAGATACCAGCCAGGACCATTAGCACCATCGGAAGCAGACGTGGTTAATTTTCATTGGTGGTGTTTGGATAAACTGCGGAAAGGATTGAAAAAAGGTTGATATGAAAACAATGACAATACACAAATGAAAAAAACGACCAGCGCGCCTGAAAAAAGAACAAAAATTGTTTTAATAGGAAATGGGCCCGTAGGGTTTAAGTTTTGCGAGAAATTTATAAAATACCGGCTTGCAAAAAATCACGACCTGATCGTATATGGTGAAGAACCTTATCCTGCTTATGACAGGATCAATCTCACCAGTTTTTTTACTGAACCCAAAGCAGAGAAACTGATATTGGCTCCTGCTGCCTGGTATGCACAGCATAAAATAATATTAAAAACAGGGGAACGGGTTATTGAAATAAACCGGTCGGAAAAATGGATAAAGACTGAAAAGGGTGTTACTGAACAATATGACAAGTTGATTTTGGCGACAGGGTCTAACCCATTTGTGCCGGCTATTGACAACCGGAATGTGCGCGGGGTATTTGTATACCGAACCTTAAACGATCTCGTTGACATAAAAAATTACGTGCAGCCAAATTACAATGCCGTCGTGATTGGTGGTGGAATTTTAGGGTTAGAAGCAGCCCGTGCATTGATAAATATGGGCTTGCATACTGCGGTGCTGGAAGTAGCGCCGCACCTGATGTCGAAACAATTGGATGCAGAAGGCGCATCCGTTTTACAACAGCATTTTTATAAAACTGGCTTACAAGTATATTGCAATAAGCAGGTGCATTCAATAATAGGTGATACAAAAGCGGAAGCGATCACCTGCACCGATGGTACTGTTTTACCGGCAGATATAGTAGTGATTTCTGCAGGTATTCGTCCACGTGATGAACTGGCACGCAACTGCGGGTTAGACATAGCAGAGAACGGCGGCATAGCAGTGAACAATTACAATCTTACCAGCGACAGCAATATTTTTGCTATTGGCGAATGCGCCTTTGCTGCAGGAAAAATATGGGGATTGGCCGCGCCCTGTTTTGAAATGGCAGAAGTGGTGGCTGCACGCCTGGCTAAGATATATAAAGTTTTTCTAGGCAATGCATTTTTGATCACTTTGAAAGTGATGGATACCCGGGTGATTTCATTTGGAGATGCGCTGGGAGCAATGCCTCATACTCCCCTTGTATATGTGAATAAAGAAGCTGGTATTCATAAACGTGTCAATGTTTCACCAGATGGGCAATATGTACTGGGCGGAATGATGATAGGAGATACCGGTGGGTATTCGGCGCTTTTTAATTTGCTAAGGAACAAAATAAAGATTGCAACCGATCTGAAACAGTTGATCGATCCCGCGTTTGGCAACTCACAGCAACGCGTAATTGATTTGCCGGATAACGCGATCATCTGCCTGTGCGAAGGTGTAACCAAAGGTGCCATTGTGGCCGATATAAAGGAAAACGGTTGCACGCGTTTGGATGAAGTAAAGAAGGGAACCAATGCCGGCACTGGTTGCGAAAGCTGCACCGCATTGCTGGAAGAAATACTGGCGGAGATGGGCAAGGAAGAGGAGAGGTGAAAGATGAAAAATAAAAAGATCTGTTTATCTTTCACTCTTCACCTTTGACTTTTTGACAACAATCATAAAAACATTTCATGACCAAATACCTGAACGACATTTTCAATCAGCCTGAGCAACTACAGCAATCATTGCAGTACTCTGTTACAACAGGCAATGCACAATTGCAGGCTGCGGCTACAGCAATAAAAAAAGCAAAACATATATTCATCAGCGCTATCGGCGCCAGTTGGAGTGCAGGCCTCGCCATACAGGCAGCATTTAACCAGGTAGGTGTGCAAAGTGTGCTGTGCGATGCCGCAGATTTTCTTCACTATACAAAACTACCTGCCGACGCTGTTGTGATATTTTTGTCGCGCAGCGGTAAAAGCGTTGAATTGGTAAAAGCGTCACCCAAATGCAAAGCAGCCAATGCCTCCGTAATTGCTATTACCAATGCACCCGATAGTCCATTGGGCAATGGAGCTAATATTTGTTTGCTCACCAATGTAGCGTTCGATCACAGTATATCAGTTAGCACTTATACTTCCATTATTCTGGTTGGATTGTTGTTGGCAGAAGTGATAGAGAAGGGAGAGATCAGCCAGGCTGTACACGCATCGTTAGATGCCGTTTTTGAAAATGTGAAACAAAACATCGAGCGTTGGCAGCAGCAAATAGAAACATCGGGCTGGCTGAAAGATATTCAACCGTATGTATATTTTTTGGGCAGAGGCATCAACCTGGCATCGGCCCATGAAAGTATGTTGTTGTGGCAGGAAGCCGCCAAACAACCTGCATCTGCGCTTACTACCGGTACTTTCCGGCATGGTCCACAGGAGATCATTAAAAATCCATTGAGCATGGCTGTGTGGATGGAAGATGGCATTGTTAGACAACACGATACAGCGTTAGTAAACGATCTTGCTTCCAAAGGAGTAAAGCTGTTAATGATTGGCAGTAATTTGCCTGGAGATACCGATGCCGAAAAAATAGAGCTGCCTGCAATGCCTGGTTTTTTCAGTCCTGTAATCAACATCATTCCCATACAGCTTGCTGCTGAAAAACTCGCACGCAGTAAAAACATTGATCCCGATAATTTCTACTACTGCAATTTTATAGTGGAATCGGAAGGAGGATTGTGAGAGGATAAGTGGTATGTGGTAAGTGGTAAGTGGGTGCGCGGTTGTTGAGTTGCCAATTAAGCAGTTGTCTGTCGGGTATTACGTCAAGTCCTAAAAAAGTTACATAAGCGAGCTGGTTATTATCCCCCGCAGGCGGGGGAAGTGCTTAGACCTAAATGCATGGCCCAATGGAGGTGGAGTGTACGTCCTCCCCCCTGTGTAAAATCACCACGGTCTAAGAGCTACCCCCTCCCGAGGGGGATATAAAACCTTTTGTTGACTCAAGTGTGGGTTTTGTAATTTGAAAGTAAATTGAGATATCCCCGGCCGTTAGTAAGCCTGCAAGCCGCCGAAGTCGGCTGAACTTAATCTTTTCCATCTGGTAGAGAATAATTATCATTCATTATTTCATCATATAGATCCCGCCACTCTTTATTCTTGCCGGTTATTAAATTCTCTTTTTTAGTTCTGCTCCATTTCTTCAATTGCTTTTCTCTTTCAATGGCTAATTCAATACTATCAAAAGCCTCGTAGTAAATCAGAAATTCAACATTGTATTTATCGGTAAAGCTATTTTGATAGAAGTGAGTTTTGTGTTGCCAGATTCTGTGTACAAGGTCGGATGTTACGCCAATGTATAAAACATTGTGGTGTTTGTTGGTTAGAATGTAGGTAAAGCCTCCTTTTGTCATCATTCAATTTAGTAAAAAATATAATTCGCACTCCTGGTGCGTCATGTCGAGAGCGAAGCATAGCGAAGTTGAGACATCCCCGGCCGATAGCAAAAATGAAAGTGAGGAGGCTTTTTTTCTGGAGATTTACCTTCGGTGAGGAAGCTCTCACTGCATAAAATTTCGTCGTTCCCCCTTCGCGTCATGTCGAAAACAGAGCGAAGCGGAGTTGAGACATCTCCCGCCGGTAGTGAGGTCGAGTGTATTAAGAGGTATTCTCGTCTCTGGGGATTTAACCTTCGGTGAGAAAGTTCTCACTTCATAAAATTTCGTCGTGCCTCCTCAATTTTATTTCGTTCGAAATGACGTTGCCGGATTTGGCGTGTTGCTTCCTTCCAAACCAGTTGAGACATTCGTTTGAGATAATAAACCTATGGCTCAAAACAACAAATACATTACCTGCTGCAAGCTGGTGCGCAATGCTTTTAGTGCATACGTAATATGCGCCTGCACAGTTTTGCCTGAAATGTTTAAGCGTTTGGCAATTTGCTTTTCGGTAAAGCCTTCATTACGGCTTAGTTTAAATACCAGCCTGCATTTTTGCGGCAGGTTTTGAATGGTTGCTTCCAGTTGTTGTCTTACTGATTCGCGGTCTATCCACTCTTCCGTATGATTGTCTGCCGCTTCAATAGTATTTGCCAGCAACATGTGCGTTTGCTTCCGCTTTTTTTCACGCGCAAGCGAAGCCATAATACCGTACTTAACACACGAAGCTATATAAGTGTAAAAGCAATATTGAATAACAAGTTTTTTTCGCAGCTTCCATATATTCAGAAATACCTGTTGCACAATTTCCTCCGCCTCGTGCTGGCTGCCCGTTTGAAAAGCGGCTTCCATTAAAAGCCTTTTCCAGTAACGGTTATACAATGCCTCGAAAGCAGGTATACTGTTCTCTTCCCTGAGCAGTTGTACCAGGGTCTCGTCGTTATATTGGTTTAGATGATTCAACGACAGGGTTTTTAAATACCAGGTTTAAGGATTGTTTACCGTTAAAAGCAAGAGCGTCGTTGCCGGTGGTAAACAATTTTATTTTCATGCTGGGTAAATGATTTCGAAAGTCAGCATTGCCGGAAATATTCCGGCAATGCAATGATGAATCAGTTTCAATTCTACCCATGTCATCTTTAAAGCAACGGATATTTGAAAGTACTTTTCAGTGGCACTTTCATTCCTGTGGCAGATGATTTTCTCGCGGCTTCAATTACTTCCAGCACATGGAGTGCATGTTCTACATTAATGGTAGGTTCGGTTTTGTTGATCAGCGATTCACCCACTTTAGTAGCACCTTCCTGCCATACATATCCTCCCTTATCTGTGCTGAGTAATTTGGGGGCTTCATCGTAGGAGTCATCCAGAATAACACCGTTGGTTTCCCAATCGTAACCAATCAGACGCACATTTCCCTTATCTCCAAAAATCTGAATGCTATGCAGGGTTTGATTGCCCGCATCGTGACCGTGCGGATCAAAAAAATTGAATCCGCACATTACATGCGAGATTATTCCTCTGCCATGGTCCATCAATATATGTGCGTTGTCTTCGGCTTCCACTTTTACGGTGCCTTTATCGTCCACCTTCCTTTCCGGCTTAACAATAGACAACATGGCCATTACACTTTTGGCAGGTCCCAACAATGCTGTAAGTGTAGCCATATTATAAACGCCCAGGTCGGGCATGCTACCGCCGCCTTTTTCATAAAAAAATGCCGACCAGGTAGGTCCGGTATGTCCGTATTGGCCGTGCGCGCTGGCAAGTGTTCCCAGTTTTCCCTCCTGTATGCATTTATTCATAAATGCAAATTGCGGGCTGTTCACCACGGCGGGGGCACCCCATATGCGCAGTTTTTTTTGCTTCGCCAGGTCCAGCAATGCTTTTCCTTCGGCATATGTATTCGCCATTGGCTTTTCACTCCATACGTGTTTCCCCGCCAGCAGCGCTTTTCTATTCAATTGCCCGTGCTGCTGCATGTCGGTTAGTGTAATCATCATGTCAAATGGCTCGCCCTTCAACATAGCATCTATACCCGGGTAAGTTTTTGCGCCTACATTGTATTGCTTGTTCTGGTTCTCTGCCCGTTCCGGCTTAATATCGCAAAGGCTTACTATCTGTATAAGCGATGATGTTTGCAAATGGGGGATGTACCTGTTGCTTACGCTGCCGCAACCTATAACGGCTACCCGAAGTTTTTGCTGCCTGGTTTCGAGGGCAAAACTTTCTAACGACGAGAGCAGAACGGCAGCTCCTGCCGAAGCGGTGTATTGCAGGAATTTTTTACGGGAAATGTTATTGTTCATTTTAATTGTTTTAGTGAAGGGTTTAAAATAATGGCGTTTAAATGATTGTTTTGTAAAAGATCGTGCGTGTTTTGCTGCAAATGCAGAAATAATATTTAACGATCGGGTAATTCAGTTTTGTGACATTAATATTGGGAAAATTCTGCGAGCCGGCTAATTGGTTGAGTGTGGTATTGAACCGGTGCAGGCACGGAAAAACGCAATAGAAACATAAGCAATCGTTTTAGTATAAATTACACTGAAATATACTAAAGAAAGGCGTTTCAATCTCAAACGCTCGCCATTATTTTTTCACAATTTTTCGATTTTTGAACAGAAAAATTTTTGGACTGAAATCCAATGCCGACCAACGTTTGAATTAAGCCACACGGACCCGGACCGACTAACGCGTGGCCCCGGCATTGAGTGTTGTTGGGTGTGAAGGTTCTGCCGTCAGCCGGCATGATGCAAAGGTGAAGATCGGGGAAAAGTACTGCAGCGTCTATCACGGATAGTGTAAAGAATTTGTTTGAGCAGTACAGGTATGCTGCAAATGTTTTTTGCTCTGGTTTGCAGGAAAATTTTATTTTTAGCAGATCAGCGGTCTGCCGTTGCCGGTAGCGTGCTGATGATTATTATCTCAAATCATAAATCTCAAATCACAAATTATTTTATGCCTCGTTTAGCTGCATTTCCAAAAGCTTTTATAACAGCGCTTTGTAAGGATGGAACAATGACAATTTCGGAATGGATTGAATTGGCTGCAAAACTTGATATTGACGGACTGGAATGGTATGCCGGTTTTTTGGAAATGGCAGATAAAAGCAAATGGGCCAGCTTTCGCAAACAGGTAGAAGACCGCGGTAAGGTAATACCCATGATGTGCTGCTCACCCGACTTTACGCACCCCGATGCAAAATTCCGCGAAAAAGAAATTGCGAAACAAAAGGAGTGGATTGATATGACGCAGGTATTGGGTGGTACTTATTGCCGCGTGTTATCGGGTCAGCGCCGCCCGGAACTTTCTATAGACGAAGGGGTGAAACTGGCTGCCGACAGTATTTATGAATGCCTGCCTTATGCACAGGAGAGAGGTATTACGCTGATACTTGAAAATCATTACAAAGATGATTTTTGGGAGTATCCCGAGTTTGCACAAAAAATGGATGTATTCAGTAAGCTCGTAAACAGCATTCATCATCCCAATTTTGGTGTGAACTACGATCCAAGCAATACTTACCTGGCGGGAGAAGATCCGCTCGATTTGTTATACAAGGTTTCTGACCGGGTAGTAACCATGCATGCAAGCGACCGTTATTTGAAAGAAGGCACAATTGAAGATTTGCGTAAGGAAGAAGGCGGTGCGCTGGGTTATGCCAAGAGGCTGAGTCATGGTGAAATCGGAAAAGGGCTGAATGATTACGATGCTATTTTTACCGAGTTGAAAAGAGTAGGCTTTGATAGCTGGATAAGTATTGAAGACGGGGTAGATGGTATGGACCAACTGGTACGCAGCGTAACATTTTTAAGAAAAAAGATGAAACAATATTGGGGGTAGACAGTTTATTGTTTATCGTTTGATGTTTATCGTTTAAAACGGTAAACATCAAACGATAAACTCATAACAACAACTACCAGATGCTTTTTAATTCATATACCTCAAGTCCTGAAACTTTGGCTGTGCCGCCTTTTGCCGATAAAGACAACGAGCGGTTCGCGTCATCAATATTAATGTTAACCGGCATATACATCAACCCGTTGTTGGCAAATATCTCCAGCCCCGTTCTGTCGGCATACAGCAGCAAGCTGAGCTTTCCTTTTTGCAGTGGTGCCGGTGCTTTTACTCCATCTACTACCAGTTGCTGGTTAATTACATCGTAAACAACAGCTACGCCACGTACGTCTAGTATAATTTCTTTTGCTTTGCCCGGAGTAATTTCCATGCGCAGTTCCGCCAACTCAATGCCGATGCCTTTTAACGGATTACTGCTCCCTTCTTTAATGGTTGTATTGCCGGGTTTATAAACTTTGCCACTGCGCAGGTTTTCTACTTCTTTAACCGGCATGCGGGTAAGCCTGATGCCTTCAGGCGTTTTAACCAGTTGGTGCTCCAATGGCAGGCTCATAGACTGATTGAAGGTCATATCGTCTTTTGCAGTATTGGTGCGCCACCAGCCAATTTCGATACGCCTTCCGGTAGGTTCGTCGCTAAAAGTTTGAGGGGCATAAAAATCACGGCCATGCTGGTTTTGCAGTTTCTTTTCTTCTTCGGTAAAAGTGGCGCCATCAAAACTGCCGATAGCATATTGGGTATTGGCGCCGGTAAGCACCCATTTTTTTACTCCATCCATGCCCTGCACAGGCAACTCGTAAAATTCAGGGCATTCAAAAAGATAGCGGTCATTGCCAATGCCTCCATACGTTATGCTCGTGGGCGTCCAATTCTTCAGATCGGGCGATGTAAGAAACTGCATGCTGTGCTGTTCATTGTTGCCCCGCTCTACCCATACCACCATCACCCATTTTTTCGTTGGCTCATGCCATACTACTTTAGGGTCGCGATTGTCTTTATGAATGCGTGGCACTACTGCTTCCTCCTGTCTTTGAAAAGTACGGCCGTCGGTGCTCCATGCCATGTATTGTCCCCAGCCCCTTGCGCCTGTATGAAACATTACCATTGCAGGCTTTCCATTTTCGCCCAGGTTGCTGGTATTGTTTTTATCTACCACCGCGCCGCCGCTAAATACAGGTCCTCCCTGGTTAGGATGAATGGCATCATCCAGCTCCGTCCAGTGTATAAGGTCTTTGCTTACCGCATGCCCCCACGTCATATTACCCCAGTTGCGGCCATAGGGATTGTGCTGAAAGAACAAATGATATTCACCATTAAAATAAACCATGCCGTTTGGATCGTTTGTCCATCCACGTTTGGGCGAGAAGTGAAATTGTGCCCGTAGCTTTTCCTTGTATTCATTGCGGTTCGTGTCTTTATCGCTTTGCATAACGGGCATAAAAACTTTTGATGTGGCAGCAACTTTGTCTACCCTCAGTTCTACTTGCTTTCCTTTCCACTCATCAATGCGCATATAGGCATACCAGTCGGGTTGGCCTTCTGCCAGCTCCATGTCCCAGAAGCGTGTATTCACGCCATCTACCCACAACTCCAGGTTTCGTTTAGCTGCTCCGTTTTTTACCGGCAGCACCAGGTATTTGTGTTCTGCTGTAAAATAGGTGCTGATGTTTTTGGTGGGCTGTTCCTGTTGGGCAAATCCACACAGGTAAACAGAGACAAGTAAGTACGTTGTAAACAATCGCTTCATAGCTTATTGTATTTTATGTTGTTCAGTTGGTGATGCTGCTATTGAGCATCAATAATAGTTATAAATAAACACAACAAAAACTACACAACCAAATAGGGTGCAGTTTAAATTGTCGCTGGACCCGTTCGTAGAATCGCTGACGGTTGGTGTGTTGGGATGTCTCATACTTGCCAACGACATGTTTTTCAGTATGTGCTTTTTGTTACTTTTTTGCGGAAAAAAGTAACAAAAAAAGCCGCCCGAAATCGATTACGGCCGATTTCGGGAACGCCCTGATTAAGCTTTGGTACTACTGTGAACTCAACAACAGAATCTTGAAATGCTCCTGCCAAATCGTTACCGACTTGAAGCGTACCAATTCGAAGGCCAGGGTAGTATATACCGTTTGTCATTTTCAAAGAGCTTTAGTGCCACTAATTGTTTACTCGACATGAGAGGCAGTTGTACAAAGCCGAACATTAGTACAATTGCTTAGCTTTTACTCTACTGCCTGTCATTCCGACCAAGCCTGCCTGGCTGAAGCCATTCGGCGCAGAGGAGCCTACCTTCCACTCACAATTCACCGATCCGAAGAATTGCAAGTCGCAGCTATTTAAAATGCAATCGCCAATAGTTCATTTATAGCAAAACACGCAAAGTCGTTTATCTAAGCAGGATAAAATACAGTCAATATTGGGCATAATATGCTATTACTTGATTTGTTATTTCTTATAACTTAGGTGTATTGTTTTCTTGTTCAAATCTCATTAAGCAAGATTGTATTATTCCCTGTCGAGGGTTATTCTGTTGTTTCCAATTTTACCTACTTAAGCTTAAGCAAATTTTGAAATGCACCTCATCAACTGTGTCAATCTACCCGATTGAATACTGGCTTTATTCTAGCCCCCATAATCCCTGGAAGTAAACTGTAATTGCTTTATGGATCATTAAAAACAAAAGCCATGTGTTTAAATTTGCGCTTAACGATTGCAAGGCGCCTGGAATTCCTTTGCCATTCCAGCGTGCCGTTAGGGCTTCTATTCCCACTGCTACTGCTTGTTTCCCCGGTTTTTTCACAACAAACAACTATTTCAGGAAAGGTAAGGGATGAAAAGATGAACCCGCTACCCGGAGCAACGGTGCGGGTTGCGGGCACTACTGCAGTAACAACCACCGATGTGGATGGTTTGTTTTCTATTAATGCGGCAAAAGGACAAACGCTTGAAATATCATATGTAGGTATGATTGAACAAAAGCTGACCATTGGAAACAGTACTACCATTGATGTAACGCTAAAAACCCAGGCTGCTTCTGATCTTGATGAAGTAGTAGTAACGGGTTATATGACGCAACGCAAGGCCGACCTTACGGGCGCCGTAGCCGTCATCTCTCCCAAAGAGCTTACCAAGAGTCATGGCGGTACCAACGTTATGCAATCCCTACAGGGCGTTGTACCAGGCATGCGGGTTACCACCGATGGAAATCCTGCTGGTAATGTGGGCATACAGGTAAGAGGTCTGACTTCTTTAAGTGGCGCTGCTCCGCTGATTGTAATTGATGGTGTGCCGAGTTATATGAACCTGAGAGACATCAATCCTGAAAACATTGCATCGATGCAGGTGTTGAAAGATGCTTACTCCGCAAGCATATACGGTACGCAGGGAGGCGCGGGCGTTATACTGATTCAAACGAAAAAAGGGCAAGCGGGCCGTACCAGAATTTCTTATAACGGATCGGTAGGCTATTCTGCCTTCTGGAATAAAGTACCTATGCTGAATACGCAGCAGTACGGGCAGGCCTTATGGCAGGCCGCTGTAAATGGCGGACAGGACCCCAATGCCGTAACGCAGATATATGATTATGAATGGCATACCGACGGCTCTGGCATTCCGGTGTTAGACAAAGTAACACCTGTACAATACCTGAACGCAGATTCTACCATGTTGGCCGCTAATACCAACTGGCTCGACGCTATTTCGCAATTGGGTTTGCAAAACAATCACCAGATCACCGTTTCGGGTGGCAACGAAAAAACTACTTCTTTGCTGTCGTTGAACTTTATGCAGAACCAGGGCATTCAGATACATACCGGTTTTAAAAGATTTACGGTGCGGTTGAATACAGAATATAAAGTCATCAAAGATCGCTTTTCTATAGGTGAGAACTTTGAAGTATCTCACATGATAGACAACAATCAAAACGTGATGCACGATGCCATGGTAATGCCTTCCATCATTCCTGTGCATACCACTACTGGCGGGTGGGGCGGTTCGGCAGTGGCGCTGGGTATGGACGATTACTGGAACCCGGTGCGTACACTCACGCTTAATAAAAAGAACGGCAATAAATACAACAAGATATTCGGCGATGTACACGCCAGTCTTGTGCTGGTAAAAAACCTTACGTTGCGGTCGCAGCTCGGGCTTATTTATACAGATGGTTATCACCGGAACATCCGCTTCAGCTTTACCGAGGGTGGAGGAAAGTTTGATCCTATCAGCGATGTAAACCAATGGTATTGGCGCGAAGCGATTTTAGATCTTACCAATACCCTCAGCTATAAACTCAATGCCGGCAAACACAACCTGGATATGGTGGCTGGAATGCAGGCCAACAAGTTTACCAGCGAAACAATGAGCGCCACGCGCCAAACCCTGGCGTTTCAGAATTACGACTACGCGTACCTGAGCACTGCTACCGGCAACATGTCCATGTCGTCGGGCGGCGACAAGTATAACCTGCTTTCTTATTTTGGCAAAGCCAATTATTCTTTTGATTCTAAATATCTTTTATCAGCTTCGTTAAGGTATGATGGTTCTTCCAAGTTCGGTGCCAACAACCGGTTTGCGTTGTTTCCTGCTTTTGCGGCGGGATGGCGCATCAGCAATGAAGCATTCATGGCCGACAGCCGTATTTTTTCCGATTTGAAGATAAGAGCAAGCTGGGGTAAAAACGGCAGCCTGGCAAGCATCAATTCACGCGCATCTCAAACCTATTTTGCTACCAACTACAATTACACATCGTATGCCATCGATGGAAACATCACTTCAAGTCTTCCTTCCGGCTATAACAGGGTGCAAACAGGCAATCCTAATTTGCGCTGGGAAGCTACTTCTCAAACCAATATAGGGGTGGACTTTGGATTGCTGGGTCAAAAAATTTCCGGCTCTATCGATGTATATAGAAAATATACCGATGGCATGTTGATTCTGCCACCTTACCTGGGCACCTTTGGCGAAGGCGGCTACAGGTATATGAACGCAGCTAATATGACGAACAAGGGAATTGAGGCAACGGTTGCCTACCAGGGCACCGCAGGCAAATCGTTTACTTACCAGGTTCGCGGAAATATTGCCTACAATAAAAATGTAGTGAATGAACTGCCTGCTTCGGTGCAATACAGTTGGGGAGGAAGTGCATTGAAAGGCGATGGTATTGCAGGACATCCCTGGGGATCGTACTATGGATTTATTGCCGATGGGCTTTTCAAATCGCAGGAGGAAGTTGACAATTCTGCAACGCAGTCTGGAAAAGGGATAGGGCGTATACGTTATAAAGATATATCAGGTCCCGACGGACGCCCCGACGGTGTAATAGATTACGACTACGACCGCACCTGGATTGGTGATGGATATATGCCCAAGATAGAATATGGTTTCTCCGTGAACCTGGCGTATAAGAATTTCGATTTCTCCATGTTCTGGCAAGGCATAGGTGGTATTAATGTATACAACGGCTGGAAAACGTACAGCGATTTCTGGAATGTGTGGGTGCAAAACGGTTTCAATCATCCAACGCGCGTGTTAGATGCATGGTCACCTTCCAATCCCAACTCTACCATTCCTGCACTGTCGTTGAACAATGTAAACGATGAGGTTCGGCTGTCTACCTACCTGATTGAGCCAGGCAATTATCTTAAGCTCAGGAACATTCAGTTAGGCTATAACATTCCGCAATCGTTGCGCTCCAGGTTAGGGATGGAAAGGTTCTACTTTTTTATAATGGCTGAAAATATCATTGGTTTCAAGAGCAAAAAATTCACCAGTATGGACCCGGAGAATCCTGAGGGAAGCGATTATTCCAATCCATATGTGCGGCCACAAATATTAAAGGCAGGAGTAGAAGTATCGTTTTAGGTTAACCGTTAGCTGGTGGTTCCAATATTTTCAGCATTAAAAACGCATTCACATGAACAGTTTATTTAAATATATATTGATAGCAACAGTTTGCACAATGGGTGCGGGTTGCAAAAAATTCCTGGATGTTACTCCCCAGGGAGTGGTAACAGAAGAGAACGTGAGCACGCCCGAAAACGTGGATGGACTGGTGGTGGCGGCATATGCCTGGATACCTCATGCCGCCATACTCAATCAAAAACAGGCTTTCTGGTTGGCCGACATTAAATCTGATGACTCTTACAAAGGCGGCGGCGGTATAGGCGATCAGTTGCCCTGGTACCAGTGGGAGGTTTTTTCTTTGAACAATCCGAGCATTGGCAACAACGATGGCATTTGGTACGGCCAGTACCAGGGCATTTCGCGCTGCAACAGTGCATTAAGGGCCCTGAATGCCATTGATGAAGCAGCCTACCCGTTAAAAAAACAACGGATAGCCGAAGTACGTTTTTTGCGTGGATATATATTCCTCGACCTGAAAAAATGGTACAGGTGGATTCCCTATTTTGATGAAACAGCCACCAACGATTCTATCGCCAAAATTCCCAACAGGCCCGATGGCGCCACCAACGATCTTTATTTATGGCAGCATATATACGATGATTTTGCTGCCGCTGCCGCAGACCTGCCGGAAACGGAAGGCGATGCAGGACGTCCTACCAGGTATGCAGCCATGGCAGAAATGCTGGAGGTACTGATGTGGATGGCCTATGAGCAGGATGAAAACAACCAGTTGACAAACATTAACCAGGAAAAGCTGAACGAAGCGCTTACTGTAGCCAACGAAATCATTTCGAATGCAGGCTATAGCCTCGCTCCCGATTTTGCCATCAACTTTTTATATGCCTACGACAATCAATCGCCCGAATCTGTTTTTGAATGGCAATATTCGCATGGAGATGGAACGCCCAATGGCAATCTCAACTTTGGCACTCCTTTGAATGCTCCGTGGTGGCCACCTCAATTTGCCTGCTGCGATTTTCACAAAGCATCTGTGAACCTGGTAAATGCTTTCAGGGTAGATGATGATGGGCTTCCGCTTTTTGATACGTTCAACGATGCAGAGATCGTGAACAAGAATACATACTTCGCCAGCAACAAATGGGATCCTAGAATCGGGCATACAGTAGCCGTTCCCGGTATGCCTTGGAAATATCAAACCAATTTATTGTTCGACAGCAGCGGTTCGAGAGACCCGGCCAACTACGGCTATTTCAATTCGCTGAAAGAAAATGTAGAATCTGACTGTGCCTGTTTGGTCAATCTCTTCTGGATGCACAATTCTAAAAATGAAATTGCCATACGTTATGCCAGGATACTGCTTCAGAAAGCCGAAATACTGATACAGCTTGGACGGGAAGATGAAGCCTTACCCATCATCAATGAAATTCGCCAGCGCGCTGCCAACAGTACCGGCAGGCTGAAGTTTGCCAACGGAACATCTACACTCAACTACAACATCAGCTCATATGAAGACGGTGTGAATTGTAACTGGACAAATGAATTTGCATGGAAAGCGCTGATGTTTGAAAACCGACTGGAGTTTGCCATGGAAGGTATACGTTGGTACGACCTGGTACGCTGGGGCATAGCCGAAGAAGTATTGAATGCTTATTTCGCAAAAGAATTTCCTAGAAACCGTTCTTGGATGAAGGATGGGCATTTTACCGCCGGACGCGATGAGTACATGCCCATTCCGCAACCGCAGGTGAATTATTCATTTGGCGTGTACAAACAAAACGTAGGCTATTGATGGTTGACTTATGGATAAGCACTATATTGATATAAAATGTTTTTAACACCGTGGCGAGTGTCTTCACCACAAGTGTTCGAGACTTGTGCATTGTGTACCTAATTCCATCAGACCGCCTTCGGCGTGCCGATGGTGTTTGGTTTCGGTCGGCACGGCGAGAGCAGGTTTGACCGGCCCAAAACAAAGGGTTCGAACACTTGTAGCGTCTTCACTCGCCACCATAGTGATATGTTTTTAATATTAAAGTTTCGTTTGCATTATGAATTTGTTTAGTCGTCCCAATCAGCCCTCGCAAGTACCCTCGCTTGCCATCTTCGCAGTAACCCTGGTCCTCAGTTTTTTTAATGGCTGCAAAACACCTCCTCCCAAAGAAGAGCCGCCCAAAATAGACCGGGAGTATGTGCTTGATTCAAAAATGACAGGCTATACGGGAGTGGGTGGAGATATAGATGGAATAAGAAATCCCGTGTTGCGCGCTAAAAAAGGTGAACGGGTGCGGGTTCGATTAGTCAACGGCGAACTCATGTCGCATGATATTGTATTTGAGAAGATGGGCGTAAAAAGCATTCCCATTGTGCAAAAAGGAGATACCACCAGTGTGATAGTGGAAGCAAAAGAAAATGATGTGTATTTCTGCAGCATTCCCGGGCATAAGGCCATTATGAACGGGCGATTTGAAATTGTTGAAAGTTTTGAAGCAGCGGTAGTAGACGAAGGTGTTTCTCCCCGCAAGAATGGGAGACCGCTGAATCTTGGTTTCGAAAGAGGAAGCCTGCAAGATTGGAAAGCCAGCGGCGAAGCGTTTTCAGCAAAATCCGTTGCGTTCGATCCGGCCCCGCTGTATCCTGATTCTTTGTCGCTCAGCCAGGATGGCGATTATTATGTAAGCAGCGGCGGCACAGCCAATTACCAGTTGAAGGGAACGCTTACTTCCGAAGCTTTCGAGATCACTCATCCGTGGGCCACATTCAAAGTTGCCGGTGGTGCATTGGAAGGAGCCAGGGTGGAACTGGTGCTTGAAGATTCGTCGAAACCATTTTTCAAAATTTCAGGTCCCGTAACCGAAGGTTATATAAGAGGGACACGCCAGGCCATTTTCCGGCCGGTGGTGGTAGACCTGCGTCCGTATGCAGGAAAGAAAATGTATATACGCCTGGTAGATGAAGAAAACGGGAAGGTGCCTGAAATACACTATATAGGCGATAACGTGTGGTCGCATATAGCCTTCGATAATTTCCGCTTTCATAAAGAAGAGCCGAAATACATCAATGCCTTGCGTCCGGAAGACATTGTGATATTGCCTATGAGAGATGTTGTGCCGCACGCCGGGCTTTCGGGGTCAGAAGCGGTAAAAGCCATGACCATTCCTGCTGGCTTCTCCGTGCAGCTAGGTGCAGCTGAACCGGAAATTGTAAAGCCAATAGCCTTTGCACTCGACGACAGGGGCAGACTGTGGGTGGTAGAGTCTCAAACCTATCCCGTTAGAGCAGAAGAAGGAAAGGGAAGAGACCGCATTCTTATTTTTGAAGATACAGACGGAAATGGTTCGCTTGACAGCAAGAAGGTTTTCACAGATGGATTAAACCTGGTGAGCGGTATTGAATGGGGCTTTGGTGGTGTGTGGATTGGTGCCGCACCTTATTTAATGTATATTCCTATTGATGAAACAGGCGATAAGCCGGCAGGCAAGCCGCAGATATTGCTGGACGGCTGGGGCTATGAAGACACGCACGAAACCTTGAACACTTTCAAGTGGGGACCCGACGGATGGTTGTATGGTACACACGGCGTGTTCACGCATTCAAAAGTGGGAAAGCCCGGCGCACCGGATGCCGAACGTACGCCCATAAACGCAGGTGTGTGGAGATACCATCCTACCAAACATGTATTTGAAGTGTTTGCGCATGGTACCAGCAATCCGTGGGGATTGGATTTTAACGATTATGGTCATGCGTTTATAACCGCCTGTGTTATTCCGCATCTCTATCATATGATCCAGGGTGCCAGGTATTTCCGCCAGGGTGGAAAGCATTTTAACCCGTATACGTACGACGATATTGAAACCATTGCCGATCACGTACACTGGATAGGCAATGCAGGTCCGCATGCGGGTAATTTTCGGTCGGGCTCAGTTGGAGGCGGACACGCACACGCAGGAGCCATGTTCTATCTCGGTAATAAAAAGTGGGGGTTGGACAGGAATTCTATTTTCATGAACAACCTTCACGGGCACCGGGTGAATAATGATATACTGGCTCGTAACGGTTCCGGCTACACTGCCCGGCATGGAAAAGATTTTATCCTACGCAATGATTCATGGTCACTATGGCTGAATTTTCAAATTGCTCCAAACGGATCTGTGTATGTGATAGACTGGTACGATCAGAATCAGTGCCACAATCCCAATCCTGCTGTGCATAACAAAACACTCGGACGTATCTTCCGTATCTCTCATGAGGGAGACACATGGGAGCGCGTCGATCTTGCTAAAAAATCAAACGCTGAACTTGTTCAATTACAGTTGCATGAAAATGAATTTTATGTGCGGCATGCCCGTCGTTTATTGCAGGAAAGAAAAGTGGGCGCCGATGTGCACCAGGCGCTTTGGAAAATATTGAATGAAAATCCTGATGTTACGCGCAAGCTACGCGCATTGTGGACCTTGCACGCTACAAAAGGCATTACCGAACAGCAATGGGCAGGGTTACTAGATAACAGCAATGAATATGTTCGCGCATGGGCAATACAGTTGATGGCAGAAGAGAAAAAAATACCTGCCGATGCGCAGAAACGTTTAGAAACAATGGTTGGTAAGGATTCATCTGCCATGGTACGGATGTATATAGCATCGGCGTTGCAAAGAATGGACCCGAATCAGACATGGGAGATAGTAAAGAACCTCTCCATCCGGGAGGAAGACGTTAAGGACAAAAATATCCCGCTGCTGGTATGGTATGCATTGGAACCATTGGTAGAAAAAGATCCTAATCGCGCAATGGACCTGGCGATGGCTGCTAAACTACCCAACATACTGGAGTACACCATTCAGCGTGTGGGTGCCATAACTGATAATAAAGCGATAGACGTGCTGCAAAAAACAAAACAAACACTGCAAAAGCAAAATGCCAGCGAAGAGCAGCAAAAAGCAGTAGCGGCTATTGAGCAGGCGTTGGCAGAACGTAATAAAAAGTAGTTGTTTGGTTGTTGAGTTGGTAAGAAGCTAATCGCTGAGCGGGGTGTCCCCTGACTGCTGGTCAGGCAGGTCGCTTCGCTCAGTTTTGTTGTCGCCTGCGGCGCCTGAAAAGAATAAGTTTGTTTGTGACGATAAGCTTCTGAGTAAACGTAAAATATAGGTTAGCCTGAACGCGAAACAAAATTTTTCAACTGATCGATAATGTAATATGTTGCTGGTGGAGTTCCGAATCCCGCGTGCGCGTCAACCCATTCGTCAAATAATGGATTGCGAAGAAGCTCGCCAAATTGTTCCTGCAGGTATATTTTGAGATGATCAGGTGCATTAGTAAACTCTTCCCAAATTGAGAATCTGTTCTCAAGTATAAATATGATATCTTCAAAATCGCTGCTGTAAAGACCATTGTTGTTATCTTTTCTCGAAGGGCTTCTAAAAGCTTCCAGCTTCGTTGCAATGAAGAAAGGCGAAGAAAAGATTTTAATAGAAGTATTGCTGTCAATTTTATAATGGGAGGCATTTACATATCCTTCGGGGTACCATTTATTTCCAAAGCCCAGCACATCAGCTCCTGTGGTGATTATATCAACAGTAATTCCGTTTACCTTGTATCTGCATATAATACCCGACTCCCGGTCGTCTTCAAATCCAAGGCTACGTAATTTTTTTTCAATAGCTGCAAATTCTTTGTATGTCCATAGCTCAATCAGGATATCGACATCATCAGTAGGTCTTACTTCTTCAGCCATGCGGTCTGCATAAAAGGAAACGGTTGCACCTCCCACAAATACAACATCATTTTGTAATGGTCCAAGTGCGTTATAAACTGCTTTAATTCGCAGGGTGTTTGTTCGATGGCTCATTTAGAATGAGGTTTTTAAGCTTCTCTATTGCTACTTTAATTTCTCTTGTTCTGCCAACCCTTATTACATCTGTAAGAGCGAGCAATTTATATAATTCTTCATCTAGTTTCACGGCATTCACCTGTTTTGGATAGAGAGGCTCTACCGATTGTCCCCTTATCTTGCCTTGAATGTCTGGCCAAACATAAGTAAGATCACTCGCAAAAAGTTTTTTCATAGCCGGATGCGAATGAGCTGTGGAGATGCCGTTGCTGATAGTGCCGGGCTGCTGTGGAAATACATAATGAAACCCATACTGCAGGAACTCCATCAAACTTTGGCGGTTCACTTTCTTTTTGTTATAGTCAAGCAAACCTGCCTGGAAGCTTCTGTTCAGGGATTCTGAAACTTCTGAAGGACTTATGAACAGTTGACTGGCTAAATCTTTTGCCTGCCACTGCTTTTTGCCCAACGCGATAATTTTCAATAAGATCACAATATCCTGGGGACGCATCCCATTATGTTTGCGCATATTCAAAAATAAAGCATTATTCTCAATTCGCAAATCGCAAATTGAGAATAATAACTAAACGCTTTCCACTTATACACCTTCTCCCTCGCTTGTCAATCTCTTACCAGCATTCCCTATTTTCCCCTTAATTTAGTGGGATTAATACTTTGACGCTTTTAAATACGCTTAGATGAATCTCAAAAATGCATCTGTTCTTGTGATAGATGACGATCAGGATGTGCTTACTGCGGTGAGGCTGCTGTTGAAAACAGAAGCCGGCTCGGTAACTACCGAAAAGAACCCGGAGAATATCAGGTGGCTGCTTGCCAAGCAATCGTTCGACCTGATTATGCTTGATATGAATTTCAACAGTTCTATCAACACCGGCAATGAGGGATTGTATTGGCTGAGAAAGATAAAGGAGTTAGGTTCTGAGGCGGCAGTAATTATGATTACCGCTTACGGCGATATTGACCTGGCGGTACGTTCGCTGAAAGAGGGTGCTGCTGACTTTATGGTAAAGCCCTGGCACAACGAAAGACTGATTGCTTCTATAAAAGAAACGCTGAAGCAAAAGGGCAACGCGCAACTGAAGGGAAAAATAACAGCGCCGGACTCTATTATCGGAACCGAACTGTTGGGGAACTCTGAGCCTATGCAGGATATCTTTCACAAGATCAATAAAATTGCACCTACCGATGCCAACATTTTAATATTGGGCGAAAACGGAACAGGTAAAGACCTGATAGCGCGCGCCATTCACCAGCAATCGTTGCGCAAAGACAAAGCATTTGTGAAAGTGGATGTTGGTGCCCTTACCGAAACCTTGTTTGAAAGCGAATTGTTCGGACATAAAAAAGGTGCGTTTACCGACGCCAAAGAAGATCGCGCAGGACGGTTTGAATCTGCCAACGGCGGCACGCTCTTCCTCGATGAAATTGGCAACATATCGCTGCACCAGCAGGCAAAGCTGCTAACAGTATTGCAGAACCGCATGGTAACGCGCCTCGGCGCCAACCAGCCAACGCCTATCGATATACGTTTGATCTGCGCTACCAACGTACCATTGGCTGAACTGGCGAATGAAAACCGCTTCAGGAAGGATCTTATCTATCGTATCAATACTGTTGAAATAACGGTGCCGCCATTGCGCAAACGCCAGGAAGATGTTGTGTTACTGGGCAAGCATTTCATACAACAGTATGCCAGCAAATACCTGAAGCCCACTCTTACATTGGAAACTTCGGCAATAGAAAAACTGAAACAGTATCATTATCCCGGCAATGTGCGCGAACTTCAGTATACCATTGAGCGGGCAGTGATCATGGCTGATTCTGACAGTCTTACCGCTGCCGATCTTATCTTTTCACCTATAGAATCTACTCCTGCAGCAGCAGAGGAACCTGATGAACTGAACCTGAGCATTATTGAAAAGAATGCTATACTGAAAGTAATAGAAAAGCACAATGGCAATATTACTAAGGCTGCAAGAGAACTTGGTTTAACACGAACGGCTTTATACCGCCGCCTCAGCAAATATGATATTTAAACCATTGTTGATCGTATGATATTTCAAAGCAGAATCTACACCTTATACCTTACGCCTTACACCTTTTTGTATGTTTAAAAAATACGAATGGCGCATATTGGTAAGAGTGCTGTTGCTGTTTGTAACGCTTACGGCAACTTCTTTTATACTGGTAAAAGGGCCGGCCTGGTATGTATACCTGGCACTCACTCTTCCGGTTGTTGCGTACCAGTTGGCAGATTTTTACCGGTTTCATAAAAAAGCGCAGGACGAAGTATCGCAGTTTGTAGAATCTGTACACTACCGCGATTTTTCGCGCTATTTTGATGTAAAGCAGGCACCGCTGGAGCTGCAGCCTTTAAGGCGTGGGTTCAACGACATCAACACTACGTTTAAGGTTATCAGTAAGGAACGCGAAACGCAATACCAATACCTGCAAAAAATACTGGAGCTGGTAGATACCGGCATTTTATCCTACGATCATGAAAGCGGCGAAACAGGCTGGATGAACGAATCGCTCAAAAAAATGCTGGGCATACCTTACCTTAAAACCATTCACTCCCTCGAAAAGCGCGACAGGCTGCTGTACCAGGATATCATACAGCTACGCCCCGGCGACGGCAAAGTGGTGCAGATAACCAAAGACAACAAGGTGATGAAGGTGTTGCTCTCTGCCACCGCCTTTCAAACCGATAACAGCATTTACAAGCTCATTGCCTTTCAAAATGTAGATGAGGCATTGGATGAAAACGAAGCGAAAGCCTGGCAAAAATTGTTGAGCGTAATGACGCATGAGATCATGAATTCGGTCGCCCCTATTTCATCGCTGGCAGATACTTTAAAGAACCGGTTGCAACTGGCAGCCAACCAAATTCAGGACAAAGAGGGAACGGTGGAAGATCTGGAGCTTGGCATCATCACCATTAAAAGAAGGAGTGAAGGGCTGCTGAAGTTTGCCGAAACCTATCGCAACCTCAATAAGATCACCACGCTGAGCTTAACTAAAGTATATGTGCGCGACCTGTTTGAAAATTTATACCTGCTGATGGAACCCACGCTGGAGCAGAAAAAAATTGATATAGACGTTATATTAAAAGATACAGACCTTACCGTGGAAGCCGACACCAACCTGGTAGAACAGGTGCTCATCAACCTTTTGGTAAATGCCATAGAAGCCGTAAAGGATAAGGAAGAACCACACATTGCATTGTCGGCCTTCAAGGCGCCCAATCAGAGAGTGGTCATCAAAGTATCCGATAATGGTACAGGCATACCCGCCGATGTGCTCGACAAGATTTTCATTCCTTTTTTCAGCACCAAAAAAAGTGGCAGCGGTATCGGGCTCAGCCTTTGCAAACAAATCATGCTGTTGCACAAAGGCAATGTGCAGGTGCAAAGCAAAGAAGGAGAGGGCACTGCTTTTTTACTGCTTTTTTAACCAGCCGTTTTTGTCGAGCCAGTTTTTACAACGATCCATCCATACATCTTTTGTGGTGGGGTTGTTCATCCCAAATCCATGCCCGCCATTTTGATACAGGTGCATTTCTGCCGGCACTTTGTTTTTAATAAGTGCCTGGTAAAACACAATGCTGTTGTCGGGATGCACGCCCCTGTCGTCAGACGCATGTACCAAAAAGGTTGGTGGAGTGGTTTCGTTCACCTGCAGTTCGTTGGAGTATTGGTTCAGTTGTTCAGCACCGGGTTTTTCGCCCAGCAAATTCTTAAACGATCCTGCATGTGTAATGGAGACACTGGCACTGATTACCGGGTAAATCAATATCATAAAATCCGGACGTACACTAATGTTTGCAGGGTTAGCCACCAACGCTTTGCTGTAATGTGTTCCCGCAGTGGAGGCAAGATGCCCGCCGGCCGAAAATCCCATAATGCCGATCCTGGATGGATTGATATTCCATTTTTGCGCGTTTTGCCGAACCGTCAGTATTGCCTGCTGCGCATCCTGCAACGGTGCAATAGAGGGGTCCTGCTGGTTCTTTTTATCGGGCAAACGATATTTCAACACAAAGGCCGCCACTCCCATTTCGTTGAATTTTTTTGCCACGTCATATCCCTCATGCCCGGCCGCCACAATGCCATAGCCGCCTCCGGGACATATTACAACCGCTGTGCCGTTGGCTGTAGTCGCGTCGGGCAAGAAAACAGTAAGCGTTGGTTTGCGGATCTTGCTTATCCGCAGTATACCGTCGGTAGTTTCTGATTTTTCTTCGTCTATTCCGGGTTTATTATTAGGGATCTGGTTTGCAGGATAAAGATCAAGTTCCATGGATTTTGTTTGTGCATATGCAGATTGTAGCTGAACAACTATTGCCAGTACAAAAGCAAGGTATCGTTGCATGATGGTTTGTTTGTGGAAAGATAGGGAAAGAAAAAAAACAAGAACCAAAAAACAAGAAACAATGGGCTGTCAGCTTTCAGCGATCAGCTATCAGCGTTTGGCCTTTATCGTAATGTTAGTATAATCAATCGCCCAATTTCAAATTTCAAATTTCAAATCTCAAATCAGAAATCAACAAATCAGCAATCTCAAAGTATTCCCTCATCTGCAAAACTGAAATAACCTTCCTCACTTACTATAATATGGTCGGCTACGCGGATGTCGAAAAAATGGGCTGCCTCTTTTATTTTAGCAGTCAATGTTCTGTCTGCTTTGCTCGGTTTTAAACTGCCCGACGGATGATTGTGGCATAAGATAATACTCACGGCTTCTTCCTGCAACGCCTTTTTCAAAATAATACGCGGGTCTGCCACCGTTCCGGTAATGCCTCCCTTGCTTATAATTTCAGAATGTTTGATCTTGTTTGCCCTGTTTAAAAAAATTACAATAAACACCTCCTGTTTGTGATCCTTTAACTGCGCCTGCAGGTAACGCGCAATGGTGGCGCTGCTGGTAACTACCGGCTTTTCAAGATTTTCGCCCGCCTGCCGCCGCCGACCCAGTTCCAGTGCGGCTGCTACAATAATAGCTTTGGCTTCGCCTATACCCTTAATTGCCATAAGATCTTTTATGGCAAGTTTGCCCAGTTCGTTCAGGTTGTTTTTACCAAGCTGCAATATTTCTTTGGCAAGATCGATGGCGGATTTTTCGCGGGTTCCGTTTTGTAAAAGAATGGCTATCAGTTCGGAGTGGCTTAGATTCTCAGGCCCTTTGCTTCGCAGTTTTTCGCGGGGGCGGTCGTCTTCCGACCAGTTTTTGATGGGTGTTCTTGCTGGTTGCATAATTTTTAAACTTTTCAATCGTTAATGGCTTTGTAAGATATCCATTTTCCTTTTAACAAACCTCAATCTGTATTCTTATGAAACTGTCAAACCGCCAATTAGTACTTGGCTCACTTCAGCCGTTGCTCTTCTGCATAGGCATGTATTGCATTATTCTTGTATGCTCTGTTTTTGTATGTTCATCTGTTTACCATGCCCTTAAAGGGGGTAAAAAGCATGCTGCCACAACAGAGGTTACAGCATCTGCATCTCTGCAATCCTCCACCCATCAATTGAATGTGAGCTACAAAAGATAAGGAGGTGTAAGTTCACAAATCACAAATTTCAAAACACAAATCTCAAATCTTTCTATCTTCGCCGCTCATCCACACAAATATGCAGCCCAAGGCGAAATTATTTTCAGGCACTGGTTCACGCTACCTGGCGGAAAAAATAGCTCAGCAGTTTGGCCAACCTTTAGGAAAAATCAGCATACAGCGATTCAGCGATGGAGAAATTCAACCTACGTTCCTGGAAAGCATCAGGGGAGATTATGTTTTTTTGATTCAAAGCACTTTTTCTCCCGGCGATAATATTATGGAGCTGCTGCTGATGATAGACGCAGCGCGCAGAGCATCTGCCTATAAAATAATTGCGGTATTACCTTACTACGGCTATGCCCGGCAAGACAGGAAGGATAAACCGCGCGTTGCCATTGGCAGCAAGCTGGTGGCCAACCTTTTAACGGCCGCAGGGGCAGACAGGGTAATTACCATGGACCTGCACGCCCCGCAAATTCAGGGGTACTTTGATATTCCCGTGGATCACCTCGACAGTTCGGCAATTTTCATTCCTTATATTGAAAATCTTAACCTGGAAAACCTTACCTTTGCCGCCCCTGACGTGGGAAGTGCCAACCGCATACGTGAAATAGCCAGCTATTTTAATGGAGAAATGGTAATATGCGATAAGCATAGGAAGCGGGCAAACGAAATAGCGAGCATGGTGGTAATAGGCGACGTAACCGACAGGAATGTAGTTCTTATTGACGATATATGTGATACCGGTGGAACCCTGGCCAAAGCAGCGGGTTTGCTGCTTGAAAAAGGAGCCAGGAGCGTAAGAGCATTGTGTACACACCCGGTATTGAGCGGAAATGCATACCTGAACATTCAAAACAGTGTGCTGGAAGAGATGGTGGTGTGCGATACGCTGCCTTTGCGTGAACATGCATCCAAGATAAAGGTGCTGAGTGTAGCCGACCTGTTTGCATCTGCCATCAGGAACGCTTACGAAAACCAGAGCATTACCAGCTTATTCATTCACAGTCAGTTAAGAAACAAGTAGTTAATAATTAAACAATCATAAAAATGAAGACAATTACAATCGAAGGACAACTGAGGACCGGAACCGGGAAAAAGGCCACCCGCCAACTCCGCTCTCAGGGACTGGTGCCTGGTGTAATTTATGGTGGTACCTCGGAGGTGAATTTTCAGGCTCCGGTACTGGCTTTTAAAAACCTGGTGTACACGTCTGAGTTTCAGTTAGCAAACATTAGCGTAGAGGGTCAAACCTATAGCTGTATCCTGAAAGACATACAGTTGGATACTGTAAGTGATGAGCTGAACCACGTTGATTTTCTGCAATTGGTAGAAGACAGACCGGTTATCGCCAACATTCCGCTTAAGTATACCGGTGCTCCTGCAGGCGTAAAAGCCGGCGGTAAGCTGGTTACCAAAATGAAATCTTTAAAGGTTAAAACTTATCCTAAGTTTCTTAAAGAAAACATTGAGGTAGATCTTACCAACCTTGAAGTAAACGGCAACGTAAGAGTAGAGGACGTAAAAGAGGAGCATTACGAAATATTGAATTCCCCCAGGATTCCTATCGCATCGGTAGTAATGACGCGCCAGTTGAAACAGGAGGAATCGGCTGCAGCACCCGCCAAAGGAGCAGCAGCGCCCGCTAAAGGCGCGGCAGCACCCGCTAAAGCGGCAGCCCCCAAAAAATAAGTGTAAAAACGTTACCCATCATACCCAATCCTCCTCGGGATTGGGTTTTTTGTTACACCTGCTGTAATGAATCGCTGTTATGTCCAAATTTTTAATAGTAGGGCTTGGAAATCCTGGTACAGAATACGCACACACACGTCACAATGTTGGATTTGATGTGGTAGATGCATTTGCGGCCAAAAATGGCACTACTTTTAAGGTAGATCGGTTGGCAGAAGTGGCGGAAGTAAGGTGGAAGGGCAAACAGTTTGTTTGTATTAAACCCACCACTTATATGAACCTGAGTGGAAAGGCTTTCCGGTATTGGATGGATAAGGAAAAAGTGCCATTGGAAAACACGCTTACCATTGTAGACGATCTGGCCCTGCCGTTGACCAAACTTCGGCTACGGGGCAGCGGTAGTCATGCCGGGCACAACGGGCTTGCCGATATTCAACTAATCCTGGGAACAGATAAATACCCCAAACTGCGGTTTGGTATTGGCAATCAATACCCTAAAGGAATGCAAGTGGAGTTTGTGTTGGGAAAATGGTTCCCG
Source organism: Agriterribacter sp. (assembly GCA_051955255.1). GTDB lineage: Bacteria > Bacteroidota > Bacteroidia > Chitinophagales > Chitinophagaceae > Agriterribacter. Next base: position 10,571 of record JBQCGX010000048.1, on the reverse strand, counting down.
GAGGAATTGCCCATCGTAAAACAAAAGATAGAAAAATGCGTTGAAGTTATTGAGAATGTTTCTGTTACAGGACTGGAGCGCACCATGAACTGGGTAAATACGATAGAGTTTCAAAAATAAAGCGAAATTTTACGTAGTAACATTCGCTAAAAAATTGTTTGAACTGTATAAGATTCAATTTGTTTGCATTAAATTAGCGTCTTGCTACTATCATCCGCGCTATCCACCTTCCTAGAACAGCCCGCAATCTAAAAGTAAAAACACGCTATGTTCATACCGGTTATATATATTAATAAACCTTGTTGAACTATTAATAACTATGAAGATATTCTGCATCGGCCGTAATTATGTTGATCATGCGAAAGAACTGGGGAATGAAGTTCCGTCTGAACCTGTAATTTTTATGAAGCCCAAAAGTGCTTTACTTCAGTCGCATACGCCCTTTTACTACCCTGAATTTACAAACGAGCTGCATGCCGAAGCGGAACTGGTGCTGCGGATCAGTAAAAACGGGAAGTACATCCAGGAGAAGCATGCCGGTAAATACTACAATGGCATTACCGTTGGGATAGATTTTACAGCCCGCGATATACAGGATGAATTGAAATCCAAAGGCTTACCTTGGGAAAAGGCAAAAGCATGGGATAATTCTACCGTTATTGGCAAGTGGATAGACATTACACCCGAGACAAAAAAGAATAATATAAATTTTTGTTTATATAAGAACAAAGAGTTGGTGCAACAAGGCAACTCCGGGCAGATGATCTTTAATTTCGACAAGATAGTAGCCTATATATCCAACTATTTTTCGTTGAACATAGGCGATGTAATATTTACCGGAACGCCAGCCGGTGTGGGTGAATGTGTGGTAGGCGACGAAATGGAAGGCTTTATTGAAGACGAAAGCCTGTTTGAACTCTCCATTAAATAATATATCCGCAATTTATTTTATAATAAAAAGCTCCTCCGGGAGCTTTTCTTGTTTAAAAAGGTAAAGCCTGCCCCGGTACATACCGGGGCGGCTTTTTGTTATCCGGAGCCAGGCAATGCACCCGATTCATTGCGATGGCCCGGAATCCCGTTTTCAAACCGTCCCTGAATTTGGATAAGTGTTTATGGTATTCATGTAGTTTTTTTAGATGAAAAGGCAATCATTCTACTGTGAAACTCATTATTGATAGTAGAAAAATATTCCCCATTTAACCGTTTTGCTTAATTTGTTTCATAATTTCAACGGCCCTTCAGTTTCTTATATCCGGCGCATGTGAAATTGATACCCTTGCGGAGCAAGTTTTTGATATATTAATTCCTACAATAACAAAATGCAACACCCCGATCAAAAGTATATTACGGCATTGGTGGAAAACGATACGGTGGTACTGGACGAGCTTTACAGGAAATTTTCAGGAAAAATCAAATGGATGGTTTTGCAGAACAATGGTACCGAAACAGAAGCTTCCGACATTTTCCAGGATGCCCTGCTTTCTATTTACAACAAAGCAAAAGTGGGCGCTTTTGAACTCACCTGCCCCCTCGAAGCATTTCTGTACCTGGTGTGTAAAAACAAATGGCTCAACGTATTAAATAAAAAGAAAACCCATAAGGTAACAAACACCGATACGGATGGATTTAGTCATATTGGAGAAGACAATTTTAAGCTTGCCGAAGATTGTGTATTACAACAGGAACGGAGCAATTTATTGATGGAAAAGCTGGCGGAAATGGGTGAAAGTTGCAAACAACTGCTAAAGCTGAGCTGGAGCGGAATATCGATGGATGAGGTAGCAAAAAAGTTGAATGTTACTTACGCCTATGCACGGAAGAAAAAGTCGGAATGTATGGCTAAGCTTATTGGCCTTGTAAAACAATCTCCAAAATTTAATTCATTGAAATGGTAATCTTATGAATAACGGCAGAACCCTAGAAATTGAAAGGTACCTGGGAGGGGATATGACAGAGGAGGAAAAGCAGGGCTTTGAAACCGAACTGTCGGCAAACGCTGAATTGCGTGGGTTACTCGAAACCTATCGTACCATTGACCTTGAGATGCGAAATGCCCAAAAGTACAGCGAGCAGGAAAATGCGTTGCGCAAAACACTGGAAGGGCTGAACAAAACTTATTTTTTTGAAGGAGCTGCTTTGGGAACCCCGGCGCCCGTAGTAGCTATGAATAAAACACGCAGCTTTTTAAAGGTGGCCATTGCCGCCGCCGCGGCGGTGTTACTCATATTGTCCGCGTATTTTTTGTTGCTCGACAAAAGCGATGTTACAGGATTGGCAAACCAGTATGTAAAAAGCGAGTTGAGTCATCTTAGCCAAACCATGGACGGAGCCAGGGATAGTTTGCAGCAAGGTATTGCCGCATACAACAGCAAAGATTACACGAAAGCAATCGGGTTGTTTGAAGCAGTTTACGAGGCGCACCCCGATAACAGCGATGCATTGCGGTATGCAGGTACTGCCTACCTGGTTACCCGGCAGTACGATAAAGCAATGGAGCGGTTTGACGCATTGGCCGCAAAACAACTATTCAGCAATCACGGTTTGTTTTTAAAGGCAGTAACTTTATTGCAACGCAACCAACCAGGCGATAAAGAAAACGCCAGACAGCTCCTGGAAAAAGTTGTTGCAGAAAACGCTGAGGGAGCAAAGCTGGCAGAAGCATGGCTGAAAGAGTGGTAATGTAAATATCTTCTCCCGGTATTGTACAGCCGATTCCTGCAAGGGTGCAGGAATTTTGTTGCACTATACAATACATACCAGTTAAACTATAGTATATGCAAAGAACACCTCACTTGTTGAACTCTCACCTGAAATTGCTGACTTTTTTATTGCTGATGATTTGCGCAGGATGCAAATGCGGAAACGAAAAGCCGGTCCAGGATTGGACAAAATACCTGTCGCACGATAAACCTGGCATTCATAAAGACGATGTTGACCGGCAACTGATCGTTTTTATAAAAGCGGGTGCCGGCCGAGAAGAATTTAACCGGTTTATTGATTCAGCGTTTATTGCCAACGGTAAATACCAGTTAACCATATTACCTGTGTGCGGCAGTTGCGATTCAACTGTTTTATTGTTGCAGGGCAGTGGGGTAGATGCTTTTATTAGCGGAGAAGTAGCAAAAGGCGGCAGCACCAGCAAAACCAAAGCCACCATCTCCGGCGAAAACGGGATTTTTTATTTTTCCAGCAACAAGCTTATTGGGATCGACCTGTTGCAGCCTCAACAACCGGCAGCCACTCAGTCCACAGCCATTTCATATACAGATTCTGTAACCATTGCAGTGTTTGATACCGGGCTGGAGCCTGGTTATTTCCAGGGATATTTATTCAGTACGCCCGACACAACATCGTGCATTGCCGGTGCGGGCAGCGGGTGGAATTTTGCAAACTGGTCCGATAACTGGAAAGATGATAATCAGGCATTGCACGGCACCATAGTATCGAAATTTATTTTAGACGAGGTTGAAAGATACCGGAAAACAAAAGTAAAAGTGCTGCCATTAAAAGTATTCGATTCAACCGGCGCCTCCGATCTTTATACCATATTATGCGCATTTGCCTTTGCTGGTAAAAGCCCTGCCCAAATAATAAACGCCAGTTTTGGATTTTATGAATCAAAATACAAATTTGTAAAAGGCGAACCATCGGCAGATACTACATCATCGGCATTGCTCCGCAACTTTATACAAGTATACCTCACTCAAAAAAACAAGCTGTTGCTTTGTGCAGCCGGCAACAGAACAGACGATGTTCCTGACACACGCGACCTCGACAAGATCAATTTTTATCCCGCATCACTTTCGCCCGTACTTCCCAATATTATTCCCGTAACAACGGTGGGGCTTACAGGCAATGAAAGAATGGTGAGTCCTGCTCAAAATTTTTCGCCGGCTGTGGTGCAATTGGGCGTTGATGCTGATGCTATTGAACAAGACCATTTCGGGTTTGTCAATCCGCTTGATCCTTCAGGTCAGGAAATGGTAGTTGGATCGTCGTTTGCAACGCCCATTGCAACAGGTACACTGGCAGCCTGGTTCAGCAATTATAAAACTTTGCTGCAACAGCCTTCAACCATCAACAATGCTGTACGCGACAGCATATTTACGATTGTAAGAACGGTTGCTTCGCCAGCTTTTTTGATTGCAGATTCTTCTTTGAACACTAAAATAGCCGGAGGAAAAGTACTATTGCGCGGCAATGCGCCGGCAGCAGGCAAAAAACAACCGGTATTCCGGAAAGTATTGCTGGAAAATGAGCTTCGGATCCGGAAATAAAACAAGTATGTTTTTCCTCAAAAAAATATTTTCTGGCCCAACCCGGTTTTCTTTTGCAGTAAGCATAGTATGCTCCATTGCATTCGTCAGCCTTTCGCTCAGGAGCAATGCACAGGTTGATACAAAGACAATATGGAATAGCATTATTCAACTGGAGGCTGACGAAACTATTTCGGAAAAGGAGAAATTGCAAAGGGCAGATTCGCTCAAGCTCATATTAGATAAAGCCCGCGTAGCGCATGATTCGGTATATGCGCGACTGTTGCATCGCATAGCGGTATTAAAATATTTGTTGAACAACGGAACGGCCACGCAGGAAACGATAGACTATACGCAACTTGCAGTGCAGATCAACACATCGGGCAAAAAAAATGCGAGCTCGTATTTTGCAGTGAACAGCTATGCAAACCTGGCGGGATATTTTGAAAGCACCGGCTTTTACCGCAAAGCATACCTGTATTACGACAGCGCTATTTTATACAACAGGCAAAAAGCTTTGTCAAATCCTCTTGCCCCCTTGTGTTATACCAACAAAGCAATACTGGGCTTTAAGCTGGGCGATTATCAAAAATGCATTGAAGACTGTAGCAAAGGAATAGAGGAAGCCAGGAGGGAGAAAAATCCTGAACTTTTGCTGGCACTCAGCAACCAGCGCGCACAAGCATATTTATATGTAAAGCAATTGGAAAAAGCTGCTGCCGATGCTGATACCGCCCGGCAGTATGCCCTGCAAACCAACAGCACTTTTGAGTTGGCTACCGCCATTAAAACAAAGGCACTTATTGCGGTTGAGCATCGTCGTTATGAATATGCCGAAAACTTATTCAGGCAGGCAATAAGAGAACGAATGGCAACGCAGGATGCTGCGCAGATTTCGGATGACTATACAGACATGGGAAATTTTTACCTGCAGCAGCAACGATTTCAGCAATCCGAAGCCTGTTATAAAAACACCATCCTGTTTGCCAGGAAGGCCAGCAATGCCGAACGCTTGTCAAAAGGATACATCAACCTGGCGGAAGTGTGCTTCAGGCAAAAAAAGCAAGACAACTATGCATCCTGCCTGGAATACTACAAAATGGCATTACAGGTGTACAATATTTCCGAGCCTTCCATTCTTAAAAATCCATCGCTGCACGATTTGTCTGTTATTGCCAACACCGATCTTTTGCTGGTGATACTCACTAATAAAACAGAGCTGCTGCTGGATATGTATCGTACCACGCAAAAAAACGAGTATATACAGGCATGCATTGCAACCGGAATGTTGATGGATTCGGCAATTACGCAGGCCAGGCATGACCAAACAGGAGAAAAGAGCAAGCTGTACTGGCGCAACAGCACGCGCAATTTTTTTAAAACAATGCTTGAGGCATGCTACCTCACCAATAACAGGGAAAGCGCATTTTTTTTCATGGAAAAAAGTCGAGCAGTATTGCTGAACGACAAGCTGAATGAATTGGATGCCGGATTGTACCTGCCCGCAGAAGCAGCACGCACCGAACAAATGCTGCAGTTGGAGGTGGTAGCCCAAAGAGAAAAGTTGCACGCGTTTGCTGTTAACAGTGCAGCCTACAGGAGCCAGGAAATACAATTTTTGCAGGCGAAAGAAAATTTTGAACGCTACGTAAGAACGCTCGAATACAGCTACCCCGCGTATTATCAATATAAATACGCAACCACGGTACCTTCGCTGCAGGAGCTTCAGCAAAAACTCGGCGCTATGCAAGCCAGCCTGGTGCATTATTTTGTATCGGACTCGGTAACATTTATATTAAAAGTTTCGCAGGCAGACATTAAAATATTGCGTGCAGGAAAAGAAACAATCGGCCAAGAGGAGATGGAAAACTATATAGCAAGATGTGCCGATAAGCAATGGCTCAACAATCATTACGGCCAGTTTGCAGCTTTGTCTCACAAATTATATCAAACCTTGTTTGAGCCCTTAAATATCCGCGACCGTCGCGTAATTATTTGCCAGGATAATATGCTACTGCCGTTTGAAACGCTTTGTTCCGATAAAGCAGGTACCAGCTTCCTTGTAAAAAAATACATATTCAGCTACGCATATTCAGCATCCTACCTGTTAAAAACATTCAATACCGCTCATGCCGAGGGCGATTGTGTAGGCTTTGCCCCGGTGTCGTTTGCCCCTTATCTCGGCGTGCCCGATCTTACCATGGCCGGCAAAGCTATGAATACAGCAGGCCTGCACTACAGCAATGTTGCTTCTTTTGAAAACAACCAGGCCAACCGCCACAACTTTTTCAGCCAGTTGGGTAAGTACAGCATTGTAAATGTTTTTTCGCATGCAATGGCCGATACCGGCAGTGCCGATCCCGTTTTGTTTATGCAGGATTCGTTGATACGGTTGCCCGAGTTGCAGTTGATCCGCGATCCGGCTACCCAACTCGTAATGCTCAGCGCCTGTCAAACCAATGTGGGCAGAAACGAAACCGGCGAAGGCATTTACAGTCTTGCACGGGGTTTTGCTTCCTCCGGCATACCTGCTGTATCCGCTACTTTATGGAAAGCAGACGAAGACGCAGTTTATTTAATTTCCGATAAGTTTCATGAATATCTTGCAGCCGGGTATTGGAAAGATGAAGCATTGCGAAAAGCAAAGCTTGATTATATGGAGCATAGCAGCAAAGAAAGACTGCTGCCTTACTATTGGGCAAATATGGTTTTAATTGGCAGGGCAGAACCCGTGCAAACTTCGCAGCGGAGTTTTGCAGGTGCAAGAATGATCATTGTAGCCGTAATTGTTGTGCTGCTTGTTTCAATTGTAGTAACAATATATTATTTTAGAATATCTATCGTTAAGCAAAAAAACTCGATGTATGAAGACAAAAGTAAAATCTCCTGAAGCCTCTAAATCGCCCAAAAGAAAACCAGCTCCACGAAAAAGCAAAAAGCCGCAGCGGGCAGGCAGTGTAGCCAAAGGCGGAAGCACCTCCAAAACAGTTGCCAAAATAGGATAGTCTTTTTTCAATGACGGGTTAACGCAACAGCATTGTTTTACAAAGCAATGCTAAAGCAAAAAAGTCCCCCGGCACTTACCTGGGGGACGCACCCTCACGTTTCCAATATTTTTATCAGCGCAACGGAAATTTGACGCCCGCATACACCCCCCAGTTATTGAGGTTGCTGATGCTGCCATATTTAAAAGGCATGTAATTGTAATTGGCTCCAATGGTAATGCCCGACGCATTCTGTTTTCCAAACGGAACAAATACTCCCGCTTCGGGCGATGCCGCAAAATAGAAGCCTGTTTTGCCCGATGAAAACTCACCCAGGTACTGCTTAAAGTTTACCATGTTTCCACCCACGCCGGCACCCACATAAGGTTGTACAAAACCCTGGTCGGTAAAACTATACCTCGCTTTGGCAAGAATAGGCACGGTTTGTACAGCATTGGTAAGCACGGCCGAAATGGTTCCCTGTTTTGTATCGTATAAAGCGCGTGGAAATTTTTCCTGGAAGCTGTTATACCCCGTTTGCACGCCAACCGAAAGTTTATTGGTAACACCGTATAGCAAAGCCGCATTCCAGTTCAGGTAGGAGGTTTTGCTCACCACGTCTGACTTAAAACTACCCGTTGGCATGTTAATGCCGTAATTAATATTCAACGATAAGCGATCTTCCTGCGCATAGCTAAGTTGCGAAAAGGCCAGGATCAACGCGCAGGGCAATGCTATTTTAATAAGTTTCATAATCATGTTTTTTTCTGATGATTGTTTAGTTACCCGAAGCCTGGATGTATGGCGATTGATCGAACAATGCGCTTACCTGCGATGCTGCCGTTTGCGCATTGAATATACCCGAGCCACGTATCAGCCCATTCCATATTCCTTTGATCTGCTTATCAGCACCAACATCCTTCAGGTCCACCATGTCTATCGATAACGCTCCCTCCTTTATATCATAAACCGCGTACGATGCATAAGGAAAATAGTAGTTATAGCCGCCGTAACCCCAATAGTAAGGGTCCCAATACGAGTTGTAATATCCCCAGTACGAAGGATAGCTGATCACACCGGTATAGGTATTTATCACTTCGCTGACGTTGATGCCAATATCAGGTTGTGCATTCTTGTCTACCAGCTCATAACCCCTCTGCTGCATGTTGTTTTTTACCGCCTGGATGAATGCCGCACAAGTATCATTGATAACTTTCTTTTTAAGCTCACCATCGCTTACTACCGCTACCGAATCAGAAATGCTGTATGTTTTGAAATGGCTGAATTGAGTAGTGCTGTCGTGGTTGGTGATGTATATCCTGCTCTCCTCATCGTTGAGATTTTTGATGGGATCTTTAGCGCAGCCGGCAATGATGGTTGTAATTGCTATTGCCGGTACTAGCAACTGTTTCGAAACGCTCCTCATATCTGTTGTTTTTTTACAAAGGCTTAGACTTATGTGTAACAACGAGGTTTAAGTGCTAATCAGTTCATTAACATTGCGCTAACACAAGCTGCTCCTTAAAATTTTTTGGGAAGAAGACCGTCTCAAGGCTAGATATTGTATAAAACTTTGAAGCGATACGGTTGCAACTACGATCAGGAGTGAAGTGTAATAGTTTATACTTAGCCAATCGCCCGGGGTATCTTATAGCTGATGTTCGCGCTATCTTTATTTACAACGAATGTTGCAAAGTTGTTTACTTTTTATGTAATTTTCTCTGTTAAATGTTAGAAACAGGCATGCATAATATGAAATCGCCACTACTTACTAGCACCCGGAATGAATTTGTCTGCAGGCAAAATATTACTGTTCACGCTGTTATTAACCGTTATTGCGGTTGCTGTAAGTGTATACGTTTCCATTACCCAGTCTAATAAAATTAATGAGTCTTTTTTATTGATAGGGCATACGCAGGATATACTTTATCATTCCGAAAAACTTTTGTTAGCCACAACAGAAAGCCGCGCCATTGCAAAAGAGTATGCCTTGTCTGGCGATGATGAACATCTCTTTTCTATAAAGCAGGTAAAAAGCGCCATAGAAGATACCTATCAGCAACTAAGAAATTATACAACCGATAACCCGCATCAGCAGCGACGGGTCGATTCGCTGTACCTGCTGATCAGCCAGGGAGTGGAACTTACAGACAGCGTAATAGCAGTAAGGCGCAGCTTGGGCAGGGAGCCGGCGCTGGATTTAATTAACAATGAACAGGTTAAATTAAATACAGCAGCAATAAACAGGCTTATTGAAAACATTGAGAAAGAAGAACAGCAAATATTGCATGAACGGCAGTTTGTAAACACCGAAGCCATCGCCACATTTAAGTCGATCTTGTATGTTGTGTTTGGCTTGTTGGTGATACTTGTAATTATGCTGCTGCAAAAGCTGAAGCTTGATTTGGTGGCTGATAAAACAACGGATACGGTAGTAAAGTATAACGCATTGCTGATGGAGCACATACAGGATGCCGTTATTTCGACCGACAAAAATTTTACTGTGGTAAGCTGGAACAAAAAGGCGGAAGCTATTTTTGGATGGACGTTCGAGGAAATACGCGGTAAAACACTGGCAGCTACTTTAAAGCCACTGTATAAAGGCAGTACAAGAAGTGCGGTAGTAAAGAAGTTTTTGCAAAACGGGTCGTGGGAAGGGGAGGCGGTTTTGCATAGGAAAGACGGATCACCCGTTACGTTGCTGCTGTCGTCGGCAATGATGGGCAGAGAGGGCGATAAAATGACGGGCACCGTGATCATTGCAAAAGACATCAGCGCAAGAAAGGAACTGGAAGATCAATTAAAAAAATTCAATAAAGAGTTAGGAAAACAGGTTGAAGACCGAACATCGGAGATAAAGAATATTGTGGAGCGCCTGGTACGGTCGGAAAAGAAATACAAGCTGCTGTTTGAAAACAACCCGCTTCCTATGTGGATGATCACCATACCCGAGCTGAATATTACAGATGTGAACGATGCCGCGGTGCAGCAATATGGGTATTCAAGACGTTTGTTTTTGCAGATGAATGTGCGGGATTTGCAACCGCCGGAAGACATCGATGCGTTTGAGCAATATATGAAGGAACTGGAAGAAGGTTACCACAACGCAGGTATATGGAAGCATCGCAAAAAAGATGGCACGATCATTTTTGCTGAAATGTTTGCTTACGACATGGAACTGAACAACAGGCATGTTCGACTGGTATTGGCAAACGACGTTACAGAAAAAATAAATGCCGAGCAGCAGCTCCGGCAGTCGCTCGAAGAAATACGAATGTTAAGCGGACACCTGCAGGAAGTGCGCGAAGAAGAAAGAAAAAACATTGCC
>JBQCGX010000047.1:0-10978 GCA_051955255.1 Agriterribacter sp. | reverse complement strand
CTTGTCGTATTGGTAATTGCTACAGTACCTGTCGCAATGCCTGCAAGTTTTACTGTCGCTAATGCCGTTGAAGCCCGTGTATTGGCAAAAGAAGGTGTTTTGGTTACCGGTTTGACTGCCATCCAGGAAGCTGCAACAATGCAGGTACTTTGTATAGATAAAACCGGCACACTGACACAAAACAAACCTATAATTGCTTCTATCTTTTCCCTTTCGGGTAATAGTGAAAATGAACTGCTGGCTTATGCAGCCTCAGCTTGCGATGCTTCTTCACAAAATCCTATTGACATTGCCATTTTGCAGGAACTGAAAAAGCGTTCCCTTGACCCATTTGTACGGGAACAGTACAACCCTTTTAACCCAATTAAAAAATGTTCCGAAGCATACATACGGCAAAACGGTCAGGTACAAAAGATAATACTCGGCTCTCCGTTTGTTATGGAAGCGTATGCGGCTTCCGCACCACTGTTCAAAGACAAGGTTGCAGAGATGGCAGCAAATGGCGGGAGGGTTTTGGCTGTTGCCGTTGGAGCGGAAGGAAATATTACAGTACGTGGTTTATTAACGCTTGCTGATTTGCCCAGGGACGATGCTGCAACATTGGTGCAAGCCATTAAAGACTTAGGTATCCGGCTATTAATGGTTACCGGCGATACACCTGCAACGGCAAAGGTTATCGCTCGAAAATTAAATCTGGGAGAGCGCATTGATAATTTATCCGCTGCACTGCAAGCGCCTCTTAACTATGATGGTATCGCCAACGTTTATCCCGAAGAAAAATACCAGATCATACAAGCCCTTCAAAAGTTGAACTTAACTGTGGGTATGACAGGAGATGGTATTAATGATGCACCTGCACTTAAACAGGCAGAAGTTGGCATTGCCGTTAGTTCCGCCACCGATGTTGCTAAAGCCTCTGCAAAAGTGGTGCTGACCAATCCCGGACTTCAGGACATTGTGAAAATAATCCACGGCGGGCGGCGTGTGTACCGCAGGATGATGACATGGACGATTACAAAGATTACAAGAACCATAGAGCTTGCAGTGCTGCTGACAATCGGCTATATAGCAACTGGAGATTTTGTTGTTCCGTTAAGCCTAATTGTGCTGATAGTTGTGTTCAATGACCTTGTTACCATTACACTCGGAACAGACCGTGCATGGGTTTCGCCAACATTGGAACAATGGGATGTAAAGTCCATTTCCAAACTTTCCGGTATCCTGGCTGCGGGTTGGCTGGCGCTTGCATTTGTCATTCTTTGGGTAACACTTAAAGTATTGAAATTTCCATTTCCGCAAATTCAAACGTTGATGTTTCTGTACCTCATTTATTCAGCACAGGCAACAATATACATTACACGGGTAAGGGAACATTTTTGGTCTTTTCTTCCAAGCCGGTTGGTGATTGTTGTTACATTGGGAAATATAGTGGTATCATCCATTCTCGCACTTAATGGTATTCTGATGAAAGCTGTTACACCCGTTTCGGTTTTCGGCGTTCTGACGCTTGTTATTGTTGCTGGCTTTTTATTGGATGCCGTAAAAATCAGGTTTTATAAACGAAATGCGGTTGGGGGATAAATCAGTATAGCAGCGAGATCTTTAGCTTCTTCGACAAAATATAAGTGAAATAGGATTTTTTTGCAAAAAAATATTATTTTTGTATCCTTATTGCAATAGGAAATGGTGTCTTCCTACTTGAACCGCTCATTATTTTGAGCTAATGGCGCCTACAAATTATTGGATTTATCTAATATTCAATTTATAATTTGTAGGAATGAAAAGGCTAAAGACCTCCTTTGAACACGTTTTTATTGTCTCTTATCTCTTTAAGTGGACCTGTTTAGTATTCCCTGTTTCTTTAACGGTAGGCTCCCTCGTTGCACTCTTTTTATGGCTGCTCGACAAAGCCATGAACTTCCGCTTTGCTCATCCCTGGCTGCTGTTTCTTTTACCGCTTGCAGGGATATTGATTTACTTCCTGTATAAAATTTCAGGCAAAAATGCCGAAGGCGGCAATAATCTCATTATGGATGAGATACATGATCCGGGCGGCGGCGTACCGTTCAGGATGGCTCCTTTGGTATTGCTTACCACCGTTATTACACACCTGTTCGGCGGCTCTGCTGGCAGGGAGGGCACGGCAGTTCAGATTGGTGGTAGTTTAGCCCAGTTTTTTGCTAAAAGGCTCAAACTCTCGCAGGAAGATGTAAAAACACTGCTGATGACGGGTATTGCCGCAGGATTTGGCGCGGTGTTCGGGACACCCATTACAGGCGCTATTTTTGCCTTAGAAGTGCTGGCGCTGGGCAGGATCAAGCACGATGCCCTGATGCCCTGTTTTATTGCCAGTGTGCTGGCAGACATTGTTTGTTCCGCCTGGGGTATTCATCATACCCATTATCAAATCAATTTCACAGACAAGGGTATCATTTTCTTCCGTTATTTCCATTTTGACTTCCTGTTATTAATCAAGGCAATAATAGCCGGTGTTGCGTTTGGTCTGGCAGGATATATGTTTGCCGAACTCTCTCATACCATCAAAAATTACAGTAACAGGTGGATTAAAATAAAGTGGCTTATTCCGGCAGCAGGCGGACTTGCCATTATAGTATTTACTTACTTGTTGGGAACACAGGATTACCTTAGCCTCGGTGTAAAAAATCCTGATCCGAACGCCGTTTCTATTACTACCTGCTTTACTCCGGGTGGCGCTACTTATTATAGCTGGCTATGGAAATTGCTGTTTACCGCTATTACGCTTGGAACAGGCTTTAAGGGTGGCGAAGTAACGCCGTTATTTTTTATTGGTGCTGCATTGGGAAATACCATTGCTACATTAACCGGCGCACCAGTTGACCTGATGGCAGGACTTGGATTTATAGCGGTGTTTGCGGGAGCTACCAACACCCCTATTGCCTGCACCATAATGGGCGTAGAACTATTCGGTGCAGACAATGCGCTCTATTATGCGGTAGCTTGTTTTACCGCTTACTATTTCAGCGGGCATTCAGGCATTTACCACGCTCAGAGAATCGGCGTTTCCAAAGTAACCAAATTGAATCATCATACTAATGAAACCTTACATGAGGTAAGACAAAAACGTATCAAAAACAGAAAATTATGGTAAAGAAAGTCAAACACCATTCGTTAGGCAAGCTGGAGATTTACATAGCACCGGCGCATAAGGTACAGCACGGTACAAGAAGCCTGTTCCGTAAACTGTTTCCAAAATCCACCTACATGCACTTGATCCAGGATGCAAGAAAAGAAGGTATCATCAACGCTGCTGCGCACAGCACCCATACCAGTTTTACCACTGATGGGAAAGTAATTACTTTTAGCGTGGAAGGCGATAATTCAAAATTGGCAATGTGCGTGGAACTGGTGGACAAAAGGGAAAAGCTGGAAGCATTTTTCCTGAAGCACCAGGATTTACTACGTGAAAAAGTAGTGATCTTTAAAGAGGTTGAATTTTGGGATGTCGAATAAATGGAACATGAAAGCAATACTAATGATATGGCTCGGCGGAGGTATCGGTAGCGTATTCCGGTATCTGGTGCAGCTTGGAGTAAGTAAACTGGTCAACATTACTTTTCCGGCAGGTACTTTCCTGGTCAATATTACCGGTTGCTTTGTTATTGGGCTATTATACGGCTTCGCTAATAAATATGCTACGTTAACTCTGGAATGGAGGATGTTTCTTATAACGGGCTTATGCGGCGGATATACAACTTTCTCCAGCTTTTCGTATGAAGGTATCAGCTTGTTCAGGCAGGGCAATTATACCTACTTTATTCTGTACATACTGCTAAGTGTAATTGCAGGATTATTCGCTACGATGGGAGGAATTACTATTGTTAAATAAATTAATAGCAAAGTTATGGAAGCACACTATAAAAAAATACTGATAGCCATTGATAATAGCGCCCATTCAATGAAAGCAGCAAAGGCAGGTTTTGCGTTGGCACATGCTTTGAGGGCTACCATTGGATTATTGTATGTGGTAGATAAATCAAAAGAGGTGATTAATGCAGACTTAGGCATTACACCCCAGCAAAGCGGAACTGTTTTATTAAACGAAGCAGAGAAAACAATCGAGCAATTTATTCGTTTATATAATGGGGTTGACCGTATAGAGCGTTTTACACCGGAGGGGTTTCCGGAACAGGAAATCATCAACATTTCTAAAGAATGGGAGGCAGACCTGATTGTTATGGGAACCCACGGACGTACAGCCATAGGAAAAATATTGACCGGCTCAGTTGCAGAATACGTTATTCGTCACTCGACTATTCCGGTATTAATAACACCTCCAAGAATGGAATAAATTGTTATCTTTGTAAAGACTGGTGATGGTGTCCACCAAATCAACCGCCTTGTAAGAAGGACGATGACGCCTACAGGATAGATTAAGTAATTAATTTAATTCAGTAGGCATGAAATTATCTCAGCAGTACGCAGGCAACTTGTCTGTCATTAAAAAAGTCTTTTGGTGGTCACTTCTGACACTACCTTCTGCATTTATTATCGGCAATGTTGTTGCCCTGTTCCTATGGTCAATTGACAAAGTAACCGCAGTCCGATTATCTCATCCGCAAATTATATGGTTTCTCCCGGTCGCCGGTATAGTCATATACTTTATCATCAGGGCATTCCGTGAAACCAGCAGCAATATTGTTTTCCAAAACATTCATGCTAAGAGCAACGGCATAACAGAAAAATCCTCGCTGCCTATTTTCTTAACTACAATTATCACTCACTTATTTGGTGGCTCTGCAGGGCGTGAAGGTGCTACCTTTCAAATAGGTGCAAGCCTTAGCCGCCTTTCTGCAAAGCTGTTCAAACTAAGCGAACCACAATTTAAAGTGGTTTGTACTTCGGGTATTGCGGCTGCATTCGGGGCTGTTTTTGGTGTGCCCATAGCCGGTGCTTTCTTTGCACTCGAAATAGTGCGTGAAGGCACTTTCCCTTACAATGCCCTTATTCCCTGCATTGTAGCCAGTATCGTCGGTACACTGACCTGTAATTATTGGGGAGTTCATTTAACGCAGTTTCAATACATTTTTGCTTCCCAAAGCCATCCGATGTTCGATGGCAAATTCACTCCCGACCTTTTATTATTGGCAAAGGCAGGAGCAGTCGGTGTAATAATGGGACTATTGTGTTGCTTGTTCTACCTCGTATTGCAATACCTGAAGCAAGGGATAGATAAATCAGTGTTACCTAAATGGGTAATTCCGTTCATCGGCGGGATACTCCTCGTCGCACTGTATTTCGTATTTGGCACACAGGAATATTTAGGGCTTGGTGCAACCGGTTTAGGTCAAAATACAGTAAGTATTGCATCGGCGTTTAATGCAGGCGGAGCAGATACCTGGAGCTGGCTAATCAAACTTCTTTTTGTTGTAATAACATTGAGTTTTGGCTTCAGAGGCGGTGAGATCACACCCCTTCTTTTTATTGGCGCTACGCTGGGCAGTGTCTTAGCTGTCCTTTTTAATGCTCCTGTTCCATTGTTTGCCGCTTTAGGCTTTATTACCATGTTAGGCGGTTCTGCCAATACTCCTTTTGCCGCTACGATCCTCGGCATGGAACTGTTCGGAGCGGAATATACTTCTTATTACGCATTTGCCTGTTTCATTGCCTATTTCCTTAGTCCTACAAGGAAAAAGATTGAATTGCTGCAAGCGCCTACTGTGCCAAAACTCTTTGATGCTGATTACTTAAAAGAATGGTCATTGGACAGGAAATTAGAAAACGAAAGACTTGAAAAGAAGAAAGACGAAGATGAGCCAAGTTATCTTGAAGGAGAAGGAAACGGAAGAAATAACGCTGATTTTGAAATGTTATGAAGATGGCAATAGACAATATATCGCAGGAAGAAATGGAGCAAATGAAGCAGTGGTTGCAGGAACAAGCGCTGCTTGCAAATGTTACAGCCCAGGATTATATGGGATTGATCCTGTATAAGCTGTTTGAATTTGAGCAACGGCTCAAAAAAATAGAATATAACCAGCAAACACATTGGGTAAACTGATTTTAAAATACACTATGGTCTTAGTCCGTAAGAAATAAAAATTAATTATGAAGATTACAAAAATTCATGCAAGAGAGGTACTCGATTCAAGAGGCAATCCTACAGTAGAAGCTGAGGTAGAATTGGATAATAAATTTAGAGGTCGCGGTATTTCGCCCTCCGGTGCAAGTACGGGAGGAAAAGAAGCAGTAGAGTTACGTGATGGAGATAAGAAGCGTTACAATGGCAAAGGGGTTTCCGTTGTGGTTAATAACGTCAATCTCGTTATCAGCAAAGCCCTTATCGGCAAAAGCCTTACCCATCAGCAGGAAATAGATAAGCTGATGATTGACCTGGACGGAACCTCAAACAAATCCCGGCTGGGTGCAAATGGCATACTGGCTGTTTCTATTGCCTATGCCAATGCTGCCGCTGCATTTAAGCAAATTCCATTATACCGGCAGTTTAGTAATGAAAATTCCTACACGCTGCCAGTACCCTGCATGAACGTAATCAATGGGGGCAGACATGCTGACAACAACGTAGATTTTCAAGAGTTCATGATTGCGCCTCATCATGCGCCTTCATTTAAAGAAGCTATACGCATGGGCGAAGAAACTTTCCATGCGCTCAAAGATATTCTGAAAACGAAAGGCTACTATACGGGTGTAGGCGATGAAGGTGGATTTGCGCCCAATCTTAAATCAAATGTGGAAGCAGTAGAGATTATCCTCGAAGCTATCCACAAAGCAGGATATAAAGCGGGAAAGGATATTTCCCTGTGCATTGACCCAGCCAGCAGCGAATTATGGCAGAATGGTCAGTACGTGTTTTTTAAAGACACCAGTAAAAAACACATGACAACTGCCGAAATGATTGATTTGTGGGAAAGCTGGCTGGGTCAATACCCAATTGTACTGTTGGAAGATGGCTTAGGAGAAGATGATTGGGAAGGATGGCAGCAACTGACACAAAGGCTCGGAAGTAAAACTGAGCTTGTTGGTGATGATATTTTCTGCACCAACCCTGTTATCCTTGAAAAAGGCATTCAGCAGAAAATAGGTAATTCGGTGCTTATAAAGCTAAACCAGATAGGAACTGTCACCGAAACATTCCAGACAATTGAATTGGCTAAACAGAACAACTATAACTGTTTTATATCGCACCGTAGCGGAGAAACAGAAGATACCACTATTGCAGATTTAACCGTCGCTTCAGGCGCAGGGCATTTGAAAACAGGAAGTGGTTGCCGGGGTGAACGGATTGCCAAATTCAACAGGCTTTTGCGTATAGAAGAAGAATTAGGTAACAAGGCAGTATTTGCAGGCATTAAAACATTTAAAAACCAGTAGTAGCAGTATGCAACAATATCAGCAAGTCATACATCCCTGGCATATCAGCATCGGCAATAATGCACCGGAAGTTGTCAAAGCGGTTATTGAAATTCCGAAAGACAGCCGCATGAAATACGAACTGGATAAAGAATCGGGCTTATTAAAATTAGACCGGGTTATCTATTCTTCCATGCACTATCCCATGAATTATGGGCTGGTTCCTCAAACCTATTTTGACGATGGAGATCCGCTGGATATACTGGTCATGTGTTCTTATGAAATTGTTCCGCTCTGTGTTTTAGATGTTCGGGTAATAGGAATCATGCACATGGAAGATGAGCATGGCATTGACGACAAGATATTATCCGTAGCGGCACATGATCCGGCTTACGAACATATTCACGATCTGCAAGACCTCCCTCAGCATCACATGGATGAACTGAAAAACTTTTTTGAAGGCTATAAAGCACTGGAACATAAAACGGTCAGGGTAGGCAATATGTATGGTAAGGAGCAGGCGTATGAGTGTATTCAAAGAAGTATAAAACAATACAAAGAAAAATTTAAAATCAGTTAAGCATATTAAAAGAACGTGATTTCATTATGTCGCCGTATGAAAGAGATTGTCAAATATTAGAATGGACAAACACAAATCGCATAAAAGTATTCGACAACCTGTTGGTTGGAATAACGGACACAGCTTATATGGTGGCTTTATTGATTGGTTTATTGGTTTTAATAAGCGGATTTATGAAGAAAGACACTCTATTACGACGAAAGGGCTGGGAGGTGCTTGGCGCTCTGCTTGCAAACTCTGTTATCGTAAACGTGCTGAAATACACGATAAACAGGGAGCGCCCCTTTGTGCAGGATAAGCTGATTGAAAAACTTTCTACCGGCGGAAGCCCGTCTTTCCCTTCGGGTCATACTGCCGATGCTTTTGTAGTCGCCACATCCATGTCTTTGCTCTTCTATCCTAAGTGGCAGCTATTAGTTCCAATATGGATTTGGGCAATAGCAATAGGATATTCCAGAATAGTATTGGGTGTTCATTATCCCAGTGATGTATTGGGTTCTATGGTCATTGGTAGTATGATAGCCGTAGTTATACATTTTCTCATTAAAAAACGGAAAGCAGATAAAGTCACGATATTGATAGAGTGAAAAATAAAGGACATCACCTTTTAAAGACAACAGTATGAAACTTGCTATTATAAGCGATATACATGCCAATCTGCCTGCGTTGGAAGAGGTATTGAATGGAATAGATTCACAAAAAGTGAATACCATTTATTGCTTGGGTGACCTGGTGAACCAAAACGTATGGAACAACGAAGTAGTTGAGCTAATTCGTAAAAGAAAAATATCTACCATAAAGGGCAATCATGATGCAGGTATAGGAGAAGGAAAACATTTTTTCCCATTTTCATACACATCTACTGAGGCAAAGCAATGGGGCAAAGAAGCAATTGAATATACACTTTCTCATATAACTGAAGATAATCGAAACTTTCTTTCGGCACTTCCTATGCGTCTTCGCCTGAAGATTACAGGTAAAGATGGAACTTCCTTTACGATGGTGTTAACACATGGCACTCCTAAAGGTATTAATGAGAGGATGTACCATTTTTCACCTAAAAAAGATTTTGCGGAATTATTGAAGCTGGCAGACGCAGACATGCTTATTATGGGTAACACCCATGCTCCGTACCATCACATCATTCCGGTTGAAGAGAATGGGAATGTTATTAAGAGGCATGTGCTAAATCCCGGCTCTATTGGTAAGCCTAAAGACGGAGATTGGCGACCCAGTTATGTACTATTAACTATTGATTCAAACAAGTCCTTACTGACAGACCCTGAAGCGGTTCAGGTGGACTTTTACAGGATTAAATACGATTTAGGCAAAGCAGTAAAAGCGATTAAAAATAGTGGTTTACCTGTTTATTATGGAGGATGCCTTATAACGGGATAAACATAAATACAACACAAGGAAATGTATAATAGTAAAAATATCAATGTATGAAACTTGCATTTATCAGCGATATACATGCCAATCTACCGGCTCTTACAGCAGCTTTGAAAGATATTGAACAGCAGCAGCCAGACGATATTTATTGTTTGGGCGACCTGGTGAATTTTGCCGGTTGGGATAACGAAGTAATTGACCTTATCCGCAAGCTCGATATTACCTGCATTCAGGGCAACCATGATGAAGGCATTGGCTACCACCGTCATGATTTCCCTTTTTCATATAGCAACGAAGCGCAAAAGCATTTCGGGCATTTATCCATTCAACGGGTGAATAAAATCATTTCCGAAGAGCATCGCCGCTATTTGTCTGAACTGCCTTTTATGCTGCAATTGGAGTTTCGTTTTCCTTTTCATCATGTAAGGCTGGCAATGGTACATGGAAGCGTATCTACCAACAACGAATATGTACAAAAGGATACACCTGATGAATACCTGCTGGAAATGATGGACAGCATCAACGCAGATATTTTACTGATGGGGCATACGCACATATCCTATCACAAGGCGATATTCTGCGAAGAAGAAAACAGGAAAATTTATCGCCACGTTATCAATGTCGGTTCTGTAGGTAAGTCTAAAAATGGCAGCACGGATGCCAGTTATTGCATGGTACAGATCCATAACAGTACCGACCTCAGCACCCCCGAATCAGTACAGGTTCAATTTAGGCATGTGCCTTACGACACATGGCAGGTAATTGAAAAAATAAAAGCCGAAGGCTTGCCTAATGCGTATGATGACTATTTAAAGAGCAAAGAACAATGATAAGTCGCTTATGGTATTTGAGAGCATACTATATAAAAACAATGCAGCGAATGCAACCGATGAAAATATACCCGCAATTTTCACTGATTTGCATTTGGATCAGGTTGTTGATAAAATGACCGAAGGGAAAGATGAATACCATCTTAAACCGTTTTTTTATACATGCTTACAAGACATAAGTTCCATTTTATACCGGCAACAGGTAATGCGAGAGTTGGAGAACGAGAACGTGCGGGCAAGTATAGACAGCTTTGCACGTTCCATGCAGCAAATGCGCCTGATGCTGCAACATTCCCACGACTGCCCGCATCTCTATCAACGTGAACGGCTGTTCCTCGATGCCGTTATAGCATATTGCGACAGTGTGCGCCTGTTGCATCAACAACTCGATGCTTTACCGTTAGCCTCTGAAGGGTTACGTTCATTTAAGCAATTCCTGTCTGCATACACTACTTCAGAACCTTTTACCATGCTTGCCACAAAGGGAGAAAAGATTTTGTCAGGGTTGCAAAAGGTCAAATACAACCTGCATACCCAGGAATTGACTGTGCGGGTATTGCCTTACGAGCCACAAGCTGATTATAGCGAAGAAACCGAACAGCTCTATGACAGATTTCACACTGCCGGAGCAAAAGATTACACGAAAGAATTTCCTTTTACTACGGAAATGAACCATGTGGAAGCGCTGATACTAAAAGGTGTTGCCACCTTGTTCCCCGAATTGTTTCAGTCGCTATGCGACTTCCATAGCAGCAACCAGGATTTTACAGACAATATCGTCCTGGCTTTTGATAGGGAAATACAATTCTACATCGGCTGTTTAGAT
>JBQCGX010000046.1:0-51900 GCA_051955255.1 Agriterribacter sp. | reverse complement strand
CTGCATTTGTGTCCACGATTCAATGGGTATATAGTAGGCATCGTCTTCCTGTCCATTTAACAACCGGTTAAAAAAGCCTGCGCTGGCTACTGGGTTTTCTTTTGGAATTTTTATAAACTGTATAGCGAAGCCCGGTTTTTGGCCACTTATCTCTACCGTCATCCGGTTGGCATTGGGCGAATGATCGGGTGCTAAAAAATAGCCTGCAATGCATGTAAATAATGCAAGTGCAATAATGACAATACCGGCAACAGCACCTTTATTTTTTAAAAGCCTTTTCCATGCATCGTGTAAAAAAGAAGATGAATCGGTGCGCAAAGATGTTTGAGATTTAAAAATTTAAAACTTGCCTGCCGGCAGGCAGGTTTGACGTTCAGCTCACTGATCGGCCCTTCCATTCGTATTTTTTGAAAATTCCTAAAAACCCTGCTATTACGGTATACAATATATGAAATGGCTGAAATAGTGGAAATAGCGGAATGATCTTTTGCATATTAAACCAGGCGAGCACAGATGCAACAAATCTCCACTCAATAATTGTTTTGTAAAAAACAACGATTGTAAAAAACAGCAACCAGCCCGTATTCCAGATACTGCCTGCCAGTAAAATAAGGGCTGCAACATTTACAAGATATACCAAAAGCAGCACCGATGATATGCGCACATCCTGGTATCTGCCAGCTTTGCTTGCCCAACGTATGCGCTGATTTATAAAAGTTTTCCAGGTATGCGCCGGCTGCGTTTGCACAATGGCGTCAGTCGACCGGAGAAAAGCCACCTGAGCAGGATATTGCCTGCTTATTTTGCGCATCAGCAGCATGTCGTCTCCACTGGCTATATCGTCTATTCCATCGAAACCATTCACCGCATAAAACACCTGCTTTTCGTATGCCAGGTTAGCGCCGTTGCACATGCTGTGAAATTTTTTTGAAACAGAAGCTGCAGTAATCCCTTGCAGTATTGCAAAATCCATTGCCTGGAAAGTGGAAAGGAAACTATTGTTATACGCAATTTTTACGGGCGCCGCAATAAAAAAAGGCTTGCTCCTGGCATGAAAATCTGCCAGCGTCTTTATCCATTCTGGGCCTGCAATACAATCGGCGTCTGTGGTTACAATCAATGTGCCGGATGCACGGCTGATGGCTACTTCAATTGCCTTTTTCTTATATGCCTTTATAAACGGTTGTTGAGTTAATGCTTCAGCCAGGTTAATGAGTATAACGCCTTGTGCATTGTATTTCGCCACAATAGCTGCCGTTCGGTCTGTGGAATGGTCGTCTATCACTATAATTTCCAGCAGGTGCCGGGGATATGTTTGCAACAATAAGGATTGAATGCATTGCTCTATCACAGTTTCTTCATTCCGTGCAGGAACTATAACTGTAATTTTTTCTGAAGGTACAAAGCTGTCCGAGACATCGTGGTCGAATGATGGTATGGTTCTCCAGGCCTTATGATAATACCGGATCAAGAAGCCATAACCCGCCAGCAATGCCATAGCAACAAGAAAAATAAACATGATTACAAATTAACGATAATAGTTTTACCACTCATTGCTGACGCAATTGCTGCAACGTTCTTTTCCTGCAGCAACCGGTGTCCACAGGGCAGTACATGCACAACACAGTATTGCTCCAGGTTCTTACAAAACTTATTTCCTCTTGCATATCTTATAATACGATCGTGAGCTCCATATATAAAAATAACCGGTGTGTGATTCCGGGCTATCAATGTTTTTATCAAAGGAATATTGGGCCTGATATTCCGCATAGCCGTCCATATATTATACAGCTCCTGCCTTTTGTTTTCCTGTTGCAGGTATTGATGCACGTAATTGTATACACCGGTATTGATCAATCTTGCATTTTTTAATAGCCGCGTACTGCTAAAAAATGCACCTGGATTTTTCATAACATGCCGAAACAGCTTGTTGCCGTATTTGTTTTGAGTAGCCAGCCAATACCAGCCATTTACTTTTAAGCCATCGGGAGCTAATAAAATCAATCGCTGTATACGATGTGGTAACTGTTGATACAAATGCAGCGCAATACGCCCGCCCATGCTATAGCCCATTAGCGAAAACTGTTTTTGCTGCAACGCAGGTATATTGCTGATAATAGCAGCTATGTCCTGAACAGTAATATCTAACCCTTCGTTCCAAACACTTTGCCCATGAAAAGGCATGTCTATCGCTACAATTGTATATTTTTCAACCAGCACGGGCACCAAAGGCAAAAAACTTTCGGCGCGTTCCCCAAATCCATGCAGGCATACCAATAATTCATTGCCACCATTGAATTGCAGGTAATGAATAGTGGATTGCTTGTATGTTAGTGATAACGACTGCATGTATCTTGTTCAAATGTAACACACGGCAAATTATGTTTTATAATTCGTGCATATAAAAAGGGCTGCCTCAACAGCAGCCCTGGTTTTTGCAAAGATGTTTAATATTATTTGATGAATTACTGTACCCACCAAGGTTCCGAGCTGATTTTATCGTTGCCATCGCCAAACTGACTTTTTATGGCAGCCGCCACATTTTCGGCATTATTGTTATACTCAGCCTGTGGATAAATCCAACGGAAGGGAATACTTACGCCAGCGGGTCTTCTGAAAGAAGGATAGCCCGTTCTGAGATGATCGAAGAATGGCCCCCAGGGCGATTGTAAGAAACCGCGCAAATAACGTTGCATAATAATCTTCTCGATTTTTGCTTCGTCAGTGGCTGCTGTTGACAAACTATTTATTGACTTTGCTAGATAAGCGTTGGCGATAGGTTCAGAAACATATTGCTCCAGCCCTTTAGCATAGGTTTCGTAAAACTTAAAGGAGGCTTTTACTCCTTCGTTGTAATATTCTTCCTCATCGCCAGCCACCCATCCTCTTACAACTCCTTCGGCTATTATTAACTGTTGCTCGGCAAATCCAATCAGGGTCATGGGCTCAGTGGTGGGATCTTTATGATACCTGTTGTTTACCTTGGAAGTTTTGCCATTGGCTGCCTTCGTATTCACCTCGGAGTAAGGTGCAGCCGGATCTCCACCTTCATATGCACTGAAATCATCAATAGCCAGACCTGCATCTTCTGCATTCTTGGTTTGCGTGCAATAAATAAACAGGCGTGGATCTTGTCTGTCCTGTAAGCGACGTATAAAAGTTGAATCCATATACATACCAGAACCATAGCCACTTGAGTTGAATTCAGGATACCTGTTGCCTTCCTGGTTCAGAAAAACAAGTTGAGCGTCGTCTGCATTGCTTGCAAAAAGCGGTTCGTTGGCCACAATTTCAGCAAATGCAGCTTTAATGTTCAAATCAGCATCACCTTCTTTTTTTGAAAGCAACATCAGCACTTTTAAGCGAAAAGCATTTACCGCTTTGCGCCATTTTGCTACGTCGCCATTATAAATAATATCCCCTGCTATAATCGTGTTTTCGCCAGCCAGTAAGTCATTCGCTTCCTTTAATTCAGCCAGTATGCCTTTAAATACATCTTTTTGTGCATCGTAGGCAGGGGGCATATAAGTTTCCTGTGTTTCGCCTTGCAATGCCTGCGAATAAGGCACGTCTCCAAACGTGAGTGTGAGATTCAGAAAATAAAAGGCCCTGAAAAATTTGCCTAAGGCAAGGTAGGCATTGCTATTAATGCGCGTTGCTTCTTCCATCATTTTGGTAACATCGCGCATTTCGGAATAAGGCGTAAAGTCCGATCTGTCCCACTTGTAGTACTGCCCGGCATTTTCTCCATCGGTTTGCACCAGCTTTTTCTCTGCATACAGCGGTCCGGTACCATTTCCATACCGGAAAGCGTCCCATTCAATCTGGGTTAATTGTAACTGAGGGTGTGTTTCTGTAACCCTGTTAGGGTCAACATTAATTTCCTCTAACTTTTTACAGGAAGTTAATCCTACAAAAACAGCAATATATATTGTTACTAGCTTTTTCATTTTGTAATAATTGATTTGAAAGTGAAGGTATCCGTCACATTAAAGTTTCACGTTAACCGAAAAGCCCACATACCTGGGAGATGGATCCTGCAAATTTCCATCGTTGCCAATTTCATAATCAGGATCTAACAATGGCATTTTTTTCCACATGGCAAGGTTGTAACTGAACAACTGCACATATAACCCTTTTACTGTTTTACCGAGGTTTATTACGTTTCCTAACTCATACCCTACTGCCACCCGGCGGAGTTTAAAGAAGGAGCGGTCAAACGTATTTGCAAATTTCTTGCTCTCGTCTTCTGTAACCCGTGCACGGTAGGGATATTGCTGTCCCCATGTTTGCCAGCTAACTGCAGTTGTGTTGGCTTCATACTTTCTTGTGTCAGAAACAACGTTTCCTAAAACATCCTGCTTCAATTCACCTTCAACAATCACTACTCCTTCGGGTACATACACAGGTTGTCCGGCAGCATATTCCGCTGCGCGATACTCAAGTGAATTTGGGTGACGACCGCCCCACCACATTTTTTCTACTGTAGTAGAGTTCATAATGCCGCCCCAAACACCATCAACGTCTACACCTATATCAAACCCTTTGAAGTTAAATTTGTTTAAAAATCCTAACCTCCAGGAAGGATCAAGATGACCAATATTGCGTGGGAAGGGATCTCTGATGGGCAATCCGTTCGCATCTAAAATGAGTTGACCATCTGCGCTCTTCTGCCATACAGTTGCATAATAGCTGTCTGTTCTGTCGTTTAAGAAGAGATTGCCAAACTTGGGCTGATCGCCATATATTTCTGTTATCTTTTTTACATACCTCGACCAGTTGGCAGAAATGTCCCACCTGAAATTCTTATTCTTAATGGCTTTAACGGTTGCCACAATTTCAAAGCCATTTGTTTTATAAACGTTGCCGTTTACTTTGCGGGATGTAAAGCCGGATGCTTCTGAAATACCCAGATCAATGATCTGGTTTTCGTCTTTAATATTGTAATAAGTCAGATCGAGTGTTAAACGGTCTTTGAAAAGCCCGGTTGACATCCCAATTTCATACGAAGACGATTTTTCGGGAAGAATGTTAGGGTTTACGATGCCTGCAGGATAATAAACTGACTGTGTAGAACCATAAGTAACGCCTTTATTATAGGCAGAATAAATGCTGTATGGATCCAGATCGCTTGATACCTGCGCCCATGATCCATACAACTTAACATAACTCACAGCCTCAGGCATTTTTATATATTCCGATACCATTGTACTCAATGATACAGAGGGATAAAAATAGGAGTTATTGTTCAGGGGAAGTGTAGACGACCAGTCGTTACGTGCAGTAAAGCTCAGGAACACTGCATTGTATAAATCGAGGTTTGCAGCTCCATATACGCTTCGGATCGATTTATCTCTCCGCAGGTTGGTTGCCTGCACCGGACCCTGCGTGTTGTTCAAACTATATACCTCTGGAACGATCAATCCATCTGTTGACTGGTATTCCTGTGTGTAATTGCGATTAAATATGGAGGCACCTGCGTTTACACTAAACTGAATATCATCTGTTATGTCTCTGCTGTACGTTGCCAAGGCATCAGCATCCACATTTAGCTGGCGGGAATTCCAGATTTTATAATCACCATTCCTGGAATCGCCATAGTTCATATAGGATTTGGGACTCTTCATCGATTCGAAATTGGAAATATTTCTTCCATTCCCCCGAACCTGTAAAGTCAGTCCTTCGGCAATTTTCCAATTCGCTTTCACCTGCATATCCACCACATCCCTGTTTTGCAACTGCTCAAGCATGTAGGAAGCAAAATAAGGGTTGTTGTACCAGGCATAGTTGTAATTAGCCTGCCTGTATCCTTCCAGTCCCGGCACCCACATATGGTTTCTCAAATCATTTCCGTTTACGTCGTCACTCATCCAAATAAGAATGGTATAGATATGGTTTTTGGGGCCATAGCCATAACGGGGATAGTTAGGCGAAAACACTTTATTGTAGGAGAGCGATGTTTCCAGGGTAAAATTAGAAGTGATGTCGAAAGCGGCATTAAAGTTAAGTCCGCCTGTGTTTAAAGACATGTTGGGAACCTGTCCTTGTTGGTAGGCGTATTTGCCAGATGCATAATAACGCGCACGCTCACCCTTATATGCCACAGAAAATGTATTGGTACTTACAATTCCTGTTCTTAAAAAATCTTTCAGGTTGTTGTGATATACAAAGTCGATGGGTACACGCTCGTATCTTGAGCGGTCGTCGTACACAGTGCCTTTTACATCGCCATACCATTCTATCGTTTCACCGGTTTGTTTATCCCTGATAGGACTGTTCCATTGAGGTACTTTTAGTCCTGCATTGAGCTTAGGTCCCCAGGTCATGTCGCCATCAGAAATTCCCCCGTCGGCTCCGTCCCAAAATTCATATTGCCCATTAGATCCACTACCATATTCGGTTTGCGTTTTTGGAAAAACGGTAAACCCGGCGGTAAACATATTATTGGAGTTAACGTTTATTTCCATGCCTTCTTTTTTGGCATTTTTGGTAGTGATCAGTATTGCGCCATTTTTACCCCTGGTTCCATACAGGGCAGATGCCGCTACGCCTTTTAATACGTTGATGTTTTCAATGTCTTCGCCCGACACGTCGTAAAAATCGGTTTCTACGGGAATCCCGTCAATTACAATAAGAGGGGTTTTGCCTCTTAAAACAAATGCCGGGCTTTGAAACATACCGGTAGGAGTGGTTACAGTGAGGCCTGCGACCTGGCCGGCAAGCGCTGTTCCCATATTCATGGTACGCGAATTGGCCAATTGCTCTGTTTTTACCTCCTGTGTGGTAAAGCCCAGTCTTTTCTTTTGTTGTTTAATTCCTATGGCGGTTACTACCACCTCATCTAATTGCTGCGATCCTTCTACCAGGCTTACATCTACGGATGTTTTCCCATTGAGTTCTATCTCTTGTGTTGTAAATCCAACTGAAGAAAAAATAAGCGTAACTGAAGTGGATTGCACTGATATGGAGTAAGTGCCATCGGTTGCCGTAATAACACCGTTCAAGGTGTTTTTTACTACTACATTTACTCCGGCGAGGTTATTGCCTTTTGTGTCGGTTACTTTTCCCCTGACTATTTGCTGAGCAAATAAAAGAACAGGGCAAGCCGATAATGCAAGCACCACGCATAGTACTTGCAAAAAAGGAAGCTTTCTGGTCATAAGCATAGTTTTAGTTATTAAATTGAATTAAGGTTGCAAAGTTTTGTTGAGGTGCTGGTCAACGGGGATAGCTATTAACCGCAATGGGTGCGGCAAAATTGTTGTTGGTGTGTGATGTGAAGATTAGCAGATTATAAACAAATTGCTAAATGTATAATAATACTAAAATATTGGATTTTCTTATAAGAGCGCAGAAGCAAGAAAAAATAATCAGTTCCAAAGATGTATTCTTAAGTCTCAGCAATAATTATTCAGGAAACCATTGCGATTCTTCCTGTCGCTAAAATTCTTCCGGAAAAAAGTTTATTATTTGTAAACCAATCCTGGCGCATTCTACCCGTTCAAATGAAATTCCTGCCAAAGTAAGGGACAAATCAGAACTCCTCCAATAGTAAACAAACGGGGCCGGGACGACAAAAAGCAAGTGTTTTTACGTACTAAAAACATAAAATAACACTTAAAGACAATTTTTTACAACTTCTATCCATTGGCGGTAAAACAAAGGATAGTTAATAAAAACGTCACATCCGAAAAGTAAAAAATTAATTAATCTTGTAAAAACTATTGCTTATGAAAAAAATTATCCTTTTTGCATTTTATCTTGCCCTGGCACTACAGGTTGTTGCCAGCAACGAAAAGTTAGAGTACTTACGCTCTAATAGCACATGGACGGAAAACATGCCTTCGGAAAATGTACAGCCTTGTGGGGTTATCCATTACTTCCGGGTCAAGTACACGATACCGGCCAATTATGAGTTCAACAAATTTGAGTGGTATGTAAACGGCAGCCTGGCAAAAACAAGTACAAACGTAAATGACTATGATCTTGGCACCAGCACCAAGGCATCTAATACAAATGTATATTGCGTGGTTACGTACAGAAATCCAGGCAATAACACTTTTACTACGGGCACCTCAAATACGCTGACTATTACGGCAAAGCCCCTTGCCATAAAAATTAATCAATTGAGTGATGCTATTGCTGGTTGCGCCAACGCGGTCTCTTTCTCTACCAGCACTTTTACCGATCAGTTTTTGTATACGCCACCCAGCTACACCGCATCATGGCTTCCTCCATCAGGCTGGACGGCCAGCACCGTTTCGCCAGACGGGCATTCGGCTAGTTTTATACCCGATGCCACCACGGGAGGATTGATTCGTATTAATGCCACCCTGCCCTGCGGCCACACCTCTCAAATACCCATATCGCCGCAAATTGTGAGAACAACACCGGCTCCAACTTTTGCGGCTGCAAATACTTACTCATTCTGCAATGGCACAACCTCCAGGAATTTTTCGATCAATGCTGCCTGCGGGGCAGCCTCTTATACTTATACACTTCAGGGAAACCCAAACAGCAAGTTCACTGCTAACAATAGCCAGACGTTAACAACTTCTGCCACCACGGTAACCGTTTCATTCCAGCAAAATGTCAACTATACCCTTACATTATCGGTTAAAGCCAATTATCCAACAGGTGCCTCATCTTACCAAACATCGAAAAGCATTTATTTTGGCGCCGTAAACACAGACATTTTAGACGCTTTCTGGGATGATGTTTCTAAAATTAAGGTTTATGCTAAAGAAGTACCAGGCGCCCGGTACAGGTGGAGCCTGAACGATGTGTTTGTTGTTGAAACTGCCGAGTACAACACTTCAATTCCAAGCAACGCCTGGAATAAATGTAATACTGTATTTGACGTTGGACTGGATTTAGTAACGAGTTGTGGCACTTCTACAGTATTACAAAGGAAATATTACAGGATAGGGCTACCTCCTTGCGATGGCGGCGGCGGGCACAGGAAGTCTGCCAACGAATCGTCTAAAGCAGTAAAAGATTCTTCGGGCGCTGCTGCTATTGACCTGAAAGAAGCCAAATATAAAATTGCTCCCAACCCCGTTGTATCCCATTTAGAAATTTATGCCAATACAGCAACGGGGCAATTAATAAGGGAAGTTGTAGTACTGGATCCATTAGGCGCAGCGAGGAAGAAAGTAAATTTGGGCAAAGGGGTAACCACTGCAAAAATAAATGTACAGGAACTTAGCAAGGGCATATACTTCGTCCGCATTTACGATGGAAAGGAATGGACAATCAAGCAAGTATTGATCGGCAAATAAAAGTTAGCCATAGAAAGACTTACTAAGCTAAAGACCGCGTCATTTCAGTGACGCGGTCTTTTTATATGTGGGCATCAAAACTATCATTCATTGCGACGTTTACCCTCATCTCGTTTTAATAAATCGCTATTCAACTATCCCACTATTTTATCAGCCACATTTTAGCATTAATGTCATCGTCGGTGGTTCCAAATTGCTTTTGCACTGCTGCAGCCCAGTTTGTACCATTTGTTATACGTTCAAGGTTGGGATACTGAAACCTAAGTGCAATTCTTCCACTGTTGCCGGTGCCAACCCCGGTAAGAAATTCCGGAACGCCTGTTCGCCGCCAGTTAAAATAGGGTTCCCACCCGGAGTTCTGGAAAAAAGCCAAGTACTTCTGCGTAAGGATTTGTTTCAGCCCTTCATCGGTATTACCCGCATATTTTACACTTGTTTGCGGATAATATACTCCATTAAAATCAAAAGGAATGTTGTAAGTAACAGAAGAAGGAGTATTGTAAGGATATACTTTTGCAATTGTTCCTGCTGCTTCTACCGGAACTCCATAAAAGCTTAAGGAAGCTTTGATTCCTTTTTTATACCAGTCTTCGGCCGAGCCGGTAACCCACCCTCTGTGCATGGCTTCTGCAATATTGAAGCACATTTCGGGATACCCGATAATTATAAAGGGTTCCGGAGCGTAGCTTGAATAATAGCGACTGCGGCTACGCAACGAATAGGCTGCATTGGTTGCGTCTGCCATCTTAGAGGACATTTCTGCCAGGTCTTCGCCTGAGTTGGCTCCAACATATGCAGTAATATCTGCCGGTGTTTTACCATTTTTCAATTGTCCTGTGGCTGGTTCTGATGTAATGTAAGCCCTCGGATCTTTTAATGCAACCAATGTATTCAAATAGGTGGCAGCCATATTGTACCGCGTGGCATCAAAACCAAGGTTGTCGGGATTGCTCGGATATTTATTGATATTGTTATAGATAAACTGCAGGTTATCGTCGTTGCTTTCAAAAAGCGGGTATTTAGTTAGGTTACCCATTACCGTTGCAAATGACTGTTTAATATTCAAATCTGCTTCAGCCTCCCTTTTGCTAAGCGCAATCAGCGCCCTCAGCCTAAAAGCATTGATTGTTTTTTGCCAGGATGATAAATCCTCAAAATAAAAATCTCCGTCCAGCTTAGAATTTCCAGACTGTGAAATAATAGCGGCTAAATCATTATTAGCTTCGTCAAGCCATTTATCAATTTGTATAAAAATATCCTTTTGACTATTGTAAACAGGCTCTAATGCATCAAGGCCCTTTAAAGCATCGGTTAAAGGCAAATCGCCCACAAGGCTCGACATGCGGTAGAAATAAAATGCCCTGAAAAATTTTCCCATGGCGGCATATGCATTTGCTTCAGGCAGCCCTACCCGGATTGCTTCTTTTTCCATCTGAACCACATCCTTTAAAGAAAGATAATTCAGTTCGGCACCCAGCCAATCGTACCGTTGATTACCATAATAATTGTAGTTACATGCATCAAACTGGTTCCACCTCGTAATGTCGCTCCAGGCGCCGTCGTTATCTAACCCTGCCAGCAGGCCTCTGAACACAAGTGTGGGGGGGACGTTGGTGGGCAAATTAGGGTTTTGCAAATATTCATCGTACTTTTTTTGACAACTGCTGGATACCCCTAAAAACAAGAGTGATAAAATAACAAGTTTCGTGATTTTCATATTTTCGTTTTAAAGGGTGTTAAAATGTAAGGTTGATGTTAATGCCATACCTTTTGGTTGTGGGTGTTTGCAGGTTAGAACTGCGCTGATCGCCTGCGTACTGATCGATGTCGACATCCTTGTATTTAGCAAAGTAGAAAAGGTTGCGACCCACCAGCGAAACAGTGGCATTTTTTATAAATCCTGCGCGCAGCACCTTTTGCGGCACGGTGTAAGTAAAAGTTACCTCTCTGAGCTTGGCAAAAGTTTTTGAGATAAGATTTGCCTCATTGGTATTGTAATAGAAGCTGATGTAATCCTGTAGAAATGTTTTAGTGGTGTTATCGGCATACTTCAGATCTTTGTAATTGGTAACATTGCCCAGGTTGTCGTATTCAATAGGTACACTATTGCTGATAACAACCCCATCGCTTACCCAGGATTTTACTCCCAGGTAGTCTTGGTAACGCGCTTCTCCCATTTCTCCCTGAACTGTGGCGATATGTCTTCCCCCCCGGAACGTTTGTTGTTGAATATAGTTGATCATACTTCCGCCCACACGTCCATCAAATTGGAACCCCAGGCTAAAGGACTTGTAAGAAAATGTATTGATAATACTCCATACCCAATCCGGATTTGTGAACCCTTGTACCTGAGGTACCGGGTTGCGTATAGGCCGCCCGCCGGCATCGTTGATTATTTGCCCATCGGGCGTTTTAACGAAAGCCGATCCTATAAATTGATCAACTCTTGTGCCTATGTTGGTATATATATCCAGTGCCGTAACATCGCCGTAAAAGCTGATGTACTTTTCCTTAAATGTTGACCAGTTGAGTAAGGTATTCCAGCTAAAGCCTTTTGCATTCCGCACTGGTGTACCCGACACCGAAATTTCCAAGCCCGATTTACGGGTGGTAATTCCGTTTTGTATAGCAAATTCATAACCCGTTGACTCCGAAATAGGAAGTTGAAAAATTTTAGGGCCAATTTTGGCATTAAAATACGTAACGTCTAACCCCAGCCGATTTCCAAGAAACCGAATGTCTGTTCCTATTTCGTAAGTGCTATTTGCACTAGGTTTAATATCCGGATTACTGATAATATTTGTATAAGTAGCGCCTGTTTGGGTGATATATACCGGAGGCGTTGTATAAGCCAGAGAATTACTATAATCCGGTCCACCATAAGTAGAATAATAATTCTGCCCATAACCCAGGGGATAGCTCGCCAGCGGTGTTGACCCTATTGTTGGAGATGTTAATGCTTCCTTTACATTTGCGTAAGAACCTCGCAGTTTAAGAAAAGAAATGAATGCAGGCAATTGCGTGTAATCGCTGATAACAGTGCTTAAAGAAACAGAAGGATAAAAGAAAAGACTGTTATCCTTAGGCAGTGTAGATAATTTATCAAACCTGCCGGTTAAAGATAAATTGGCATACCTGCTCAATCCTATATCAAGATACCCATAAGCACTTAACACCAGCATATTTGCCCGGTAGTTAGACGATTTTACCGGGTTGCTGCTGTTGTTAAAACTATACCAGCCTGGTACATTCAAATAGTCTGTGGTTGTAAAATTTGAATTATAGCTAAAGCTGCGGGCATTTGCACCAACCGATGCCCTGATTTCAATGTCTTTCCAAAAAGTATTGTTGTAGGTAGCAAGTATGTCTGTATTGTTTTCAAACAAACTTCTGCGATCTTCCCTGTAATCTCCTCTTCCTTCTTCTCTGCCATAAGGATGAGCCGAGAACGGCATTTTTTCGTTGCGGAACAAATCGTAAGTTGTTACCTGGGTACGCAGCATTATATCCAGGTTTTTAGTTGCATTGTATGTGAATTTCGCATAGCCGTTCACGTCTGTTTTATAATGTCCCCGCAGCCACTCCTTCACCATAAACCAGGGATTATGATAGCGTTGGTATTCGGCATACATACTTTGTATACCTTCCTTGCCCGGCTGCCAGATATTCTTTTTCATATCATCGATATCCCAATCTGCACCTCCCCATAGCACTATGTTGTAAATAAGACTGTTGGGACCATAGTCAATATCCGGAAAGTTGGGGGTGTATTGCCTGTTATAATTCAAATAACCTTCTGCTCTTAACTTATCAGAAAAATTATAGCCTGCCGACACATTGAAATTGGTGCTGTTCAGACGCATATTAGGCACAATGGCACTCTGGTAAGTATGAGACATTGAAAAGCGTAAATCAGCCTTGTCGGTTTTTGCGGAAACAGCGATATTATTGGTAGACAACAGGCCAGGTTGTAAAAACCTTGTAAGATTATCTTTACCCCTGGCAACCCAGGGGGTGCCTGCACGAACACCCGTAACCGGATCTACCGGGCTGTCGTATTGAGGAATTAACTGCCCTTCAAACTTAGGCCCCCATATATCATAATCACCGTCGTTAGTTCCTCCGCCTCTTCCATCTACAAACGCATATCGTCCGTGATCACCAGGTCCGTATTCATCCTGCACTTTAGGAATGGCGTTAAATCCGTTTTCTACCATTGTTGTAGAATTAAACTCCACAGAAAAGCCACGTTTGTCTTTCGATCCGCGTTTGGTTGTAATCATAATAGCTCCATTAATGCCTCTTGATCCATACAACGCAGCCGCAGTAGCCCCTTTCAATACGGTATACGACTCAATGTCGTCGGGGCTGATATTCCAGGTATCAGAATTAATCGGTACCCCATCCACTACAAAAAGGTCAATACCGGCACCCCTTAAAATAAGTTGAGGAGCTCTTAACATTTCTGCAGAAGCTCCAACCGTTAAGCCAGCCACTTTTCCCACTAACCCATTAATAGCATTCGGCTCTCTGGCTTTAACCAACTGATCGCCCTGAATTTCCTGTACCGCATAACCCAGTTTTTTCTTCTCCTTTTTTATACCCAATGCTGTCACCACCACTTCACTCATGTTGGTAATGTCTTCCTGCATTTTTATAGTAATGCTGTTACTACTGCCTACAACTACCTCCTGCATTTTATAACCCACTCCCGATAGTATCAAAACATCTCCCTTTGAAGCTTCAATAGTAAACGTTCCGTCTGCATCGGTAGAAGTTCCTTTGGTAGTACCCTTAACAGTTACAGAAATACCAGCAGCTCCGTTAGGTTGTTTGACTGAATTAATTTTTCCGGAGATTTTTTGTTGTGCCAGCGCGTAGAAAGGATGGATTGCCAGCAGCAATATGACGCATATAAAGCGAAGGTAGTTTTTGCTCATAAGTGTAGCTTTTTAGTGGTTAATAATTGGGATCAGACAAAAGTCTCATTCCGGTGTAAAACAAAGGTTACAGGCGTTTGAACAAATTGTTAATTAATACTAAATATAGCAATTTTTGAGAACTGAGATAACAGATACGGGAAAATAATCTATTGTAACATAAAATACCCTACAGAACTACATTGCACCCTTAAAAAAAACAGTTTACTCCGAACGCGTTTTAGCAGAACTCACTTCAAAGCGAATCTTCTTGTTTAATATTAATAAACAATTGCCTCCTGGAGTAATGTGCTGAAAAAATGTATGCGGTTAAGTGCCTACCTCATTTCATCACCTTTTCTTAACCCCCGCTTAATGCTGGCTTAATATAGTGTGAGGAAATTTGATAAACATTACCGGATGGAAAAACGTTCTGTTGATGTGGTTGTGCTGTCAGATGTCCATCTTGGCACTTACGGTTGCCAGGCCAAAAAACTAGCCACCTACCTCAAAAGTATTACCCCTTCTATTCTCATTCTTAATGGAGATATTATAGACGGCTGGCAGTTTTCTAAAAGCTTTTTTCCTGCGTCGCACATGAGTGTTATTAAGGAGATCATTAATTACATTACTCACGGTACACGGGTATTTTACATTACCGGCAATCACGATGAGGTACTCCGTCGCTATTCCGATTTCAGGGTAGGCAATTTTGTATTGACCGACAAGCTTGTACTTGAAATAGACAACAAAATGACCTGGATATTTCATGGCGATGTATTTGACAATACCACAAAAGGCGGAGCAAAGTTTCTTGCCAAACTGGGAAGCAGCGGTTACGGCTTGCTGATACTGGTAAACAGGGTGATCAATGCAGTTTTAAAGTTTGTGGGCAGAGAAAGAATTTCCTTATCGAAAAAAGTAATGGATGGAGTGAACAAAGCTGTGGCTAAAATAAAAGATTTTGAAACCATTGCTGCCGAACTGGCCATTGAAAAAAAATATGATTATGTGATTTGCGGACACATCCACAAGCCACAGAAAAAGGAAGTGCAGAACGAATCGGGAAAGGTTACTTATTTAAACAGCGGCGACTGGGTAGAACATTGCACAGCGTTGGAATATCATAAAAAGGAATGGACCGTATTTGAATTTGATGAGGCAGCTTTCCCTCAAATGAAAGTAGAAAAGGAAACACCTCAACCCAATGTTATTACCGATGAGATCAGCTTTTACATCAGCTCACTGGCGGGATAACTCCGGGAAACAACAAACTTCAAACCCCAAACGACAAACTTCTCCATGAAAATATTTTACGCGATTCAGGCAACAGGTAACGGACATATCAGCAGGGCAATGGAATTGCTTCCATACCTGCAGGCGTATGGGCAGGTTGATCTCTTTTTAAGCGGCGCCAACAGCACACTTACTTTGGATGCGCCGGTTAAATACAGGAGCCAGGGACTTAGTCTTTTTTACACCTGCAAGGGCAGCCTGGATTATTTGTCGATGCTCAAAAAGATATCTCCACTTCGTTTGAAAAGAGAGGTGGCGGAGCTTCCTGTAAATAAATATGATCTTGTTATCAACGATTTTGAATGTATTACATCTATCGCCTGCCGCCAGAAAAAAGTACCGTCGGTAAATTTCGGACACCAGGCAAGCTTTATGTCACAAAAAACGCCACGCCCTGCCGACCCGAGCAAGGTGGGCGAATGGATCTTAAAAAACTATGCAAAAGCTTCTACCTATGTAGGGTTGCATTTTGAACAATACGACGATTTTATACTTCCACCCGTTATCAAATCGGAAATATGGAATGCAAAACCCATAAACGGTGGATACATAACAGTATATCTGCCTTCGTACTGCGATTGCGAGATCAGGAAGTTTTTTGCTAAACTTACCAACTATCGCTTCCAGGTTTTTTCAAAAGAAGTTCAGTACACCACCAAAGAAAATCATCTCACTTTTATTCCCGTGGGCAAAAAGGCTTTTAACGACAGTCTTGTGCATTGCGATGCCATTATATGCGGGGCTGGCTTTGAAACTCCTGCCGAAGCACTTCACCTCAACAAAAAAATGATGGCAATGCCCATTAAAGGGCAATACGAACAAAAATGCAACGCCGCCGCATTGGACAAGCTGGGAGTAAAAACACTCCCGGAGTTGCCGGAAAACTTTCACCTGGTATTTGAAGAATGGTATCATACTCAAAATACAGTAAAAGTAAAATTCAGGTACGATGCTAAAACCATTGTTGACCTGATGCTGCAGCGCGCGGGGAAGGCATGAGTTGAGTGGTTTGATTAAGTTAATAGTTTGAATAGCCTTTATTTTACATTGACATTTAACTTGACGTATCTTCACCTGCATTAAAACGCAGCAGTGTTCCGTAGCATACAACCAGACAAGTGGAAACATTTTATCGTAGGCATACCGATGGGTTCGGTATTGCAAATTGTTTGCGACTGGCTGATGGAAAGTCAAACCAATGCTATTATTGCTGCATCTGTAATAGTAGTTGCCATTAGTTATGGATTTGAGCTGTTTTCAAAAATAACAGGCATAGGGCACTACGACTTCTGGGACGCAGTGGCTTCTGCTATCGGCGGCATGCTGGGGATAGGACTGGTTTTAATCTTCTAACACATGCACGATCTTTCCCGTATTCGAAATCTTTTTTCCTGAAACCGAAATAGTCAAAAGTCCAGAGGGGATTAGTTTTGTTGTCTTGATAAAAATTATCACGGCATAAATATTCCACTCAATGCTTAAAACATTATTTCCTGCAATACTATTTAGTCTTTTACTGGCTGCTCCACGTTTCGTTACTGCGCAGCATACAAAAAATATCTACAATTTGAACGCATCACAAAGCGTTGCGTATTTCAACCTTTCTTCGGGCAAAGAAGTAGACGTCAAAAACTGGGATCTGTCTTTTCAAAAGACAACTATTTCTGTAAACGGTAGTGCCCAGGTAGTACATATAGCTTTCGAAGGCCTATCACAAATACCAGCAGCAGGGTTTAAAACCGATGAGGGCAGCAACAAAGCGATTCCAACCGGCAGCGGTAATGGCTGGTATATTTACAATATGGAAGATCACAGCATTGAACCAATTGCCGACAGAACGATTGTTATTAAAACCCAGAATGGGAAATATTATAAGCTACAGGTGATTAGCTATAATAAAGACAGGCAACCGCACGAACCAACGGGTTACTATACCTTCCGGTACCAGGAATTGAAGAAAGGGAAACAATAGGGATTGCTGATTTTTTGATTTCTGATATTTGATTTGAAGCGAATTTTTCATCTTGGTCACCAGGCAAAAAAAATAGGGATGCAGCCGTGATTTGAGATTCAAACCCCAAACTACAAACCCGAAACATCTCCTATTGCGCTGTACCCAACCAGGCTTTCCAGGGTATGCGGGAAAGCATCAGCAATAAGCCAATGAGGTAAAATATAGCAACTGTTTTAAACTTCCTTTTATCGTCTTGCAGGCGTTTTGCCTTGGAATAGCCGATGGTAACCAGAATCACCGCTATCAGCATGGTAAGCGGGTGTTCCAACATATATAGCCTACTCACACTATTGCCCATCGCTTCTTTCGAAAAATTGCTGGCACCCAGCGGAGACACAAAATACATGATAAGTCCAACCAAAAACTGGATATGCGTTACAACGAGCCCGAGCAACACAACTTTTTTGGAACCGGCAGTAAAGCGGTTATTTTTCGACCATCCGTTTAATGCGTATATCGCAGCCACTAATAATCCGATCAATAAAATAATTGCCAGTACCGAGTGAAGATGCTTTATAGAATAATACATAGCGAAGCGGAATTTAAGTTGCAAGATACAAATATCCGGTAACCTATTGGCTTGTATACTAACGTAAACTTAGTACCCTGTTTTCAAAAAAAATATTACAAAAGATTTCTAAGCAAACTCCTGCTAATTTTAATTAACGGTTGTTAGCTATCGCCAGGTTAACATAACCTTGATGCATCGTCGCAGGCCGCCAACATGCAACTGCAGCAGAGAGATCGAAAAGATTTTTGCTTCTCAGTTAAATTATTTTTATTTGCGAAAATTTTAAACCCTCAAAAATGAAAAGCACTACTTACACACTGCTCCTTGCAGTATTTTGCACTTTCGCAACATTATCCACTAACGCACAGGTTGAAGTAACTGCTGGCCCGGAAGCAGGCTTTACAGCATCAGGTCTTTATGCAGACAATGACGATGTCTCAGCCGGGATAAACGGGCATTTTGGCGGCACCGCCCGTTTGCAATTCGGGAACTATTTTGCCATACGACCGTCAATTCTATTAAAGTTTGGTAGAATGTCTAACACCGAATATGACGATACCAAACTTTCGCTTACCCGCATTGCTGTTCCGATTCCTATTATGTACTCTCAAATTTTTAACAATGGCGGCAACTTGTTTGCCGGAGCAGGACCTAATTTAATGTATGCTTTGTCGGGAAAAGTAAGTAATGACTATGGAAGCGGAAAGATTGAGTTTGGAAACAAGGCCGGTCAGATGAAACGGTTGGACGTAGGTTTACATGCGAAGGCTGGTTATCAGTTTGCCAGCGGACTGGCGCTTAGCACTTTCGTTAATTTCGGGTTTACCAATTTAGTAAACGAAAGTGGCGCAAAGTTAAGATCGCTGGATGCAATCGGGTTTTCCATCGGTTATATGTTCGGCGGAAGTGAATACTAATAGCATTTTACAATGTCAATGTTAATTCAACTTGCCATTCGTATGATATGGAGCAAACGCTATTAAATCTTTTAACTGAGGATGTTGCGTAAGTGCTACCATGTTTTCAGACGCGCTGGCATTAGGCGCCTATAAATTATTTGATTAGTTTATAGGCAGCTTATTCATTTCACGCTACCTGTTATGTGCACCTTGAGATATGTGATCGCCACCGTATTGCTGCCAATAATATTAGGAGTTGTTATTTATATCTTCCTGCCTATAGGAAATAATTTAATACTTGTTAGAAATCATCTTCCTGATGGGTTATGGGCTTTTTCTTTTACTTCATGTCTTATAGCAATATGGGGAAGAAAAGTAAATTTCTTCTGGTTAATGCTGTCTATGTCCTTATTCACTCTTTTTGAGTACATGCAATACAAAGAATATATTGGAGGGACGGGCGATGTAATTGATGTTCTATGTTACTATTTCTTTTCTGGCATCGCTATTTACGTTCATCTCA
Source organism: Agriterribacter sp. (assembly GCA_051955255.1). Lineage (GTDB taxonomy): Bacteria > Bacteroidota > Bacteroidia > Chitinophagales > Chitinophagaceae > Agriterribacter. The sequence goes on along the minus strand of JBQCGX010000046.1, from coordinate 32,457 downwards.
AAATACTAACAAAATGAAAAAAACTCTCAAACATGCAATGTCGTTGATCGCTGTTGCACTTTTTTTTGCATTGGCTATTGCCAGTTCCCCCTCACAAAGGTCAATGACCGTAGAAAAAAAGCAAATACCTCCGGACTTTCGAGGTTATAACGGTACATTGCTAATCATCAGCCAATCCAGACAGTGGAATCGCTATGCCGAAAAACATTTCTCGGCCCACTATGCAGGTAAGTATCAAATTATTAAGGTGGAAGATCTAAATAAATATCCTAAAGGCGAGAAATATCGTTTCATTTTAAGCCCAACTTACTATACCAGGACGGAGGTTGGCGGTGGTCACAGCTATACATCATCTGAAAAACTGTGTATTACAGATCGGATAACCGACAAAGGATATTGTACCAAATCCGCCTCTCACTTCGCAGCATTGCTAAAAAAATATGCACAGGCACTAGAAGAGGAAAGGTCACGATAGAGTACTTAAACTCCTAAGTTTACCTGTCTGACTTTGCCAGAGTTTGCATATCAATTTGAAATCAGTAATGAGATAGGTATCAAATAAAAAAGCACCTACTTCTACATTGATGTAAGTGCTTTATTTTCTTGCTCCCTTAGTAGACAATTATCGAACCGATTAGCAGAAACTTGGTTGTTTTAGAACGATTTGCTGGAATAGCCTTTGTCGTTAAATTTTCAATAATTCGATTAGCATCAGCTATAACCTGGTCAGCCGCGCTGAGCGGTAATCTTGAATACTTAAAAAGAAAAAAAGAAAGTAGATGACCTCGGCACTTTTTGTATAGAGTTTTATGAAAATGTAAACCTTATAGCTGATAAGCTTTTGCAATAGCTCGTCCAGCGAAAGCCTTACGTCTGCTAACTTCAGACAAAGAAAAAAAGCATCGCAAGATCCATGAAGGTTGGCAGCCCAGGTCCTAATGCGATATCGGGATCAGGACCGTTTCGATAAAGTCGTCAACAGATTTTCCAGGTTGGTCATGCTCATAGTGAATCCTTCCTTAAAGCCCATTTCAATCATCTTCTCCATACGGGCAAGAGATTCATTATAAATAGTAATGCGCACTGTTGTTTTTCCGTTCTGTTCGCTAAAAGTGTAATCCCAATCGGAACCCGGTAATTCAGGGTTTTCATCTTTGTCTGCAAAAGCATTAAACATTTTGAAATTGGTCTTGGGGCTAATGGAAGTGTATTTCTGAATTGCCCAATGCTCGTGCCCTTCGGGGCTTACCATCGCATAAAATCTTCGTCCACCAACCTTAAAGTCCATAAATTTTGTTTTTGATTTCCAGGGTTTAGGCGCTACCCATTGGTCAAGAATTTCTGCTGTGGTAAATGCATCCCATACGAGCGATAGGTCAGCATCAAACTCTCGCGTTATGAACACTGTTTTCGCTGGTTTGTCAACGGTAAAATCAAATAGTAGGTTCATTTTTTCTTATTTTTTAAGGTGTACAATACATCATCGAGTTGTTTGAAACTTTCCTCCATAATCTTCCGGAACTGGTCAAGCCAGGTATCGATCTCTTTCATTTTATCGATTTTCAGTTCATAGAAGATCTCCCTGCCTTCTTGCCTTGGAACCAAGAGGTCGCATTCGGACAGGATTCGCAAGTGTTTGGATATTGATTGTCTTCTGATGTCAAAATGCTCAGCAATGGCATTGGGAGTCATTGCCTGCACGGCGACCAGAACAAGAATCGCTCGTCGGGTGGGGTCTGCAATTGCCTGAAAAATATCGCGTCTCATGAACTATAATTATGAAGCCAATCGGCTGCAAATATATGAGAAGCCAATCGGCTGCGCAAATTTTATTTTGCTTCACTGCCAAAAATAAAAAGTCGATTATGCGACTTTCAAAATTGTTGATAACCAAGCTGCCCTAATTGGACAATCATCTGATAATTTTCAGCGAACTACCGGGGCAATTTTTGAAATGTTAAAAAGAATTTGTTTTGAAAATACTTAGGCGGGAATGTGAGAAAAGTATCTATATTTGTACTGTAATTATTATTGTTACAGTATGAATAACGGACGATTTGCCACAGCGCTGCATATTCTCACACTTCTTGAAATCAAGAAGGAAGAATTCCTTTCGTCTGAGTTCATTGCCGACAGCATCAACGTAAATTCTGCCGTGGTTCGTAAGGAAATAGGTAATCTGCGGGCACATAAATTTATTGAAAGCAAGGAAGGTAAAGGTGGTGGTTACACATTGGGAAAACCGGCCTCACAAATTCATTTATCAGACGTGTATAAATCTGTGAACGATACCCCACTCCTTGGCAGATCGAATAACCCTAATCCGGATTGCCCAGTCGGCAAACAGATCAACGGTCATCTGAAAGAGTTGTTTACTGCCGCCGATGAGAATTTTTTGAAGCAATTAGGGAAGATTACAGTGAGAGATTTCGCCAGAAAATTCAAGTAATTTTTTTTATTAATAACTGTAATAAAAATTACTACAGTTAAAAACATAAACTAAAAAATATGAAAGTAGCATTAATTGGAGCCACAGGCTTCGTCGGAAAAGCAATCTTAAATGAACTTCTTCATCGAGGTCACGAGGTAACGGCTATTGCCCGGAACCTGGAAGCAGTGCAACAAAACAAAAACGTAACAGCAAAACAAGTAAATGCTTTAGATGCAGAAGCGGTATCCGAAGCGGTAAAAGGACACGATGCAGTTATCAGCGCTTATAACGCAGGTTGGACAAATCCGAATTTGTATAACGAGTTTTTGCAAGGTTCTCAGGCTATTCAGGATGGCGTAAGGAGATCGGGTGTGAAAAGACTTTTGGTTAATGGCGGAGCAGGTAGTTTGTTTGTCGCCGAAGGCCTGCAGGCGGTGGATATACCTGATTTCCCAGCAGAATGGAAAGCAGGGGCTTTGGCTGCTAGAGACTATCTGAATATTCTAAAAAATGAACGAGATTTGGATTGGACCTTCCTGAGTCCTGCCTTAGAAATGCACCAGGGGACGTCGGGTGAAAGAAAAGGAACATACCGACCGGGCAAGGATACGCCCGTTTATAATGAAGCCGGCCGAAGTGTCATTTCCGTAGAGGATGTGGCCTTGGCCATTGTGGATGAAATAGAAAATCCAAAACACATCCGCATGCGCTTCACGGTTGCTTATTAAAGTGGGATTCAAAACAAAGGCGTCGGGCTAAAAAGTAAATAGCTCAACTATCGCCAATTCATTATGCAAAAAGGGGTTCAAAATGAACCCCTTTTGTCATGCTTGCTCCCCCTGCTGGACTTGAACCAGCGACCCTCTGATTAACAGTCAGATGCTCTAACCAACTGAGCTAAGGAGGAATAAGGGCGGCAAAAATATGGATTTTTGATTGGAAAAAACAAACAAAATTTTATTTGTTTCCTGCGTAAAATTTTAATGCATACCGGCATTATTTATGATGCAACTACACACGTAAAACATTCCCAATAAAATAAAAAACAGAATCGGGATTACTCAGTAAATTTGTTGTCCGTTCTCCTTAATTAGTTTTTGAACATTTTAAACTATAGATTATGGCTTTTACTTTACCGGCTCTGCCGTATGCACACGACGCACTGGAACCTCATATAGATACATTGACCATGCAGATCCACCATGGCAAGCATCACCAGGCGTATGTTGACAATTTAAACAAAGCAATTGCAGGCACCCCTAACGAAAATAAATCTCTGGAAGAACTGGTGAAAACGGCGGGCAGCCTCAGCCCGGCAGTTCGCAATAACGGCGGCGGTCACTGGAACCATACTTTCTTCTGGGAAAGCCTGGCGCCTAACGCCGGCGGCAAACCTTCGGGAAAGCTGGCAGCAGCTATTGATGCCGCTTTTGGCAACTTCGATGAGTTTAAAACAAAATTTAATGCAGCAGGTGCCACGCGCTTTGGAAGCGGTTGGGCATGGCTGATAGTAAAGGATGGTAAACTGGAAATCAGCAGCACTCCTAATCAGGATAATCCACTGATGGACGTAGCTGAAGTTAAAGGAACGCCGTTACTAGGTGTTGATGTGTGGGAACATGCGTATTACCTGAAATACCAGAACAAACGCCCCGATTACCTGGCTGCCATCTGGAATACTATCAACTGGAAGAAGGTAGAAGAAAGATTTGAAAAAGCGTAATTGACTTTTCAAATATTATTATGAACGGCTGTCGTAAGGCGGCCTTTTTTGTTTCGGCGATCCGCTGTCAGCTTCAGGCTTTCAGCTATCGGGAAACAAGCCCCAAGATCCAGGAACCAAATTCCCAAAAAGAACCACACAGCTAACAAGGCTGCAATTCAACATCAACTCACCTTTGAAAAATCTCAAATTTCAAATCTTAAATCTCTCACGGCACTGGATCATACCCATGTCCTCCCCAGGGATGACAGCGGCTAATTCTTTTAATGGTGAGCCAGGTGCCTTTGAATAGGCCGTACTTTTTCAATGCCTGGATGCCATAGTGTGAGCAGGTGGGGGTAAAACGGCATGAGCGCCCCATTACAGGCGATAATATTACCTGGTATAATTTAATCAGCCAGATCAATGGCATGCTAAGCAACTGCAATAGTTTTTTCATTTGCCTGCTGTATTAGCTTATTCAAAATTAACCCTACTTTTTCTTTGGCAAGCGCAAATTCCGGAAGTTCTTTGCCGGTAAACAGAAGAAAAACATGCAGGCTTTTTTTATGCTGGTAAAGTGCTGCTTCAAGCGGTTCCTTCTGCAACCGGTACGCCTCGCGGGTGATCCTTTTTATACGGTTGCGGTCAACCGCTTTTTTAAAAAATTTTGAGCTTACAGTAAATCCTGCCTGTAAAGGTGCCTGCTCTTCCATACCAAACAAATACATTACTCTATAGGGAAAAACAGAAAAGCTTTTCCCCTTATTGAACAACTGCTCAATTCGTTTGCGGCTCGTAAGCCTTTGTTTTTTTTGAAGTGTGAACTTATTTTTCAATTGAAGCAGGAGGATAAAACATCAAAAAAATAGCCCCGTAAAACAGGGCTATACAATATAATCAGATTGTACGAGGGCAAACGGGTTTGCCCCGTATGTGTTATTATTTTATTTCGCTTTTTTCTCGTCAGAAACTGTAAGCTTCTTACGACCTTTCTTGCGACGGCTTGCTAACACTTTACGCCCGTTGGCGGTTTGCATACGCTTGCGAAACCCATGAACTGTTTTACGACGGCGTTTGTGCGGCTGAAATGTACGTTTCATATTAATTTACTTTTTCACTTTTTTGAAATAATGGTCCGGGAGAAGCGAACCGGGTTTCAAAACCATTTAGCTTTTTGCCGACGAGTCACCACACTCTTTCAGCATAGGCTGGATGAAAGGACGGCAAAGGTAAGGCTTCGGAACGATATTTCAGCCATGGGTCAATAATTTCGGAAGTTTATTTTGCAGGGGGAATCGACTCATTTCCGGTTCAGCCAATACTAACATGTTCAGATTGAATGGGTTTTCCAAAGAACAGAGTAGCGTGTCCATCAAAATCGGCTGTGGAATCGGTAGTATAAAAATGCCTTTCGCCGTTTTTACTGAGCCGCTGTTCCATTTCTGGGTGGCGGACCAAATAATCAGACAGGCTGTTGGCAACAATTTCGCCTTGCGTAAGCAGTTGAATGTGCTCGGGCAAATAGTGTTGAATTTTATTTTTGAGTAACGGATAGTGTGTACACGCCAGTAGTACCGTATCTATTTTGCTTGATTGTGATAACAGGCTATCCAGGTTTTTCCGCACAAAGTAGTCTGCACCCTCTCCTTCATATTCGTTGTTTTCAACCAGCGGAACCCACATAGGGCAGGCTTCCTGGTAAACTTTTACATCGGGGAAAAATTTTTCCATTTCCAGCAAGTAGGAACCCGACTGTACAGTACCGGTAGTAGCTAACAATCCAACATGATTGCTTTCGGTAAAGCTGCCCATTACTTCTGTGGTAGGTCTTATCACACCCAACACCCTGTTAGTGGAGTTCATAACGGGCAGGTCTATTTGTTGTATGCTGCGCAGTGCTTTGGCAGAAGCGGTATTGCATGCAAGTATCACCAATGGGCAACCCTGGTCAAACAACCATTTCACACACTCAAGCGTATACCTGTACACAGTTTCAAACGACCTGGGACCATAGGGAGCCCTCGCATTGTCGCCTAAATACAGGTAATCGTAAGCAGGCAACTTGTCGATGAAAGTTTTTAATACAGTAAGCCCTCCATAACCTGAATCAAAAACACCAATTGGCTGTCGGTTCATAGCATATAATGTTTACGACAAAATATAATAGGGTGAATGGCAAAGATAGCAGCGCAAAAACAAGTTCAACAAAAAAGCCACCTCAAGGGTGGCTTAACACAACTAATTATGAGTAATTCATTTATTGCTTTTTGTTACCAGCAGGTTTGGTAGCCTCTTTAGCAGGTTCAGCACCCGGTTTGTCTACACCAGTAGCTGCTCCTGTAGGTAATTTAACGCCCATTTTTTTAGCAATCAATGGCAACAGGTCGTCGGTTTGCGGAGCTACCAGCAATGCATCCTGTTTGAACACCCAGGTATAACCATTTTCTTTGGCTACAGAATTTATCAACTCAAATGCTTTAGAAAAATATGGGTTCAACACTTCGGCCTGCTTTCTTTGCATTTCGCTTTGTACATATTGATCCCAGTTTTGGATCATTTGCAGGTATTGGGCAGCTTCTGCCTGAACTGTTTGCTTGATAGATGCAGGAGTAGTTGGCGCTTTTGCAATAGAGTCTTTACGTTTGTACTCTCCTATATAAAAAGGAAGTGCATTATCTAAAGAGTCTTTTTTAAATTTCTGCAAAAGAGAATCTGCCTTCCTGATGTCAGGCATAATAGATACCACCTGCTCAATATCAGCGTGTCCAAATTTGTTTTGCGCTACTGCAGTATTACCCGCTGCTACCAGCAACCCGATTACCGCTACTAAAGAGAAAACCTTTTTCATATTAGTCAATGTTTCAGTTTTATTTTGGTTTAAAGATGAAGATATGATCCCGTTGGTTCTAATACCAAGGTGCTTTAACAATTATTTATTAACCCCTAACATTTTCAATACATCCTCGCTACGGTCTAGTTTGGGGTCGGCAAAGATAACAGTAATTCCCGCACTTTTGTCCAAAATAAAATCGTAACCTTTTTCCACAGCCAGCTTCTCCACTGCATTGTATACCTTATCCTGCACTGGTTTTACCAGTTCCTGACGCTTTTTAAACAAATCGCCTTCGTATCCAAAGCGCTGGCGTTGCAGGTCTCTCAATTCTTTTTCTTTATTGAACAGTTCGTCTTCTCTTTTTTTCTTCAGATCATCGCTCAGCATTACCTGCTCCGCTTCAAAATCGCGATACATGCGGTCTAAATTTCCCTGTAACGCATCCAGCTCCTTTTGCCATGCTTCGCTGAACTGATCCAGCTTTTTCTGCGCCTCTTTATATTCAGGCAGCCTGTCCAGGATAAATTTTGTATCCAGTATAGCGTATCGTTGAGCCTGCGCGGATATTCCTGCCAGGCAAAAAATGCACAATATCAATAATAGTCTTTTCATACGTATTCCTTTTTAGGACATTAAAAATAAGGCTTCTCAGGCAAAGGACTATGCTATGTTACGCTAAAATCATGATAAACAATCCGATTTTACAGATAAAGCATTCATTATTCAGGTTCAAAGCCAAGCATAAAGGTAAACCTGGTAGCATCTTTAAATGTTGCTCCGGGTACTGCCAGGCGATCCAACCCTAAACCATAATCAAAGCCTAACAAACCAAACATTGGCAGGAAGAACCTCGCACCTAAGCCTACAGAGCGACGGAGGCGGAAAGGATTCCAGTCTTTAAATTCATACCAGCCGTTGGCTGCTTCAAAAAATGCCAATCCATAAATAGTACTGCTGGGGTTAGTGGAGAACGGATAACGTAACTCCATGGTGTACTTATTAAAGATGGTAAAGAATTTATTGGTTGACTGCTGATCGGGGTTGATGGTAGGATCAGAATTATCGTACACAGGGTATCCTCTGTGCGCAATGATATCGTAACCTAAAATACCAAAGTTATTGGTTAAGCCTGCATCACCCACCTGGAAACGCTCAAATGGAGAGATGTCAAGGTTTTTATTGTAACGACCAATAAAGCCATATTTAGCAGCAAATTTCAACACGAACTGGCGGTTCTTGTCTTCACCTCCGGGTCTTCCCAGCGGAACATACCATTCGCCATTTACACGCCATTTGTGGTACTCAACCAACTTGTACTTGTCTTCTGTTTTTATGGTCGACACATCCCGGAACGCTGAATAAGGGGGAGTAAACGCACCACTTATCATAAAGGTTGAACCTCCCGTTGGGAAGATAGGCTGATTGATAGATGACCTGGAAAGGGTGAGCTTCAGGTTCACGATATTGGAGGTAGCTGTAGACAGCCCGGCAAAAAATCCTGGATAGTTCTTCAACTTATATTGCGTAAAGTTGAGGGCGTATACCAATGTAAAATAATCGTCGGGCCATTTTAATTGTTTGCCCAATGATATGGTAGCTCCCATTGCTCTCAGGTAAGAAGAATCGGCCTTTGCATTTGTATATCGCCCGGTAGTGTAATCGTACGCATTGGCGTATTTTGAACTATACAGGCTTATTGTAAACGAGTTGCGTTTTTTACCGCCTAACCAGGGTTCTGTAAACGAAAAGTTAGTAGAGCGGAAGTAACGACCGTTCGACTGGAAACGGATGCTGAGCTTTTGCCCGTCGCCCGAAGGAAGCGGGCTCCACGACGATTTCCTGAAAATATTTTTAATGGAGAAGTTATTGAATACAACGCCCACAGTGCCGGTTAAACCAATACCGCCGCCCCAGCCGGCGCTCAGCTCCAACTGGTCCGAAGATTTTTCTTCCACTGTATAAGCAATATCCACCGTTCCGTCGTCGGGGTTGGGAAGCGGGTTAATGCCAATTTTTTCCTGGTTGAAATAGCCGAGGTTGGCAATTTCGCGGTTAGAGCGGATGAGCAGCTCACGGCTGAATTTTTCGCCAGGCAGTGTTCTCAGCTCGCGCCTGATAACATGCTCTTTGGTTTTATCGTTGCCGGCAATGGTTACTCTTTTAATGGTAGCCTGCGGACCTTCTGTGATCCTGATCTCGTGATCAATTGTGTCGTTGTATACAGATGTTTCAACCGGGTCTACACGGAAAAACAAGTAACCGTTATCGGAGTAAAGGCTGCTAACATCGCCACCACCGCCATCTGCTGTCATTTCCTTACCCAGCTTTTTATTCAATGTTTCAAGGTTGTATACATCTCCTCTTTTAATGCCCAGTATCACTGTCAGCAAAGAGTCGGAGTATTTTGTATTTCCTCTCCAGGTAATATCACCAAAGTAATATTTGTGACCTTCATTTACTTTTAACGCTACGTTCAGGTTGCCTTTTTTATTATAAAATACGGTGTCGTCTTCAATTATTGCGTCGCGATAGCCTTGCGAATTGTAATAGGCCAGTATTTTTTCCTTGTCTTCTTTGTACTTCTTTTCGTTGAACTTTGCAGAACTGAATATTTTAAACCTGAAATATGGGTCTAAATAATCGAGGGTTTTTGTTGGAGAAAGAAAGGAGTAAGTGCTAATAAATTCTTTAAAGCTGATTCGCTGCTTTTGTCCGTAAGGCCCCTTATCGTCGGCAGCATACAGCGAAAGCCTGCTTTTTTCTTTGGTGCCTTTCATTTGTTTTTTCAGCTTCAGTTCGTCCACATTTTCGTTGCCGGTAAACATAATGTCGTTTACACGAACCTTGCCGCCTTTGGTTACAATAAAGATTAGGTCAACACCATTGGTATAAGCCGTGTCCGGACGTTCCTGCACTACTACCGATGCGCCCTGGAAACCTTTTTCTACATAAAATTTCTGGATGGCTTCTATTGCATTCTGCTTCCTGGCTTCGGTTACCACCTGGCTAGCAGTAATGCCTACTTTTTCTTTGAGGTCGGTTGCTTCTGCTTTTTTTACACCGCGGAAAATGAGTTTCGACATACGTGGGCGTTCAACAGCTGCAATCTCTACCCATATCCTGTCGCCTTCTACCTTGGTAATGTATACTTCAATATCTGCAAACAAATTCTGTCCCCATAATTTTTCAATGGCTTTTGCAAAATTGTCGCCACCCGGTATGCGCACTTCGTCGCCTACATTCAAACCCGAAATAGAAGTTACAAGGTTGGGGTCAAAATATTGTGTTCCGGTTACTTTTACCTCGGCAATGGTATATCTTTTTGGAATGGGTTGATTGTACAATCCCATTAAGGCAGGATCCACAGAGGTGGTGGGAACTGTATCGTTTACCTGTGCGTTAGTTTTGGCTGCTGTAAAACTTAATCCAAGTAAAATAGTCAAAAACGTGCAGATTCTGTGCATCCTATTTTTAAGTTTCGCCCGGCAAATTAACGGGATTAATTGAAATGGTTTGTTAAAAGAAAATGGATTTGGAATTAGCTAAAGCGCATCTGTAGTGGTTTCCCGTTGAATCTGTTCTCCGGTTTTTCCAAACCTTCTTTCGCGTTGCTGAAAGTTCACAATTGCTTTGTATAAATGTTCTTTTCTGAAATCGGGCCAGCGGGTATCGGTAAAATATAATTCTGCATAAGCTAACTGATATAATAAAAAATTACTGATCCTGTATTCACCGCTTGTTCTGATCATTAATTCAGGATCAGGAAAGGCACTGGTGTTCAGGTAGTTTCTTAAAGTGTCTTGCGTAATTTGCTCCGGCTGCAATTTGCCTTCTTTTACATCTGTTGCAATGTGCTGTATGGCATTTACCATCTCCCATCGAGAGCTGTAGCTCAAAGCTATAATAAGCGTTAACCCGCTGTTGGTACGGGTAAGTTCTACCGCCTCCATCAACTCTTTGCGGGCATACTCCGGCAACATACTAATGTTACCAATGGTTTGCAGCTTAATGTTGTTCTTGTTCAGTGTAGGTACTTCCTTACGGATGGTTTCTGCAAGCAGCGCCATCAACCCGGCTACTTCTGGTTCAGGCCTGTCCCAGTTTTCGGTACTAAAGGCGTATAAGGTAAGATATTGTATGCCCAGCTCAGCGCAGCCTTCTACCGTATCACGCACACTTTGCACTCCCTGGTAATGACCGAACAGGCGGTCTTCACCTTTTTCTTTTGCCCATCTTCCATTTCCATCCATAATGATGGCTATGTGCAGCGGCAAACGGCTTTTATCTATTACTGGCAAATCGGGCATCAACACATAATTTAAAAAAGTCAGACATGGTCTGACTTCGGCGCAAAGATATAAATATTATGGTACGCACCCTTAATTTAGTTAGATAATCCCCTCAACACGCCTATTTTATATACCAAAGCAGGTTTATACTGTTGAAATGTTTTTTTGTTTTTGATAGTACCTGCATGCCGGACGTAACCCGCACTCTCCGCATTTGGGATTGCGGGCCACACATATATACCTGCCATGTAAAATAAGCCAGTGATGGGCTTTATAAATGAGATGCTGGGGTATATGCTGAATTAACTGCTTTTCGGTTGCTAACGGTGTTTTGGCATTGGTTGTAAGACCAATGCGGGCTGAAACGCGGAACACATGCGTATCTACAGCCATATTGGGTTGCTGATCAACAACCGATGTAATAACATTGGCGGTTTTGCGCCCCACGCCTGGCAGTTGTACCAACTCATTAACGGTAAGGGGCACCTGCCCGTTGAATTTTTCAACAAGCATATTGGCCATCCCTATCAAATGCTTTGTTTTATTGTTGGGATAGGAAATGCTTTTAATAAGGGGAAAAACATCTTCAAAATCTGCCCTGGCCAGCAATTCAGGCGTGGGATATTTTTGAAATATGGCAGGTGTAGTAAGATTGACCCTTTTATCGGTGCATTGGGCCGATAAAATTACCGCTACCAGCAACTGGTAGGGATTATCATAAATCAATTCTGTTTCTGCTTCGGGAGTGTGCTCCTGGAACCAGTTGAGCACATAGGTATACCGTTCTTTTTTTGTCATTGGAAAATTAATCTCAATAACAAAAATACGTTAACAGTCATCGCAAATTAATGGTGATGTATTTCTTTGCCAATACCCGCGTAATTGAGGATAGATTGTATTGCTGAAGGGCGGGGAGCAAGCTTAATTGTATTCAGCCCCTCTATGGCATTCTTCAGCACTTCAAATTTTTCGCGGAGCGACCAATCTGTATCCAAAGCCAGTTGCATTGCGGCTGTTTCTTCGGCTGTTGTTTCTTTGTAGAGGAATCGTATCATGTTTTCAGGTGTATAAATATCCATACGCCATCCTTTTAGAATTGGACATCAATTCGGTAAATAAATTAATTGATTGGTTTGAGGATATCTAGATTTATCAGGTTAGCTCTTTTTCATCAAGGAGGGGTTAAATGATTACCACAATTAAACGGCGCTTTGGAGATTATATTGTGAAAAGCACAAAAACTTAGTAAAAACTATTCTTGTTCTTCGATAATGAACAGATCTTCATTGTCTTTTTTCATCATATATCTTTCCCGTGCAGCCCTTTCAAGGGAAGCAGCATTATTCTGTAAGCCAGAAAGATCCTGCTTTATTTCCTTTATCTGGTCTGCATAATAGGCTTTGCCTTTATTGATCTGGTTTAACTCACGCTGTCTTTCTGCCTGCAAAAAAACATCGTTGTGGTCAAAAAAAAGTAACCAAACAACAAACCCCGCAAGCGTAAGTACATATTTACTTTTAGCCCAAGATGGTATTTTGTTTAAAAACTCCACAGATCAAGTAAACAAACTGCCTTGTAAGCAACTTACAAGGCAGCTTTGATTTTATTTTCCAAATTTAATCTTTCCTTTTGGATAAATCGCATTATCTCCCAAAGCTTCTTCAATCCTGATCAACTGGTTGTATTTGGCCAGCCTGTCGGTTCTTGAAGCGCTTCCGGTTTTAATTTGTCCACAATTCAAAGCTACCGCCAGGTCGGCAATGGTAGTATCTTCGGTTTCGCCGCTGCGGTGACTCATAATGGTAGTATACCCGTTGATTTGAGCCAGTTGAACAGCATTAATGGTTTCGGTTATAGTACCTATCTGGTTTACCTTAATTAAAATGCTGTTGGCAATACCTTTATCAATGCCTTCCTGCAGGCGCTTTACGTTGGTAACAAACAAGTCGTCGCCCACTAACTGGCATTTGGAACCAATAGAATCCGTGAGCTTTTTCCAACCTTCCCAATCGTCTTCAGCCATTCCATCTTCAATAGATACAATGGGATATTTGTTTACCCAATCGGTCCAGTAAGCCACCATTTCATCGCTGCTGATCACCTTGCCGCTGCTCTTATAGAATTTATAGGAACCTTTTGCTTCGTCAAACATTTCGGTGCTGGCGGCGTCCATAGCAATGGCTATTTGCTCGCCAGCCTTATAACCTGCTGCTTCAATAGCCTGCAATACGGTTTCTATGGCTTCTTCATTGCTTTGAATATCAGGAGCAAAACCACCTTCATCGCCCACATTGGTGCTGTATCCTTTTTTCTTTAATACAGATTTCAGGTTGTGGAAAATTTCCACTCCCCAACGCAAACCTTCGCTGAAAGAAGGAGCGCCCACCGGCACGATCATGAACTCCTGGAAGTCGATTTTATTATCGGCATGCACGCCTCCGTTCAGGATGTTCATTAAAGGCATGGGAAGCACAGTAGCGTTTACACCTCCGAGGTAGCGATACAAAGGAAGGTTGCTTTCCTGCGAAGCAGCTTTTGCCACCGCCATTGAAACGGCAAGCGTGGCATTGGCGCCCAGTTTGGCCTTGTTTTCGGTGCCGTCTATTTTAATAAGTAGGTTGTCTATATACGCCTGCTTGGTAACATCAATACCTATCAATTGGTCGGCAATAATATCGTTCACATTTTTTACCGCTTTTATTACGCCCTTGCCCTGGTAAACCGTTTTATCACCATCTCTCAGTTCCACCGCTTCGTGTTTGCCGGTAGATGCGCCGGAGGGTACTGCTGCACGGCCTACCAATCCGTTTTCAGTTACCACATCTACTTCTACGGTTGGGTTTCCACGACTGTCTAAAATTTGCCTGGCGTGTATGTCTGAAATAAAGCTCATAGTAAAAAATTTATAATTGATTTGTTTTGGACGATTGTAAAATGGAATGAAGCAAAAACATACAGATAAAACTGTATATCAATTTTTCACTGCAAAGAAAAGGCAAAAAAACAAGAACCAAAATACAAAATGCAAGAAACAAGAACCAAGATCCAAAGATGCAAGAACCAAGATGGTAAGATCCAATGGCCAAGTTTACCGATGCTGCACTAAGCGCCTTCGGTCAGTTCTTTAAATACTGATTCCAGGCTTTGAGTGCCGCTTTGCATGGAGACGATGTTGAGCTGGTGACGAAGTGCAGTTTCCATTAGCTGCCGTCTTGTATTTTCTGGTTGGGTTGTATGGATCTGATAATGACTGTCGGAAAGACGCTCGATATGGGTTACATCGGTCATTCCATCAAAAATATCTCTAGCTACGGCAGCAGAAAATTGCACGGTAACGTGATGTTTATCGCGGTTGCCAGATTGCAGATTGGTTACTGTATCGTCGGCTACTAATACTCCTTTATTAATAATGACCACGCGATTGCACACAGCTTCTACTTCCTGCAAAATGTGCGACGAAAAAAGCACTGTTTTATTTTGACCTTGCCGACGTATTACTTCTCGTATTTCGCTTATCTGGTTAGGATCAAGTCCTGTAGTGGGTTCGTCCAGTATCAACACCTCAGGATCATGCACCAATGCCGCGGCCAAGCCTACACGCTGTTTGTAGCCTTTTGATAATTGCCCGATCTTTTTCTTTGATTCGGGTGTTAGCCCCACCATTTCTATTATATTTTTTATAGAGGCTGCCTGTTGGGGAATTTTATGAATGTCGGCAATAAAACCGAGGTACTCCTTTACATACATGTCGTAATACAAAGGATTGGATTCGGGCAGGTAACCAATTTTCTTTTTTGTTTCGTTGGCATGTGTTGCTACATTCATACCACATATAAAGGCGTCGCCCGAAGTGGGTGCCAAATACCCCGTAAGGATTTTCATAGTGGTGGATTTGCCCGCACCGTTGGGACCGAGGAAACCAACAATCTCTCCCTGCTTTGCTGCAAACGAAATATTATTTACAGCTTTTTGCTCGCCATATACTTTCAGGAGGTTTTTAACTTCGATAGACATTCAACAAAAATAGGAAGTCCGGAATGGTTACCCAAATGCCACGCTATACCTTGTTTCGTGTCTCGCGAAACAAGCATTTTTTTATGGATGCAGTTTATCTTTTATACTCCTCTTTCCAGGCATACCATCCAAAAATAACGAGCCCAACTGCAATGGGTATGGCCACCGCTATAAAAACGCCCCATTGTATTTTAGTATCGATTACTGGGTGCTGGCTTATTTCGCTTGCGGCTGTTTTTATAAGATAATAAATGGACAGTGGCCCCAGCAGCATCCATACCCATCCTAACCATTTTCTAAGTTGATTCATTTGAGATTTGAAATTTAAGATTTGAAATTCGGCGTCTTCTTCCTTTCATCTTTCATCTTTCACCTTTCACCTCCCCCTCAGTCATTTACATCCGGATCTATTTTATTATTTACATATAAAGCTCCGATTACAAAACAAACAGCAGCAATAATAATAGGATACATCAATCCCGTTAGCTTATCACCTGTGTTAATGGTGGTAAGCAACAAAGCTATAAAAGGCGTGAGTCCTCCAAACACGCCGTTGCCTATATGATAGGGCAGCGACATAGACGTATACCTTATGCGCGTGGGAAACAATTCTACCAAAAAAGCCGCAATAGGGCCATACACCATGGTTACAAAAATGACCTGTATAAAAATGAGGAAAACAAATTTCCAATAATCGGGACTTGAAAGTTTTTTGTCGGCATACGTTACCGGTCCATGAATGATGGTTCCGTTCGTATTGTTCAAAACGGTATCAATGCTTTTTTGCGTGTAGGCCGAACCGTCAGTAAATGTTTTTTTCACGCTGGTAGTAACAATCTTGTTGTCGTTTGCCTGCACTTCTGAAACAATTGCCGGCGAGCTTTCATTTGCAATTGATTTTGTTTCAAATGCAGTTATATCTGTAGTAACCAGGAACTGACGGTAAATGGGTTTGTACAGCAAAACAGCGAGCAGCATTCCCGCCAGCATGATCCATTTTCGGCCTACCTTATCGCTCCACGAACCAAACACCACAAAAAACGGTGTGGCAAATAAAATGGCCCATATTAAAATGGTGCGCGACTGTTCAAAATCAACCTTACAAACCGTTTCAATAAAACTTTGCGCATAAAACTGCCCGGTATACCATACAACGCCCTGCCCCATAGTAGCACCAAACAATGCGAGCAGCACCATGCGAAGATTGGTTTTGTGACCAAAACTTTCTTTAAGTGGATTAGCAGATACTTTTCCCTCTGATTTGAGTTTGGCGAACAAAGGCGATTCATTCATCTTCAACCTGATGTATACCGAAACGATTACTAACAATATCGAAACGAGGAACGGAATGCGCCAGCCCCAGTCGTTGAATTTTTTGATGGATTCTTCCACATTACTGTCTAACCCATGCCGCACCAGCAGTATCACTCCCAATGAAACGAATAGTCCTAACGTGGCGGTAGTTTGTATCCACGAAGTAAAAAAGCCTCTCCGGTTGGCGGGCGCGTGCTCCGCAACATAGGTAGCTGCTCCGCCATATTCGCCGCCTAACGCCAGCCCCTGCAGCAAACGCAGCAGCAATACAATAACAGGCGCGGCAAAACCGATGGTTTCATAAGACGGCACAAGCCCGATGGCAAATGTGGAACCGCCCATTAAAATAAGCGTCAGCAAAAAAGTATACTTTCTTCCCACCAAGTCGCCCAATCTTCCAAAAACAAGTGCGCCAAAAGGGCGAACAATAAATCCTGCGGCAAAGGTTGCCAGTGTTGACAACAATGCTGCTGTTGGATTTGTTTTGGGAAAAAACTGGTTGGCAATAACAGTGGCTAGGCTGCCGAAAATGTAGAAATCGTACCATTCTATAAGTGTTCCTACCGATGATGCTCCTATAACCTTCCAGATACCTTTAGTTGACTTTGACATGAATGCAAGCAATTAAGTGCTGAATATAGAAAATAAAAAGGAAATAAGGCGTAAGGCATAGGGTTTTGCGTTTGTCGTTTGATGTTTATTGTTTAAAGCAACAATAAACGAAAAACATCAAACCATAAACCCACTGAAAGCTGATCGCCGATGGCTGATAGCTACCTCAACAAACTATCCAGCTTTTGCCTGAATAGCGGAAAATCTGCGAGGTTGTTGTGAGCGCCGTTTTCGATGGTAAAAAAATGATCGGTGGGTTTTAAATCTTTCTTCAATTTGATGGCATTGCTGTAAGGAATCACATCGTCGTTTGTGCCATGAAAGATAGTGACCGGGGCATTTATAATATTAACGTACTTGTTGGTAGGCAATTCCAGCTTTATCAATTTAGTTACGGGGTACACCGGCATATAGTGTGCCGCAAGTGAATGAAAACTATAGTAAGGTGTTTCCAGTATCAATTGCTGACAGCTTTTTTTAGAAGCCAGCCAGGCAGCAACACCAGTGCCGAGCGATTTTCCATATACCACAATCTGGTTGGCTTTAAATCTGGATGCTGCCATTGTATATAACTGTTCCGCATAGTCGTACATTTTTTGCTCGGTTAGCTTGCCGGTGCTTTTCCCAAAGCCAGGATAGTCCACCATCCATACTTCGTAGCCATTAACAGTAAAAAGATCGGCATACACTGCATACCTGGCAATGTTTTTCATATTGCCATGAAAATAGAGCACTACGCCTTTTGCAGAATCAGCGGCGGGCAAAAACTGCACTACATTCATATTGTAATCCTTGTCGAGCGCTACATCTATTTCCCGGTGGGGCTTCGTAAAGCCATACTTTCCGCCTGCAGGTAAAGGCTCAGGATGAAGAAATATTTTATCCTGGAAAATATAAGCGCCTACTCCTGCCAACAGATACACTACGAGAATAACATTTAACCAGCGAAGCCATCTTTTTGGCCTACGTTTTTTTAATTCAGTCACGTTGCTTAGTATTTCAGAATATCACGAACAAAATTGTGGTATTCGGGAAACGAAGGTAAATTATTGTGCCCACCCCCGGCAATGCGTATAAGGGTTATCTTATGCGGATTAAGCTGTTGCAGCTTTTCACTGTGCCTGATGGGAATGAGCCTGTCCTTGGTACCGTGTAATATATAAGTGTGGCAGTTCACCCGCCGTATCCACTTGTCGGTACGCAAATGATAGCGCAGTACATATTTAACAGGTATGAATGGAAGGAACCGCTCTACCACTTTACGAAAATTATAATACGGTGCATCCAGTATCAGGTAACGGGGTTTATTATCAGCCGCTACCCTGGTAGCAAAACCGCTTCCTATGCTTCGCCCATATACAATAATATGATGTTCCTGGTATTTGGCCGCAAGCTGTGTGTATACGAACTGTACATCGTTCAATAAGCTTTGCTCGCTGCGTTTACCCGTGCTTTTTCCAAAGCCGCGGTAATCTATTAAAACAACATCGTACTGGTAGCGGTAAAAATCGCGGGCGTATTTAGCCCACCCTTTAATGCTTCGCGTATTGCCGTGGAGGTAAAGGATGAGCCCCAATGGTTCTTTTACATAAAAGTGCAAGCCATTAATACGCACACCCGGTTCAATATCAAAAAACAGTTCTTCAAATGGTGCATCGTATATGAATTTGAAATCGGCGGGTAATTTTTCCGGTTTAAAAATAAAACGATCCTGCACCAGGTAAATGACCAGCAATAGCACAAGGAGGCTACCAATGATGTATAAAATAAAAACAGGCAAAATGAGATTGGAAATTTGAGAAGCCCATCCTAATCTTCCCAGGGGAAGGAACCCTGCACACAAGGCCCGCTTTGCAAAGTTATTCCTATCTATCGAACACTAAAAGCTGATGGCTGATAGCTGACAGCTTTACCCTACTCCTTACACCCTATACCCTGCACCTTCCCATTTAATCCTTATATATCCTTTGCAGGTTAAGATTTGATACAGGCGATACGATGAGCGGAAATTTCTCTACCGTAACATAGCTCGCATCCAGCCCAAAACCTCTTTCTTCGGAAAGGCTGGCTTCTTTGATCCAGAAATACCCACGCATAATGAGTGTTTCCCAGAAAGGAAGCTCATTGTCGAGGCTCAGGAATTTCTCCATTACAATAAACTGGAAATCGCCCACTACATTGTTGCGCTGAAGACTTTCGTAACGGCTGGTAATGTTTACCTCCTTATTAGTAACCATATCTTCCACCACCTTGCGGAACATGGTATTAATGCGTGGTTCTACGCGGAAACCCAACCGGAATTCAACCCGTATCACCTCGTTGGGAATAATGGTCTGCACCTCGTATTCGCAGGTATATGGATTGTCCAAAGTATCTACGTGCACAAACCAATAAATATCGGCCCGTTTTGGCTTGCGGTTTAAAATAGAATAGATGATCTTATGTTCAATCTCCTTAGGATTGTTAGCGCTGGTTAAATAAATTAAGTGCGTGGCATATTTAGTAACCGACGGGTCGTTGCTAAGCTCCTGCAACATTGGTAAATAATCTTCAAGCCGTACAAATTCAACATAGCGGTTTTTGATCTTGCGGCTTCTGAACCATATGTACATAATCAAAAACATCAGGCCGCCAATAATTACGGTTATGTAGCCGCCATGCGTAAATTTTTGCAACAGCGCAATCAGGTAGCCGCCTTCAATAATCAGGTAGCCGATCAAAAAGATCCATATCAGGCTTGCTTTTATACGATGGCTGACCAGGTAATTGGCAAAAAGAATGGTGGTCATAAGCATGGTAACAATAATGGCCAAGCCATACGCTGCCTCCATGCGCGAAGATGTTTGAAAGTACAGTACCACGCCAACGCAGCCTATATACATCATAGTGTTGAGCCAGGGAATGAACAACTGTCCTTTTTCCTCTGAGGGATACCTGATCTTTAACCTGGGCCAGAGGTTCAAACGCATCGCCTCACCTATAAGCGTAAACGATCCCGATATCATTGCCTGGCTGGCAATAATAGCCGCCGTTGTGGCAATAATTACACCCGGAATAATAAACCATTCGGGCATCAGGTCAAAAAACGGATTTATGTCAACATGCTTACCGGCCGGCACATCCAGGTTGTTTTTCAATAAGCTGGCGCCCTGCCCCAGGTAGTTGAGCAAAAGGCAGGTTTTTACAAATATCCACGAAATGCGGATGTTCTCCCTTCCGCAGTGCCCAAGGTCGCTGTACAATGCCTCCGCACCCGTAGTACACAAAAAAACTGCACCCAGTATCCACAATGCATCCGGATTAGCAGCCAGTAGCTTGATGGCGTAATAGGGGTTGAAGGCTTTTAGTATCGAAAGGTCGTCAAACAAATGCCAAAGCCCCAGCACCGCAAGCATGCTAAACCATAAGCCCATTACCGGTCCAAAAAACCGGCCTATAGAATAAGTGCCAAATTGCTGCAGGAAAAAAAACAGCGATAAAATAGCAATTACTATGTAAATGATATATTGGTCTAGATTGCTGAAGGAAGGATTTTTTTGCAAACCCTCGATAGCGGAGGTAATGGTAATGGGGGGAGTGATCATGCCATCGGCCAGCAATGCGGCTCCGCCAATCATAGCGGGAATGACAAGCCACTTTTTTCGTCGCCTCACCAGGGCATAGAGGGCAAAAATGCCACCCTCCCCCTTGTTATCGGCTTTTAATACCAGTATAACGTATTTAATGGTGGTTTGAAGCGTAATTGTCCAAATAATACAGGAGAGGCTTCCAATGATTAATGCTTCGGTAATAGCCCTGTCCGTTATTATGGCATTGAATACATAGAGAGGTGAAGTTCCAATGTCGCCATATATAATACCCAGCGCGATAACAAAACCCGCCAGGGTAGCTTTATTAGTATGTTTGCCCACGGCTTACTACAGGTTAAAAGTATTTTCTACAACGGTTAAACAAACGCCAAAGGTATACGGTAAATTACAAATGCGGTATGAAATGTTTGCAAACGAATGCGTGTTTTTTGGGAAAAGATACTGGCCTTATATATCTGCCGGTTCCGAAAGGTATGGTTTTAGTATAGTTTTGGTTAAAAAAATCCTATCGGCAGGGTGCAATGGCAAAAACGCTCTAATTTGCAAAGGGATGTATATATTTAGAGTGAAAAAATCCTATTCAATGATGCACATAAATAAAATGATAGCTGCCATTGTGATACTGAGCCTGCCTGTATGGAGTGCCGCGCAGCGAATTCATTATTCAGATCCGGGAAGAGACGATTACCGCCAGGTTAATTTTGAGATCATAGGAAAGGTGAGCGGCGACATCCTGATATACAAGAATCAACGATCCAAGAACGATCTTTCGATTTTTGACAATGAAATGAAGCTCAAAAATAAAGTTGCGCTTGAGTTTTTGCCCGACAAACTGATCAATGTTGATTTTGTTGCCTATCCCGATTTCTTTTACATGATATACCAATACGAAAAAAGAAATATTGTGTACTGCAATGTGGTTAAAATGGATGCTGCCGGGCAAAAGCTGGTGGGTCCGGTTGAAATTGATACGACACAAATAGGCGGCGCCAGCGATAACAAGATCTATACAACCATCTACAGCGAAAACAAGGAGCAGATCATGGTGTTTAAGATCAATAAACGCAACGAAAAAAACTATGTGTTTACCACTTTGCTGTATAACGACAAAATGGAGTTTCAAAACAAAAGCCGGCTTGCGGTTACCATGCAGCAAAGGGATGCCGTGTTCAGCGATTTTATTGTAGACAATGACGGGGACTTTGTTTTTACGCGTTGCGGACGTAATGGAAGCAGGGATAATATTTCGCATATGGACCTGTTGATCAAACCTGCGAAGGTGGACAGTTTCCGGGTAAACAACATTCCGCTCACCAACAATTACCTGGACGAAGTAAAGCTTAAAGCCGATAATGTTAACCATACGTACCTCATCAGTTCGCTTTATTATAAACAGCGAAGGGGTAATGTAGAGGGTATATACATTTCGGTGTGGGACAAGGCATCGTCGCAAATAAAAGCGGAGAGTTACAATATTTTCAGCGACCAGTTAAAGCAGGACGCAAAATCGGAAAACACCAATGCTAAAACCGCTTTCAACGACTATTTTATCCGGCAGGTGCTTCCTAAAAAGGATGGGGGATTTATTGTGGTGAGCGAGTTGTATTTTACTTCTTCGAGAGGCGGCAACTGGAACAGATACGACTATCTCTATAGTCCTTACGGGTTCTATCCTTATTCGCCTTACAACAGTTACTGGAGCCCTTATGGTTATGGCAGCCCGTGGAACCGCTGGAACTATGGCAGCAGCACCCGCTATTACAGTGAGAATATTGCCGTTTTTTCGTTCGACCCCAACGCAACCATGCAGTGGAGCAATATTTTACACAAAAGCCAGTTTGATGATAATTCAGACAACAATTTATCATACATGATTTACAACACTGGCAGCTCCATCAATTTTTTATACAACCAGCTGGAACGCAGGACGAGGCTGCTTACAGAGCAGTCCGTTACTCCGGATGGCAAAATAGACAGGTCGCCAACGCTCAAAAATCTTGACCGCGATTATGAATTTATGCCTAAATATGGCAAACAGGTGGGTGCACGCCAGGTAATATTACCTTGCATGTACAGAAATTATATTTGCTTTGCAAAAATTGATTTTTAAACCATCTTTCTGTGACAGGATTTTTTAAGAAGAGTACACCGGTCAACATTGTTTACCTGTTGTTGTATGCCTTATTGCTAAAAATATATTCATTTCTCCATCCGCATGTGCCGGTTGCCCAGCCTACGGATGGATTTTTATATCACTGGCTGCTGGGCGTTATTGGTACTACAGGCAAAACAGCCCCCATTATTTACCCCTTTATTGTGTGGGTGCTTACCTTAACGCAGGCATTTACGTTCAATAATTTTATCAACAACGAAAAGCTGTTGCACCGGCCCAGTTACCTGCCGGCAATGTCCTATATACTTATAACATCGCTTTTTCCTGAGTGGTGGCAGCTTTCGTCTACCCTCCTCATTAATACACTGCTGGTTTTTATTTGGGCTACGCTTTGCAAATTGTTCAATCATCCACGCCCAAAAACGCTGGTATTTAATACTGCCATGATGGTGGGGCTGGCGTCTTTCTTCTATTTTCCAGCTATTGGCTTTGCCATTCTCATCTTTTTTGCACTTATATCCATGCGCCCCTTTCACCTAAGCGAATGGATGGTGGCTATATTGGGCTTACTTACACCGTACTATTTTTTGTTTGCCTTTTTGTTTCTTGCCAATAACTGGAACCCGCTAACATACCTGCCTTCCGTTTCGGTGAGCCTGCCCAAATTTCAACAGGATATATGGGCATGGATTGCCATCTTATTTATGATTGTTCCCTTTCTTATCAGCGGCTTTTACATCCAGCGCAATATTTTGCGTATGTTGATACAGGTGCGTAAAAGCTGGACGTTAATGCTGGTATACCTGGTAATAGCCATGCTGATACCTTTCATTAATTTTAATTCAACATTCGAATACTGGATATTATGCGCCCTGCCTTTTGCAGCATTCCACGCCTACACATATTTCTATGCCGAAAAAAAATGGCTGCCGCTGCTCATCCATTGGCTATTAGTGGCGTTTATTGTAGGACTTAATTTCTGGATACCGGTGGATAAGGGTTAATGTGGTTTTAGCGAGCAAATAAATCGTCCCTGCCTTTACCGGACGGATTGAAATCCGTCCATACAATTTTACCGAGCCGATGGCTCTGTGCGATCACAAACTGCAAGAGCCATCGGCTCGGTCACATGTTGTAACCTTGGATTTCAATCCAAGGCGACAGGGGCCTTATGATCGCTGTCTTTTTCAAGTGTTTTATATTTGCAAACGAAATATGAACAATAAACCATCTCTCTATACTTCTCTCTCTCCTGCATTACTGCACTTGTATGATGTAAACGACGCTATTGTAGTGATTATTGATGTACTTCGTGCAACCTCTACCGTGGCCACGGCATTGTATAATGGTGCAAGTTATATCATCCCGGTAGACAGCGTGGCCAAATGCATAGAAACGGGACAGGAAATAGGTGCTATCACCGCAGGCGAACGCGAAGGCAAGGTGGCGCCGGGCCTGCAACATGGCAACTCACCTTTTGAATACAGCCGCGATTTTATTGGAGGAAAGCCAATGGTGCTTACCACTACCAATGGCACCAAGCTGCTTTACATGGCAATAGCCAACGGAGCCAAAGACATTATTACCGGCTCGTTTCCCAACCTTTCAGCCGTATGCCATTACCTTGAGCGGCAGAACCGCGATGTAATACTGGCCTGCGCTGCCTGGAAAGATCGGGTGAACCTGGAAGATACACTCTTTGCCGGGGCCGTTATAGATCGCATTGGCAGCAACTTTTCTATTAATTGCGACTCCAGCATGATGGCTCAGGCTATCTATCGCGAAGCGCAGCCAAACCTTTTTGAGTTCCTCAGGAAGAAAAATGCATCGCACTATTTGCGGTTGAGCGGTTATGGGTTGGAGAAAGATATTGAATATTGCATGACGCCGGATGTTGCTAACGTATTGCCGGTTTACCGAAACGACAGATTAGTGATTATTTAGATACAACAAACGATCCTTTGCAGTTTTAACGCTTTCATCATTTCCCATACTTAAGATTTTTCTGTAATTTCGCCAATTAACCTTTTTTTTACCAAATACAGGTTACACCTGATTTTCGTACGCATGGCCTTACCACACCTTATCAAGTTTGTTTATAATAATGGCACTGATGAAGTAATCCGGAGGGGTAAAAAAATTCATTCGATCGGGTATGTTGAACTGGTTGAACACGACGATCTGCTGGGTTCTGTTACTTTTAGGGTGAAGGACGACAGTTACGCCACATTTTATAAGGTATACATTCAGAAATACAAAGACCCTAAGGGACTATCGGTGCGGTGTACCTGCCCTTACAACCTGGGCGATATATGCAGGCATGAAACAGCCGCCTTATTGCAGTTGCAGGAGTTGATTGATAAAAATGTGCTGGGCGAAAAAGACATCCTGTATCATCAACGGCACACCGTTGTAAAAATGAAAGACATTGATCTTAAAACGATCAAATTGCTCAGCTCACCAGACAGCTATACAGAAGCTGAAAAAATACTACGCGGCCAAAAAGCCAATATATTATCGGCGGCAAACGAGCGGGTAGAGGCAACGCTTACATTAGAGGGAGAAGACTTTCCGCTGGTCATTCAAAAAAACGAAGAAAGAAATTTTGATACTTCCTGCAAATGCGACGAACAGGGACACCCACTTTGCATTCACAAAGTAACGCTGTTCATCCAGTTGCTCAATGCCTATGGTCCTTTTTACTTCGACTCCATCAGGAACTGGGACAAGCAAAAGAACAAACTGCTGGAAGCATACGGGTATTCGCTCGATGACGACCTGACGGGCAAATTTGAGTTTACCTATAAGGATGGTAAACCTTTTTTGCGTGTGCTCGACACGTCCATAAAAAGAATTGAGCCGGTAGCAGGTCTTTCCAAACCCAAATCTGCAGTAGTTGAAAAAGAAGTAGCAACGGTAGAACCCGAAAATGTAGAAGTAGCTACTAACGGTACTTACTTTAGCCGAAGGATTGGCGTAGTATTCAATCACTCTAATAAATCGTATCCCTATTTTTCGTTAGATGCTGTAGCAGGCGAAACAAAAGAAGCTGGCGGAGGCTTTACCGGGAAGGTAGAAAAGCTCGACCTTGTTAAATTTGTAAATGCAGATGGCTACCCCGACCAGGATAAACAGTTATTGCAACAGCTCCGCAAACTGCAGGATACTGAGGTAAATAAATACGTAAGCAGGAACTCTCCCTTTTCCGGTATATGGGAAAATATTGTCCATCACGAAGATGATGACCTGCCGGAAGAAACCAAATCATTGATCACTGAATACTGGTATCCCAAATTACAAAAGCTGTTTAACGAGCAAAAAGAAAATCCGCTGGTGTTTTTCCTGCCCGCTAAAAAGAACTTTGTAACCGGTAATCTCCAGACTGCTCAATTGTCCGAAGAAGGCGTAAGTCCTGTATTTCATGTAACGCCTGCCAAAAACAAAGTGGTGATATCTTGTTTTGTGCAGGTAAACGGCAGCGAGGTACCGTTGAAAGAAAATGAATGGAGCAGTTCATTGCTGTTTAAATACGCGGATACTTTTTATAACTGGATCAAACAGGAAGACATAGCCGAAGTGGAACGTTTTTTAAATAAGGAGGATATAGAAGTGGCTGATGAAGATTGGCCTTCTTACCTGCAAAAAACGGTTGTACCGCTCACGCGCGACTATAAAGTGAAATTCAGCAGCAGCCTGGTGCAGGAAGTAAAAGACGGCGACCCGGAAATTAAAGTGTTGCTGCAGGAAAAAGGCGATTACCTGATTTTTGTTCCCGTGTTTTCGTACAAAGGATTTGAAACAAAATTCAACGCCAAAGATGTAATTACTATCCCCGTTGAAGACAAAGTACTTGAAATAAGAAGGAACAGGGAAGTAGAACTGAAGTTTATTAAAAAGCTGGAAGGACTGCATTCTAATTTCATTTACCCCGAAGGATCTTCTACCCTTGCCTTAAAGGGGGCAGATGTACTGAAGAACAACTGGTTTTTCCTTTTTGTTGACAGCATGAAGGAAATGAATATACCGGTTGCGGGGTTTGATGTGCTGAAGAATTTCCGTTTCAATACCGCACGGCCTGCTACGCAAATACACATCAGCAGTGGCATGGACTGGTTCGATGCTAAAGTGAGCGTTGTGTTTGGCGAGCAACATGTAAGCGTAGCCGAAATTAAGCGGGCGCTTACCAATAAACAGCAGTTCGTACAATTGAACGATGGCACACTGGGAATTTTACCTGAAAACTGGTTAAAGAAATACTCCTTACTGTTTAGGGTAGGCGAGGGCAAAAGCAATTCGCTGCGGCTTTCTAAATATCATTTAAGTGTTATAGACGAGCTGCACCAGGAAAAGGATGAAGCCGAGGTGATGATTGAACTGGAGGAAAAGTACAACAGGCTTCGCAGTTTTAACCGCATCAACGAAATTGATCCGCCGGAGCGCCTGGCGCATATCTTACGTCCATACCAGGTGGCTGGATACCACTGGCTGAATTATTTGAGCGAAGTGGGCTGGGGCGGTATACTGGCAGATGATATGGGTTTGGGTAAAACCATTCAGGCCTTATCATTCCTTCAGTTCTATCGCGATCATCACGATGTGTTGAAAGCAATCGTTGTTTGCCCCACCACGCTCATGTTTAACTGGGAAAATGAAATTAAAAAGTTCACGCCCGATCTTACTTACTATATCCATCATGGACCCGACAGGGCGAGAGATAAGGATACCTTTGCACCTTATAATGTCATCATCACCACTTACGGTACACTCAGAAGCGACATTAAGCTGCTTACGGAGATACAGTTTGATTATGTGGTGCTGGATGAATCGCAGGCTATTAAAAATCCACAGAGCAAAGTAACCAAAGCTGCAAGCCTGCTACTCGCAAAAAACCGGCTTTGCCTGAGCGGTACGCCTTTGCAGAACAACACCTTCGACATTTACGCGCAAATGAACTTTTTGAACCCCGGCATGCTGGGCAGCGTGGAATATTTCCGCAATGAATTTGCTACACCTATAGACAAATTTGGGGAACAGGACCGTAAAGAACATTTGAAGAAGCTGTTGTATCCTTTTATTTTACGAAGAACAAAGGAGCAGGTTGCCAAAGACCTTCCTGAAAAAACAGAAACCATCCTGTTTTGCGAAATGCAGAGCGAGCAGCGTGAAATATACGACGCGTATCGCAACGATTACAGGAATAAGATAATGGGTGTTATCAGCGAACAGGGCATAGAGAAATCGCAGTTAACTATTTTGCAGGGATTGATGAAGCTGCGCCAGATATGCGACTCGCCTGCTATTATGAATGAGCCGGAAAAATACCCCAATCATTCTGTGAAGCTGGAAGAAATAGGAAGGGAGCTGACAGAAAATATCAGCGATCATAAGGCGCTTATCTTTTCGCAGTTCCTCGGCATGCTGGCGCTGATTAAAGAAAAGCTGAAAGAACTGGAAGTGCCATTTGAATACTTTGATGGCAGTACAACCGCTGTAGACAGGGAAAAAGCGATTACGCGTTTCCAGAACGACGATACCTGCAGGGTGTTTCTTATTTCGCTAAAAGCGGGTGGCGTGGGCTTAAACCTTACGGCTGCCGACTATGTTTACATAGTAGATCCGTGGTGGAACCCTGCGGTTGAACAACAGGCCATTGACCGTACTCACCGTATAGGACAAACGAAAAATATATTTGCCTACAGGATGATTTGCAAGGATACAATTGAAGACAAAATACTCCAGTTGCAGGAAAGAAAAAGATCCCTGGCCAAAGACCTCATTGCAGATGATTCTACATTTGTGAAGAGCCTGACCAGGGAAGATGTGGAATACCTGTTTAGTTAGGGTGTAAGGTATAAGGCCTTACACCTTACGCCCTATACCTTCTACCTTACATCTTTCACCTCCTAAAGTATTTCATCGTACTTATACAGCGGATCAACCGGGCTTCCGGCGGGTAGTTCAAAAACAGGATTGATCATTCCGTCTTTCAACCCATATACCCAGCCATGCAAATGAGGTGCATTGTCTTTTTTCCATGCATTTTGTACAATAGTAGTTTGAGCCAGGCGTACCACCTGTTCCTTCACATTCAGTTCCGACAGCCTGTCGGCCCTTTGATCAAGGTTTGCAATAGCATCCAGTTCCTCGCGGTTGTGGCGATATACATCCTTAATATTGCGTAACCACATATTCAATACGGCCTTGTAGTCGGTATTGGTCATCGATGCCTTAATGCCTCCACAACCGTAATGGCCGCATACAATAACATGTTTTACTTTAAGGTGGTTAACGGCATAATCCAGCACTGCCAGCAGGTTTACATCGGTATGTATTACCATATTGGCAATATTGCGGTGCACAAATATTTCGCCCGGTTGCGTGCCCGTAATTTCATTGGCAGGTACACGGCTGTCGCTGCATCCTATCCACAAAAATTCAGGCTTCTGTACATTGGATAATCTTTTAAAATAGTCGGGGTCTGAGTCAACTTTTTCTGCAGCCCATGCTTTATTTTCCAATAATAACTTTTGATACGATTTCACTTGTTAATGTTTTAATTGTTTCTGAATTAATGATCCGTTACTTTAATCTTTTCCGTTCCATTTACATTTTTACTGCTATGCGCAATCGCATCTGCTTCGAGTTTTTGTTCGCCAAACAAATTTGTTTTTATTTCCACCTGGATGTTCCGTTTAGGTGCCTCCCGCCTGAAATCTTCTATCATATCCAAAATATCTTTGTCGATAAAATCGGCACGTGTAGCATCGATCAGCACGTTGGAATTTTCCGGCACAGCATCCAGCTTTGCCTTAATACCGCGCTTGTTAAGAATGGATACATCTTTGCGGAGGCGGATAAGAAAATTGTCATCATCGTTTACAATAAACACAGCCGTTCTGAAATTGCTGCGGGCAGAGAAAAACAAACCAACGGCCAAACCAGAAAGTACGCCTATCAGCAAATCGGTAAGTAAAACAATTACAATAGTAGCCACAAACGGAATAAACTGGTCCCATCCCTTTTTATAAAACTCTTTAAACAGAGAAGGTTTTGCCAGTTTAAAACCCGTGTAAATTAAAATAGCCGCCAGTGCCGATAGAGGTATGATGGCTAGTACTTTAGGTATAAACGCAACACTCAACAGGAGGAAAAAGCCATGAAGAATGGCAGACGTTTTCGTTTTGGCGCCTGCATTTACGTTAGCAGACGACCGCACGATAACGCTGGTTAAAGGCAAACCGCCAATTAAACCAGATATCATGTTACCTACGCCCTGGGCTTTCAGCTCTCGGTTAGTAGGCGAAATTCTCTTTTGTGGGTCAAGATTATCTACCGCTTCAATGCCCAGCAGTGTTTCAAGGCTGGCTACCAATGCCAGCGTAGCACCACTTAACCATACCTGTTTATTCGTTAAAGCGCTCCAGTCGGGAGTAGTAAAAAAGGAAAAGAATTCTTTTACGGAAGAAGCAACGGGTATGTTAACCATGTGCTCCTGCTTTAGTCCAAAGCCGGTAGTCTGCCATTTAAACAGCTCATTAATGGCCACGCCAAGCAATACAACCAGCAGCGGAGCAGGCACTAATTTTAACCAGCCGCCCTTTTTTTCTGAAAAGTTTCCCCAGAAAAACTGGAAAGCCAGGCAAACTATGCCAATCACAACGGCCGCAGGGGCAATGGCATTCAGTGCGCTGAATATGCCGGTAAAAGTATTTTCACCATCAGGTTGTAAAAATGATTGATCTCCCTCATAATCTTTATCGTAACCAATAAGGTGTGGTATTTGTTTTAAAATGAGAATGATGCCGATGGCGGCAAGCATTCCTTTTATCACACTTTTAGGAATATAATCGCCAATTACACCCGCTTTTGCAAAACCAAGTACAAGTTGCAAGGCACCGCATATCACTACCGCTAAAAGAAAGGCCTCGAACGACGGTAAAATGGCAATAGCGCCAATAACAATCGCTGTAAGACCGGCTGCTGGTCCGCTCACACTTAAATGCGATCCACTGAGCAACCCAATAACAATACCACCTACAATGCCTGCAATAATACCGCTAAACAACGGTGCATTTGATCCTAAGGCAATACCCAGACACAGGGGTAAGGCCACTAAAAACACTACGATCGACGCGGGGAAATCCGATCCAATATTCTTTACGAAAGATTGAGAACGATTGTTCATAATCAATAAATTAAAATAATGCTGTATAAATTTTTCAGATGATCCTTTTTACTTTTCTTCCACCCAAACACGTCTCTTCGTTAATGAAGAGGCACGCATTAATAACATCATGCCATTTCTCTTTTGGGTGAAAAGACAAAACATGAATAAACAAGAATGGAATAAGTGAAACCCGGTTTAGGCTTCCGGAGGGGGGGATAACAGCTCGCCGTAATAAGCAATGTAAATGGATGCTCCGCCATTGGCTGTATGCACCAGTTCGGTGGTAAACAGCGTAGCAAATGTGAGCGGCTCATGGAGGTATTCCGATAAAGTGCTGCCGGAATTGCCACTCTTTTCTTCATTTAGTCCCGAAAAAGGATTGGCATTTTCTTCCATCGATTGGTTTTCGGAACCTGAGCCGCAACAGCTCGTTTGTTTATTGAGTTGCTTTTGAAGATTTGTAATAAACGGGGCACTTACGGTTAGCCATAACAACGTAAGCATCATAAATAAGCAGGATGCATAGTGTTTTGAACTATATATCTTTTTTGTAGGTACCATTAGAGCTGCCAAATATACAAAAATAGGTTTACACGCCAGCCTATTCATATAATGTTAACGTTTTAATGGGATGACATGCCCGTTTTTAGTCATTTGTTTACCAGAAGTTATTTGTTAATGTTTATTTTCTGTAACCTGACCGCAGCTTCAGAAAGTTTTAAAGTAGCTGAAAAATCAGCTTTTTCGTGTAGGTTTGCCGATAAACTTAAATCGGTGAAATTCAGATCGGCAATATTGCTCACCTTGCTTATTCTCTTTATTGACCAGGCATTTAAAATCTGGATAAAAACAAGTTTTTATCTCGGCGAAGAAAAATCTGTTATAGGTTCCTGGTTTATGCTTCATTTTATTGAGAACGAGGGAATGGCTTATGGCTGGAAGTTCGGGGGCGAGTGGGGTAAAATTATTCTTACTTTATTCCGGCTGTTTGCGGTGGTTTTTGGTACTTATTATATCCGGCACATTATTAAACAGGGATATCACAAAGGATTTATTGTTTGCGCCACGCTCATTTATGCCGGTGCTATCGGCAATTTAATAGACAGCATGTTTTACGGACTAATATTCGAAAACAGTGGTGACGTGTTCAATCCATATGTATCAAAGATTTTTCCAGAAAATGGAGGCTATGCAGGTTTTTTGCATGGACGCGTGGTGGATATGCTGTACTTCCCGATCATTGAAAGCCGTTTCCCCGATTGGTTCCCGATATGGGGCGGCGAAGAGTTTTTATTCTTCCGTCCCGTATTCAATATAGCCGATGCTTCTATTTCGCTAGGAGTAATTACCATTCTTTTATTTCAAAAACGCTTTTTTGACCGTAAAAAG
>JBQCGX010000045.1:0-15732 GCA_051955255.1 Agriterribacter sp. | reverse complement strand
CTGAATTTTTGTTGAATATCCCATGTCTAGTATATTAACTAGATATAAAAATACATAAAAAAAACTATTTCAAAACGGGAAATAGTCTTTTCTTTAAAAAAATATTACATAACATCCAAACTCCAGATGCGAGGCGAAGACGCCTCGCATAGCAACAAACGCTAACAGAATTCCTAGCGCTAAACAATAAACAAAAAACGCTGCCCACTCAATTCCCCCAACATCTTTATCTTTAAAGAATCACTATCATCTGTAAACGATAAGCTATGTCCGGAACATTCTCAAAAATCAAAGGCGCATTTAATCTTCTCAGGAATATTGATTTCGATCAGTTGGCTAAACTTTCTGAAAAGGTAGACCTGCAGAAAGTAATGGAAGGATTTTCAAAACTGGACGACAAGCAACTTAAAATGCTGATGAAGATGATGGAGGGTGGTGACAGGAAGAAAAAAGAACTTCCCGCCATTAATGGCGATTTTTATGAGCTGCACCTACGACTGAATGAAGAAGACAAAGCCTTGCAATTGCGCGTGCGGGAGTTCATGGAAACAGAGATCAAACCCATCGTAAATTATTATTGGCTGCACGACGAATTTCCTTTTGAAGTGATTCCCAAATTTGCTGAGCTGGGCTTATGTGGCGTTACCTATCAGGGCTATGGATGTCCCGGTAAATCATTTTTAATGGAAGGCATTATTGCTATGGAAATGGGGCGTGTGGATGCTTCTATTGCTACATTTTTCGGCGTGCAAAGCGGTCTGGCAATGGGATCGATATATATGTGCGGATCAGAAGCCCAAAAGCAGGAATGGTTGCCGGCTATGCATGAGCTGAAAGCGATAGGCGCATTTGGACTAACAGAGCCTGAGGTGGGTTCCGGTGCCGCGGGCGGGCTTACTACTACGGTTAAACGAACAGAGAACGGCTGGGTGCTGAACGGACAGAAAAAATGGATAGGCAATTCTACGTTTGCCGATGTAATTATTATTTGGGCGAGAGATGTGGACGATGGAGAAGTAAAAGGATTTTTAGTAAGAAAGAACAGACCTGGCTTACAGGTAGAAAAGATAAAAGGCAAAATGGCTTTACGCATTGTGCAGAATGGTTTAATAACGCTTACCGATTGCCTGGTGGAAGAAAAAGACAGGCTGCCCGGTGCCAATTCTTTTAAAGACACAGCAAAAGTGTTGCAAATGACCCGCGCCGGTGTTGCCTGGATGGCAGTAGGCTGCGCAAGAGGCGCGTATGAAAATGCATTGGACTATACACGCAAACGGAAACAATTTGGCAAACCCATTGCATCCTTCCAGTTGATACAAAACCACCTGGTTGAAATGCTTTCCAATCTTACCGCCATGCAATCAATGGTATTCCGCTTGTCGGAGCTTCAGGACCAGGGATTGCTGAAAGATGAACACGCATCGCTGGCAAAAGTGTTTTGCTCGTTACGTACACGCGATATCGTTAGCCAGGCACGCGAAGTAATGGGCGGCAACGGCATATTGCTCGATCACAATGTTGCACGTTTTGTTGCCGATGCCGAAGCGATTTATTCATACGAAGGCACCAAAGAAATCAATTCCCTGATTGTTGGGCGGGCTATTACAGGCTTTAGTGCGTTTGTGTGAACGAATGATTTAGATAGAAATACGAGTGGCAGTTTTCTCTACCACCGGATGCCTTCACCCTGGTGGTCAACGTAAGAGCATTCAAGAAAATCAAATGTCTTATTCTTGCCAATGACATGTTTTCAGTATGATGTTTATCAGTTGGTTATAAACTTAATTTTTGTTTGCACAAACGCGGTTTTACTTTCAGCTATACACCCTCTGCTTTTTGTTACTTTTTTGCGGAAAAAAGTAACGCAAAAAGCCGCCCGAAATCGATTACGGCCGATTTCGGGAACGCCCTGATTAAGCTTTAGTACTACTGTGAACTCAACAACAGAATCTTGAAAAGTTCCTGCTAAATCGTTACCGGCTTAACGGGTACCCACGCGAAGGTTAGGGCGATATATACAGCTTGTCATTTTCAAAGAGCTTTATTGTGCTAATTGTTTACTCGACATGACAAGCAGCAGTACAAGGACGAACATGAGTATAATTGCTTAACCTTTATTCTACTGCCTGTCACTCCAATCAAAGGAGGAGTCTACCTTTGAGCAATAACCTGCCTTGATCTAACTCCAAGGTTGATGGCTATGATAAAGACACTCGCCGATAGCGAAATATCATTGTAATGCTGCCAAATACATTTCCAGGAAAATATCTTCAGGCACTGCCATAAGGTTGTCACCGGCTGGTTGTTAGTTTGTACCACAAACTACAAAACCAGACTTTTATGAAAATAGTTGAGGTATATAAAACAAACGTGGAGGATCAACAGCAAGGCAACCGGATCATTTATTTTCTCCACAGGAATTATCCCTGGTACAATGCCAATTTCGACCTGCACGATACAGACAGGATTCTCCGGATAGAAAGCTACCGGCAAACGATTAACAATGAGAATATCATCAACCTGGTAAAACAATTTGGTTGTACGGCAGAAGTTTTACCGGACTGATCAAAAGCGCCTGTTCGCTTACCTTTGCGCGATGGATTATTTCAGGAAGCTACAGGAACTGCTGAAAACAGAACGGGAGCAGGATCAGGCACAATACCAGCAACTAATAGAATCGTCGTCGGTAAACGAGCGCAGGGCTAACGGGCTTACCTGGTACCCCATTGCTATACGCGACACAGAAATGAGCCGGGGCGACTATCTTTCCGTAGAGGTAGAACGAACTACCCATCACGATGTTCCGCACCAGTTGAGGTTTGGTGCATCGGCGGTACTTTTTTCCAATCACGATCCAAAAGAGAACAGGGTAGAGGGAGTGATCAGCTTTCAGGGTGGAAACAGGTTAAAGATAACACTACGTACCGATGAACTGCCCGACTGGAGCCGCGACGGCAAGCTTGGCATTGACCTGCTGTTTGATGACAACAGCTACGATGAAATGCAAAACGCATTGAAGCGTGCCACAGCATTATTGGACAATGAAAAAGAAAACAGGCTGGTTAAAATTCTTACAGGAGAAAAAGCACCTTCCTTTCACACTGAAAGTAAGGCATATACCAGCACTACGCTCAATGCGTCGCAACAGGCTGCGGTGAATAAAATACTCCAGGCAAATGACTTAGCCATTGTGCATGGTCCTCCCGGCACAGGCAAAACCACTACGTTGGTGCAGGCTATCAAAGCGTTGATTGAACGCGATCACAAACAAGTATTGGTAGTTGCGCCCAGCAATACGGCAGTAGACCTGTTGAGCGAAAAGCTGGCCGACCAGGGGTTGAATGTGTTGCGTGTGGGCAATCCTGCCCGCGTGTCGGCACGGCTTATGTCGCTTACGCTTGACAGTAAGATGGCTGAACATGCCAGTATGAAAGACATCAAAAAGATGAAGAAGCAGGCCAATGAGTTCCGGAATATGGCGCATAAGTATAAACGCAATTTTGGAAAAGCCGAGAGAGAGCAGCGTAAGGCTTTGTTTGGAGAAGCGCACAAGATTATGAAGGATGTAGAAAAAACGGAGCAATATATTATGGACGACCTGCAGGCAAAAGCACAGGTAATTACAGCCACACTGGTAGGCTCTAACCATTATACAGTGCGTAACCTTACCTACGACACGGTAATAATTGATGAAGCAGGGCAGGCGTTGGAACCAGCCTGTTGGATACCAATACTCAAAGGGCAGAAACTCGTACTGGCAGGCGATCATTGCCAGTTGCCTCCCACCGTTAAATCGGAAGAAGCTGCGCGGAATGGATTGAACCTCACCCTGCTTGAAAAGAATGTGCAGCTCCATCCCGAAGCCGTTACACTGCTCGAAGAACAATACCGTATGCACGAAACCATTATGGGTTATTCATCGGCTGTGTTTTATGGTAACCGGCTCAGGGCGCATGCCTCTGTAGCGAAGCATCTGTTGGGCAAAGGACAAACGCCCATGCACTTTATTGACACTGCCGGCTGCGGCTTCGATGAAAAAATGGAAGGCACGAGCATATCAAATCCCGAAGAAGCCGCTTTTGTTTTCAAACACCTTACACAACTGGTAAATGAACTGGCAGTTTATTATACATTGGAAAACTTTCCCACCATCGGCATTATATCACCTTACCGGCAGCAAATATTACTATTGCAGGAGCAAATGGAACAGGCAGCTCACCTTAAGGAATATGCGCACAAGATCACCATCAATACCATCGACAGTTTCCAGGGGCAGGAACGGGATATTATTTACATCAGTATGACGCGCAGCAATGCAGACAGCAGGATCGGCTTTTTATCCGACATCCGCCGCATGAACGTAGCCATGACCAGAGCAAGGAAGAAACTGATCGTAACAGGCGATAGCGCCACGCTGAGCCAGTTCCCTTTTTATGCTGATTTTATTGCATATGCCGAAAAGCACGATGCCTATGTAAGTGCCTGGGAGTTTATGGTGTAAATGCAAAACAGTATGAGGGTGTTGCCTGGATTAAAAAAGACGATCCCGCATTGGGCTTTGCCTGTTTGGAGAAATCGTTGTCAATAATCTAATCTATCCTGTAATTTGAAATCAATTCACAACGGTAGATGAAAGCAACCCTTTCATAATGCTATCTATATATTTGTTGCTGGTTTTTCAATATCTAAATACTATTGATAAACATTGGCCACTATATCCCACCAAGCTTTCCTAAATTGTGCAACTATTCATCTTAAATGTATATTGTAACTAATGAAAAATAATTGTTTAACCAGTGTGCTCCTGCTCTTCACGGCATTTACTACTCAAGCCCAAAACTCCCTGCAAAAAATATATCCTGTCAGTTTTTCTGAAGTAAACATTACCGATGCTTTCTGGAAGTCGAAGATGGAAATGGTAGCAACTGCTACGCTGGATGCCTGCGTGAGTTACACGCAGGATAAAACCGGTCGCATCCGCAATTTTGAAAAAGCGGCTAAGCGTTCGGGAAAGCATGAAGGCATTTACTACGACGATTCGGATGTGTACAAGGCGATTGAAGCCATTGCCTATTCTTTGAAAAGTCATCCCGATGCAACACTCGAAAAAAATACAGATGAATGGATAGACAAAATTGCTGCGGCACAGTTGCCAGATGGTTATCTGAATACTTATTATGTACTCACAGATATCAATAAGCGCTGGACTGACATGGAGAAACATGAAGATTACTGCGCCGGTCACCTGATTGAAGCGGGCATTGCTTACTACAATACAACCGGTAAAGATAAATTGCTGAACACCGCCATTCGCTTTGCCGATCATATTGATTCAGTCTTCCGTCAGCAAAATCGCCCCTGGGTAAGCGGGCACCAGGAAATAGAGCTGGCGCTGATGAAATTGTACCATCACACAAAAAATAAAAAATACCTCGAACTCTCAGATTGGTTTCTTGCCCAGCGCGGTCATGGCAATGGTAAAGGCGTGATATGGGATCAATGGAAAGATCCCGATTATTGCCAGGACGGGGTACCGGTAAAGGATCAACGAAAAATTACCGGGCATGCGGTGCGCGCTATGTACCTGTATACCGGCGCTGCAGATGTTGCGGCCGTTACCAACGATGCAGGCTATATTACAGCCATGGATTCTATATGGAAGGATGTTGTTTTCCGGCATATGTATATAACAGGAGGTATAGGCGCACAGGGTAAAAATGAAGGGTTTGGAATTCCTTACGATTTGCCCAACGAAAGCGCATATTGCGAAACATGCGCTTCTGTAGGCATGGTGTTCTGGAATCAACGCATGAACATGCTTTCAGGAAATGCAAGGTATATTGATGTGCTGGAAAGAAGCTTGTATAACGGCGCATTGGATGGACTGTCTCTTTCGGGAGATCGTTTTTTTTATGGTAATCCGTTGGCTACCGAGGGTGGTTACAGCAGGAGTGAATGGTTTGGTACAGCCTGTTGCCCCTCTAACATAGCCCGGTTGGTAAGTTCAGTGGGAAATTATATTTATGGAACTTCTGCCAACACGGTGTGGGTTAATTTATTTGTTGGAAGCAATACGGTTGTGCAACAAGGAAAAAATAAAATTGCATTAACGATGCAAACAGGTTACCCCTGGAAGGGAAATGTACAGCTTACTGTTGCGCCTTCCAGGAAGACATCGTTTGAGCTTCGGTTACGCATTCCCGGTTGGTTAACAACACCGGTGCCGGGCGATTTGTATCGTTATGCAGAAGAACAAAACGATCAGCCCATTATAAAAGTGAATGGAGAAACAATACAATATGCTACTGATAAAGGCTATGCGGTAATAAAACGCAACTGGAAAAAAGGAGATGTGGTAACGATGGAATTACCCATGAAAATACGTCGTGTTGTCAGCAACCCCCAGGTAAAGCAAAACACGAACAGGGTTGCATTGCAATACGGACCCATGGTGTATTGCGTTGAAGGAGAAAAGAACGGGCTGAAGTCCGGGAGCGTGGTAGTGCCTGCCCATGCAACTTTTGAAGCATCCTATGAGCCTTCGTTGCTGGGTGGTGTGAATGTATTGCGGTTCAACGCCCCCGTTGTAGCAGTTGCTGAGAATGGTTTGTCTGTTTCAACCTCAACAAAACAAATAACCGCTATCCCTTACTTTAGCTGGAACAACCGGGGTGCCAACGATATGCAGGTGTGGTTGCCAACGAGTATTCAAAAGATCAGTATCAATAACTAATAACGTTATTGCGCTATATCCATAGTTGGGGTTTTTGCTAATCTTTGCTTCGCTTACACAATTTTTTATTGCAAGAGGCTATTCATATGGATATTTCATACATCATTAACGAGTTGGGAGAGGAACGCGAAGAATATTTCAACGCGGTTGCTCCACCTATTATTCAAACGAGCAACTTTGCTTTTAAAACGGTGGCGGCTATGCATAGCCGTTTTAGAGATGAATACGGGGGATATATTTACAGCAAAGGGTTAAACCCAACCACCGATATTCTTCGCAAAAAACTGGCGGCGCTAGACGAAGCGGAAGATTGCCTGGTATTTAACAGCGGTTCTTCAGCCATATATGCGGCAGTAATGGCCAATGTAAAAGCGGGCGATCATATTGTTAGTGTAAAGAAACCCTATACGTGGGCACAGAAGCTGTTTGACAATATCCTGCCAAGGTTTAATGTAACTACCACTTATATTGACGGAACAGACATCCGTAATTTTGAAGCGGCTATTCAACCCAATACCACCGTTATTTACCTGGAATCTCCCAACTCCTGGCAATTTGAGTTGCAGGACCTCGGAGCGGTGGCCCGGTTGGCGCGTTCAAAAGGCATTCTTACCATCTGTGACAACAGCTATTGCACGCCCCTCTACCAGAAACCTTTAGCCATGGGTATAGATATCTCCTTACAGTCTGCCACCAAATACATAGGCGGACATAGCGATGTACTGGCTGGAGTGGTATGTGGAACACAGAAAATGATGCGCAAAATTTTTGAAAATGAAATGTCTACATCCGGCAATGGCATTTCCCCTTTTAATGCATGGTTGTTGATAAGAGGATTGAGAACATTGCCCATTCGTCTTGAAAAAGTAACAGAAAACACAAAAAAAGTAATGCAGTTTCTACAGGATCATCCCAAGGTAGAATCCATTATTTTCCCTTTCAGCAATGATTTCCCGCAGTATGAGCTCGCCCGGCGTCAGATGAAGGGCGCATGCGGCTTGTTGTCTTTCTTTTTAAGGGTGGATAAAATACAGGATATTGTAACATTCTGCGAAAACCTGCGCCATATTTTAATGGCCGTTAGCTGGGGCGGATATGAATCGCTGATCATCCCTGCCTGCGCAATCGTGCCGCCCGACCGC
Organism: Agriterribacter sp.; assembly: GCA_051955255.1. Lineage (GTDB taxonomy): Bacteria > Bacteroidota > Bacteroidia > Chitinophagales > Chitinophagaceae > Agriterribacter. The sequence goes on along the minus strand of JBQCGX010000045.1, from coordinate 7,857 downwards.
TATGATATTACCAAAAAGGAACAACGGATGGTAAGGCTGTATATAGGACAAGAGGAGCCTGAATACCTTATTTCAGACTTGCAGCAGGCTTTAAATACTATATAAGAGGTTTTGTCAAATGTTTTTTTAGTTGAATATTTGTAAGATCAACGTGGGAACTAATACCAACAGGTGTTCATTTCTTTTGTGGATATTATAAATTTGATGCATGAGAAAATTAGTTTTTTGCCTGGCTATGATAGTTGCCTCATCTGCTCATCTATCTGTAAAAGCACAGGAAAAATGGGATTTGCGGAGGTGTGTGGAATATGCGCGGGAACATAATATTCAGGTGCGGCAGCAGCATATACAAGCCAGCCTGGCCCGTTTAGATTATAAGCAAAGTAAGTACTCCCAATTTCCCACTTTAAACGCCAATTACCAGGGCGGTTGGAACTTTGGCCGTTCTGTAGACCAGGTTAATTACACCTACAGTACTCAGTCTTTTTTTCAAACCAATTTAGGCTTAAGCAGCAATGTTACTTTGTTCAATTGGTTCAGTAAAGCCAATACTACAGCAGCAAACCGTCTTACGGCAGAAGCAGAAGTGTTGCAGGAAGAAAAAGTAAAAAATGATGTGTCGCTGAATGTAGCCAATCTTTACCTGCAGGTGTTGTTCAACATTCAGCAGGCTTATATCAACGAAACAAGACTTAACCAATCCAGGGCACAATTTCAAAATACCCGCAAGCAGGTAGATGCAGGCGCGTTGCCTGAATTAAATGCCGCTGAACTGGAAGCGCAAATGGGAGTTGACAGCGCTAACTGGATACAGGCAAAAACAAATATTGAGCTGTCGATACTGCAATTAAAAACTGCATTGAACTTACCAGCCGATACACTTTTTAATATTGATACACCTCCAGTTGAATCCATCCCGGTAGATAATATCCTGGAAATATCTCCATCAGCTATTTTTCAAATGGCGGTTAATTCGTTGCCGCAGTTCAGGGTAAACAGTTTGAGATTACTTGCTGCTGAAAAAAATTATAAAGCTGCCAGGGGGCAACTTTATCCAACGTTTTCACTGTCTGGCCAGGTAGGTGCGCCTACAAACAGCCAGAGTATTGAGGGGAGAGGAAACTTTGTTGAATACAAACCAATGATCGGAACCGTGGTGACAAGCGGCGATTCAATACGGTCGGTTCAAAACCTTCGGGTGTATGAGTCTTACAGGCGTGTTCCATATGTTTCCCAGCTTAGTAACAACTTTGGACAGTATATAGGATTCAGTGTGAACATCCCGATTTTTAACGGGCTTGCCGCCCGCAGCAATGTTCAGCGTCAGAAATTGAACATCCTTAACCAGGAGTTATTGCTTGATCAGGAGAAGTTGAATGTGAAGCGGGATATTTACGATGCTTACAACCAGGCTTTGGGGGCGTATGAAAAATACAACGCCAGTGTAAAGTCTGTGCAGTCCGCTCAAAAAGCGTTTGATTATGCTACCAAACGTTACGAGATTGGCGTTTTGCAAACCATTCAATGGCTGAGCAACCAAAATACATTGGCCGAAGCTAAAATCAATGCTTTGATTGCACAGTTCGACTATGTGTTCAAAATGAAAGTGCTGGAGTTTTACAAAGGGCAGGGTATTAAACTTTAATTCATCTTCTTTAACGAGTACAACATGAATAAAAAATTATTGTGGATCATTATTAGCCTGGTACTATTGGTGGCATTGTTGATTGGGCTAAAAAAAGCAGGTGTCATTGGTAAGGAAGAAGGAACGAAAGTGTCGTCGGAAAAAGTAAGCCGAAAGGATATTACCGAAATTGTTACAGCCAGCGGCAAAGTATACCCCGAAATTGAAGTGAAGATCAGTCCCGATGTATCGGGTGAAATTACCGAACTGAATGTGCAGGAAGGCGATAGTGTGAAAAGAGGACAGGTGCTGGCAAGAATATATGCAGATATCTATGCTACTCAGCGCGACCAGGCGGCCGCACAGGTGGCAGGGCAGCAGTCACTGGTATCTAATTCAGAAGCACAACTCGCAGCGTTGAAATCAGCGCTGGATCTTGCAAAACTTACCTACGACAGGCAAAAGCAACTGTTAGCAGACAAAGTAATTTCGAGGTCGGAGTATGAACAGGCTGAAAACACTTTGAATACCGCGCAAGCCAATTACAATGCTGCATTGCAAAACATTCGCAGCAACCAGGCGCAGGTAAGAAGTGCTGCTGCTAACCTGGCAAAAGCCAACAAGGATTTGAGCCGTACCGAATTACTTTCGCCCATGGAAGGCGTAGTCTCGTTGTTGAATGTAAAAAAAGGGGAGAGGGTAGTAGGTAACTCTATGATGGCGGGTACAGAAATGATGCGCATTGCCGATATCAGCGTATTTGAAATACGGGTGGAAGTGGGTGAAAATGATGTGCAGAAAATAAGCATTGGCGATACCGCAATAGTTGAAGTGGATGCTTATAACAACCGGAAGTTCAAAGGGATTGTTACTCAGATAGCAAGTAGCCAGAAAGGGGCAGCTACGCAAACTTCCTCTGCCGCAGCCACTTCTACCGATGTTACCAATTACGAAGTGCGGGTGCGGATACTGCGCGAGTCGTATGCCGACCTGATCGACCCGTCAAAGCCCAGGAAATTCCCTTTTCGTCCTGGTATGAGTGCCAGTGCCGACATTCAGACCCGGACCAATCGCAATGTAATAGTAGTTCCTATCAATGCGGTTACTACTCGTGATAAGAATGATACGGCTACAGCCAAAACAAAGAAGGACGCCGGCAGCAATAAAATAGCTACGGTTACCCCCCCCACCGCTAATAACAACAACAATACTTCCGGTGGCACCAGTGATAATATGCTTGAAGTAGTATTTGTATTGCAAAAAGACAATACGGTAAAACTGGTACCTGTAAAAACCGGCATACAGGACATCAATAACATTGAAGTTACAGAAGGACTTAAAGAAGGAGATGAAGTAATTACCGGTCCTTACACCATTGTAAGCAAAACACTTAAAACAGGCACTAAAGTAAAAGTGGTTCCAAAAGAACAATTGTTCGAAGTAAAGAAATAGTTTGATGTTTGAAATTTATTGTTTATAATTTATCGTTCCGGCATTTATACGATCTCTGTAAACAATAAACCGTAAACAATAAATAACTATTATATGCAGTTTGGAATTATAGGCAGTGGTAGCTGGGGAACGGCATTAGCAAAAATGCTTACCGATAATGGCTTGCACATTAACTGGTTTGTGCGCGACGAAGAAAAGAGGAAACACATCCTGAAAAGAAAGCACAACCCTAACTACCTTACATCGGTATCGTTTGATACAAATCTTCTTACATTATTTACCGACGCAGGAAAAGCCATCGCTGCTTCCGATCATATTGTGGTTGTAACCCCTTCTGCATATGTGTCGCAACAGTTTGCAGGTGTGCCCCCCAAAGTGCTGAATGAAAAGAAGGTGATCTCGGCAGTAAAGGGCATGCTTCCGCAGCACAATATGCTGTTGAACGATTATCTTAAAACCAAATTCAATTTTAGTATCGACAACTATTTCACCATTATGGGGCCTTGCCACGCCGAGGAAGTGGCGGCGGAACGGTTGTCGTATCTTACTTTTTCGGGCGTGCACCGTGCGGCTACCGAAAAAATAGCCGGCCAGTTCAATACGCCCTACATCAATACCATCGTAAATACCGATGTGTATGGTGTGCAGTATGCAGCCATTCTTAAAAATATTTATGCAGTGGCTTCGGGCATTGCATTGGGAAAAGGCTATGGCGATAATTTTTTAAGCGTGCTCATTGCCAATTGTGCCGATGAAATGGCCATCTTTCTGCGCAACGTGGGCATAAGGAATATTAAAGTAGGCATTCATGCCGCTCATAAGCTTCATCAAAAAAAATCACCCAATTACGCAGCATCAGTTTACCTGGGCGATTTGCTGGTTACCTGTTATTCGTTGTTCAGTCGCAATCGAACCTTTGGCAATATGATCGGCAAAGGATATTCTGTACAATCTGCTCAGGTGGAAATGAAAATGATAGCAGAAGGATACAATGCCAGCAAAAGCATTTTTAACATGAACAAAGAAATTGGTGCCGAAATGCCCGTAGCACAGGCTGTATATGAAATATTATGGAAGAAGCTGCCGGTATCCGTAGGGCTTAAGCGGATTGAAGACAGTTTGGTGTAGCAATTTGGGGTTTATCGTTTGTTGTTTACGGTTGAAAGCCCAAACAGTAAACGCCAAACTATAAACTCTTTAATAGAAATATCTGCACATACTTCTCCCCATCTGCTTCTATGCGCCGGTTAAAGGCAAGCATTTTGCTATTGTTTGACCATATTACGGCGCCTTCAGGTTTTGTATCGTTGCTGCTTTTGGGTGTTAGCCGGTGCGACTGATGTGTTTGTATATCCGTAATGAACACACTGTTGTCTGATATATACGATACATATTTATCATCGGGACTAATATTGATAGGTCCTTCAATTGGAAATTCATTAAAACTGATTTGTTGCAATGCTCCACCGTTGGGCGATACGGCAAACACCTGTACTATCCCTTTTTCATCTTTCGATAAAAACAAGATCTTTAAACCATCTGAGGTAGATTTCAACCAATGCCTTGGACCCTGCACACCATGCTTTGTATGCGTTATTCTGCGTTGATGGCAGTTTAATGGCACATTGGGACGGCTATTGGCAGTTCCTTCCAACGGTTTGCCTGCTGCAGCTTTTGTAATATCGTCAGGAATATCGGTCACAAAAATTTCGGCTATCGGTTCATTTTGTTCATTCCTAACATTACCCTGAAAAGCCACTGCTCTTGTTTGCCAGGTGCCATCGGTTTTCCGGTATCCCTTTTTCCCTATCCAGCCTTCGTCAAAAGCTTTGTCTATATCATCGCTACCGGGTTGTGGGTTTTCGGTTACAATCGCTACCACTGCCGAAAATTTTTCGCCGCTGTTATTTTCCAGCGTAGCATCTTCAGGCATTGTTACCTTTCCCGGTGCCATTACAGCAATCGTTCTCAGGTCTTTGATAGATGAATCTTTTTTGCCTAGCTGGTCAATAACAAAGTCATTGTAAGTAAAACATATCCATTCGCCGTCCCCGCTCCACGAATAGGCATGCGTGCCGCCGCGAAGGGCGCCGGCAGTATACGGTGGTGTTATATTGCGGGCATCCATGAAGATGGGGTGAAGGGGCTTGTCGATGTCTACAGCCACTCCCGTTCTTCTCGTAAATCCGTAAGGATGCTGTTGGTTGGCATTGCGTATGCCATGAATGAAAAGTACGCTGTTGGCTGTTGGCGAAAAAGTGGCAGCACCCACGCCTGGGCCAAATGCTGTTTGGTTGGCAGTGCGGTACAGTGTTTTTGTTTCACCACTGGCAGTGTTTACCATTTCAATGCTGCCCGTTACTCCTATGCCACCATCATCGTTGCGTGTATCGTATACGATCCATTGATCGCTTGGAGAAAAGACCTGTGTTGAGTTTAGAAAATGACCATATTTATCCTGGGTAAGTTGTTTTTCCGTAAACTGCATGGTATCGTTATTTTTTTTCCCTGCGCAGGAGCATACAGTAGTTACTGCAAAAAATAATGGCAGAGATAGTGCTTTGATCATTATAACTGTACTTACTGATTATGGAGGCAGATAATAAATGTTGATACTCTCCTTCCCAAAAAGAAAATGCCGGCAATGAATATTACCGGCATTTACGAAAATATTATTTTTTATCTATCTCGGCTTGATCCATTCTTCGGGATTGAGATATTTTGGGTTGGTGCCAACCACCATCGTTACCACAAAAAGTACTTTTCCGATGCCATACTCATCTTCTGCTTCTCCGGCTTTTCCCAGCACCTGGCCCAGTTTTACCTCTTGGTCCCTGCTCACCGTTACACCGGTAAGATTATAATAAGTGGTGAGGTATTTGCCATGGCGGATGGTAACCGCCGAACCCTCCCCAAAGCTGTGCACGGAAGATACCGTTCCTTCGTATACGGCTTTTACCGGGGCACCGATGTCTGTTTGAATGTATACGCCAATATTTTCTTCAATTATTTTAGTATCAGGGATTCTCTGTCGTCCAAATTTTCCGGTAATAATACCTTTGCCTACAGGCCAGGGCAACTTGCGGCGGTTGTTCTCAAATCCAACAGATACGGCTGTTACTTCGGGGGTTTCTTCCAGTTTGCTGGCAGCCCTTGTGCTGGTATTCTTGGTTGCTGCTGTATTTGTTTTGTTGGCCGCAGCGGCTTTAGCCGCTGCAGCGTCTCGTCTTGCTTTGGCTTCGGCAGCTTCTTTTATTTCTCTTTTAATAATAGCTGCAATGGAGTTTTTAATATTGTTTTCCAGCTTGCGTTTGCCGGTAAGCTGCTTTTCCAGCTCATTCTCTTTGGCTTTTAATTTCGAAACCACTGCATTCTTCTCATTCTTTTCTTCCTCCAGCTTTTTCATTTGCTGGCTTTGTTCGGTAAGCGTTTTGCTTTTCAGGGTTTTGTTCTCTGAAAGCGTTTCATTTTTTTTAGCCAGCAGCGCCTGCGTTTTATTAATATTGTCAACCTGTGTTCCCCTGTACTCACGGTATGCTTTCAGGTAAGCAATTCTTTTTATGGCATCGTTAAAGCTTACCGCCGAAAAAATAAAGTTCAGCATATCATAGCTGCTTCTGTTCTTGTAAGCGTATTCAATGGTTTTGGCGTATTGCATTTTCAGAGTGTCAAGCTCTTTGGTAAGACGATATATTTCGCGGTTGTTCGAAAAAATATCGTTGTCAATTAACTGCATTTGCCGGTTGATGGTGGAAATGATGGCATCTCTTTTACGGATCAGGCTTTGGATGCGCTTGAGTTGAGCGAGGCTGGCGTTTTTATCTTTCTTTACAGAACTCTGCGACTTTCTGAGCTCTTCAATTTCTTGCTGTATTTCTTTTCTTTCTTTTTCAAGCTCTTCCTTGGTTTGCTGCGCGTGTACAGCACTACCCAGTAAAAGGATCAAAACAATGAAAGCAAATCTGCGCATGCCGGAATTTTTATAGTAAAATAAGCTTATGTCTGCAAATAACGACAGTATGCGTTTTGGATTGTACGGAATTTTGTTAAAATTATTTCACTTTATAATTGCGGGGAATATTGAAAGGAAAGGTGAGTTCCTTGTCGAATTCAACCTGTTTGTATTCCATGTTAACATCGAGCCTTGTTTTTTCGGCAACGGCTATTTTTCGTGCCGTAGAAAACAGCCTGCCATTGATGCTCATGAAATTGTCGTACGTAAAGTCCGCAGTGCGGTTGCGCACCACGTCCACATCGTCCAGCTTGCTGTGCAAAATAGCAAAGTCGTCCTTGCGGATGCTGAGCAATTGTTTAAAAAAATCTCCCAATGTTGAAATGGTGATCGAGTTTTCCCTTTCCTTATACATCATTACCCTGGTGCTGTCTAAGAACACAGGATTGCCCACAATAATGTTTTGAAGAATATAGAAGTCAACCGGCAACTGAACAATCTCTTTAATATATTCAACACTCCTGTGCTGCACATATTTATCCAGTTTGTCCATCACCTTTACACTGTCGGGTGTTATGTATACCCTAAAGGCTTCTATACCCAACGCTGCATTGATAGATATCCAGATAATACTATCTTTCTGAATGCGCACAAATGCATTAAAGTCGTAATTGCGCTGCTTGGTATCCTTGTAATCAACTTTTATTTTGGAAGAAAAAGTATTGAAGTTGATGTGATTGTCTTTGATCCTGCCAAACGCCGTGTGCACCAGTTTTGCCGAATCCGTTTCTTCCGGGTTTAGTATAGTAATAACAGTGTCTTTTTTCGA
>JBQCGX010000044.1:0-15587 GCA_051955255.1 Agriterribacter sp. | reverse complement strand
CTAACTAAGTAAGCGGTTGAAGCTCAGCGTATCGCCTCACCCCAGCCCTCTCCTCGCGGAGAGGGAGCAAAACTCGCTACAGCAAAGGGCTTCAGCGATTTTTTAAAATTTTAACCGGACAACAAAGGTTTGAAGTTTTTTGTTTCCGTCGTTTCGCACTCGTTGCTGTGCGAGGCGTCCTCGCCTCGCACAAAACTGTTGTCGCCTGTGGCGACTATATAACACGATGTATCATAGTCGCCACTTCGTACAGCAGGTGGTCCTCTATCAGGGTAGCGCCTACGGCGCAAAGAGGATTAAGGGGTGGCTTTTTACAAACGGGTTGCCTCTCTGAGGCAACTAAGCCGATGTCTTCCGGGTGGAGGGATTGCTATAAAACTGTTATCAAAAATCGTTTGGGGTATACCGTTAAACTCTTCGGAACAATATTTGTCATACCCATCATGTAACAAAACAATTTTTATCTCGTTTAATGAAACAGGTTATGAAACGGAGCCCGATAAATGTTTCTCCCGCAGAGCATGCACAGGCTAAGTTGCCCTGACCATTTAAAACTTTAAAAAAAACACAGATGAAACGAATACTTTTACTGTTAGCGCTGCCTTTAGTTATTTTTTCTTCGTGCAAAAAAGAAGTGACCGAGGTACAACGGGTAGATCAGGCTTTTTCTGCAGTGTATACCATTGACCCGGGCGACTGGATTGCATCTGACGGCGGAAGAATGCAATCGGCTGAACTGGAAGTCCCCGAACTGGATAATGTAGTTTATCAGGATGGTGCAGTATTGGTATATCTTTCGTTTTCGGGAACTGATTATTACGAGGCATTGCCGCAGGTGTACGACGGCATTACCTACGGTGTATTGCACTCCGATGGATACATTACTATTGATATGACCGCTTTATCCGGCAACCCGATTAATGCTCCCGGGCAAAGTGTAAGAGCCAAAGTGGTGTTGATTGATGCAACCCGACTGGCATTGCGTAAAGATGTAAACCTGAAAGACCTGAAAGCGGTTGAAAAAGCATTTAATATTAAATAAGGTGGAAGGTGTAGCGTAGAAGGTGTAGGGGGTAAGCTTTTTAGTAAGAAGGCAGAAGTAAGGAGGCGGTAATCGCCTTCTCACTCCTGCCTTCTGTCTTTTCTGACTACTGATCGCTATCTCACCACGCCATACCCTTATCATTCAAAATTGTTTTGAATCTTTTAACAACTCAATTAACCGTAATGTGGAACTATATTTATAGTTTCATGTTATCCTTCTCTAAACACTGGCTTCTTATGACCTCTAAAAAAATACTCTTATTGATAGGTATTTTACTTGTACTGTCAATAACTGCTTACTCTGTTTTTTTCAAGACTACCGCCACCGGTAGCGAAATATTACTAGACATTAAGAAGAAAGATTTTGAGGTAAACATTGTTACTACAGGGGAGCTGCGTTCCAAAAGCATGACCCGTATTTCTGTTCCCACCAAATTGCAGCAACTGGGTATATACCAGATCAAAATATCGGATATGGTTCCGGAGGGCACGCTGGTAAAGGAGGGAGAATTTGTAGTGTCGCTCGATAATTCTGATATACTTACAAAGATCAAGGATCAGCAACTGAACATCGATAAAAAGCAGGCGGAGATCAAACAGGCTTCTCTCGATACAATGATGGAGCTTCGGGTGTTGCGGGATGAGATTGTAAATATGAAATATGATTTGCAGCAAAAAATACTGGAAAAAGAACAATCGAAATACGAAGCGCCTGCTGAAATAAAACGGGTGGAGCTGGATTATGAAAAAACGGAAAGAACGCTGAGACAAAAGGAGGAAAACTATAAAACGAAGCAACTGCAAACAAAAACAAAAATGCAGATACTCAACTCCGATCTGCAGCAGTTAACCAACCATATGGATGGACTTAACAGCGTTTTGAGCCAGCTTACCATCAATGCACCCAAAAGCGGTATGCTTGTGTACGATAAAAACTGGAACGGGCAGAAGAAGGGAGTTGGTACGCAGATAGAGATATGGAATCCTACGGTTGCCACATTGCCCGATCTTACGCAAATGGAAGTATTGACCTACGTGAATGAAGTAGACATTCAACGGATAAAGGTTGGGCAAAAGGTGGATATTAGTCTTGATGCCGCCGCCGACAAAAAGCTGAGCGGGGTGGTTAAAAATGTTGCCAACATAGGCGAGGAAAAGCCTAACAGCGATGCAAAAATATTTGAGGTGCTGATAGATGTGCTTTCCAGCGACCCATTGCTGAAACCGGCAATGACAGTGAGTTGTAAAATTGCTACAGAAAAATATGTTGCAGTGCCGCAGGTTCCGCTTGAATGCATTTACAACGATGCAAAGGGCAGCTTTGTTTTTAAAAGGCAGGATGGAAGCCTGGTAAAACAATACGTAAAAGTGCATACGGTAAATGAAAGCAGCGCCCTCATCAGCAACGGGCTTAGCGAGGGCGACAGGGTTTACCACAGCCTGCCCTCGGATACCACGGGCCTAAAATCGCTGGTGCCCGATTCAACCAAAGCGTTGGTGCCGCAGCAACTGATCACCATCGATTCTACTGAAGCAAAGAAACTGAAAGATCAGGCAGGAAAGGAAAGTAAAAACCAGGATGCCACGGGTGGGTAACGGGATGATAGTAGTAAACTGATAACGCTCACCGATAAACGTAATTGTCTGCATGCACTGGCAACGTATTATATTCAACTTTAAAATTGGCGTAGAAGCGCTGTTTCAAAACAGGTTCCGGGCTGTGCTCACTTCTCTGGGCATTATCTTCGGAGTGGCTTCGGTTATTGCCATGCTCGCCATTGGTAAAGGCGCCGAAAAAGAAATTCTGGAGCAGATCAAACAGGTGGGTTCCAACAATGTGATCATAAGAGCCGTAAAGCCCAACAGCAGTAAAGGGGATGGAAAGGAAGGGAGCAATGACGAGTCTGGTTCGGCTGCCACCACAAAAGCCGACAAGCAGGAACAAAAGAATTTTTCGCCGGGTTTAAACATGGCCGATGTAAAGGACATGATGCTCAACATTCCCACCATCGATTTCATTAGTCCCGAAATTGAAATGCAAAGCCAGTTCATGTTTGGCGGACTGTATACCGCGGGTAAGCTGATAGGTGTGGACAATAACTATTTCAGGATAACGGATGTTGAGTTGGCTGAAGGCAGTTTCTTCTCACCGCTGCAACTGGAAAATGCAGAACCGGTATGCATTATTGGAAAGAATATAAAATCGAAGCTTTTTGCAGGAACCAATCCTATAGGACAATACCTCAAATGCGGCAATACCTGGTTACGGGTGGTAGGCATACTGGGCAGTAAAGATGTTGTGAACAAGGATGCTGAACGGTTGTCTATCCGCAACCTCAACAACGAAGTATACACGCCCGTTAATACAGTGTTGATCCGGTATACGAACCGCGCACTCGTTACCGCCAGGAAAATTCAAATGCAGCGTTATTCCAGAAACGAGGGCGATAAAGATTATAACCAGCTCGACAGGGTGGTGGTGCATGTGGCGCAAAGCGATATGGTAATGCCTACGGTTGATATATTAAACCGTTTGCTGGTGCGCAGGCATCAAAAAGTGAGCGACTACGAAATAGTGGTGCCCGAGCTGTTGTTAAAACAGGAGCAAAAAACAAAAGCCTTGTTTAACGTAGTACTGGCTATTATTGCGTCTATTTCATTAATAGTGGGGGGCATTGGCATTATGAATATCATGCTGGCCTCGGTGCTGGAAAGAACAAGAGAAATAGGGTTGAGGTTAGCACTGGGTGCTACCAAGCGCGATGTGGTGATGCAGTTTTTGGGCGAAGCAGTCAGCATCAGCATTACCGGAGGAGTAATTGGTATTATACTGGGTGTTGCCGCCAGTTTTCTCATCAGGAATCTTACGGGCATTCAAACCATTATTTCACCACTCTCCATAGTGGTTTCATTCACCATATCCATTGCCGTGGGGTTGATTTTTGGCATACTGCCTGCAAAAAGAGCGGCTAAAAGCGATCCAGTGGTATCGCTCAGGTCGCAATAGGCAGCAGGGAATGATTGCAGCAAAGTATGGTTTGTATGGAGGATGATTTCAGCTTTTATAACCATTAATACCGGCATAACATTTCGGAACGTATAAATCCCTTCATTTGAAAAAGATATTGTTAACCACAGCGTTATTTTTAGCAATCAACAGCTTGTGTACAGCTCAGCAGAAAATGAGCTTATCGCTGCAACAAGCCATAGGCGTGGCAAGAGGACAGAGTTTACTCGCCAAACAAATAGAAGCCGATTACAAAAGTTATGTGCATCGTTTTAAATCTTTCAAAGCTTCTTTAAAGCCGCAATTTTTATTGGAGGGTACGGTTCCGTCTTACGACAGGTCGCTGGTGAACGTAACGCAACCCGATGGGTCGTACAAAGTGCAATCGGTGCGTCGTTCCATTCTCAGCAGTAATCTAACGCTCAATCAGAATATATTCTGGACTGGTGGCACTTTCTATATGTCTACCGGCGCAAACTTGTTTACCAACCGGGGCAATATGCTCGACCAGCGTCAATGGCAAACCTCGCCATTTTTATTGGGCATCAGCCAGCCTTTAACCCTGTTCAATTCTGTTAAATGGAATTACGAACAGGAAAAAATAAGAATGAAGCAGGCAACCAAGCAGCAGATCGAATCTTACGAAGACATGTCGGTGCAGATAACGCAGGCTTACTTCGATTTGTATGTGGCAAAAATGATGCTTAACAATGCCCGGCAGAACATGGTGGTAAACGATACCTTGTATAAAATATCCACAGGCAGGTTTAACGTGGGCAAAATAGCGGAGAACGAATTGCTGCAGGTGGAACTGCAACTGATGAATGCGCGCAATGCTGTTACGCAGGGAGAGGTAAACGTAATTATGTATACAAAAACTTTAAGCAATTTGCTGGGGCTGGATGGAGCGGTAGAGTTTGACCTTATTCCTGTAACGTCGGCTCCGATATTTGCGGTAAACAGGACGCAGGCTGTGGCCGAAGCAACAAAGAACCGGAGTGAGATACTGGACTATGAACTGCAGGAAAACTCAGCCAAAATGCAGGTAAGGCAAAGCCAGTCGAATGCTTTTGCAAGTGGAAACATCGGCATTACATACGGGTTGAACCAGACGGCTATGACGCTTGCAGGCGCTTATAAAAATCCGCTCGATTTCCAGATGGTAAACATCAACTATTCGTTGCCGTTATTTGGATTTGGAAAGAATAAACATGCTATTGAGAGCAGCAAATACAACCTGGAAGCCATACAGGCAGGGCTTGCCTTCAGGAGAAAATCGTTTGAGCAGGAGGCGGAAAATGTGGTAAACCAGTTTATGCAATTGCAAACTACATTGCAAATAGCCGCAAAGAGCGATACCATTGCACAGAAACGATATGAAGTGGCAAGGAACCGTTATATGCTGGGCAAGATTGGAATTACGGATCTTGGCCTGGCACAGGAGGCGAAAGATAATGCGGTGGTGGAATATGTGCGCACTTTGCAACGATACTGGCAGGCATATTATATGCTGCGCAGGATTACCTTGTACGATTTTGAGCAGAACAAGGCGATTGAGGAATAGCTTTCAGCAGTCAGCCATCAGCATTCAGAAAAGCAAACAGCTACGGTCGGCACACCCCGGTCGAGCTGCGTGGGCGGATACCGGGGTGGTCTGACCGGACTGGCAAGATGAAAGAAAGCAAATACATTAATGATAGTGTCTACTTTTTCCAGGACATGCCAGCGGTTACTGTTTTTGACGCGCGGCTTGACGGGCCACCAGTTTCCAGCCATCTTTTTGCCGTTGCCATACCGTTAGTATAATGAGTTTAACGCTGGCTTCATTACCATTGTCTGTAATATCTGCCGCCAGCTTATGCCATACCACGGCGGTTTTGTCGAGCAGTTGAATGCGTTGATCCGACAACGTTATTGTTTTGAAATCGGATTTACCGCTTACCAGCGCCTGTATAAACGCTGCCTTGTCTTCTACCAGCCCGGTGGAGTGTGCATAGGTAAGATCATCGGACACCATCGACGCGAGTGTTGCGGCATCAGGATCAATCAATGCCAATCGGAATTTTTCAATAGCACCTGCCAGTTCTTTTTCGTTTTTGTTTTGGGCTGTTCCTTTTAGTTGTGTAAGGCTGAAAAGCAGTGCAAGCAATAATAGTTGTTTCATGTTAAGTGGTTATGTTGGTTGACGTTTAGCGTTTGGGGTTAGAGGTTTGGGGTTTACGGTTGGAGGCACTAACACCAAACACAAAACTGTAAACCCAAAATCAACACACTTTCACCGTTTCCATATTCAGCAGTGCGCCGAGTTTTTCAATTTTACTGCTAATGTGTCCCACACCTACGGCGCAATGATGTGCTGGCCCGTGGCTGTTCCAGTCGTTTACAAACTTACGTGCGCCAATAGAGAATTTATAACGGCTGTTGGTATTGCCGATCTGCAAAATGGGGCCTGCCACCGATGCGCCTTCTGCCACCAGCAACATCAGCTTGCTGTTGGTTCGCTCTACTACCGATAGTAAGGTTACCGGGCCGTTCTTTACACTCATTTCTACCGATAGCCCTTTGCCTACTTTGCCGTGATATACCTTTAAAGGGCGCACTTTTGTTTTCCCTTCGGCTATAGCTATATGCCCCGGCCCATCGTGTCCCATCAGTACAACATCGTCGTTAAAGTCCATGGCATAATATTCGGTAAACGATCCGCCTGCACCAAAGCTATCCATGATCTTCATCGCCTGCGCATTCTTTATTTCATATTCGCCGGCTACTGGTATACCGTTTGCCGTTAGTAACGAATTGCCAAGAATGATGGAAGCCACTGCATTTTCATTTTCCTCGTTACCGGTTCCCTTATAATAGTAAGCCATGGAGCCTAGCTGGTAGTGCTTTACCAGGCGATCCAGCGCCACAGATGTAATGGCAGCATTGGTAAGCTCTTCTGCCGGACAATCGGGTTGTACATCAAATTTTTCATAAAACAGTTGCACCCGTTCTGCTGCTTCGGTGGTAGATACCGTTTTGCGATATTCTACCAGTTCTTCTACTTCCAGCAATTCAATGTGCCCGCCAAAATGCGCGTATTGCTGGGTAAGGTCGGTGTAAATATCCAGCATGCCGCTGTAATAATGTCCCATACAACCCAGGCGATTGTAAGCCATGATATGGGCTACTTTTGCTGCTTCTACCCATTCATTGATCTCTCTCCAGCATTCAGGGTCGTTGTTCAGCATACCGGTTACCTGGAAGAAACGGATGCCTGCGCGTTTGAACACATTGGCAATTTCGGGCACGGGGCAGGCAGAGCAGTACGCCAGCCATTCACCAGTCATTTGCGTGCGATCGGCTGATTGATTGAATGTAGCATAATCAATAGCCGCTTCGGGCGAAAGATTGAGAATAATAACCGGTACCTTGGCACGCTGCACCACCGGCAACACGGTAGACGACAGGGCATAGGTAGTAACGTATAAAAATATAAGGTCTACATCTTCTGTTTTAAATAGCTTACCGGTGGCAAATGCCTTATCTGCATTGTCTACCAATCCTGCATTTACAATACCGGGAGTAATGTCCGTTAGTTTTTCTTCTACTCTTTTCAAATATCCTTCCAGTCTTTCTTTTAAACCGGCAAACTGCGGCCAGTAAGTGTCCAGCCCAATGCCGAATAAACCTATTTTAAGTTGATTGTTCATTTGTGTGTAGCTTTTAGCTTTCAGCCGTCAGCGATCAGCTTTCAGCCTTTTACGTATTTCGCCTGACCTGTCGTGTTATTAAATTTATACCGAAGATAATTTGACCGGATAATAATACCAGAAAAATAACGCATGCTCTTTTATAGAAGCGGAAAATAAGCTTGCTGTAGATTCGTAATAACTTTTGTTCATCTAATCAATCTCCGCCCCGGCTCATGTCTCACGAGTCAAAAGCAAGAGCGTAGACTCCTCTCCGTCCGAGTGGCTTCAGCCGGGCGGGCTTTGGTCGAAGTGACAGACTGCAGAATAACGGTCAAGCAATGGTGCTGATATTCCGCCTTTGTACTACAGTTAAGGAGGTTCGAGAGACACGAACCTTGGCGGAGGTTTTGCTGAATGTTCCAACGTTGGCAGCCATGACGAGCCAAGAGCCGTAGTGACGGAAAAATAGTCCACGCCATTTTACAATATATTTATTGCAAGTCGTTATCATTCGGTTTTTCAGCCTCCTTGAGTTTTACAAATACCAAAAAAGTTTCGTCGTCCTGCTTTACGGCAACACTAAGCACCCGTGGTTCGTCTTCTTCTGTCCAAACAAATGGGCGTTCCATTTTTTGCGGTTTAAAAATTCCGCCGTCTGCCATGACCAGTTCTTTATTGGTAATAATATACTCATGTGCTTTTTTCCAATGAATGCCGTCGGCAGAAGTAACCATGCCCAGGAAATCCTGCGTTGTGTGAAAGATGCCGTAAAAGCGCTTTCTTTTGTTGTCGTACCACATAGAAACATCCTCCGTGTCCAGGTAGTCAATCACCGGTTCGGGCTGCACTTCAAAGGGACCTTCGGGAGAGGAACTGATGGCAACTGCTTCATTTCTGATGAATCTTTTTTCGCCTGGTTTGTCGCCTTTCACAATCATGTAGTATCGTCCATCCGGCCCTTCTGTTATGGCGGGATTTACGGTAAGCCTGGTTATAGGCCCCGAGGGTTGCACAATTGGCGCGTCTGATCTTTTCCATGGCCCGTTTAGTGAACTGGCAACTGCTACGCCTGTTCGCTGGTTGTTGCGCAGCAGCATCCAGTCCTTGTGTTTGCTGCCGGCTTGTGCAATTTCCAATAAATTTTTATGTGTAAACCTTTTGCCGTTATAATGTGTCCCAATATAATACAGGTAATACCTGCCATTAAAATACTTGATTTTGGGGTTGTGCGCTTCAATAGCGTCCCAATGCCCTTTACCCCTCCCGGTTAATACGGTTTCCTTGAATGTCCAGGGCCCCGTTGCCGTTGGTGCTGTTGCGTGTGCTATTTCCGACAAAGGCAGCCAGCCATTGAAAGAATACTTTTTTTTCCATCGTGAATAAAACAAATGGTATAGTCCATCTTTATCTTTTATGATGGAAGGGCACCAATTGTAATAGCCATCTGTTTTAAAAAAACTGGCAGGCGATATGGGCTGCAATTGTTTGGCAATCGACAGGTCATCGGTATCTGTTTGACAGGTAGCGGTGCTGATAAGGATTGAAGAAGCGATGAGAGAAAACAAAACCGGTAATAAGTGTTTCATATAGTTTGATTTTTTTACAGTGCAGCAGGCAGCTATGGCACGCCACCGGTTGCTAACCCATATTGGCGTGTTCCACGAGTGACAGGCTGTAGAATAAAAGTTAAGCAATTGTGCTGACATTCGGCCTTTGTACTAAGGAGGTTCATGAGACACGAACCTTGGCGAAAAGGCATTGCACTCATGTTCGGCTTTGTACTACTGCTTGTCATGTCGAGTAAACAATTAGCACAATAAAGCTCTTTGAAAATGACAAGCTGTATATATTGTCCTAACCTTCGCATGGGTACCCGTTAATCCGGTAACGATTCAGCAGGAGCATTTCAAGATTCTGCTGTTGAGTTCACAGTAGTACTAAAGCTTAATCAGGGCGTTCCCGAAATCGGCCGTAATCGATTTCGGGCGGCTTCTTGCGTTACTTTTTTCCGCAAAAAAGTAACGCAAAAAGCAGAGGGTTTATAGCTGAAAGTAAAACCGCGTTTGTGCAAACAAAAATTAAGTTTATAACCAACTGATAAACATCATACTGAAAAACATGTCATTGGCAAGCATGAGACATCTGCTTTTGTTGAATGCATTTCACTTGATGACTATGGTGAAGCACGAACCTGGCAGAGAATCCCGCTTCATTATTCGACTTACTTCACCCAATCATCCTACTTCACCATATTCTCACTCACTTATTCCTCATCTGCTCCAGCAATGCTGCCAGTTCTTTTACCTTATCGGGATATTGTGCGGCAAGGTTGTTTGTTTCACCGAGGTCTTTGCTAAGATCGTATAACTGTGGTTGCTCATCAATGCCCGATTCGATGTCTACATATTGAAAAACTTTGGGGCCTTTGGCTGGTGCTATATACTTCCAGTTGTTTTGTACAATGCCAAGGGTTTGCCCATGTTCAATCAATACGGTTCTTCCTTTGGTTGATTTGCCACTTAAGGCCGCCCACTGGTCTTCGCTGTCCGGTGCGTCTCCCGCCGGAACAGTTTGATGCAGCAGTTTGGCAAAAGACCGGATCAGATCAACCTGGCTAACCATGGCTGCAGACACGCCTGGTTGAATGCTGCCGGGCCAACTCACAATCCAGGGAACACGGGTGCCCGCTTCAAATATGCTGTACTTGCCACCGCGCAACGGCCCACGCGGTGTATGCCCGTTCAGTTCTGTTACGGCACCATCTACGTAACCATCGTCGAGCACGGGGCCATTGTCGCTGCTAAATATGATGATGGTTTTTTTCGACAATCCAAGTGAGGTAACCTGTTTCATAATCTCGCCCACCGCCCAGTCTAATTGCAGTATGGCATCGCCACGCAATCCCAACCCGCTTTTGCCTTTAAACATGGTAGAAGGCATGCGGGGCACATGCGGTTCTGTTAATGAATAGTAGAGGAAGAATGGCTTTTTGCTGTTTTGCTGTATAAATGCCTGCGCTTTTGCCAGGAAGGTGAGGGGCAGTTCTTCGTCTGTCCAGCGGGCAGTTTTACCGCCGGTCATGTAACCGATGCGGCCAATGCCATTTACAATCGTTTGATCGTGACCGTGCGACGATCTCATTTTTAATAACTCCGGGTGCTCTTTGCCGGTAGGATCATTGCCAATTTTTTCCTTATAGTTCACTTCAATAGGGTCAGCCTTGTCCAACGCCACCACCTGGTGGTTTTCAAGAAATACGGTGGGCACCCTGTCTGCCGTGGCAGGAAAAATGAAAGAGTAATCAAAACCTACTTCATTAGGCCCGGGTTTTACATCGGCGTTCCAGTTTTTTTCCACCTGTTCGCCCAGTCCCAAATGCCATTTACCCACTATGCCTGTTTGGTAGCCTGCTTTGCGAAAGAGCGAAGGCAGGGTGGTTTTATCGGTAGGGATGATAAGCGCTGCATCGCCCGGCAGTATGCCTGTGCCTTGTTTGCGCCAGGGGTATTGCCCCGTCATTAACGCAAAGCGGCTGGGTGTGCAGGTAGAGGAGGTTGTATGGCCGTTGGTAAAGCGCAGGCCTTGCTGCGCCAGTTTATCGAGGTTGGGTGTATGGAGTTTGGTGGCACCATAGCAACTGAGGTCTCCATAGCCTAAATCATCCGTATAAATTAAAATAACATTGGGTTTGCCTGTTTGGGCAAATACGTTCATTGTTAAGGATAGCAGTATACAAAGGAAAGCTGGTTTAATACAATTCATGAGTTACACTTTGAGTATTAATATTAAAGCAAAAGCGTGCAGTGGTGCTGCACGCTTTAAAGATATGGTTATTAGCGAAGATTGGGGTTAATGTCTTGCTCGCCTTGTGGAATAGGCCAGTATTCATCTGTTCCTATGCGAAATGCTTTGGAGGTAACATACCACCTGCTTTGGTTGAGCGGATCGGTTTTGGTGGCAGCATTCCTGGTGGCTACCGCTGCGGAACCGGGATAGGAAGCTCCAAAAAAATCTCCTTTCAGCACATCGCCGGCAATGCCCCAGCGCAGCAGATCCCAGTAGCGAATGCCTTCGAGCGCCAGTTCATTTCTGCGCTCTTTCCTTAAAATGGGACGAAGCGCTCCGGCATTGGTTGCGGTAACGGGCGGCATGTTTACAGATGCTCTTCCTCTTACGGCATTGATGGTTTGATCGAGCAATGCCTGATCAATGGCATCGCCGGCTTCCAGTTTTGCTTCGAGATAGCTTAACAAAATTTCGGCATAACGTATAATGGGCAGGTCAATGTCGGTATTGGCAAGGTCGCCTGCATAACCGCTGTTGAACTTTTTGATGCAGAACCCGGTGCGGGTGGACTGCAAAGCGCCTGAAGTGAGCTTATCCTGTGCATTGGCATCATCGGGATTGGTATTGTATACAAGACCTTTAAAGGCTTGCCCATTGTAGAGCACGGTATAGGCTAAACGCGGATCTCTGTTTTCGCCAACGTTGGCGGCATTGTATTGTGGATTGCTGTAAGAAAAAGCAGTTCCATCTTTAAAATCAAACGATTCTACCAGGCTGCCCAGTGGGTTGTGCAGGTGCCATCCGCCCAGCACGCGAGGCATAGTGTGTTGCGTAACTGCATTGGCGGCTGTATTTTTTATAAAGCGCGAAGAAAAGATAATTTCGTTGCTGGCTTCGTTGGTACCATCAAAAAGGCTTTCATAGCTAGGGTCGATCGTATTGTCGCCCAAATCCATAATGCTTTTAAATGTGGCTGCCGCTGCTGTATAGTCCTTTTCGGCAAGCTGCAATCTTCCTAAAAATGCCAGTGCCACCTGCCGGGTTGCTCTTCCTGCTTCGGATGCTGCCAGGTTTTTTTGCTGGGGAAGAATCGCTGCTACAGCGGTCAGTTCATCTTTCACAAACTTTACAATGTCTGCCCTGGATGCTTTGGTTACCGTATTGGCTTCTTCTAACGATAAGGTTTTGGTAACAAGCGGTACCGAACCCCAGTACTGCGACATATAAAAATACTGGGCGGCTCTTATAAAGCGGGCTTCTGCCTGCACGCGTTCAAGTCTATCTGCGCTCATAGGCGCTTTGCTCACGTTTTCAATAAAATAATTGCAGCGTGCTATGCGCTTATAGCTGGCTTGCCAGTATTGCGAAAGCAATACATTGCTGGAGGTGAGCTTGCCATTGGTAAGGGTATTAAAAACAGAATTGTCGCCGCGACGGTCGTATGCATTATCGGTGGCGAACTCTGTAAAAAGCAACCCGTAGTACGACCACCAGTCGGTAGCTGCAAATTCTGCCCTGCCGGAGATCATTTGTATTTCGCCGCGATACACGCCGGTAAGCGCCAGCATGGCGTTGGTTTCGCTGGTCCAGAAAGTGGTGCTCGAAAAATCGGTAAGCGATGATTTGTCTAACTGTTTGCGGCAACTGCTGCCCGCAAGTATGAATATGGCTGCAAGAACCAGGATGTTGTATCTGTAATTGTTTGGTATGTTCATGTGTTTATTTTTTATGGATGTCAATCACATGGGGTATTGGTCATTAAAAATTCAAATTCAGCCCCAGCGTATAGTTGGCAAGAATGGGGTAGTAGGCGCCGCTGGAATTGATTTCGGGGTCCCAGCCTTCGGGGTATTTTTTAAAAGTGGCAAAGTTTTCAGCCGAGGCGTAAATGCGCAATCCGCCAATGCCGGCCCTTTTCAGTACAGCGGCTGGCACTGTATAGCCCAACTGGATGTTTTTGATCCTCAGGTAGCTGGCGTTTTGCAACCAAAAGGATGAGAGCCTTGAGTTGGCGGTTCCCTGGTTGCTGATCACTTCCAGGCGTGGATAAGTGGCGTTTCTGTCGGGATTTTCTTTGGTCCATCTGCCATCGGCCTGATACCGCTGAATGGTGCCGTTTACATAAAATGCAAAGCCTGCATAGTTGTTCAGCAACCCTTTTACACCGGCTATGCCCTGCAGCAGAATACTTACGTCGAAGCCTTTGTAATTGCCGCCCAGGTTAATGCCATAGGTGTATTTGGGTATCCTGCTGCCAAGGGCTGCACGGTCGTAGGTAAGGTCAACCTGCCCGTCAGGTTTTCCATCGGGACCAGAAATGTCTTTATACCTTATATCACCCGGTTGTGTTTTAGGGTTGATGCTTGCTGATTGTTTGGCGTAGCTGTCAATGTCGTTCTGGTCTGTAAAAAGCCCGTCGGCAACCAGCCCGTAATACAGTTCCATTGGGTAGCCAATAAACAACGTGCTACCATTGCCTACCAGCCCGTTGGGTTGGTTAACATTTCCTACTCCCAGGTCGAGCACCTTGTTTTTGAGAATGGTTAAATTGCCGCTAACATAATAGTTAAAAGCATTCACACTGTTTTTATACGAAGCGGTGAATTCCCAGCCACGGTTGCTTAACGAGCCCGAATTGCGATACCCTACATTATACCCCAGTACATTGGATACACTGCTGATTGGTGCAACCAGAATATCGTAGGTATACCGGTCGAAATAGGTGACGCCAATAGAAAGCGATTTGTTCAATACTGTAAGGTCCAGCCCTATGTCTTTGGTGCGGGTCGATTCCCAATGAATGGTGCTGTCTACCAGATCTCGCACCGCCACTCCCGAAGCTATGCCGGTTCCGATGGGATAATTGCTTCCGGAAACAAACAAGCTCTGGTAAGGATAGTTGTTGCCAATGTTCTGGTTGCCTAAAACACCATAAGATGCTTTCAGTTTCAGGTCGTCGATCCATTTAAAATTATCCTTAATGAAGCGTTCGTTCGATAACCGCCATCCCAGCGCTACAGCAGGAAATGTGGCGTACTTGTCTTGCGGAGGAAAGCGGGATGAACCGTCTCTGCGGATCACTCCTTCCAGCAGGTATTTGTCCTGGAAACTGTAGCGAAGCCTGCCGAAATAGGAGTCCAATGTATTCTCCGTAGCTTCACCTGTGTTGGTTTGGCTGCTGGCATCGCCTGCCTTTAGCTGCGTAAGCTGGTTGGTTACAAAGCCGCCCCTGTATGCATTCAGAGTATCAAAGCGGAAACTTTCAAACGAATGCCCGGCCAGCAGGCTGATTTCGTGTGCGCCAATTTTTTTTGAATATTCTATGAGTTGCTGCAATGTTTTGTAATAATTGCTGGTGTTTACCTGCGTAAGATTGCCGGGCCCTATAGTAATAGTATTGTTCATACGCTGGTTGGCTAAAAAACGCTGGGAGGCGAGTGTGTTGTAGGTAAAGCCGCCGATGACCGACACTGTCAGATTTTTTACAATTTCCCAGTCTGCCCTTTCGTTGATCAATAATTGAAAAGATTTGCCTTTGTAAAACGATTCGCTGTTGAGCATAGACAACGGAGTACCCTGTCCGCTGTTACCCAATCCCCAATCTCCATTGCTGAGTTTACCGGCATAAAAGGCAGGGTATCTCACTGCCTGTCCAATAAGGGTTAGCATGTCGTTAAAATCGAGTGTGGCAGGCGGTGCAGGCTGGTTGTCTATAGCATGCATACCGTAGAGTCTTGTGCTGAGCTTAAGGCCTTTGGCGATTTTGTTGATCATGCTCAGGCGCACGTTGTAGCGATTGTAATCGTTTTTGGCAATAATACCGTTCTGATACAGGTACCCGAACGCCAGCTGGTACTGTGTGCCGGCATTGCTGTTGGCAAGCGAAATATTGTGCCCCGTTTGCATGGCAGATTTTTTAAGCACAGCATCCACAAAATTTACATTAGGGTATTTATCAGGGTCGCTGCCATCCTTGTACTTTTGTATTTCTTCGTTGGTAAAAGAGCCTGGCTCTGCCTCGTTCAGCAAGCTGGCATACTCCCAAGAATCCACCTGTTTTGGATATTGCGTAGCTT
>JBQCGX010000043.1:0-27991 GCA_051955255.1 Agriterribacter sp. | reverse complement strand
ATAGAGTACGCCCGGTAACGAAGCTGCCGGAAAGAGATCCGGGCAATAATTTGGTGCAGCCCACGCGTCCCACCAATCCCCGCCCGGTAGATCCTTCGCCGGTTACCCGGCCGGTAACGCCTTCGCCGGAAACGCGCCCTACCAATCCTGCGCCTAAACCGCAACCGTCGCCAAGACCGGTAACTCGCCCGGCACAGCCTCAACCGGATAAACCTGCGCCCAAGCCGGTAACCCGCCCGGTGCGGCCGCAGCCAACAAAGCCTGAAGCAAAACCTGTAACGCGACCTGCGGAAAAATCTAAACCAACGCCTGCCCCACGTCGGGAGGGAAGGGAATAGCCCTTTCCAGACTCCCCGAAGGGGAGAGGACGGAGAAAAAGGTGTAAGGTATAAGGTGTAGGGTATAAGGTGTAGGGTAGAGGTTGTGATGCTCGATCATACTCCATAATTCTTTACCTGGTTTGTGCACAGATACTGGCTATTGGTGAGTTGCTAATAAACAATCAGCAGCTTGAGTATAAAATGAGAAAGGTTTCCAACTTTTTGAAAGTTGGAAACCTTTTTACTTTAAGCCCTACACCTTATACCCTATACCTTACACCCTACACCCTACACCTCACCCCTTACTCTCCGTCTTTCACAAACCTGAACTGGTTGCCTTTTAGCAGGGGATGTTGTCCCGCAAGCATATTGCTGGTGTATAGTAAAGTGAAGTTGTCGAAAAATACTTCGAAGGCTGCTTTTTCAAAACCAAATTCAAAGTTGTTTTGAATTTTATTGGTGCAGATAAAAGTGAATGGATGATCGGGAAATATTTGTGAACGGAATTGTATAGAATCTACTTCGTACTTATTGAATTTTACAACGCCATCGGCATTCGTAAAAAGCTTTTGTCTGCCCCTGGCGGTGAAAAGAACGCATTCAATGTTTTTAACAACAGCAGGATTATCATCCGTAAAACGCACCGTTACAAAATTATCGTTCACACGCCTGGCGGAATATAGTTTGTAAATCCGTGCAGGCGGCAG
Source organism: Agriterribacter sp. (assembly GCA_051955255.1). GTDB lineage: Bacteria > Bacteroidota > Bacteroidia > Chitinophagales > Chitinophagaceae > Agriterribacter. The sequence goes on along the minus strand of JBQCGX010000043.1, from coordinate 26,964 downwards.
TCTTCCTGTAAAGACAATTGTATTCTTGTTGAGTTCCCATCGGCCGGAACCGTAGCGGTCGATGCCATTTTGTGTTGAAAAAAATTTGAAGGTGTAATTGGAGCTGAGTTGAAAACCACTTTTCACATCTTTCACGCCCTGCAAAAAATAGCCACCCGCAATTTCTTCCGCTTCCTGCGCCATCAAGCCGCACGAAAAACAGGTTAATACAATCGAAGCAAAAATTTTAGTGATCATGTTACGGTATTTGTATTGCAAAAGTAAGGAATTGGTGAGGGGTATGGGTGTCGGGTGCCGGGTGCCGTAGAGACAAGACATGCCCTGTCTCTACCTGAACGCAAAATAAACAGCGCCCATTAAAAAGGCGCAGCTTACAATGTATTTCCAATGAAAGGGTTCCTGCAGGTACCACATTGAAAAAACAACAAAAACAATCAGTGTAAGGGCTTCCTGTATAATTTTAAGCTGGAAGGCGGTGAAGCCTGTTGTATACCCCCACCTGTTGGCCGGAACCTGCAGGCAATATTCAAAAAAAGCAATGCCCCAGCTTACGAGGATGGCTTTCCACAGTGGTACATTCTGATGTTTGAGATGCCCGTACCAGGCAAACGTCATAAAAATATTGGAGAAAAGCAATAGGATGATGGTGCGCATAATATCATTTGTTATAGACACAAATGTATTGCATAACGCATCACGCTTTTATTGCCCGTTAATATGTTTGTTGTTTTGATGATGTTAATGGATGAAGTTACCGTAGGTAACAAACGAAAGCCGCAGATTCGCAGATACAGAAAATGGGTCGTGAGACACGACCCATGGCGGTGAGATGCCGCAAATTCGCAGATGATCCTATAGCTGCGAACCTGTGGCTCATCAATAATGTACTATTAAAATTTCCAACCTTGACTGAATTAACTAAACGGCATTGAAAGAAATGGGTCGTGAGACATGACCCACGGCAGTGAGATGTCGCAAGTTCGCAGATGATCCTATAGCTGCGAACCTGTGGCTCATTAATATACTATTTAAATTTCTAACCTTGACTGGATTAACTAAACGGCATTGAAATAAAAATGGGTCGTGAGACACGACCCATGGCTATATGAAATTTTATCTGCGGTAAAAACTATTCAATTTTGGTAATCTTAAGCAGGTTGGTAGGCAGGTGAAGGTGCACAGGTATGCTACCGGTGCTTACTACCGTATCGCCCGATTTCAGGAAGCCCCTGGCTTTCAGTATCTGGATCTGGTCGAAAATGATCTGGTCGATGCTCTCTTCCTCGTCGTAAAAAAATGCTCTTACCCCCCAGCTCAGGCTCAACTGGTTTACCAGGCTGCGTTCTTTGGTAAAGATATAGAGCGGCGATTTAGGGCGGTAACTGCTCACTACCCAGGCAGTATAGCCGCTCTGCGTCATAGCAAGAATGGCATCTGCATTTACATCTTTCGCAATTTTACAGGCGTTGTAGCAAATGGCATCGCTATGAAAAGAAGGAGAGTGGGGTTGGGGTTTCAGATCGTCTTCGCGATTGTAACCGTATTCCTTCCTTTCAACTTCCAATATTATTTTACGCATGGTTTGCACTACCAATACAGGGTGCTGTCCCATAGCTGTTTCCCCGCTCAACATTACAGCATCGGCTCCATCCAGCACGGCGTTGGCCACATCGGTAATTTCACTGCGGTTGGGCTTAATGCGGTCCATCATGCTTTCCATCATTTGGGTAGCTACAATTACGGGCTTACCGCGATGGATACATTTGCGCACAATGTCTTTTTGAATAAGCGGTACCTGTTCAACGGGCAACTCTACTCCCAGGTCGCCACGAGCTACCATCACGCCGTCTGACTCAAGAATAATTTCACGCAGGTTGGTAATGGCTTCCGGCATTTCAATTTTTGCCATCACCTTACACTTGCTGCTCTGTTCCTTTAAAATGCCTTTCAGTATTTTAAGATCGTCCACCCTTCTTACAAACGAAAGTGCTATCCAGTCAACCTTATGCTTAATCATAAAGTCCAGGTCGGCTAAGTCCTTTTCGGTAAGGGCGGGTAATGATATTTTTGTATCGGGTAAGTTCACGCCTTTTTTTGGCAGCAATATGCCCGGCATGGTCACTTCTACTTTTACATCCTTGTCTTTGGTAATTTCAACAACCTGCACTTCAATTTTACCATCGTCAATCAAAATTTTATTGCCTACCTCTACATCGTCTGCCAGGTTAGGATACGATACATAGATCTTTTTTTCTTTAGAGCCAATGCATTTTTCGTTGGTGAAAGTAAGTATATCGCCCGGCGTTAAAGGAATAGATCCGTTTTCAATATCGCCTACCCGCAATTTCGGTCCCTGCAAATCGCCCAAAATGCTGATGTTGTAGGGCTCGGTTAAATTGATCTGGCGGATATGGTTGATGATTTTTAACTTGTCTTCGTGCGCGCCATGCGAAAAGTTGAGCCTGAATACATTTACACCTGCCTTGGTCAGTTCCAGCAATTTCTCGTAGGTATCAGACGAAGGACCTACAGTGGCAACGATCTTGGTACGATGGAACGCATGTTCAAGACCAGCCTGTTTGTCCATTTCCTCATGGAGGTATTTTGAAATACTTTTTGACATAGTTATTTTTTAAAACAGAGCATTTACTCTTTGAAAGTTACAGATTCAGTAATGGTTAATAAATATTATATCAGGATGCTAATATCTTTACGATCTTCAGCCACTCGGGATCAATGGTTTGTTCGGCTTTCACCGCATGATCCAATGGCGTATAGTGCAGGTGATTGTTCACAATGCCTATCATTGAATTTACGTGCTCTCCTTTAATGAGGCATTCTACCGCTGCATAACCCAGGCGGCTTGCTATCAGCCTGTCGAGGCTCGATGGGGCGCCGCCGCGCTGAATATGTCCCAGAATACATACTTTAATATCTGCATTCGGCATGTTGCTTTTAATAGCCTTGGCTACTTCATTAGCACCGCCAAATTCGTCGCCCTCGGCCACCACCAGCAGGTTTACCAGTTTTTTTCTTTTTTCTTTCTCCTGCAGCCGTGCAATTACTTCGTTGATGTCGGTTTTGTGCTCAGGTATCATGATGTTTTCAGCACCGGTTCCAATGCCGCTGTGCAATGCAATGTACCCCGAATCCCTGCCCATCACTTCAATAATGAAAAGACGGTCGTGCGCCTCGGCTGTATCCCTTATTTTATCAATAGCTCCAATAGCCGTGTTAACCGCTGTATCGAAACCTATGGTAAAGTCGGTGCCCGCCATGTCTTTATCAATGGTGCCTGGCAGCCCGATGCAGGGGATGTCAAATTCGCCGGAAAATTTCTGAGCACCTCTGAAAGATCCGTCGCCACCAATTACCACCAGCCCGTCGATGCCCAGTTTTTTGAGATTATTATATGCTTTTTGTCTTCCCGCCGGCTCAAAAAATTCTTTACAGCGGGCAGTTTTCAAAATAGTGCCGCCGCGTTGAATGATATTGGCAACGCTTTTCGATTCCATTTTAAATATATCATTTTCAATCATGCCGGTATAACCGCGCATAATTCCAAAAACATCCAATCCATAATAAATACCGGTACGTACTACCGCACGTATAGCGGCATTCATGCCAGGCGCATCCCCCCCGGAGGTCAGCACCCCAATTTTAGAAACTTTTTTTTCCATTCGTTTAATGCTTGTGAGCAATGATTAAAAATCATTCAAAGGGATCATGCAATCGTTGAAAAATTAATGCTATGATTTTTTTCAAGCGTCAAAAGTACAGAATTACAATCATTTCCCAAGTTTAGATTGAGGTTTAATGATTTCGTAAATTAGTGCCTTCTCCGGCAAAAAAAATTCAATGAATATATTAATTACGGGCACCAATGGCTTGTTGGGACAATACCTGGTGCGGGACCTTGTTTTGGCAGGACACACAGTAACGGCTACAGGCAGAGGGAAATGCAGGCTGCCTGCCAATGCGGCGGCGGGGGCTCAATACATTACCCTCGATATTACCGACGAACCTGCTGTGTATAAAACAATTAAAGAAGTAAATGCAGACATTATAGTGCATGCTGCTGCCATGGCGCAACCCGATGCCTGCGAATTGGATAAAGACGGCTGCCGCAAAACCAATACAGAGGCAACCCGTTTTTTGTGCGAAGCCGCTGCTCAAACAAATGCAAAGTTTATTTATGTATCAACCGATTTTGTATTTAGCGGTGATGCAGGCCCATACAGAGAAGAGGATATGCCGGCACCGGTTAACTATTATGGTCAATCGAAGTTGGATGCAGAAGCAATTGTGCAGCAAACGATGACCAACTGGGCAATTGTAAGAACGATATTGGTATACGGCAATATACTGGCGGGAACCCGGAGCAATATGGTGACCTGGGTGAAGGATAATTTGGAAAAGAACAATCCTATTAAAGTGGTAAGCGACCAGGTGCGGACGCCTACGTATGTGGAAGATCTTTCGGATGGAATAAGGCTGGTGATTGAAAAGAACGGGCAAGGGATCTATCATATTTCCGGCAGGGAAGTATTTACACCGTATGAAATGGCTATACAGGTTGCAGACTATTTTGGATTGAATAAGGCATTGATGGAAAAGGTGGATGCTTCTGTTTTTACGCAGCCGGCGCGCCGCCCTTTGAAAACCGGTTTTATTATAGAAAAGGCTGAGCGTGAACTGGGCTTTGCGCCAATGAGCTTTAAAGAAGGTATGGCGAAGATGTATGAAGGCAAGTGATAGGTGGTAAGATGCAGGGGTAAGGTATAGGGTAAAGCATAAATTAAAAACAAACAATCTTTCTGTATGAAGTGCTTATTGATTACTATAATGGTTTGCTGTGTTTTGAGTGGATATACTCAAACAAATGAGCGCAGGGTAGTGCTGGTGATTCATGGCGGAGCGGGCACCATTTTACGAAGCCAGATGACAGCCGAAAAAGAGAAGGAATACAAGGATGCTTTGTCTGCGGCCTTGCATAAAGGTTATGCCATATTGAAAAATGGCGGCAGCGCGCTGGATGCGGTGGAAGCTGCGGTAAAAGTGTTGGAAGACGATCCGCATTTTAACGCCGGCAAAGGCGCGGTATTTACCAATGATGGAAAGAATGAACTGGATGCTTCTATCATGAACGGAGCAAACCTGGCGGCAGGCGCAGTAGCAGGAGTATCCACCATAAAAAATCCGGTTACGGCGGCAAGAGCCGTGATGGAAAAAAGCAATCATGTAATGATGGCGGGAGCTGGTGCAGAACAGTTTGCCCGGCAAAACGGGGTGCTGATGGTGCCGCCCTCTTACTTTCGCACAGAGGAAAGATGGCGTTCGCTGCAAAAAATAAAAAAAGAAGATTCTTTAAAAACGGAGCTGGATCATGCTGATAAAAAAAGCAGTTCGGGAGTCTATCAATTTCAAAATCGCGATGCAAAATTTGGTACGGTAGGCGCCGTTGCATTAGATGCTAACGGCAACCTGGCTGCGGCTACCAGCACCGGCGGTATGACGAACAAACGTTTTGGAAGAGTGGGAGATTCGCCCATTATTGGCGCCGGCACTTATGCCAGCAATGCTACCTGCGCCATTAGCTGCACCGGCTGGGGTGAATATTTTATACGGCTGGTGATGGCTAAAACGGTTAGCGATATGATGGAGTTTGGCAAAATGAGCCTGCAGGCCGCAGCGCAGGAAATGATCATGAAGCGACTTCTGGCGCTGGGGGGCGATGGTGGACTGATAGCAGTAGATAATAAAGGAAACATCAGCATGCCATTTAATACCGAAGGCATGTACAGGGCTTATATGAACGACCAGGGTGTGCCGGTTATTAAAATTTACAAAGATGAATGAGCTGTTTTTGCTGCAGATTCACAGATAATCCTTCATCTGCGAATCTGCGGCTCATTAATTATGGTTTCAATCCATTCGGTTCCTGCATCATACTTTAGACGCCATCATGGCATTGAAATCGTCTGATTTTCCTTTTTCAATGGAAAGGCTTTGCCAGCGATTGCCCTTTAACATTTTGCCGATATAAACGATCTGCCCTACATGATGTGGGTAATGCGCGAGTTGCCTGTTGATGGCATCCACAACGGTTAAAGGTTCTTTGCGAATGTAGATCGTTTGCAGCAGATCGGTTTCCTGCAAATTTTCAAGTGCCAGCAAAAAGCAATCCCAGCCTTTGTTCCATAGTGTTATCAACTCCGCATATGGTATATGCTGATCTTCGAACTCCGCATCCCTGTTGCGTCCTTCCTTTTCACCATCGGTGGTCAAAAAGTCCGTCCACCGGCTCAGCATATTGCCGCTCAAGTGCTGAATGATCATTGCAATGCTGTTAGAAGCCGCATTGGGTCGAAAATAAAAATCTTCTTCCGTTAATTGAGCAAAAGTAGCTTCAGCCAGTTGCCTGTAATATCGTACACGCGTAATGGCCGATTGCAGGAAAATATTACCTACTGTATTCACCATTGGATTATTTGAAGCAAAAATAATTAATTGATGTAAGCAGGTTAAATAAGTTGAGTGAGTTAAGTAAGTTGAACAGTTGATAACTCCCCACTTAACCCACTCAACTCAATCAGCTTACTCTCCAACCGCAGCGCGTATATCCAGCTTAATTTCTACTTCGGGCAGTATGAATAAACCCTCTTCGGGATCGGTATAGCTGTTCATGCCCCATTTTGTTCTGTCGATGTTGAAGATGGCTTTGGTGGTGATTGCCTGATTTGCAACGGTAATACTGGCAGGAAAAGAAATGGATTGCACTCTACCCAACATTGAAAAATTGCCGGTAATGGTATAGTTAGCGCCTTCTATTGCGGTTGAGTCCCCACCACCGTAACCCGATACTTGGGTAATAGTAAAAGAAGCATTAGGATGCAACACTGCATTAAAAAAATCCGGACTTTTTAAATGTTCCAGCAACTGTTGTTTTTCCGGATTCTGAAGGTCGTAATTTTCGATGGAGGAAATGGGAATCACGAAATTGCCGCTTTTGATCTTGCCGGCCGGATTGGTAATTACAGTGCCGCTTACAGAAAATGAACCGGTATGAAAATGGGTAGGAGCAGCGCCTTTCCATTCTACTTTCGAAGTACTGGTTTGCACATTGTAAGTATGGTTGCTTTTGTTCGTCTTATCGCAGCTTGCCAATATCAATGCTGCCAATGCCATCAATGCTAATTGTTTCATTTCAAAAATTTTTCGCAAAGCTCAAGCAAAACAATTGTGCAGGTAATCGTAACCGTTATGAATGGCAAAAAATGTTGAATGAATTGTTGTAAGGTATAGGGGATATGAAAAGAACGGTATGGAGGTGTGGTTTGATAAATGGGACATAGGAGTTGGAGAATCGATAACATGGAAAATAGAAAACGGGATCAGGAAAAACGAATACCTTGGAATCATCCAGTTGTTGAGACACCATGGCCGTCAACTTAAGAAAATAGTAATGGTTAAGCGGTCCGTTATGCACCGTAGGTGCTATCTGGTGGTAACCATCGTCAACATCTGTTTTACTGCGCCGTAGATGCAGCCCTTGTATTAGGGTAGCACCTACGGTGCAAAGCGCTAAGGGGCTGACTTTTTACAAACGGGTTGCCTCTCCAAGGCAATATAGCCCGTGTGCCTCCCTTAAGTTGACGGCGATGGTGAGACACCGACCGGCTAAACACTTTTAAATTGAAGAGTTTAACTATTTTAGAGGGATGTATCAGACGCAGACCTGGAAATGACCTCTATTGCCTTTTTCGATATTGAAGTAAGCACTACAAGCAAACGGTTGCTTGACATCGGATGTATTTTGTCAGATGAATCCGGTTTCCATGAGAATCAACCTAGCGAGTTTGAACAATTTATAGCGCAATCTGATTTTATTTGCGGGCACAACATTTTATCACACGATCTGGTTTATTTGCAAAAGCATTTTGGTAAAGCCGAATGGGGTTTAAATCGTGCTATTGACACACTGCTGCTTTCACCTTTATTATTTCCAAAGCAGCCCTATCATCGCTTGCTGAAAGACGACAAGATTCAGACAGAGGAACTTAGTAACCCTTTGAACGATGCTAAAAAAGCGAGAGATCTGTTTTTTGACGAAGTGGAGGCGTTTAATGCGTTGGATGAAGCATTTAAGGAAATACTGTATTTGCTTTTGTACGATCAAAGAGGTTTTGATAATTTTTTCAGATGCATTAATTACACTGGCACGGGAAACAAGGAACAGTTGCAAACGATCATCAGAAAGCGATTTGAGGATAAGATTTGTAATGAAAGTGATCTCGGATTATTTATTGATACATCTCCTGTTGCTTTAGCATATGGGTTGTCGTTACTGAACTGCAATGATCGTTTTTCCCTTACGCCCCCCTGGGTACTGAAGCACTATCCCGATGTAGAAAGGCTGCTCTTCCTGATGAGAAATAACCCTTGTGTGCAGGGATGTAATTATTGCAAACTTGCACTTGACCCTCTTCTTGCCTTAAAAAAATATTTTGGTTTTCCTGGCTTTCGCAGGTATGGCGATGAGCCGCTACAGGAAGATGCGGTCGCGGCTGCAATCCGTGGAGAGTCCATCCTGGCTGTATTTCCTACCGGCGGCGGTAAGTCCATTACATTCCAGGTGCCGGCATTAATGAGCGGCGAAAATGCAAAAGCGCTGACAGTGGTGATTGCTCCCTTACAGTCTTTGATGAAAGACCAGGTGGATAATCTTGAAAAAAGGGGCATTACAGAAGCCGTTACTATTAATGGCCTGCTGGATCCCATTGAGCGGAGTAAAGCGATTGAAAGAATTGAGCAGGGCTTTGCAAGCCTCCTGTATATTGCTCCCGAGTCGCTCCGGTCAGTTACCATCGAGCGATTATTATTGAAAAGGAAAATTGCACGATTTGTCATCGACGAGGCACATTGCTTCTCTTCCTGGGGGCAGGATTTCAGGGTTGATTACCTGTATATCGGCGACTTTATCAAAAATCTGCAGGAAAAAAAAGGGCTTGATCATGTCATACCTGTGTCCTGCTTTACGGCTACCGCCAAACAAAGGGTAATAGAAGATATCAGGTCATATTTCAAAGAGAAATTAAATCTAAGCTTAAGCGTTTTCAGCGCCAATGCTTCAAGAACCAACTTGCAATACCGTGTTTACCGTAAAGACAATGAGGAAGAAAAATACAACCAGTTAAGGAATATCATTGAGGCCAAAAATTGCCCTGTTATTGTGTATGTATCCCGGACCAGGAGAGCATATAAGCTGGCAAAAAGATTAACCGATGATGGATTTATAGCCAGGCCTTATCATGGCAAAATGGATAAGGATGAAAAATCTGAAAACCAAAATGCCTTCATGTCCGGCAATGTAAACATCATGGTGGCTACTTCAGCATTTGGTATGGGCGTTGATAAAAGCGATGTTGGAGCCGTAATACATTATGATATTTCCGACTCACTGGAGAACTATGTTCAGGAGGCTGGCAGAGCTGGTCGTGATGAAAACATCAGCGCCGATTGTTATGTGCTGTTCAATGAAGAGGATTTAGACAAACATTTTATTTTGCTTAACCAGACCAAGATTAACAGCAAGGAAATCAACCAGGTGTGGAAAGCTATAAAGGAGTTGACAAAAACAAGGGACAAGGCCTCCAATTCAGCACTCGAAATTGCCAGAAAGGCGGGTTGGGATGATGGTATCAATGAAATTGAAACAAGGGTTACTACGGCCATTGCAGCCTTGGAAGATGCCGGCTATTTGAAACGGAGGCAAAACATGCCCAGGATTTTTGCCAATAGCATTCTTAGTAAAAATGCGCAGGAAGCTATTGATAAAATCAATTCCTCCGAAAAGTTTTCGGACACGCAGAAAGTGCAGGCTGTTCGGATCATAAAAAAGCTTTTTTCCAGTAAGAGCAAACGCTTGTCCACGGAAGAAGATGCCGAATCGAGAATAGATTATATCTCTGACCAGTTAAGCATGGTAAAGGAGGAAGTAATTCGTGTTGTTGAACTGATGAAAGAGGAAAAAATTCTGGCTCAAACAAAAGACCTGACAGCCTTTATTAAGAAAGCAGAGTCCGTCAATAAGTCTTTATCGATTGTAGAAAGTTTTAGAAAACACGAAGAACTCTTATTGGCGCAATTAAAAGATGAAGAAACTGCTTATCACTTAAAAGAGATCATCGAACTCTTTATTCAGTCAGGCATCAAAGACAATTCGCTCAACAAGCTTAAGACAATTCTCAATTTCTGGGCGATCAAAAACTGGATCAGGCGCCACAACCTTGAATACTCCAGGAATCATGTGCAGATTGGTTTATTAATTGATAAAAATACTTTCCGCGAAAAGCAGGAAAAACGGCATTTGCTGGCAAAATCGATTACAGAATATCTGCATAAGAAGGCCACAGAACTAGCAGGAACTGATAATAAGCAGGACGAGGTATTAATAGAATTTTCCATACAGGAACTAAAAGAGATGATTGAAAATGAGCAAGGGATGTTTTCTGTAAAAGCAACAATCGATGACGTAGAAGATAGCTTGTTTTACCTATCGCGGATAGAAGCCATTAAAATTGAAGGTGGTTTTCTGGTGGTTCATAACAAACTCACAATTGAGAGAACCGAAAAGAATAACCGGATACAATACAAGGAGAGCGATTATGAAAAACTAAAACAGTTTTACCAGCAAAAAGTACAACAAATTCATATTGTAGGGGAGTATGCAAAAAAAATGATTCGCAACTACCGGGAAGCTTTGCAATTCGTGGACGACTATTTCCGATTGAATTACACTTCTTTCTTGTTAAAATACTTTCCCGGCAGCAGGCAGGAAGAAATTAAACGCACATTAACGCCTGAAAAATTCATGAAATTATTTGGGGCGCTCTCGCCTGCCCAGTTACAAATTATTAATGATTCAGCCAATCAATACATAGTGGTAGCAGCCGGACCTGGCAGTGGGAAGACAAGGTTATTGGTGCACAAGCTGGCTTCGCTGCTCTTAGCCGAAGATGTGAAACATGAACAATTGCTGATGCTTACTTTTTCAAGGGCTGCTGCCACCGAATTTAAAAAACGCCTGATAGGGCTGATTGGCAATGCGGCCAATTTTATTGAAATAAAAACTTTTCACTCTTATTGTTTCGATCTGTTGGGCAGGGTGGGTAGCTTGCTGGAGTCTGAAAATATTATCAATACAGCGGTTGCAAAAATAAGAAATGGCGAAATTGAAACATTCCGAATTACAAAAACAGTGTTGGTAGTAGATGAAGCCCAGGATATGAACAAAGACGAATATGAACTGGTAAAGGTATTGATGGAGCAAAACGAGGAAATGCGGGTAATACTGGTGGGAGACGATGACCAGAATATTTACGGATTCAGGGGAGCAGATGCGGAGCACATGCAAAACTTGATGACTGAAAAAGCGGCCGTTAAATATGAATTAACGAAGAACTACCGGAGCAAAGACAATATTGTATCGTTTGCTAACCGTTGGGCAACCACCATCAGCAAGCGGCTAAAAACAGAGCCTTGTTTTGCCAGCCAGCAGCAACCTGGTCTTATTCATATAACGCAATACACCTATGGTAATATAATTGTTCCTCTTTCGGATATTATCAGCAAGGCAGCACTAGTGGGATCTACCTGTATACTCACCAAAACAAACGAAGAGGCGATGTTGCTCTCTGGCTTGTTATTGCAAAAGGGCGTTCCCGCAAAACTCATTCAATCTAATGACGGATTTAACCTGACCAACTTATATGAGCTTCGTTATTTTTCGGATATCGTCTATAACAATGCTAACAGTCCGCAGATAACAGATGAGGGTTGGGACGATGCCAAACGTCGGTTGAATGTGCATATCAATGCCAGCACCCGAAAAGACCTGGCGAATGCTATTATTAAAATATTTGAAGACGTCAATACAGCCAAAAAATACAAGAGCGATTGGAAGGCTCTCCTCTTCGAGTCTAAAGTGGAAGACTTTGTGACTATAGATTCAGAAGTGATCTATGTTTCCACTATTCATAAAGCTAAAGGAAAGGAGTTTGACAACGTATACCTGTTACTAAAAAATTTTTCGCCTGTGACCGATGAAGAGAAGCGGCAGTTTTATGTGGCCATCACAAGGGCTAAATCCAACTTATCCATACACTGCAATGGTAACTATCTTCAATCCTTTTCCATAGAAGGGCTTGTATATGATGAAAATAGAAATGAATATCCTGAACCACAGCAAATGGCCCTGTACCTCACACACAAGGATGTGCAACTAGGCTATTTTGAATATGTGCAGCACAGGATAAACAATGTCTTCAGCGGTGCCACGCTTCAGCCATTAGAAGACGGACTAGGAAACTCCAAAGGAGAGTTAATGCTGAAGTACTCCCAAAAATTCAGGGAGGTTTTGAAGGGGCACTATGAAAATGGTTTCAGGATTGCAGCGGCCAAAGTAAACTTTGTTGTGTACTGGAAAGATGAAGCTAAAGAAAAGGAGACTAAAATAATATTGCCGCAGTTGCTGCTGGAAAAGGGTTGAACTTTTTCTATCTTATAATTTTGCGTATGTTACAATAGCGGACCTTTGAAATTTTTGCCTTTTGTCCGGGAGCCAAGCGTGAGGATAGCAGCGGAAAGCCCACAGCAAGGTATGAGTGACGATTTGGCAGCGAATAGTCCGCTCCTGATCGGCTGCTGGAAAAATTATTCACATTGAGCAATACTTGTATAGCTTGTATATACATATGCTGTTGATACGTTCTAAAATCTTTAGGGAGGCTTGTTGATCCTTCTTCTATAGTTTCTTTTAAAACACCTTGTAGCACTGGATTGATTTCACTAATAAAATTTTTTAAATCATTCAATGAAATGTCGTCAATAAGTGATGAATCGATCAGCTCTGACATTAATAATATATTCACTAAGCATAAGTATAGTTTTGATTTAATTTCTTTTATTCTTCTTCGGTCAGACTCGACCGAATCTCCATCGTCCCACCACAGGAGGTCTGATGGAATGCGATAGTTTATCGGTCAGACCGCCGGACTACGCTACAACGGCAGCGCTTCGGCGGGCCGACCGGCATTCTGCGCTACAACCTTTCACCTCTCACCTTTCCCTGCTGTGCGACGTCTCTGACGTCGTACTTATTATGTTCTTCCGAGACTTGGTCTCGCATATAAAATATTTTTTTCGGTCAGACTCCACCGAAATTCCATCGACCCACCACAGGTGGTCTGATGGAATGCGATAGTTTATCGGTCAGACCGCCGGACTACGCAGCAGGTCTGCGCTTCGGCGGGCCGACCGGCATCCTGCGCTACAACCTTTTACCTTTCACCTTCCACCTCTAACCTTCCACCTCCCTTACACTACACCACCCATCAGCGGATCGGTAATGCCGGGTTTGCCGGTTTCTACTCGGCCGGCATATCGACTTTCAAAATGGTTGTTGCCGTTCACCTTCACGCTGAAGTCGTACCACTGTTTGCTTTTGCTGAGGTTTATTATGATGCTGGCTTGCGCATTTGCCGCAATGATTTTGGAAACAGGTTTTGCTTTATAGGCGTTGTCTGTAACCTGCACTGTAATTTTATTGCTGCTGGTATTTCTTATTTTCAGTTCGATATTGCCGGTAAGACTTTTGCTGCCCGCTTTTTCATACTCGCATAAAACTTCTATCGCTGAATCAGCAGCATTGCCCGCAAACTCACGGTAATAGCCGTTAGGGCCATACAGTTGCAAATGATAGTTTCCTTCGGTGTTGGTTGGCCATTCGTCGAACAGGTTGTCACCCGCCTTTACAGCATATTGACGAGGCGGTTCGTTGTCAAGTGGCGAGTACACATAAAAAGGAGTGCCTACGGTTTTTTCTCCAAATACTTCCTTCTTTGCCTCAAATTTTATCCTGTAGCTTTTCCTGTCTTCGCTTACCCTGCCGTCTGCATACAACTGGTAGGGCAATCCGCACGAGGGGCGTGTTCCTTTTTCCTGTTTGGGGAAATAGGGAGAAGAAGAAGGATTTTTATTGATCTGGTCAACGTCTGCTCCCGAAAGTTTGTGATAGCCGGTTGGCATTTGTTTGAACTGTGCTTTATGAATACTTTCCAGGAAAGTATTTTTCTCTACTGGTTTGGGAGCAGGAATTTTTTCGCCGTTGTAAGGTCTGAATACGGATGTAATGTCGCCACTCACCGTACGCCGCCATTCCGTAACCTGTTCGGACCGGATGGATTTGCCGGTTTTGCGCGACAGGAAATGTTCCATGAACTGGATGGGAGAGGTGAGGTCAAATACTTCCGAACAAACATACCCGCCACGGCTCCAGGGCGAGGCAACGATCATGGGTACACGATAACCCAAACCAATCGGTCCTTCACGGTCGCCGCCCGAAGGCGTTTTGTCTTTCATCCACTGCTGGCTTTTTGCAACATAGTCTAATGAAGGATCAATGCCTTCCGATATTTTGCCGCTGTTGGGCTTATAGGGATTGGGTGCTACAAAAGGCGGCACATGATCAAAGTAGCCGTCGTTTTCATCATAGTTAAGAATGAAAATGGTTTTCTTCCACACTTCTGGATTTTGTGTAAGAATATCGATCACTTCGCTCAGGTACCACGCGCCATACCAGGGCGATCCCGGATGATCTGAAAAATTAGAGGGTGCTACGATCCACGATACGGTGGGCAGGTTGCCGCTCTTCACATCTTCGCGAAACTGGTGCAACACATCTCCTTTGGGAACCTGCATGGTTCTTTCGGTATCGCCATCTTTATAAGTAAGACTTGCGAGCTTGCGGTAGTCAGGATCGTTCCTGTTATCGCTGAATGCTTTTTTGTGTAAGTTTTTATGCAACTCAGATAGCTGGTTGTATTTTTCGCGCGAATACTGTGCTACCGATTTTTCAGCGGCCTGCAGCATATTCTTTTTTTGCTTTAACTCGCGTTCGGCGTTAATGCGGGTTACACTGAGCTCAGGCAGGTCTTTAATTTTTGCTTCCAGCGCGGCAATATTGCCCGGTAATTCCGCTTTCATCCGCGTGGCAAATTCAAGGTGCTTTTCCGAAAACCGCACATTGTATTGCGTAAACCACTCCAGCGGGTTGTCGGTAAAGTTGGCAAGCCAGTTGTCTTCCTCGCCGGTAAAGCCGGTAGACAAGCTGATCTCATTCTGGTATATCTTCCAGGCAATGTTGTTCTCTTCCAGGTATTCGGGAAATGTTTTCCACGATGCTTCGTCGCCATAATCCACATCCGAATTGTAAACGTTCGCTTTTACATTGTCGTCGTGCTTGTTGCGGATGGTGCCCGTCCAGAAATACAACCTGTTGGGAGTGGTGCCGGTAAGCGATGAACAAAAGTGCTGATCGCAAACGGTAAATGCATCTGCCAGCGCATAATAAAATGGAATGTCTTCGCGGTTATAATATCCCATTGTTAAAGGCAGCGCATTACAGTCGTCTCTGTGCGATTTTTTTGCATCCAGCCATTTGTCGTGCCTTCCTTCATTTCTTGCATCCGTCATATCGCTCCAGCCATGCGGCAGCGAACCCAGCCAGGTAATTTTACTTTCTTTTATATTCAGTCTGAAGGGTGCATAAGTATCGCCCGCTGCGTTGGTTTGTGCCCACACCTTGTTTTTATTGGGCAAACTGATAGCCCGAGGGTCGTTAAAGCCACGCACGCCCTGCAAAGTTCCAAAGCAGTGATCGAACGAACGGTTTTCCTGCATCAGGAAAACGATGTGTTCTGCGTCGAGATACGTTGTGCCGGGCGCAGGGTTAATGGCAAAAGCTTTTTGAATGGAAGGAGGAAGTCCGCCTAACAATCCTGTTCCGCCAGATAATAAAGCAGCTTTCTTAATAAATTCTCTTCTGTTGTCCATATAGTACAGTAATGATGATCCTAAACAAGGAGCATAAATCTATGCATAAATACTAAATGAACGTTTAGGTAAATTAAATTTAATGTTGGGGGATGGTTGAGTAGACAAATAAGTTGAATGAGTTAAATAGTAAATAAGTTAAGTAGGTTAAAACCGATGCCCCATCAACTAGCCTGATTAACTCAATCAACTCAACTTTTGTGTTACTTGCTAACCTGGCAACAGGTCTGGCTATGCGCAAACCATGCTACAAGACCTGCGCCAGCGAGGAATTGATAAAAAGTTGAATGAGTTAAATAGTTAAATAAGTAAGTGGGGTAAAACCGATGCCCCATCAATTAACCTGATTAACTCGATCAACTCAATCTCCAATCAACTAAACAACAGGAGAGCTATAATTAACGTAATGATGATATTGAATAACTGTGCAATCAAAAATGCATACAGCGGTTTGAGGCTGTTTAGCTGAAAGAGTTCCCGGAAATTCGTTTCAAGCCCAATGCTGGTAAATGCCAGCGCAAACCATAAGGTTTGAATATTTTTAAGCGGCTTCTTCACTTCCGCCACTGTTTCGGGCGACACAAAAAATGAAAATACCAGCGATGCAATGATGAAGCCTACCACAAATTTTGGAAAACGCTCCCATATCATTTTGGCAGTGGGCTTTTCATAGCCGGCTTTGGTGCTGTCTTTTTTTGCATAGGTCCAGTATACAGAAATAGCAAATGCTGCCAATCCTAACAATACGTTTTGAGAAAACTTTACAATGGTGCTTATTTTCAAAGCTTCTTCACCTACTACAGATCCGGAGGCTACTACCGCTCCGGTAGTATCGATGGTACCGCCGAGCCAGGCGCCTGTTACTTCTTCGGGAAAACCAAAATATCTTGCTATATATGGCATAAAAATCATCATTGGTACGGCAGTGATCAATACCAACGATACTACGTAAGACAGTTTTTTAGAATCGCCTTTAATAGCACCGGCCGTAGCAATAGCGGCAGATACACCACAGATGGCAACCGCGCTCGATAACATCATGCCCAACTCCTGGTCTACCTTCATTTTTTTGCAAACCCAATACGCAAAATACCACACAGAAATCACCACAGCAATGGCCTGTATCATTCCTTTGGAGCCCGCTTTCAATACGTCGGAAAAAATGATGGAAGTGCCGAGTAAAATCAAACCGATCTTTACAAACATTTCGGTAGTGAGCGTTTCCCTGAACCATTGGGGCAACGTAAAAACATTGCTTATCAGCAAGCCTATAAACAGGCTGAAAATAACCACCTCAAAATTGGTTTCCTTAATAGCCTGGTTGCCCTCCAGCAAAAGCGCTATAACGGTTAATGCAAAAACGATCGGGAATACGATCACTATATTTCGTATATTCTTACCGGTTAGTAAAGCGCCGGCAATGGCAATTAAAAAAGTAATGAGGAAAAGCCCGCCGATCAGCAACAGGTTGGCGCCTGCAAACACCTTTGTTCCAAGATCCCCCAGGCTGCCCCAGCCATAGTTAGGCACAGGAAACCTAAGCCCGGCTACCGCCAATATGATCAAAATAAATCCCAGAATAACAACTGTCCAGTCTTCGGTTATACTAAACGTTTTTTTGGCCTGCATCATTAAAATTTCTTTACCGGCTAAAGTAAAATAATATTTTCACTATCTTCGCGTTATCTCATTACAATGTGCGTTTACATCGTTTAAGCACACCGCTTCTTGCCTTATTTCTTCCATTAACTTGTTTGTCTAAAAAAATTAAGCAACTGTTTGCTGCCATTCACTTTTTTTAAACTTAAAATCTGATATATGCGGAAAACAGGCTTTCTCATAGACATGGACGGCGTTATTTACAAAGGCACCGAACCAATACCCGGAGCAGTAGAATTTATTAACGGTTTAAAAGAAAAAGGCTTCCCGTTTTTATTTCTTACCAACAACAGTCAGCGCACCAGCCGCGACGTTTGTTACAAGCTGCTCAAAATGGGCTTTAATGTAACCGACGAAGATATTTTTACCTGCGCAATGGCAACTGCAAGGTATCTCGCTTCAAAAACACCTTATGGCACAGCCTATGTAATAGGAGAGGGCGGCTTACTAACGGAGTTGCACAATGCAGGTTATTCTATTGTAGATGATCATCCCGACTATGTAGTAATAGGAGAGGGCAGAACGATTATGCTGGAGTCGGTAGACAAAGCGATCAATATGATCATGAAAGGCTCCAAGCTGATTGCCACCAACCTCGATCCCAATTGCCCGGTTGCTAATGGCAAATACCGTGCAGGCTGTGGCGCTTTTGTTGCTATGATTGAAGTAGCCACAGGCAAAAAGGCTTTCAGTGTAGGCAAACCCAGTCCCGTTATGATGCGCATGGCGAGGAAGACATTGGAGCTTGCCACTGACGATACGGTAATGATCGGCGATACCATGAGCACCGATATCCTGGGCGCCGGTTCTATGGGCTTTACCACCGTGCTTACATTGTCGGGCGTTACCAGAGAAAGCGATCTGGATCAGTTTGGATATGCACCCGATTTCATTATACCTTCTATACAGGATCTTTTAGATGAAGATCTGTTTGCGCGGGTAATAGAGAAGCACGGGCAGTTGGTGGTTGGTTGATTGCGTTAAGTAGTGAATTAAGTTGATTGGTTTGATTGCCCGTTTTCGCTGTGTGAGGCGTCCCTGGCTGCCGTCAGGCACGTTCGCCTTTCGCTGTGCGAGGCGTCTTCGCCTCGCATGTATTTGTTGTCGCCTCTGGCGACGATGCAATCTTGCCATATAATATCGCCGCAGATGCGCAGATGTTGTTTTTAAACTTCTCAACTTACTCAACTCACTTAACAACTTAACCATTCTCTGTCTCAACAGCTAACCCGTATGCACACTGTGCCTGGTATTGCGTGAAATGTTTTCCACCGTCCACGGTACCTGTTTTTCAAACGCAAATTTCCGTACAAGACAATCCTGCTTGCGACATATGCGGCACGAAAAATCCATGCAGCCATCGGCATGCACAAAAAATTCAACTGTTTCGCCAAACTCTTTTCTTACCAGGGAGGTGAGCGCATCTATTTCCAGGTGGGCTTCGTTTACATTCAGGTACCAAGGCACTGTGAGGTGACAATCGGTATGCAGCACGTTACCGAACTTAATAATACGCAGGTTGTGCAGGTCTATCCAGTTTACCTGCCTGTTCGCATTCAGCAGCGTTACCAGTTTTTCCAGCAGTTCTTTATCGGCTTCATCCATAATACCGGCAATGGATGTACGAAGAATATTATATCCCGTAAAAATGATGAAAAATGCAAATGCAATTGCCACTGCTCCGTCCAGCCATTGCAGTTTGGTGATCCATATTAAAATTAATCCCGCAATAATGCCGAGTGTAGACCATGTGTCGCTTTGCAGGTGTTTGCCACTGGCCACCAGGGCCAGCGACTGATTGTTTTTTCCTACGCGAATGCAGTAACTGCCTGTAATAAAGTTGATCATGGCGGTTGCCGCCACCAGTAAAATGCCCCAATCCAGTTGGTTCAGTTCGTGGGGATGAATAAAATTGTCGATTGCCTCATATATGATGATCATCCCGGCCACAATGATGAGGCTTCCTTCTACCGCCGCCGACAAAAATTCGGCTTTGCCATGACCGTAGGGATGATTGGTGTCGCGCGGCTTTGCTGCAACATATAAACTGTATAAACTAATAAATCCGGCTATTACATTTACCGTGCTTTCCAGCGCATCGGTTAAAATTGATATTGAGCGGGTAATATACCAGGCAACAATTTTAATGATGAACAATGCCACTGCAACAATCGTAACAATCTTCTGTAGCCGTAAATTAATTTGAGCAACTGCCAATAGGTTCAGTTTTCATTCAAAGGTAGGGTATTGAATTTATTGGGTTGATTTGTTAGGTGAGTTAAATAAGTTAAGTAAGAAAATCAGGTTGAGTGAGATAAGCTGGTTGACCGTCTTCAACTTACTTAACCCACTCAACTAATTTAACCATACTCTACTTGCCGGATTTTGCTTTTTCTTTTTTCATTTTTTTGTGGTGTTTGCCTTTGTTGGCTGCCACCGCTTGTGTTGAAGGTGCTGCATTAGCTGTAGATGCAACTGGTTTAACGGTGGTTTTGTCTGCTGTAGCCGTAGTGCTTGTTTTTTTCATGTGTTTTGCTTTTTCCTGGGCTGGTTTGGCAGCACTGGTATTTTGGGCATAGGTTGCCCCGGCGCTGAATACTAAAATGGCAATGGCAAAAAATAACTTTTTCATGGCTATATTTTTTTAATAAATAATGATACAGAGTTAGCGCTAACTACGGCCTCTTTATACTAACCGGTTGTTAACAGGTTGGCTGTTAACAGTAGCTTTACGAAAGGAGCTTTTATAAAAAGTGTGAACACCTGTTAGTTTCATTGTTGAATTCTGTTATTTTTGTTTGCCTTAAAAAACAGATATGCAATTTCAGTTGACCGAAGAACAATTGATGATACGCAACGCTGCCCGCGATTTTGCACAGAACGAATGCCTGCCGGGTGTAATTGAGCGCGATGAAAAGCAGCGGTTTCCCAAAGAACAGGTACTGAAGCTGGCCGAGTTGGGTTTTATGGGTATGATGGTAAAACCGGAGTACGGAGGTGCGGGAATGGACACGATCAGTTATGTATTGGCTATGGAAGAAGTGAGCAAGATAGATGCCAGTGTGAGTGTATCCATGAGCGTGAACAACAGCCTTGTGTGCTGGGGACTTGAAAAATATGGCAATGAAGAACAGAAAGAAAAATACCTGGTTCCGCTTGCACAGGGAAGAAAGGACGGTGAATTGTATATTGGTGCATTTTTGTTGAGTGAGCCGGAAGCTGGCAGCGATGCCACCTCACAGCATACCACAGCCGAAGATAAGGGCGATCATTATATTTTAAATGGTACCAAAAACTGGATCACCAATGGCAACAGCGCCAGCGTATACCTGGTAATGGCCCAAACCGATGCCGCCAAAGGCAGCAAAGGCATTAATGTTTTTATTGTTGAAAAAAATACCCCGGGTATTACGGTAGGAGCCAAAGAAAACAAACTGGGCATTCGCGGCAGCGATACGCACAGCATTATGTTCCAGGACGTAAAAGTGCCAAAGGAAAATCGTATTGGTGACGATGGATTTGGTTTTACATTTGCTATGAAAACGCTTGCCGGCGGCAGGATAGGAATTGCGGCACAGGCATTGGGCATTGCATCGGGCGCATACGAAAGAGCAGTAGCCTATGCCAAACAGCGCAAGGCTTTTGGTAAGGAAATAGCGCAGCACCAGGCTATACAGTTTAAGCTGGCCGATATGGCAACCAGGGTAGAAGCTGCCCGCCTGTTGTGTTTGCGTGCGGCGTGGGAAAAAGATAACGGCATCGACTACACGCTTAGCAGCTCCATGGCAAAAGTATATGCATCGGAAACAGCTATGTGGGTAAGCACGGAGGCGGTGCAGGTGCACGGGGGCTATGGCTATGTAAAAGAATACCATGTAGAGCGTTTGATGCGCGATGCAAAAATTACACAGATTTACGAAGGCACCAGCGAAGTTCAGCGCATAGTGATCGGAAGAAGTATTTTAAAGTAAAGCGGTCAGCCGTCAGCTCTCGGCTTTCAGCCGGCAAATTTCAAATCTCAAATCTCAAATTTCCAATGCCTATTCTCAGCTTGCACAGTCTTAAAAAAAGTTATGGGGAAACCTATGTGCTGAAGGGAATAGACCTGGTAATAAACGAACCGCAGATCATTGGCTACATCGGTCCCAACGGGGCCGGCAAAAGCACCACCATAAAAATTCTTACCGGCATTATAGACAGTTTTGAGGGAGAAGCCACCGTGTTGGGCATGGATGTGAGAAAAAATGCACTGGACATTAAACAAAGAATTGGCTACATTCCCGAACAGGCTGCTTTGTATGAAGTGCTTACGCCATTGGAATATCTGCGCTTTACGGGCAGATTGTACCAGTTAACGGATGCTGTTATTGAAAAAAAATCGTGGGAGCTGCTGCGGCTGTTTGAGCTGGGAGACAAAGCCAACAAACGGATGAACGGCTTCAGCAAGGGCATGCGTCAGAAAGTGCTGCTTATCTCCGGTTTGATGCACAATCCCGAAATCATTTTTCTCGACGAACCGCTGAGCGGGCTCGATGCCAATGCTGTTATACTGGTAAAAGAAATACTGGCGCAATTAAAGCTGGCGGGCAAAACCCTTTTTTATTCTTCGCATATAATGGATGTTGTGGAAAAGATCAGCGACCGGATCGTTATCATCAACAAAGGTGAAATGGTAGCCGATGGCACATTTGAAAGCCTGAAGGCGGATGCTGCCAAAGGATCGCTCGAAAACATTTTTACCGCATTAACGGGCGACGAACAACATCAAACCACCGCAGGTGCTTTTGTGGATGTATTAAAAAGTTAAGCATGGAAAAGTGGCTGCTTAAAATGGTTCACATCTTCGACGGATTGTTTCGCCGCCAGGGCATCGACATCACCCAGCTATATACCATTGTTGAAACTAAAATGATAATGGACAAGCGGAGGGTGTACATGAACTGGAGGCAGAGCGGCCAAACGGAAAACAAAAATCACCTGCTGATGGTGCTGGCGGTATATGCGTTGTTCAGCATTTTTATGGGAGCTATGATCTTCTTTCTCCCATCGTTTATGCTTGCTATGATATTCCTGCACGGGTATATCATTTTTATGATGGCGATGACGCTGATCACCGATTTTTCTACGGTGCTGCTCGATACTACAGACAACCAGATCATACTGCCCAAACCGGTAAACAGCCGCACTCTTTTTATGGCAAGGCAGATCCATATTTTACTGTACCTGCTGCAATTTACAGTGGCCATGTGCCTGATACCCGTTATTTGTGTCGGGTTGAAATATGGCGTTGCTACGGCGCTGGCATCGGTTATTACTTTGCTGCTGAGCGTATTGCTGGCTGTTTTTCTTACCTATTTTTTATACCTGCTGATATTGAGATTTGGCAACGAAGCAAAAGCAAAGGAACTGGTAACCTGGTTCCAGATAGGCATGACTGTTTTTTTTGCGGTGGGTTACCAGGTCATTCCAAGATTCATCAATATGTCGGAGCTGGCAGACCGGTTTGAGCTGCATTGGTATTCGTACCTGCTGCCGCCCGTGTGGATGTCGGTAGCGCTCGAATCGGTATATACGTTGCGTATCGACGCCATTCACCTGCTGATGATAGTGGTGGCAATATCTGTTCCGGTGTTGTTGTTCTGGGTATTAAGCAAATATCTGGCACCTTCTTTTGCTGCACGCCTTGGCGCCATCAATGCCGATGTGCAGAGCGAGGCGGTGACAGCTACTACCGCCACTAAAAAGCCATTCGGCGCATTTTTGTCTCGCTGGTTTACAAAGAACACACTGTCGAAGGCCGGTTTTGAAATAGCGTGGAATATTACAGGCAGAGACAAGTCGTTCAAATTGCAGTTCTATCCGTCGCTGGGATACATTTTTGTTTTTATTTTCATTTTTGTTTTCAACGGTGGCCGAAATATTGGTGGCTCGTGGCGCGAACTTGCTGGTTCTACCAAATTTCTTTGGTTCATTTATTTGCCCATGTTCACCGTAGCCAATGCCATCATGTTCGTAACCTTCAGCGAAAATTTTTTAGCATCGTGGATCTATCAAAGCACACCCATTAAAAAGCCCGGCGAGCTGTTGCTCGGCAGCCTTATTGCTTTGTTTGTAAAATATTTTGTGCCTATTTACCTGCTCATGTTTGCCATCAGCGTGTATATATGGGGTTGGAAGGTAACAGACGATTTTTTATTTGGACTGATAAACGATTATCTATGCTTTTTAATTTTAGGCAGCATCGGCAAACAATACCTGCCTTTTTCGCGCCAGCCTAATACCCGGCAGCAAACAGGTCGCTTTTTGCTGGTTATTTTCCAGATGCTGATAGTGGGCGTATTAGTGGGAATGCACTTTCTCATTATTAAAATTCCTTCCACTTTATACATTGTTGTGCCGCTGGTAATTGCCGGTAGTTGGTTGCTCCAGCAAAATCTGCGAAATTTGCCCTGGAAAAAAATAGCAGTTTAGTATGGCAGTTAACAAAGCAGTGTATCAGGATCTGAATGACTTTCTCTCCCAAAAAAGTGCAACACTTGTAGCAGTATCCAAAACAAAGCCGGTAGCCGATATACAGGCGCTTTACGACTTGGGACAAAGAGATTTCGGAGAAAATTATGTGCAGGAAATAACGGAAAAGCATACGGCTTTGCCGGCCGACATCCGCTGGCATTTTATAGGGCACCTTCAAACCAACAAAGTAAAATACATTGCACCGTTTGTACACCTTATACATGGCATCGACAGTTTGAAACTGCTGAAAGAAGTGAACAGGCAGGCATTGAAAAATCAAAGAGTGATTGGTGTATTGCTGCAAGTGCATATTGCAAGAGAAGAAACCAAATTCGGGCTGGATGAAAACGAACTGAAGGAATTGTTGGCAAATACACACGATCTGAAAAACGTGGAAATAAAAGGACTGATGGGCATGGCATCGTTTACTGCCGATGAACAAGTTATACGATCAGAATTTAAACATCTTAAAACAATATATGATCAGTTGCTTACAACTTACCCCTTACCACCTACCCCTCACTCTTTACCCCTTCCCCCTTTCCCCTTATCGCTTACCACCCTCTCCATGGGCATGAGCAGCGATTACAAAATAGCAATAGAAGAGGGGAGCAACATGGTGCGGATAGGAAGTTTGTTGTTTGGAGCGAGATGTTGAGGTTTGGGGTTTATTGTTTCTGGTTTTTTATTCCGGCAAACGGTAAACAATAAACTCCAAACAACACCCCCCCAAGCCGATCGCTAAAGGGTTTGGTTCCTGGTTACCGTCCATAGCCACGCTTCGGGATTTTTTATGTTGATAAGCGCTTCCCGTTGTTCCCAAAGCAGGATAAAAACCTGCTGGGTAATATCTTCTGCATATTCTTTTACCTTGCAATATTGCAGCGAAGTGGAGTAAATACGACTATAGTATTTGTCAAATACTGCAGCAAACGCTTGTTCGTCATCGTTAGCAATTTTCAGGAAGAGGGATTGAGGTGTTTCTTCATGATAAGCATTCATCCTCAAAACTAAATTAAATTTTGGGCGGGCGTTGTTACTGCATAAAAATCTACTAAGCTTCGGTTGTTTTTTGAATGCCGGATTTGCATATTTTCTATTGTTGTGTTGCCTGTTTTCCTACAAGTATGCGTTCTGTTTTCTCATCTCCATCATACTGTCAGCCGCAGATGTACAGATTATAGTAACGAACCTGTACATCTGCGGCTGAATACCGGATCACGAAAATGCCTCAGCATGTACATAAAAAATCCCGTTACCTAGACTGGTAACGGGAGTAATAAAGTGTAATTATTTTCAAATATTGAAAAGTTATTTACCGCCTTTGCTGCCTTTCTTTTCGGCTTCGTATTTGGCATATGCTTCTGCACTCAATACTTCTCCGGTGATCTTAAGTTCGAGCGGCGCATCAATGCCCTGTACCTTTACATATACGGTTTTGTCGAACTGGCCGGCTGCTGCTGCATTGAATCCTGCTTTAATAGTGCTGTTCTTTCCTTTCGCTACGGGCTGTTGTGGCCAGGTGGGAGTGGTGCAACCACACGAAGCCCACGAATTTTCGATGATCACAGGTTTGTCGCTTATATTCTGGAAAGCAAATTCATAATTAACAGGAACGCCCTGCTTTATTTTTCCAAAATCATGTTTCTTTTCTTTAAAGTTAACCAAGCTTTCTGCTTTTAGCTGTCCTTCTGTTTTTTGGGCAATTGCTAAGCTGGTAATGGTGATTGCGACTAAGGTAAATAGCAGTTTTTTCATATCTAACGGTTTATGTTTTTTAATAATTGAATACTTGCATTGGCGGGGGCTGCATCAGCCGGGGCTTGCCATACTTCACCCTTGATGAAGAATTGTTTGGTTTGCCCGTCGTTGTAAAAAATAGTGATTGCTTTTTCAAAAGGACCGAATGCCGCAGCATTGTATCCTACAGTAATTTTTTTAGATGCGCCTGGCGCGATAGGGTCGCGGTTCCATTCGGGGGTGGTGCAGCCGCAGGATGCCTGAACATTTTCAAGGCTAATGGATTCTTTACCCCTATTCGATACTTCAAATACGTGGGTAACAGGCTTGCCCTGTTGAATTTTTCCAAAATCGAACTTTGTTTCTTTTAAAACAAGCACTTCTCTGGCAGCAGGCTTTGCTACCTGCTGGGCATGCAGCAAGGCAACAAAAAACATCGGCACCAGTAAACCATATAATTTTTTCATATCAATTTGCTATCAGCCTGTTTAACGCTTGGCAAATCTACATATTGTTATCGGAAACTGTTAAAACAGGTTTTTAAACTTGCTGTTTTTTAACAACTTACCCCTTAACTTGTGCTTTACATTTTCAATCTTACTTTAGCTAAAATAAACTCCTATGAGGTATCTACTTACATTTTTCGCGGTATCGGTAATTTCCTTAAACAGTTTTTGTCAGGCAAATGCCGCCAAGTCCGCCCCGGCCTATGCACAATACCCGCTTCCACAATTTTCTATTCTTCTTTCCGACAGTACCACATGGTACACTAAAGACCAGCTTCCCAAAGGTAAAAAGGTAATTGTAATGCTTTTTAGTCCCGATTGCGAGCATTGCAAACACGAAACAGAGCAGATCAAAAAGAACATCGAGGTGTTTAAGAAGTCTCATATTCTTATGATTACGACGCTTCCACTCGAAAAGATGCGGGAGTTCACCAAACACTACGATTTAGCTCAATATAAAAATATTACGGTGGCTAAGGACCCTAAGTATTTTTTTGCCAGTTATTATAAAATCCGCTACCTGCCTTTTATTGCTGTGTATGATAAGAAGCATGAGTTCCTAAAATCCTTTGAAGGAAATCCCAAATGGGAGGAGTTTGAAAAGGTGGTGAAGGTAAAATAAAAGAGAATAATCTCAAGAACCAGAAGGGAC